>JASEGJ010000027.1 GCA_030018135.1 Candidatus Hodarchaeaceae archaeon | reverse complement strand
CTTGCATGAATAGTCATCAACGGCAAAAACAAAGGAATTTTGCACACCCCTATATCATCTATAAATAACGCGAAAAAATAGACGGATAGCTGGACGGTCGTGCAAATGACTATGTTGACTGGCGCAAAGGCCCTCTTGGAGGCCCTGAAGGCGGAGGGGGTCAAGCATATCTTTGGCCTGCCGGGCGGGGCGATCATCCCCACTTACGACGTTCTCTACGATGAACGAGATATCCGCCACATACTCGTAAGACATGAGCAGGGGGCCGCCCACGCTGCGGATGGCTATGCTAGGGTGCTCGGCAAGCCGGGCGTGTGCATGACCACCTCCGGCCCAGGCGCGACAAATCTGACGACGGGCATCCTTAACGCGTACATGGATAGCTCGCCAGTCATCGCCATCAGCGGGCAGGTGCCCAGCTCGATGTTGGGCACCGATGCATTTCAGGAGGCCGACATGCTGAGCATAATGCTGCCGATATCGAAGCACAACTTCATCGTCCATAGGGCCGAAGATGTACCGCGCGTGGTCAGGTTGGCGTTCAAAATAGCGACCACGGGCAGACCGGGCCCCGTACATATCGACATGCCGAAGGATGCGCAAGCGAAGGAGGTGGATGTGGAGATACCTGCCGAAGTCGAGTATACCAAGTCCCCAAAGCTCGAGCCCAGCATCGAGCAAGTTCGCAGGGCTGTCAACCTGTTGGTCCAGGCGAAGCGACCTTTAATATTTGCGGGCGGGGGTGTCATTTGGTCTGGTGCATCGTCCGAAGTCCTAACGCTGGCCGAAATGCTCGGCGCCCCCGTTGCGACTTCTCTGCTCGGCAAAGGGGCCATACCCGAGGACCATCCGTTGGCATTAGGTATGCTCGGCATGCACGGTCGGATGGCGGCCAATATCGCGGTCACGGAGTGCGATGTGCTATTGGGCGTCGGGGTGCGCTTTGATGACCGCGCAACCGGTGATGTGCGATATTTTGCGCCGAAAGCTAAAATTATACATATCGACATCGATCCATCCGAAATAAGCAAGAATGTGCGTGTGGATGCGCCAGTTGTTGGCGATGCGAAACACGCGCTCAAGGCGATCATCGACGGTCTGCGCGTACAGGCAAGGCTACAAAGGCCAAGCGAGTGGCTTCAGCGCGTCGAGAAAATGCGCGGGGAACTCGCGCCCCGCATGAACCACGACGATGTGCCGATCAAGCCTCAGCGCGTCATCAAGGAAATCATGGGAGTGCTCGACGAAAATGCAATAGTGGTGACCGAGGTCGGCCAGTGCCAGATGTGGGCGGCGCACTATTTCACCGTGCGCAAGCCGAGGCACTTTATATCCTCAGGCGGATTGGGCACCATGGGCTTTGGCTTTCCGGCGTCCATCGGCGCAAAGGTTGCCCGCCCGGACTGCGACGTCGTGGATGTCGCTGGTGACGGAAGTTTTCTAATGAACTCTCAGGAGCTGGCTACGGCCGTCGATAATAATATCAACGTTGTGGTCTGTATCCTCGACAACCGCTACCTCGGCATGGTCAAGCAGTGGCAGGACATATTTTTCCAAAAGCGTCGCTCGGCAGTCTATTTGGGCGAGACGCCAGACTTCGTGAAACTCGCTGAGGCCTATGGTGCTTGGGGCGACCGCGTTACGAGGCCGAGCGAAATAGCACCAAAGCTGCGGGAGGCGCTGAGGTGCGGCAAGCCAGCGGTGCTAGATATAATCATAGATCCAGATGAGCATGTCCTGCCGATGGTACCAGCGGGCGGGCGGCTCGATCAAATGCTGACCTAGGGGTGGCAAGGTGAAGGTCCGAATTTTCTCGGTATTGTGTGAAAATGCGCCTGGCGTCATGATGAGGATTTCGCGGGTTTTCACGCGCAGGCAAATCAACATCGATTCGATCACCGTTGGCATTGAGCCAAGCGGTTTGGCACGCATAATTCTCCTATTCCAGGCGGACGATCATATTGCCGAATTCATGCGCAAGCTTATAGCTCGCCTCACCCAGGTCATCGATATCCAAGTGATTGACCAGGCGACCAGCATCGTTCGCGAAATCGCGTTGCTCAAGACAAAGTGCCTAGGCGATGATGATATGTGGAATGTTATGCACCAAGTTGAGAAGGCAGGGGGGCGGATTTTGGAATCCAAAAACAATACTTTGGTGGCCGAGGTCAGCGGTACCCACGAGGATATTGAAAAAGTAATCGAAGCCTTAGGCCAAGACATCCTGCGAGAAGTTGTCCGTTCGGGGCAGGTGATAATCTCAAGGGAAATGAGCTAGGGGGAGGATATGGCGAAAATATACTATGAAAAGGATGCGGATTTAGGCGCGCTAAGGGGTAAAACCACAGCGATAATTGGCTATGGCAACCAAGGGCACGCACAGGCGAACAACCTTCGAGACTCCGGTTGTGAGGTTATCGTTGGCAACGTGCGCGGCGATCGCTACTGGGGTCAAGCATTGGCTGATGGCTTTGATGTCTTTGAGATAGCAGAAGCAGCCAAGCGCGGCGATATCGTCCACGTGCTGATACCGGACGAGTACCAAGCCCAAGTTTATCGAGAGCAGATCTCGCACGCGATGACGAGGGGCAAGACGCTTTGCTTCAGCCATGGCTTCAACATCCACTTCAAGCAGATCGTGCCACCCCGCGATGTCGACGTGATAATGATTGCACCCAAGGCACCTGGGGCGATACTGCGGCGCATGTACCAGCAGGGCTCAGGGGTGCCCGGTCTGCTAGCCGTTGCGCAGGACTATACTGGACTGGCAAAGCAGGTTGCATTGGCATTGGCTAAGGGCATCGGGCTTACACGGATAGGCGTGGTCGAGACGACCTTTAGGGAGGAGGTGGAGACAGACCTTTTCGGCGAGCAGGTTGTGCTCGTCGGTGGTGTCTCCGAGTTGATCAAGGCTGGCTTCGAGACGCTCGTGGACGCCGGCTATCAGCCCGAGATCGCATACTTCGAATGCTTAAATGAACTCAAGCTGATCGTCGATTTGATCTACGAGCGTGGAATCGAGGGCATGATGGCGGCGGTCAGCAACACCGCGGAATATGGCGGAAGGACGCGCGGCAAATGGGTGATCGACGAGCGAGCGAGAGAGGTGATGAAAAAAATATTGGCCGACGTTCAAAGCGGCGCATTTGCAAAGGAGTGGGCCGAGGAGAGCCAGCACGAGATTCAAAATCTAAAGCGGATGCGCGAGGCTGCAAGGGAGCACCTCATTGAACGGGTTGGGCAAGAGTTGCGGAAGTGGGCTGGCATCGAAAAGTGAGCGCCGCGACGCGATCGTCACCTAAGCTGAAGTCTTGAAGGGGGATGCGGTGGTCGCCTTCAGGTTGTTGGCGGGCATTATTTTCGCGGCCATCTTTTGTACCATGTTTGTTGGTATGTACGGTACTTATCGCGAGGAAAACGCAAAGCTGGTGTCCAGACGAGAAGCTGAGGAACTCGCGAAAAGGATAAAAACACTTGCGGATCAAGATTCGGGCACTCGGACGTTTTTCACCATCACGGTGCCTTCAAACTGCGAGCTACGTTTTGAGAATCGCGCGCTTGTTGTGATTATCGACAAAAATGTAGGGACTCACGATGTTGGCGTGCAAGTGACCGGTCCTTCGATCAGCGGACGACAGGCAAAATTAACCCTTGAGCGAACTGGCGAGGGGGTTATCGTAAGTGGCGGACGCTGAAAATCTGCCATTTTATCTGTTATTCAGCGTTGTGATGGCAGTACTCCTATGCGGCGTTTTTGTGATGCAGGTGAGCAAACAGCGAGAGGCGGGCGTTGATGAGCAAGCACAGCTGCTCGTCGACGACATCGCTCGGGCCTGCTTCGCAGCCCTAGTGCGGCAACAGCCGACCTACGTGTTACCCACCGATGTGGGCGGGAGCGACTACGAGCTACGCGTGGACAACCGCACGATCGTGCTAACGATAATCCGGGGCATGCGAAAGGGACAAAGCTATTACTCTGGCGTGAACGTGGAACTAGAGGTTCGCTCGCTTCCGGGCCCTGGTGAAAAGCTCTTTGTCCAGGGTAGGAGCGATAGGGTGATAATCTCCGCCGAGCCCATCGAAACCGCGCTGCCGGAGATCGAACTGCCAAAAGAAGATACGGCTCCCGAATTTTTATGGCTGGGCAAAGGGGAATAGCTTCGAGGCGGTCGCGATAGCCGCGGCCTATTTCTACGCGCTCGATCACCATCCCCCCTTGCGAGACGGTAAGGTGCTCGATGCGATCGGATATCGGCGCGAGGGCGATGATGTCTTGGTTCGCTTGGTCTACCGCGGGGCGGAGTACTCTCGGCCCAGGGAGGGTAGCTGGACGCAGACCTTGCGCACGGACTTCGAGATCGGCGACCTCGAGAACCTCGATGTGACGAGCAGCCCAGGCGACGTCAAGCTTCAAGCCACCTTTCAGGGCGCGAGGATTTATGTTCGTCCGACCGATGACGCCAGCGTTTACGAAAAATATCAATATTCAAGCACCAATTATGGCGACCGTACCAGCATTTGGGTCACCCGCTTGGATAAGCAGGGGTATAAAAATTGGGGCTTTTTGAAGTTCGACCTCGGGGAGGTTTCATCCGCCATCCTCGAGGCCAAGCTTTACCTCCACTGCTGGAAGCTCGAACTCGAAGAATTTATGGCGGCGTGCCACGAGGTCGCCGACGACGGCTGGTCCGAACGCACCATCACCTGGAACAACAAGCCAAGCCATGGCAGCAGGCTCGATGCCGTCGCGATAACTGGCGCGGGCTGGTATACTTGGGGCATCACCGATTTCGTGGGGCGGGAGTTTAACGGCGATAGGGTGGTGAGCTTTTGTTTAAGGGGCGCGCCCGAGGTGGGCTATTTGGGTCGTGCGTTGTTCGACTCCAAGGAATGGCAACATAGCGACAGACATCCATACCTTGAGATAACCTGCGCGCCGCAGTACATGAGCACGGGCGTCCTGACATCTCCAGCTTACGATGCCGGCGAGGTGGTTGAGTGGGGTAAGATCTCGTGGACATCCAGCGAACCGATGGGCACTTCGATAATCCTCGAGGTATCCACCTCCAACGATAACATCGCTTGGTCCAGCTGGCAGGCGTGTACGAACGGGCTGGAGGTACCATCGCCTCCGGCGAGGTTCATCAGGTATCGCGCCACCCTGCGCGCGGATAACATCTACCTGACACCAGTGCTGCACGATGTTGTCATCGATCATAAGACGTTGACCGAAGAGGAGGGGCTGGCGACCTTGCGCGTGGTCGGAGGATGGGACAACGGGCGCGTGGGCGGGGTTGAAAAAGCGTGGCTGGTGCGAGAAATTTTGAGCGGTGCGGAAAACTTTGAGTTCGAGTACAATCCATCCGTTGCGGATGCCTTCTCAGTCGGATGGATTCGTTCGCCCTTGCAGACCCTCGCGCAGCTTAGACAGCGCACCTGGCAGATGTTGATCGTGTCCGATGCAAGGATCTCTCCGACCGACGATGCGTACGTCGAGGAACTCAACCCTAATTCAAATTTTGGAACCAAAGACACATTATATGTGGGAGGGAAGAGGGATCCCTACGGCAACCCCACTGCCGTGCAATCCTACCTCAAATTCGATCTATCGACTGTTTCCGGCAGTTTGGAGGGTGCTTGTCTCCGCGCATATGTTTACAATAGATCTGGGACTCCGAGGATTACGGCGCACAGCGTGACCTACGATGGCTGGAGCGAAAAATCGATAACTTGGAACAACCGCCCTGCGCTCGGTTCCGCCCTGCAAGAGCTGCAGATAATCCGCGGCGAGTGGGTTAGCTGGGATATCACGCGGTTCATCCGATCAGAGCTTGCGGGCGATGGGGTTGCAGGCGTGGGGCTGACGCACTCAGGCGGCTCCATATGGCTTTACTCAAAGGATAGCTATCGCGACGGCCCATATCTCGAGCTAGCCTACCTAGTGCCCTCGGGGATCGTTGTCGTGCCCTTCGATGCAGCCTGCCATGCTGCAGCGGCGATGACAAATGTGGCCACATACCCCACCTGGAGGTTCGAGTTCGAGCACGAGGGACGGCCGATCGTGTTGCACTATGCGATGATGCCTTGGCATTACGGGGAAAACGAACCAGGATTCGTATTTCAGAGCGAGCCCAAGCTTGAGCCTTTAACATAGGTAAAATATCTGGCTGAGCAAAGCGACAAATTTTTTAAACCGAAAAATCGTTGATTTTTTAAAACGATGGGGCCCGATATATCTGGATCTAGAAATATGGGTGGCTAAAATGAGGATATCTCCAACCAACGCCCATAACCAGTTATGGCATAACTAAAGGACCATATTGTTTTTTATCAAGGAAGCTAGATGTAACCCCTTGGGGTGACTTGATGTCGACTGCTTTACTCGGCTCCCTATTGATCTTCCTCGCCCGCATGACCGACGTTTCGATGGGCACTTTGCGCCAGATCATGATAATCCGCGGGCAAAGAAAAATTGGCGCCGTAATCGGCTTTTTCGAGATAATGCTATGGGCGGCGGCCCTAAGCCAGGTGCTCCCGCAGCTGAGCGTAGGTCGCATCCACTACCTCCTCGCGTTTGCATTGGGATTTTCGGCTGGAAACTTTCTCGGTAGTCTCGTCGAGGAAAAGATCGCGCTTGGGTATACGTTTGCATACGTGGTGCCGAAAAATCGCTCGACAGACTTGGGGGGAAAATTTAGGAAGGCCGGGTTTGGCGTGACGACAATATGGGGCGTCGGTCTGGATGGGCCCAAACCCCTTTACAATATCGTTTTCAGGAGAAAGGACACGCGGCAATTCCTTAACATACTTAAAAGGCACGATAGGGGGGCATTTTATACGGTGATGGATGTCAAGTCCGAGAGCGGCGGATTTATTAGAGGGGTTGCAAAAAAGAAGTGATTTTTTTAACTTTTGTTTGTGAAAATTTTCAGCCCCAAACGTGAACCCAGCAAAATTCCGACCATCGTATCTACTCCAGAGGTTTCACCCATCGCCAAAACTTCTTCAGTCGCGGCCCTCACCTCGCTCGGCTTGCCAGCCAAAATAGTTTCGAGCAGGCCCTCAACTGTCTCATTTACCTCGCCGGCTGTGGCATGCCCCAACAATTGTTGGCTCAAAAGTGTCGTCCTCCCAGTGGTCGAAACCAAGATGGCTTGATTTACCTCATCGATGTAAGCAGGATTCCCGCCGAGTGAGCTGATCGTCCATCTTAGGCTGGACATAAAGCCCGCTAGCATGTCGTCGGATGAGGGGGATAGCCCCGGTCCAAGTCCCGCGAGCTTTTCCGCGCTCTGCCTCACTAGGTCCAAATCTTTAGACTCAACCGCTCTTAATAGGGATAGGATGTGCGGCAAAGCCGACCGTACAACTGGGTTTAGCTGTGGGTCTTCTGCAGCAGTACCAAAAACGACATCATCAATGTAAAATAGCAGTTGCCCCAAACCATCCCTATAGTGCCCGCTGTTCGCAAACTCTTCTGCCGTCGACAAATTATTTTTGATGAGTTCGACCTCAAGCGGTTTGGCAACTCGCCGCCGCGGGCGCCATATCTCGGCGCCATCCAGCGATATCCTAAGCCAACCCCCGATCTCGAGCGAGTTCCCCGCTGTTAAAACCTCATCGTTTTTTCGAATGCCCAGCGACGACATCTTCGCGCTTGATGGAATATCCGTAATCACGTTTGTTGGGCTCCTTGCTACATCGCTCCTTCCAATGCCTATGAGTTCGCCTCCAATCAAAACATTGAAGGTGCGCTCAAACACGCTGTGCACAGAACCTAGGGTACACCTCTTCAACGCGTCGCGTGCTGCTGAGCCGATGGAAGTGGCTTTTACGTATCGCATTCAGCCAGCTCCATTTGTAATGCGCATTCGAAGATTAAATGACCCGCTGCTGGTGGTACCGATCGTCTCAGAAGACCTCGTCAGGAAAAGCTATTTTTCGTGCAGGATTGCCGTCGTTGTCGATTCTATCCTTACCCTCCCATCCGTGAACACCCAAAGAACCAAACCTTGCTGCACTTTGGGCAAAGCTTCGAGTAAAACCTCTTCGTCTTTTCGTAATACCCAGCGTCGTGTGCTTCGAAGTTCCCTAAGCGGGTGCCATCGTCCGGACATTTCACTTCGGGCATAGAAGCACGCACCTATCGCCTCCTTTTGCCACGGGCGGGAAGCCGTCCCATCTTCTCCATATCCTCAGCGACATTCTTAAGTCCTAATTCCTCGAGCTTGGCCCGAGTCGGCCAGCCAGTTTTTTTGTCCCACCGCCTCAGCTCATAGTACTCATCCAGCATCAGCTCCTGCAGGGGACCGGCGGCATGACCTTTTGCCCTACCGGTGCCGCTCTCGACCAGTATCCGCCTAGGCTGAGTGTCGTCCCTGCGGCCGATCCCCTCCCGGACGTTGAAGCACCTCTGCAAGTTGTAAATCCTCTCCCCAATTTCCTTCAGCTCGGCGATGCCCAGCTGCATGCCGGTGGCCAAGCTTATCCCCCTCGCGAGCTCCGGCCAATAATAGGCGGGCGGGAAATGCGTTCCGAACTTGCAGACTATCGCGCTGTCCGCCACGGCCCCCAACTCCTCACCATCCTTTACAACCATGGGCTTGTACTTGGTCGAAAGCCCGTCCACTATCTCTGGCAAATATTGCTCCCCATATCTCCTGACCGCCGCGTCCACGTAGCCAGTTTCGTCTATGCACGGAAAGCCCTTTAAATGGTCCGCGCCCCGCGTGCCTGTGATGTGGGCCAAGATGTAGGATTGCTGGCTGCGCGGATCCTGGGCGGACATCTCCATCCCCTTGATGTGCATGGCATAATATTCAGCGCCTTTGCCGAATTTCTTGGCCGCCCTTACTACTCCCTCTGCCAACACGTTTCCTATTCCTTCCCTCTTCGCTATCTTTTCGATAAGTTCCAGCACTATCTCGGGATTTCCCCATTCGAGTTTGAGTCCGTCGGTGTCCCCTTCGGAGATGATGCCGTTCTCGAAGCATTCCATCGCGAAAGCGATAACGCCGCCAGTGGAAATTGAATCGATGCCATATTCATCGCAAAGGAGGTCGCCTTTGAGGATAGACGCCATGTCCCTATTCCAGGTTCTGGCACCCAACGCGTTGATGGTTTCGTACTCAACCCCCTCTGTGTAGGTGCCCTTATATGGTCCATCTCTAACTGCCACGGTTCGACCACAGCTTATTGGACAAGCGTAGCAGCCGACGCGCCTGACGAGGAATTTTTTCTCGAGGATCTCTCCAGAAATTTCATTCGCGTACGGGAAGTCACCGCGCTGGAAGTTCTTGGTCGGAAAGCGGCTGATTTCGTTCATGGGATTAACCAAGCCCAGCGTGCCGTATCTGGATGTCGATGGCGTGTACTCGTTTGCTAAAATTTGCTGATGAATCTCGTAAGCGTAATCATAAAACTCATCTTTGGCGACCCCGACATCGAATGTGCCTCGAGCCGCCACGCACTTGAGATTTTTGCTGCCCATCACCGCGCCTAATCCAGTCCTAGCGGCTGCCCTGCCGCTCGTGATGATGCCTGCGAAACGCACCCTATTTTCGCCGGCCTGGCCGATGCCAGCTACCTTGATCCCCCCGTCCCCATGATCCTTGCGGATTGTCCTTTCGGCCTCCCAAGTGCCCTTGCCCCAGAGGTGAGAGGCGTCGCGCAACTCGGCACGACCGTCTTCGACCCAAAGGTATACGGGCTTTTTGCTTTTGCCCTGAAAGACGATCATGTCATAGCCCGCAAATTTGAGTTCGGGGGCGAAATGCCCGCCTGCGTTAGCATCGCCATAAATGCCGGTGAGGGGACTCTTGCCTATGACCTCCAGCCGACCCGCGGTGGGCCACACGGTGCCGGTCAAAGGACCGGTGCTGAAGATAAGCCTATTTTCCGGATCAAACGGGTCGACGCCGACCGGGACCTCATCCCAAAGAATTTTAGTCCCGAAACCGTTTCCGCCGAGGTAAAGGCGGGTGAGCTGCTCCTCTAGGTGGACTTCCGAGATTTTGCCGCTGGTGAGATCCACGCGCAGATATTTGCCGACGTAGCCGGAGTACCTGAGCGCCATCCCTACGCACCCCCGCCGACCTTGGATTCCACCCAGCTACGACGGCGACCTTGTGCCGCAACATTGACATCGATGTGGCGGAGAACCCGCTCGGGGCAGAACTTAACGCATGCGGGGGTGCCGCCGCAGAGGTCGCATTTAATCGCGACTTTTTTGTCCGGATGTAAGACAATGGCGCCAAACGGACATCTTTCGACGCAGAGGCCGCAACCTATGCAAAGCCCCTCGCTCACCAACACCACGCCCGTTTCAGCATTCCTGTGGATCGCGCGGGTCGGGCAAGCGTCCACGCATGGGGCCTTAAAACATTGACGGCAGGTGATTGGGTAGCTTATGCCGTACTCCGTGCGGGTGACGCGGATGCGCGATTTTTCCGGATTGAATGCCCTCTCGTGCCAAAAGGAGCACGCGGATTCGCAGGTGCGACAGCCGACGCATGTATTGATGGGCGGATTTTCTATGAGGGCGATCCGCTTGTACAATGAATTACCCCTATTGTGGGTTTTGTTCCAAAAAATAAACTTAGCGGTTGGGATGCGTCTCCCACGCGCTAGACCGCTGAAAAGGGCTAGATCCGCTCGCCTACGAGCTTGCCTGGCTTTATCCGTTCCCACTGCTCGCGCGTCATCACTTGCAATTGAGTCCCGAAGTGACTCTTTTTCTCGGGGAAGGGCTGCGGTGTAAAACCGTACGTTGCGAAGAGCTTTCGCCCTCCGATCGCACTTTCCGCGCTCGCCTCAAGCCTTTCAATCCCAAGCACATCAAAGTAGTGCTCAAGTTTGCACGGCCAGAGGTAAGCACCTATCTGCAGCCCGCGCTTCATTGTTATTGTGTGGAGGCTGCACCCGGTCTTCGGATCCCGCAGCGCGCCGTTCGAGCAACCGACTATTTCGCCCCCCACCTTCCCGACGAGGTTAAAGTGGCTCTCAGGCGGGCAACCCCACATCGGTCGGTTCTCCCGCCAGAGGTAAAGCTCGGTGATGATCTCCGAGGTCACGAGGTCGAAGAGGTCCTTGTGGTATTTTATGTTCGACATTATAGCTTCGGCGACTTGTTCGATTTCATCTTTCGTCTGCGAGTAAACGATCATCTCCTCGCCGTTCGGCAGGACGATCCTTCGCTTTGGGTAAGGTTTCATTACACTTTTCCAGTCAACCTCCATCACGATCCCTCCCTTTTTTTCATCCAGCTAAAGGCATTTAACCTTTTTCGGCTGGTTCAAACTTGAACCCGTACATCTCTTCTTCACCGATCTTGCGGAGCTTCCCCCAGACTGGGCGGAGCTTCATCCCAATCTTTGGGTCGTCTGATATTATTTGCCCCAGTGCTCGCACGCCGCCGCCGAAGTCGACCACCCCGAGCGTCAGGGGCGGCATCTCAATCCCCTCGGGCAGGGCATAAAGCTTGGTGTAGGTCAGCAGGGTGCACTCGTCGCCCAACCCGACCTCCTCGAACTCGGTGCCCCTGCAACTCAGACAGCGCTCGTGCTTCGGGTACGTCACCCGACCGCAGCGCTTACATTTGAAGCCAGTGAGCCTCTCCTGCATCTTAACCCACCCTCTCCAAGATATGTATGACGGTGTTGTTGCCGAAGCCCCCGAAGTTGCAGGCGAAGGCCCGTTTCGCGCCTTTGACCTGCCGTTCGCCGGCCTCACCTCGCAACTGCCAAACGAGCTCGACTATCTGCGCCACGCCGGTCGCTCCCACGGGGTGGCCCCTCGCCTTCAGCCCTCCAGATGGGTTGATCGGCAGTTCCCCATCAAGCGCGGTCACGCCCTTTTCAACTGCCAGGTGCCCCTTTCCCTTCTCAAAAAATCCGGCATCCTCACTTTGCACGATTTCCAGTATCTCGAAGGCATCGTGGGTTTCCACGACATCTATGTCCTTGGGCTTTAGCTTGGCCATCTCGAACGCCCGCTGCGAGGCGAGCTGGACCGATTTGAGTACTGCTGGGTCTTCCCGCTCGTGAAGGGTCTGCACATCGCTTGCGTGCCCGAAGCCGGCGATTCGAACGGGTTTATCCGCGAACTCCTTCGCTTTCTCCAAGGGACATAGAACCACCGCGGCAGCGCCGTCGCTGATCGGGCAAGCGTAGTAAAGCCGAAGCGGGTCTGCGATCATGACTGAGCTCATGGCGCCTTCGACCGTGCATGGCCTCTGGATGTGAGCATATGGATTTTTCATGGCGTTGGAATGGTTCTTGACCGCGACCATCGCCAAGTGGCGCTCGGTGAGACCGTAACGTTCCATGTAGAGGCGGGTGAGCAACGCGGCCATGGCGGGCAAGGTCACGCCGTGCACGTATTCTGCGGTTGGATGGGTCATCGTGGATACCAAGTCGGTGATGACATCCGTATCGGCCTCCGTCATCTTCTCCCCGCCAGCGACGAGCACCAAGTCGCTTGCCCCGGAAGCCACCGCCAGAAAGCCATTTTTGACTGCGGACGCCCCAGACGCTGGACCGTTCTCCACCCGTTCCGCGGCCGCCGGGATCAAATTAATTCGATCTACGAGGGCGCTTGCTATCGCGGTCTGGTGGGTGAGTTCTCCCGCCATCATATTTCCCACGTAAACTGAATCGAAGTCCTCCTCTCCTACCCCGGCGTCATCGATTGCCCTTAGGGAGGCTTCCACCATTAGATCCATTAAATTCTTGCCCTCGATCCTTCCAAATTTCGTCATCCCGCATCCTATGATCGCCACATCCCTCAATTTATCACCTCATCGACGAATTCAAGATTGGAGTCGGTCTTTAAGTACCTTAAGCTCGGTCGACAGCTTTTTCCTTAGATCCGAGACGCCCGTATATTCGATCAGAACCGCATTCGGCATGCCCTGAATCATCCGCGAAAGCTTGGTGCCGGACCTGTAAATGCAGATTATCCTCTTCCCCAAGGTGTGCGCCAGCATCATTTCAATGCCGATGCCGTGGCTGGGCGTGGACGCCTCCGCAACGATGACATCGCACTCTCTAACGCCATTCGTGTCGCGCTCGAAAACCTCCGCCGCCGTCAGATTTCCATTTGGGTTCCTCTCGAGGACCCAAGGGGAAATTATTTTGTGACCAGCTGCTTCGATAATTCTAGCGATTCGCTTGGCAGTTCGCACGTCCCGGTTAGCGATCAAAGGCACCGACAGGTAAACTTTTTTTACCATTTGTCTCCCCTGGCAACTTCCGCTTTTATAGACCCCGCCGCGGGAAAACCCCGCTCTTCAAAGCGGGGATGGGAGCGGCGGCCCGAACACTTTCGGTGACCTCTCTCCCCACGAAAATCGCTTAAGCGGGGGTGATGGACGGGGGATGGGTGGCCGCGATGCAGGTGCAGAAGGTCGTCAGGGCGAAGGTCGTGGGGCTGACCAACGTTAAGCGCCAAATCCTCGACCACGAGTATGAGGGGCTCCAGCGGCTCCTGCGGGGCGACCCCAATGTTGAACTCCACTCCGCTAACCGCCGGCAGGCAGAGCGATTCTACAGGTGCGTCAGGCCCGAGCGGGAACACCCGCTCTCCATCAGAAAGGACCTCATCAGAATTGAACGCCGGGGCACGAAACTCGCTCGATACTGGGTTCGAATCCCGGTCAAGCCCCGTCGCGGCGGGG
>JASEGJ010000026.1 GCA_030018135.1 Candidatus Hodarchaeaceae archaeon | reverse complement strand
GAGGAAGTATCTCAAGAACTATTTTACGGCGAAAATTAGGTGATATGACTTAAATGGGCAAAAACATCACCTCTTGAAGTTTGTTGAGCAACATTCACCTGCCATATTACAACGCAGGAGACTCACCCTAGAACTTAAACCTATGAACGTTGAAGAGGTCGAGGAACTCCTAGCTCTGCGAATGGCTTGGGCGCGGGGGGGGCGACTTTGACGATCTGACGACAGAGCCTTTCACGCGGGCAGCCATCGTCGAAATCCATAAGCGCTCGAGAGGGATCCCCCGCGAGGCTTTAAAAACGGCGGGAGACGCGGTATATCTCGCAATCAAAAGCGGATCGCCCAGGATTACGCATAAAATGATACGGGGGCCGGAAGCGCGACGTAGGAGAAGAAGAGCGAAGCCGACCAAGAAATTTCTAGCATTTTTGCGGTTACGCCGTTGAATTAGACAATTAGACCCGTAGGCGAACAGCCTACAAAAATATGCCGTAGGCCGATGGACAACGCTAGCAAATTCGGGGTGCGGGATCGCCAACTGGCGCTTCTATTATGCGATGGCCCCCGACCATGGTTCTAAGCATTACTTCCCCTCGGTGATCGGCAATTGCCTCCCCAATCACGCAAGCATCTTTCCCATACTTGGTCTTCCTTATGGCAGTTAGTACGTCCTCGCAATACTCGGGATTTGCCCCGATTATTGCCTTGCCCTCATTCGTTATTTGTAGGGGGTCGATGCCGAGCATCTCGCTCGCCGCTTTAACAGCTGGTTTTATTGGTATCTCTCGTTCATCTAGGACGATCCCCACCTCAGCCTTTGATGCCATTTCATTAAGCGCGGCCGCAATGCCGCCGCGCGTCGGGTCCTTCATTGCGGTTATGCCTCCGGCTTCCAGAGCGGCTTTCACAGTTTCCCATATGGGGGCGACGTCGGAGCATAGGTCCGTTTCAAGGGAAATGCCCTCTCGGTGGGTCAAAATTGTGACGCCATGATCGCCGACTGTTCCAGTGATGATAATTTTATCGCCCGGCCTAAGCCCACTGTCTGTCGTCGGGTTATCTGCTATACCTACGCCCGTCGTCGTGATCACGGCGCCATCGAGCGCATGGCGCTCCATCACCTTGGTGTCGCCGGTTATCAGCGGCACTGCTGCTTCGCGCGTGGCCAAGTCGATTGAACGGCAAATCCTACACAAATCGTCGATGGGGAACCCCTCCTCGAGCACGATCGCGCAGGCCATCGCGAGCGGCCGAGCCCCCATGACGGCCAAGTCATTAACAGTACCAGAAATTGCCAGCCTGCCTATGTCCCCTCCCGGAAAGAAAAGCGGTTTGACCGTGTGGGCATCGGTTGTGAGCACCAGCGTTTTATCCCCAACGGTTATTGTGGCACCATCGTCAAGCTCGTTCAGACCGATGGCACCAACGCGCGTGAGCGAAAGTTCCTTCAACACGACATCCCTTATCAACTTCATCATTGCAGCTCCACCGGCGCCGTGGACCAGCGAAATTTTTTTATCTAACATCCTTTTGAACCTCCTTTCGCAACTTAACATCGACTATTTCAAACTCGCGACCAGATGTCAGGCGGACCCCGCGTCTACCGCATTTTGGGCAGGGTATCTCGAGTTCAGGTTCAGATAAATGAACGCCCGTGGGCAAATTTGCCCCACCGAAATAGCCGCATTCGCACTTGATCGTGAGAGGCACTTGCTCAATCCTAAATTTGACCGGCCTAAATTCATCGCCGCCGAGCTTATTTAACCAAAATCGCAATGCACGCGGCTCGTTAAGTTCGCCAACTTGTAAGTTTACCTCCAGTATGTCGGCGTTGTTCTCGATGGCTATTGAACGGAGCGCGCTTAACACCCGATTTGCCAGCTCGACCTCATGCACCGGCCTCACCTTTGGCGATTTTAACCCATAGCCTTACTGTCTTCTCCGCTTCTTCCTTGTTCAATGTCTGAATCGCATAGCCGACATGCACGATTAATCGCCTTCATGCACATCTTCAAGCAAATCGAGCTGCGCATTTCTACGTATGCCGCCGAAGTCCACCACTGCAACCTTTTCATCCACTTTTAATAACTTACCGGGAATCGCTAAGCACATCACAATCGGTTAATTTGGCGCCGTTTTCGTATTTTATGCTTGTCCCTCCAAGGTTCTGCGAGTCTTTGTTTTAATCGGCCAACACTTTTGGCAATCGAAATGAACTATTTATAGCGCCTTGCTCCAGTAACATTTGCGGGGACAGAAGCCCACAGAGGTGGCCGAACCGGAGCCTACGGGCAACGGGGAGCCACGGAAAAACCCGGGCGAAAAACCGGGGAAGGCTGTGGATAAGCTCCCGGAAGCAGGGTTGCGCGGCAACGACTGTGGGAGAAAGACCCCAACGTGAAAAAGCGATGGACGACCGAAGTGGTCGAGATTCGGAATGCTATCGAAATAGTAGCGGAAGGGTCGATATCCCCGCCATTTTGTTCGACGCAAAACATCTGAAGTTATTAATTGAGTCCCCCCTTCTTAGATCGTAGGTTAAGGGGTGCGCCCGTGTTGCCAAAATTCGATTTTCACGTACACACGATATATTCCGACGGGGAAAGCGCGGCAGCAGCGATGGTAGAGGCGGCCGAGGCGCGCGGCTTGATGGCGGTGGCGATTACCGACCATGGGCCAGAGTTGTCGGTTGGCATCTCGCCCCACAAGATAGTCCCAATGTTACAGGATGTCACGGCGGCAAGGGAGGACGCGGAGATCCCGGTGTTGGCGGGCATAGAGGCCAACGTCGTTGACGCCGATGGGGCAATCGATGTGGACGAAAGGTTGATCGACAGGTTCGATATCATAATCATGGGCATACACAGGCTTAGAATTTTCAGCCGCGAACCATCGGAGTTGGCGAGGGCATATTTTCACGCAATAATGAAGGCCATGGAACACCAGCGGGCCGATGTCCTGGCGCACCCGTTTCAGCTCCATCGCTACCTTGCGCCCTATCTCTCGCGCGAGGATATCGCCGCCTTCGCCGAATCGGCGGCCAAGAGGGGGGTCGCGATCGAGCTCAACTCCAAGTATCGCGTGCCAGATCAAGGTTTGCTCGAGGCCTGTCTGCGGGAGGGGGTTAAGTTGAGCATAGGTACGGACGCCCACACCGTCGCCGAGGTGGGAAGGGTGGACTGGCCGATGGCGATGCTCAAGCGGGTTGGGGCAAGCCAAGAGGACCTCATCCTAGATCGGTTTTTGAGGCGATGAATTGAAGCTGGATCTCTCATCCTTGCTCAAGGGTGCAACCCGAGTGGCGATAGTGGGCATAGGTAGCGATATGCGGAGCGACGATGCGGCGGGCATCGAGGTGGTGCGAAGGCTTAGGCGGGGATTGAGCTCGCCGAATGTGCTCTTAATCGAGGCGGGCGTGGCCCCGGAGAACTTTACAGCGGAGATAAGAAAGTTTGAACCCTCCCATGTAATCCTCATCGATGCCACGGACTTCGGCTCCGAGCCGGGCGCCACGATATTAAGCGAGCCGGAGGCCATCACGGGCCGACCGATCTCCACCCATACCATGCCGCTCTCCCTGCTCGCGGGTTATTTGCGCGCCCAGACCACGGCAAAAGTCGTATTGCTCGGAATTCAGCCGAGCAGCACGGGAATGGGGGCGAGGATGAGCGAAAAGGTGAAGGGGGCTGTCGACGAACTCTCGGCGGCCCTTCTCGCGCAGCTCAGCCATCACAACCCTGCCGAATGAATGCCTAAGTTATATCGATGAGCTGGAGAAACTTATAATGGCGGTCGAAAGGACCAAACGGAGAGGGCGGGAGAGACTTGGCATGAAAACCGTCGAGCAGGTCAGGGCCGAAATTCCATTTTTGCAAACCGGCATAATTTATCTCGACAGTGCCGCGACGACGCCCACGCCCCAGCCCGTGCTGGATGCGATGCTCGAGTACTTTCAGGAGTTCAGCGCGAACGTGGGGCGTGGCTTGCATCGCGCGACGCGACGCGCGACGGACGCCTTTGAGGCCGCCCGCGGAAAGCTCGCTCGGGTGATAGGCGCCAAGCCGGAGGAGATCGCGTACGCGAAGAACGCCACCGAGGCCATAAACATGGTCGCGCAGGGCTTGGGGCTGCGGAAGGGGGACAAGGTCATCGCCACCGTGCTCGAGCACCACAGCAACCTCATACCTTGGCAACGCCTCGAGCGCACGAAAGGCATCGAACTCGAGATCGTGCGCGCCACGAGGGATTGCTTGATCGAGCCGAGCGAGATCGAGGCCGTCATCGACGATAGAACCCGCCTCATAACGATGACCCACATCTCGAACGCCATAGGCAGCATTCAGCCCGTCGAGGAGGTCGGCAAGCTCGCGCGAGAACATGACGTACTCTTCCTCGTCGACGCTGCCCAAGCGGTCGGCCACATGCCGGTCGATGTCAGGGCGATGGAATGCGATTTCCTCGCGGCGCCGGGGCACAAGGGGCTGCTCGGGCCGCAGGGCACCGGCTTCCTGTACGTGCGCGAGGATCACCTTCACGAGCTGGAGCCGCTCCTGCTTGGCGGGGGCATAGTCGAAAGCGTGGACGAACACTCATGCAAGCTAGTTGAGCCCCCGCAGGTCTTCGACGCCGGCACGCCGAACATACCAGGCATCATCGGGCTCGGACGGGCAGCTGAGTACGTGCTGGAGATAGGCATCGAGCGCATAGCCGAGCGCGAGCGCGAGCTTACGCGGCGGATGCTCCAAATTGCCGACATCGAACATGTCGAAGTTTATGGGCCGGGTGACCTCGAGCGGCGCGGGGGTGTGGTCAGTTTTAACGTTCGCGGCTTGGATCACCACGATGTCGCTTCGATGCTTGACGAGCTCGCGAACATCGCCGTTCGCTCCGGGCATCACTGCGCTGCGCCGACGATGCGCCACCTCGGCGTCGAGGGCACGGTTCGAGCCTCCGTGCACTATTACAACTTCGAGGGGGAGGTCGAGAAGCTCGTCGAGGTGCTTGAACAGGTGGCGCGCGATTTCGGCGGCTAGCAAAATTTGTGCCACAATGGAAGCCCAAAAATCTTTAAGCGCCGCCGCAACTTTGTGGATGGCGGTCGTAGGATGAGAGAGGCAAGACATCTGCGGGAGATTCAACCATCGGTGATCAGGCGCCTCTTCGACCTAGCGACGGGCTCTTCGGGCGTCATAAGCCTAGGCGTGGGTGAGCCAGATGTGACGACGCCGGAGCACATACGCGAGGCGGCCAAGAGAGCACTGGACGAGGGCAAGACGCATTACTCGCCGAACACGGGCATCCTCGAGCTTAGGCAGGCTATAGCCGAGCGCTACTCGAGCGAGTACGGCTTAGATTACGATCCCGATAGCGAGGTCATGGTGGTGGTCGGCGGCACGGAGGCGATATTCTGCGCCATCGCGGCCTTCTTGGAGCCGGGCGATGAGGTACTCGTGCCGGACCCCGCTTACATGACATACGGCCCGGCGGTGCGGATAGCCGGTGGGGTGCCCGTAGGCGTCCGCCTGAGCGAGCCGGACTTCTGGATGCGTCCTGAGGAAATCGAGTCGGCGATCACGGATCGCACGAGGATGATCCTGCTTAACTTCCCGAGCAACCCCACCGGCTCGGTCATGCCCGAGCGGCCGTTGCGGGAGATCCTCAACATCGCCAGCGAGCGAGACCTCCTTGTCGTATCCGACGAGATTTACGAAAAATTTGTGTACGATGGTTTTGAGCACGTCTGCTTGCCGACCCTCGATGCCGCCGAGCGGGTCATACTCGTGAACGGCTTCTCAAAGACCTACGCGATGACGGGCTGGCGCGTGGGTTACCTCTGCGCGTCGAAGGAGCTGATGCAGCCCATGTTCAAGGTGCATCAAAATGTGACCTCGTCGACGAGCACGCCGACGCAGTGGGCGGCCGTCGAGGCGTTGCGGGGGCCCTAGGACTGCGTCCGGGAGATGATCGCCGATTACGATGGACGGCGCAAGTTGACGGTCAGATTGCTCAACTCGATCGAGGGCTTTAGGTGCCCGACGCCGAGGGGCGCATTTTACGCGTTCCCGAATGTTTCAGATCTGGGCATGAGTTCAAGTGCGCTCGCCGACTACCTGTTCGAGCGGGCCAAAGTTGTGGTGTCGCCGGGCACCGCCTTCGGGAGACACGGCGAGGGCTACCTGCGCATCTCGTACGCTAACACTCCTGAGAACATCGAGCTGGCGGTAGAGCGCATCAAGGCGGTGATCGAGCAACTTTAGTCTCGGTTCGTTTGCGGTTGGCTTAAATAAGGAGAACTCATTTCTACTATTGTCGATGGGTCCTGCATGTCCAAGGTCTACACCATAACCTCCGGGAAGGGCGGCGTGGGGAAAACCACCGCGGCCGCAAATTTGGGAGTTTGCCTGGGCCAGCTGGGCAAGAAGACCTTGGTGATAGATGCCGACCTCGCCATGGGTGGCATAGCCACGATTTTGGGATTGAGCGAGACCTACGTAACCTTGCACGAGGCGCTGGGAGGCAAGGTGAGCGCCGAGAAGGCCATCTACTCCGCGCACGGGATCGACGTCCTGCCATCCGGCCCCTCCATCGGCGGGTTCCTGGGCGCGGATCCGAACAAGCTTGGGAGCATCGTCGAAAAGCTCGTGAAGGGTTACGATTACATCCTCATCGATGCCCCGCCCGGATTGAACAAGTATAGCTTGGCACCGATAAAGGTCGCGGATGAGATCCTGCTGATCGTGACGCCCGACCCACCGGCCATCGAGGCCGCCGCCAAGCTGCACACCGTCGCCGAAGTCATGGACGCGAAGATCGGCGGAGTCGTAGTAAACAGGGCGAGAAAATCCTCCTTTCTCGGCAGGCTGAGGGGCAGCAAGCTCATGAAAAACGCCGAAATCGAGGGCAAGCTAAAGGCCCAAATTTTGGGCACGATCGAGGAAGATCCGGCCGTAATCGAGTCCACCAATCTCAAGAAGCCGGTCATCGTTTACAAGCCGAAGAGCCCGGCTTCTAAGGCCCTCCGCGGCCTCGCGGCGAAGCTCACCCTCTGATTGGACAAGGTTAAAATTGGCGCGGGACAAGATTAAAGTTGATAAAATGACCGCCAAGCCGCCGAGGATAATCCCGACCGGGATAAGCTCGCTCGACGGGCTCGTGGGCGGTGGCTTCCCGGCCGGGTCATTTGTGCTATTACTCGGCGAGATCGGGTCCGGCAACATGGAGTTCGCCATGACTTCGTCGGTCATGTTGGCCGCCATAAAGGCCGGTCGCTTGCCCCCGCCGACCGGGCCGGGCATCGTGCTCCCGAAGGAGATATGGTGGGTCACGCTGACCCGCTTGCAGTCCGACCTGATGAACGAGATCGCTCTGAGCTTTGACCGCGACCTTTACGAGCCGTTTGAAAAGCGGGTTAAGTTCGTGGACCTCTCCAAGGATTACTTCGCGACATCCTCGGTGCCGCTCGAGTGGGTGTCGGAGGGGTGGGCCGCAGAGAAGAGGAAGGAAATGCTCACCTCGCTCGGGGACGCGCTTGCGGGCGTTGGAAAGGCGGTGGGGAGGCCGACCACGAAGCCGAAGGGCTGTTGTAAATCGCTCGCCGATTTTCTCTTGGCCCACGCCAGGGGCAACGTCGTCTTTTTGCACAGCCTGACGGACCTCGCTAGGCTATACTCGGACACCGAGGCCAAGCAGTACGAGTTCATGCTGTTCCTGCGCGGGCTTCAGCGTGCGGCGAAGAATTGGGGCGGCCTCGTTTATACTGACCTCACCACCAACTTGTTCGACAAGCACATGGAGGAGGAGATCGCCTCCTGCGCCGATGGCGTGCTGGCGTTCGGATGGGAGCAGGTCGGCCCAATCCAGCGGCGAAGGTCGCTCCACTTCCGGAAGTTCCAAGGGCTGTTATCTGCCCGCCAGGATGTGCTCACGAGGTTCGAGGTGAATATCACCAGTTCTACTGGTTTGTACATCGTCAGACCCGAGGCGATCGAGGGCCTGCGCAGGTAGCTTAACCTCATAAGGAACTGGCGGGACGGAGATTGCCTGTAGCGTCGCTCGATGCGCGACCCAAAAGCCACCCTTCAAGGCGGCGGTTCGCCTGGAGTTATGTTTCACAAGGGTTAAGTACCCTCTCCCGAACTTTTAAGCGGCGAGGGGGTTGATCGAGGGCAGCAAAAGGGATTTGCTAATGATGGTCGCCGTGGGCATCATCGTCATCGCCTCATCGTTGATAATCGCCACCATAATCGCGCTCGCGAAGGCGCCGCACGCGATCCTGATGGCGGAGGCGGAGCGGGAGGGGGGCGAGGTTGTGAGGATCCTCCTGATCCACAGGGGCGGAGCTACTCTGAGCGGCAATGAGCTCGAGGTGCTCGCCGAGGACTCCAGGGGGTATCTGAGGAGCGTCGCCATGAGGTGGGATGGGCCCTTCTCTCCCGGCGACGAATGCTGGGGCTCCTATGAGTACGGGGGAAATCCGAGCGGCAGGACGATGAGGGTCAGGTGATCCATTCGCCGTCGAAGGGGGTGCTGCTCGACGTCGTCATCGGGATAGGCTTGAAAAACGTTTGATGCCTTAGCGTTTTGATGTTTGGGAAATATCTGAAATTGTTGCTCCCGCCCTTTGCCGGATCCTGAAGTGGTGCGGAAAAGGTTCCAAGCTATGCAGTACGGTGGTCGCTAAAGGGCGGCTCAATATTGGATACATATATGGGGACCACCTTAATATTTGTACCCCAACCTCGACGCGGCCCCCACAATGAAATGACAGTTTCATAAAAATGTCCGGCAGTCATTTAAAAAATCACGAATTATTCGACAAACCCGCTCACGAGTGGTGCGCGGACCCCCCTATTTGATCGGGTCCGTGAATTCAACTCCCCTACCCCTGAACTTCAAAGCTTTTAGCTGAAGAATTTCCTCATCGTGCGTAAGCATTTTACTTACCTTTGCGTGCAGGTAACATCCTATGGTCAGCGAATCCCTACCTCCGAGGCCGAATTTGCTCGCGAGGCTCAGGGAAAAGAGTGAGGTCGATTTAGTTTGGTTCGCGAAAAATGTCCTTTCGTCGCCCAAAAATTCAATGAGCTTCCTCTCGGCCGCTGTAGGTTCCATTTTCCTCTTGAAGACTAGGGTGTGATAAACCTCGTGGACTACGGTTGGATTTATGTGCCAACTATCGAGCTCCAAAATGGCTTTTTTAGCATGCCGATGTTCCGGAAAAGTCGGGTCGAGGGCATAGGCCAAGATATTCGAGTCTAGGCCGATCAAGATTTCCAGATCTCCTTCATCTCCTTCGGCGAAACTGGCTCCGGCTTTCCTATACGCTTTGGATTCCAACTCATGATTTCCTCCAGTTTCCTCTCGGGCGCCCTTACCTTCCTAATCACAAAGTGGTCCTCGACCTTCTCAAATGCGATCATGTCCCCTTCGCTTAATTCGAGCGCCTCGGTCACGTGTCTGGGTAGGACTACCCTCCCTCTCCCGTCGACGACAGAGGTCATTTTATCCCATAAAATCTTGTGGGTTAAACCCATTTAAGTTTTGGGTAAGCCTCAAAATCCTTAGAAATCATCCGACGCGCATAAGTCGGCGGATTATCGTACATCTCCGCTCGCAACCGCGGATGTCGAACTGGTGCTCGACTTAAAGCTATGGAGACCTTTCCTTCATTAGCCTTCTCAACAGCTCGAATGTCGTGATCGAATTTACAAATTTTTTGACCTTTCCAGAGAGCAATTCTTTATCGCCAGTGACCAAAAATTCACAGTCCTCCCTTTTTGCCCCAACGACGACGGGCAAATCCTTTTTGTCCCAAAGCAGGTCGTAATGCTTCTTGATATCCTCCTTTGACGGGTCCCCTGCAATGGAAATGCACTCCAAAGCATACCTCATCAAGTACCGCTGCTCCTTCTCCGCGAGGTGAAAATCCTCCCTTTCTAGGGCCGCCCGCACCTCCTTCAACACGTACTCGTTGGTCACCAAGTGCAGGGCCCCCAGCCTCCCGAGTTCCAGCAAGACCGCCTCGTTGCCCGCAAATAACAACCCGCTCAAGATGGTGTTGGCGTCAACGAACGCTTTCACGAGTTTTTCTCCACACGTCCTCGGATGCCTTCTCAAGGATCTCAGCCAGCTTTTCTCTCGTTATCCCGCTTTTCTTTACCTTTCTTCGGACCCGCTTCAAAATGTCTCTTTCGATCTCGACTTTTTTTAGGAAATAGGTGTCTCCAATCCTCTCTAGGATAATGTAGTCCTCTTCCCCAACTTCTAACTTCTCCCTAACTTTTTTCGGGAGGGTTATTTGGCCAACCGAAGTTACCTTACAGATGTAGGTATCTGCCGTTTACATCACCATTAAAAATACTTCGCCCCCCATATTTAAGAATTTCTTAATTACCGAAAAAATATCCAATACCTCCATCAGAGAACGACCCCCTCGCGGGATGTCAATAAGCGGCTTTAAGTTGGACGGCGTTGAAATATTGGCCGTCGATCTGACATCGCCAGAAATCGACGCTTCGATCGGCAGAAACGTTTCGAATAAGCTAAAAGTGGAACTGAACGGCAGGGGGGGCCTATTCTCGATTCAGGATCCTTGAAGATCAGGCGAGGCTCACCTCGACCTCGGTGACCCTCTCGTAGTAAAGGATGTCGCTCACGCGAGCCAATCTTTTTACCTACCGGACCATATGAAGAAATGGTGGATAAACGGGAGCAAATATCGAGGAAATAAAACGAAAGATCCTTCCGATCCTGCGGCGTTATGGGATAAAAAAAGCGGGGATATTCGGGTCATGCGTTCGGGGGGAGATAAAAGAGGACAGCGACATCGATATTTTGGTGGAAATCGAAAGCGACATCAGCCTACTCGACTTCGTTGGACTTAGGCTAGAAATCGAAGAGGCCTTGGGGAGGAAAGTCGATCTGGTGGAGTATAATACGATCAAACCTCTCCTAAAAGAGAGGATTTCTAAACGAACAGGTGGCAATCCTGTGAAATTAATTTGCCAAAGTTTAGATAGGTAAAATCGAAGTTTTGTCAGCGAAACGTTTCGAACACGCGAAACGAAAGAGCCTGCTCTTCATTCATCAACCTAAAAAATCACGCGAGGCTCACTTCTATTTCCGTGACCCTCTCGTAGTAGAGGATGTCGCTCACGCCCGGGGATGTCCTCTTGCCTAGAATGGTGAGCCTGAGCGTGCGGTCGTCGAAGGATGCGTTGTAGCCCCTGGCGTTTAGCTCCCCCACCAGCCACGAGAGGTACTCAGCCCAGGCGTCCCTGTACGTCGAGTTGACCCTTATGGTGACGTTCTCGCGGGGGCTGTTCTCGACCTCGTAATGGGAGTTCTCCTTGACGAGCATGATCGTGGAGGTGCCCATCGAGCTCACCGAGGTATCGAACCGCTTGACCCTGATGAAGTGGACCTCGACGCGGATGTTATCGCCTGGCAGGGGGTTGCCGCGGATGTCCCCGTTATCGGCGGCGACCAAGCCCACATCCTCGAATCTCGAGACCATGACGCTGGCGTTGTCTTGGGCCAGGATGACGGCGCCCAGCTCGTACACCCAGGTCTGATCGACGTAGTAGACGTTGTTTATGTCGAAGCGGATGACGCCGTGCCGCATGTGGTGGAGGGAGGGTACCTCCAAGGACATGAGCCTTCCGAACTTCGCTTCTTCGGCTGCGCTTTCTCCATAATATTGGATTTTATCTTGATGGCCGCCAGCTGCCAAACTTTTTTTATCCATCATTAAAGTGCTTTCATAAATCCAAGCACTGACTCCCTTAAAATACGGTTTTTCGGAAGTGATACCATCGACCAACAATTTAGCACCGACGAACTTAGCTATCCCCGTTTCTTTGAGATGTATGGTGCCAAGAATTAAATGGTCCTCCTGGCTTACGTAAGTATTAGCGACCTTATCAATCCACTTTTTTGGTAGAGTTTTTGTCGGGGCCTCGTTCTCTGCATAATAACTATTTGGCAGTTGGTCGAGGCGGATCGCGGCGACGTGAGCATATTTAATTTTCGCCGTTCCTTTTGCGGATTCGTATTGGATTACAATCGTACTTTCAGAGCCGCCTTGCAGGGTGACTTTTTTGATGTTACCGAAGGAATAATAAGCGGTGGTCGAAGTTGGCCTCCTCCGGGCGCCGGCGTATTCGATTCCATTTATTAACAACCTAGTTATCGTATCCCTCGAGGTTGAGGTGTTTGTGATGTTCGCCGTCGCGATGATTAGGTAATCGCCAGCCGTCGAGGGAGTAAACTTTAGAGTAACCCTATTTTCCACACCAACCCTTGAGGCCTCATTTTCATTTTCGGCGTATTCACAAGTGATTGCCCACGCCACGATGCGGGCACTTCTTATAGATGCCGTGCCCGGCGTGTTCGTTTTGAATCGAATTTTCACCGCGCTAGGACTGGAGAGTTTGACCCTTTTCAGGGCATTGAGCGGATACCATTCCGAGGGATCATTTACCGCGTATCTGAGCTCTTGGTGAACGACTCCATTGACCTCCAAGCTTGCCCATATCTCTTGAGTTGTAGCACTTCCGGCAACCTCCGCCGAGGCTATGATGAGGTAATCTAGGGGCTTGGGTGGCGTGAAGGTCAGGACGACTTTATCCTGATAGCTGGTGGAAGTTGTGTTATCTGTTCCCAAGCTCTCGGCGTAGAGAAATCTGGCGCCAGCTGGCTCGACCGACAGGCGGCCGCCGGACCTCGCGCCTTGAAAGACGGGCATGGGGTCGGCGGCCATCTTCACGTCTACCGTCCTGGAGCCGAGCAGCTCGAGCGTATCGATCGCCGACTTCAGCTCGAGGAAGCTTTCCTTCACCTCCTCCATGTGCTCGCGCTCCCTTTGGTGCCCCTCGCTGGGGATCAAGGCCGCGATGTAGGCGGAGGAGGCCACGAAGAGGATCGCCAAGACGATTATCGCGCCGAGTACTACGGAAACGCCCCTCTTCTCCCCTACAATCCCCTGCGAGCGTATTCCGAAGCTAGCGCCCATCGCCTCACCCGATGCTGATTTCAACCTCTATGACCTTCCTGAAGTAGTAAATGTCGTTCACCCCATCGTCCTCGACCTTCCCGTCTATCGTGATCGAGAGGTCATCCACCGCAGCGTTGTAGCCCTTAGCGTTGAGCCTCGATTCGAGGTGGCCGAGGTACTCCCGCCAAGCGTCGGGGTAGGCCGAGTTTATTGCTATGGTCAGGCTCGGGACGTGATAATTTTCGACGACGACGTTTTCCCTCACTATAACGATGGTGCGGGTGCCGGTCCCCCCGATCGAGGTGCCCTTGCCCTTCAGCCGGACTACGTGAACCTCGACCCTTATGTTCTCGCGCTCGTTGTCGACGGCCGCCACCATCGCCGGCATAGAGGCCATGAT
The DNA here is from genome assembly GCA_030018135.1 of Candidatus Hodarchaeaceae archaeon. Taxonomy (GTDB): domain Archaea; phylum Hadarchaeota; class Hadarchaeia; order Hadarchaeales; family Hadarchaeaceae; genus JASEGJ01. The sequence continues at coordinate 1,153 of JASEGJ010000026.1, read as the reverse complement.
GCTTTGGCCCCCCTGCACCAATATCACCGCCCCGTTCTCGTATACCCATGTCTGGTCGACGTAGTAGCTGTTGTTTAATTGAAAGCCGATCGAGCTGCCGGAATTATCGAACGATAGGAGCCCCCCCTTCGCCGGCCCGCCGAAAATGGGGATGGGGTCCGCGTTCATCTTAACATCTACCGTCCTGGAGCCGAGCAGCTCGATCGTCTCGATCGCGGACTTCAGCTTTGAGAAGCTCCCCCTGATTTCCTCCACGTGCTCGCGCTCCTTCTCGTACCCCTGACGGGGTATCCAAAACGCGAGGAAGATGGAGAGGACGATGGCGACCACGGCGGCGACCACTATTGCCCCGGTGACCACCGAGACCCCGTTTTCCTCCCCCACGAGTGCCTTAACCTTCATGAGGTTCGCCCGCGAGCTTTCACGCTCCTGATTTAATTACAGGCACCCAGCGATAAAAATTCACTGAGTCGAACAATTTGAACAAAAAAAGTTATGAAAGCACCCCCAAAACAAAAAGTTGGGCCGCCGGTTTTGGCGGCCTTTATGGACTAGCCAAGCCACCGCACCAGCCCGACGCCTTTCGGCACTCCTCCCTCGCTAGCTCAGCACCTCCTTTTTATTCTACTCTGACAGAGGTATCGAGCAGCAGTTGTCCCGATGGAGTATGGATAACCTTTATCTTGATTATCTTTCCTTCCGAGTTGTCATAAGTATAACTGCCGGATGCTTCCTCACCTGGCGCGAATAGGTTGTCCCCCCAATTTATAGGAACATCCTTAAACGCTCCATCTTTTTTTTCGCCCCTTACCTTGAGTTCTCCTACAACGAGGGTGTCCCCACCCCTATGAATGATGGTGATCTTAACGTTTTCTTCACCTTCGTTTTCTGCCGTCACGCCCAAGATCGCGTAAGGTGCCTTTGCTGGGACGCCTATCCTGCCGACGATGGTCGCGATCACAGCTGCGAGCGCCACTGTCACGGCGATCAATAGAATGGTACCAACTACCGGCGATACCCCTCTCTTATCGTTTATCACCTCTCTCACCGAGTAAAGAGTACCTTTTTTCGCATACTTAAAGTTTGCGAAAGATAGCGCGGTGCCGTTCAAATAAGGCTTTAATTTTTGAACCATAATCCATCGTCAATGGAG
>JASEGJ010000025.1 GCA_030018135.1 Candidatus Hodarchaeaceae archaeon | reverse complement strand
CGGCGGGGCAGGTGGGCTAGAAGCTTGGGTGGAGGTCTTTATTTGAACGGCACCGGGATTTCGTCACCCACAACTTTTATCTCGTCTATCCCTGGCGCCCTAAGGTAGTGTAGGTACCCGACATCCGTTGGATCAAAACCCATCTTGTGAGCGCAAAACACATCGCACTCGATTGGGTTGCCAGCTATCGCCATGTTCCACTCAACAGGTTCGCCGCCGATTGGTCCCTCTCCCTGCATGCCCACGAAGCCATCTATTATGCCGAGCTTCGGCATCGCGAACTTGAGCGTGCCACGATGTTTTTATGGACAACTCTGGCGCCGAGTAAATACGCCCTTTCCTCGACCTCCGTGGAGGAATATAACCGCCTAAGCGACCTAAACCTCGAGAGGCGTGCGGCAACCTTCCTCAACGGCGCTATCCTCATCAACTTACCGAAGGTGGCAGCGTAGCCGTGGACCAATCCGCGATCCTGGGGGTGCACGAATCCCAACATATTTTTGAGCGTCAGCGTGACGATGGCGTGGTCGTGGGTTTTGGGCAACGCTAAGGAAATTACATTCCACTTTCGCGAGAACTCTGAGACCCTGACTTTAACCTTGCGTGCGTCGATGGCGGTGAATTCTATCTCCCTCCACTCGTCCGTCCGATTTATGTCGACGAGGTCCACACCATATTCCTGCGCCAACTTTCTGTAACCGAGCATGGAATAAAGCCCAAACGTGTCGACGCTGCTGCCCTCGGCTATGAGATCCACATCCATGCTATCCAACACCGCCCTGACCGCATCGACATGCGTCGCCGCCAGGCCGCCTCCGACTAGATTCGGTTTCAACAACAACCTTTTGCTGGGCTTTCGCTTCAATCTGCCTAAGGCGGTGACGATATCCTCGTACCTGCCGGAACCAGCGCTGGTAGCGATCATAAGTTTACTCAAAACTTAGAAGCTACTTGAGCTTTTCTGATAATCTAAAAAAAAGTGGCGGGGACTTCGACCCTTCCACTACTCCCCCGGCAAACTTCGGAGTCTCGACCAATTCCGTCGTCTGCCGCTTTTTCATGTTGGGGTCTTTTTCCCACAGCCGCTACCTCACGCCCTGCTTCCAGGCGTTTATCCGCGACAAACCCTAGTTTTTCGCCTAGGTTTTTTCACGACTCCCCGTTGCCCGTAGGCTCCGGTTCGGCCGCCTCTGTAGGCTTCCATCCCCGCCGGTTATTGTTTAACATGTATACTATATATAGTTTGTCTAAAATCAGAAAAATATCTCAATGCATTGCAATATCCGGAAAGCCCGTCAGCTAATTCATCGGGCGACTTTGCGCCGAGGCAAGTCCTTGACAGTGAACTCAAGCCCGAGTGCTCTAAGTTTACCGCGCGTCGGGAGGCCCGTTTTAACGTCCCAGCCGCGCAGCCTGTAATATTCGTCGAGCATCTGATCCAACTCGACCACATGTCCCTTGGGCGGGCCATCAGGGGCTGGTTCCTTCAGCAGGCGCTCCGGCAGCGTATCATCCCTTCGTGCTATGCCTTCACGGACGTTGAACATTCGGTTGAGGTTAACGATGCGCTCGCCTATTCTGCGCAGCTCTCGTTCGGTGAGCCTCATGCCCGTCGTCGCGTTGAGCGCCCTCAGAATATCTGAATAGAAGAAGGTGGGGGGTATCATCGTGCCGTACTTGCAAACGCCGACCGACTCCACCACCACCGCAAAATCCTCGCATTCCTTGACCATCAATCCCTTGTATTTGGGGTTGAGCTTCTCACCTATTTCCGGCAGGTACTTCGCCCCAAAGCGCTCGCGTATCGCCTTCTCGAATCCTACCTCATCGAGCACCGGGAATGCGTAGAGGTGGTCTGCGCCCCTCGCTGCGGTAGCATTTCCGAGGCCCATTGATTTCTGAGCGCGGCCATCCTGCCCAGCTATCTCCTGCTTCTTGATGCACATCACGTACTCCTCAGCTCCACGGCCTACCTTCCTCGCCGCGTGGTAGCTGCCCTCGGCCAAAATATTGCCGAAGCCCTTCCGGCGTGCGACCATGTGCACGAGTTCGACCATCGATGCGTGGTTTCCCCAGCTGAGGTCGAGGCCGCCCGTGTCGTCCTTTGTGATTATCCCCTTTTCATAACACTCCATAGCCCAGGCAAGCGTGCCCCCGAAGCTGCAGGTGTCCATGCCGTATCGATTGCAGAGGTGGTGCGCGTACAGTATCGCCTCGACATCGCCGATGCCGCACTTCGACCCCACGCAAGAAAGCGTCTCGTATTCCGGGCTTCCGCCGATGTAGGCGTAGGGTCCTTCGGGCACGCAGGTGTAACGGCCGCAGCGTTGAATGCAGGCGAAATCGGCCCTCGGCTTGACCAAGTACCTCTTCCTTATTGTTTTGCCGCCTATCGCCTCTGCGTGCTCGAAGACGCCCGTCTGGAAGTTGCGGGTGGGCAGGCGCCCGATCTCATTCATGAGCTCCACCAAGCTCGGCGTGCCGTAGTCCGCGCGCCCCTGCGTGAAGGGGTCGGCTAGCATCTTCTCGCGGAGCTCGTCCATCAGCTTCAAGTAGCTCTCAGGCTTCGCTATCGGGATGTCCCGGCTGCCCCTAACCGCGACCGCCTTTAGGCGCTTCGAGCCCATCACGGCGCCCATGCCCGTCCGCGCAGCGGCTCGATCTAGGTCGTTCATGACGGCAGCAAACCTGACGAGGTTCTCCCCGGCCTGCCCTATGTAGAGGAGCTTGATCGACCCATCCCCGAACTCCTCCTTGATCATCGCATCCGTCTCGTAAACGTCGCATCCCCAGAGCCGTCGAGCGTTCTTAATTTTGGCTTGTCCATTCTCTATCCAAAGATAAACCGGTCTCGGCGACCGACCTCTGACGATTATCGCATCGAAGCCAGCAAACTTGAGTTCCGCCCCCCAGTGACCCGCCGCATGAGCCTCGCCCCATATCCCCGTGAGCGGCGATTTTGCCGCTACCACGTGCCGCGAAGCTTGGGGAAAGAGCGTTCCGGTCAGCGGACCGGTGGCGATAACTAAGACGTTTTCCGGACCTAGCGGTCTGGTCTTCGGCCCAATTTCATCGTAGAGGACGCGGGAGCAGAAGCCAGCACCGCCGAGGTATTCCCTGGCTAGGAGAGGGTCCAATGGGTTACCGACGACCTTTCCCCGGCTCAGATCGACCTCAAGCACCTGACCTGTGTAGCCACCGTATTTGAATTGCATTTTAATCCCTCGGGACCCGAACCCGCTCCAGCATGATGGGCTTCAAGCGGGCAATCAGCTCAGCCCGCCTTCGATTTGCAAATTGCTCTCCCGTCACGATACTCAGGGCACCCACCGGGCATCGCGGGACGCAGGCCCCGCAAAGATCGCATTTTATCGCAACCTTTCGCTCGGGATGCAACCAGATCGCCCCAAATGGGCAGGCCTCGACGCATGTGCCGCAACCTATGCATTTCGCCTCGTCGACGGCCACCATGTCGGCCGCTGCATTGCGCGCGATCGCATTCGTCGGGCAGACCTTCGCGCAGGGCGGATCCGCGCACTGTCGGCAGGCTATCGGCTTGTCGATCGCGGGCTCCATCCTCACCACCCTGAGGCGCGCCTTCTTGGGGTTCAGGACGCGCTCGTGGCAGAGGCTGCAATACAGCTCGCAGATGCGGCAGCCGGTGCACTTGAGCGGGTCGCCGTATAAGTATGGCATGCGTCAACCTCCTTGTGGGATAGTTTCAATTTGCTTATATGTTTTTTAGTTTGGTTTAGAATGGATCAACGGCGGGTCAATTTCTTATCAGACCAATGGTCATCTAGCAACCATCGCAAAGAGTAGAAAAGTTTGAATCGGACTAGTGTAGTATTGAAATAAATGTTGGAGGATTCTTAATGCCATGGGGGGAAAGTTTGAATCTACTGAGGAAGCGGGAGCTGAGGCTTTTAATCCCCGCAGATGAACTCGACGAAACCCGCGTGATTTTCAGGAGAAAAATTTCGTACAGGGATACCTGCTAGATGCCTTTCTGAAAATGGTAAACCCTAAGGTGGTCCCAGCCAAGAGGTATCGAGGGTCATCCCAAATGCAGTAAAATTGATCAAGAGGACAAAGATTTCCTATGGGAGAAATCCGACGGAGGGTCGACACTATTATGCCAGCCAAATTTTTGAAAATAGTCGGATAAACCAATATGGACATCATTACTTTCACCCACCTCTCCCCCAAACTTCTTTAAGGCATGAGTCAGCAACATCCTTGGAGGCTGCTCATGAGCATGAATTTTGAGCAGATGGTCAGCGAGATACTGGGGCGCACGGGAATCAGTCACGACGAACTCATGGCTCGCATCCGGCAGAAGCAGGAGGAGTTGAGCGGCTTCGTTACCACCGAGGGTGCCGCGATCATCGTCGGGCGCGAGCTCGGCATCGAGCTGGTGAGGAAGGAGCCGGAGGTCAGGGAGCTGCGCATAGAGGACTTGATCCCCGGGATGTCGAGGGTCGACATCGTCGGGCGCGTCGTCCGCGTCTACGAGCCGCGGGCCTTCCAGCGCTTGGACGGCTCGCAGGGACGCGTGGCAAATCTTTTGCTCCAAGATCGAACCGGGCAGGTTCGAGTCGTGCTGTGGGACGACAAGGTTTCGCTCGTCGAGATGGGCGAGATTCAAAAGGGGATTGCGGTGCAGATCAAGGGTGCCTACGTGCGCCAAGGGCTCAACCAGCAGCCCGAGCTCAACGCCGGCCAGCGCAGTTCGGTGATCCTCAACCCGGACGACCCCCGCGCGGCCGACCTGCCACCGCTGGAGGAGGCGAGGGTCAAAATTGCGGACCTTCGGCCGGATCTTGCGGATGTCGACGTGCTCGGCCGAGTCGTCGCCGTGAGCGAGCCCCGAACGTTCGAGCGCCCCGACGGCTCGACTGGAAGGGTCGCGTCACTCATGCTGATGGATTCAACCGGTAGCGTGCGCGCCTCGCTGTGGGACGAGAAGGCGGAGTCCGTGCGGAACGTCAGGCGCGGCGACGTGATAAAGCTGGAAAATGCTTACGTGCGGCCAGGGTTGCGCGAGAAGCCCGAACTCCACCTCGGATGGCGAGGGCGCATATTGCTCAACCCGCCGGATGCGGAGGTCGCGGAACTCCCGGAACTGAAGGAACGGCTGTTGAAGGTTGAGGAGATCGAGGCGGATATGCAGACGCTCGATTTCGTCGGCAGGGTGAGGCGCAAATTCCAACCGCAGGAGTTCAAGCGCGATGACGGCACGGTGGGGCGGGTAGCAAGCGCAATTTTGGCAGACGAAACCGGAACCATCCGCGCCTCATTTTGGGACGGCGCTGTCGAGCTCGCACAAAGGCTATCGCCGGGTGAAGTGGTGCTCGTGCGCAACGCTTACGCGCGCCCGGGCCTAGCTGGCAGGCCCGAGGTCCACATCGGCCGAGCCGCTCGGGTCGAAATCAACCCGGCCGGCATGACGGTCGGCGAGCTTGAACCAAGTCCAATAGCGGTAGGCGAGGTCGAGCCCGGCATGGACGCACTCGAGGTGGTCGGCAGGGTCGTGGAGGTGGCAGGGCCGCGGGAGTTCACGCGCGCCGACGGAAGCAGGGGGAAGGTCGCAACCCTCGTGGTGGGGGACGAGACCGGCACCGCTGGGGCATCGGTGTGGCAGGAGCATGCCGAGCAGGTCGAGGGGATCAAAGCGGGCGATGTCGTAAAACTCGTCAATTGTTATAGCACGGTCGGGCTCTTTGGGCAAACTGAAATCCACCTCGGCAAACAGGGTCGTCTCGAGGTCAACCCGGCCGTGGTCGAAGAGCTCCCCCCCGCTGATGTGCTCGCGATGGTCGTTGCCAAGCCGGAGCGCGTCGACATCGGCTCGCTCCAAAAGGAGGGCATGCACATCCAAGTGCGCGGCACGATCGTGCGAGTATTTCACAGGCGTCCGTTGTTCGATGTCTGCCCCTCGTGCGGCCGAAGCCTCGGGAGCGTGGATACGAGTTTGTTGTGCGAGGAGTGCGGGAAGGTCGTGACGCCGGAACATCGCGCGGTGCTGAGCTTCGTGGTGGACGACGGTACGGGCAACATCCGCGCCGCGCTCTTCGGGAAGGCCGCGGAGAGGCTCCTGAACATGAGCGCGCAGCAGTTGTTCGAGCAGTTCAAAAAAACTCCCGACTTGATTGAGCTTTACAATAGGTTCAGTTTGATCGGCCGGGAGATCATCCTCGTCGGGACCACCAGGTACGATAAGTACTTCGGCCAACTTGAGCTCAGGGTTGATGATGTGCAGCCGTCAGATCCAAAACAGGAAGCGCGCGAACTACTGGAAAGAATAAAAGCATGAAAATCGAAAAATGAACGGAGGCGCAAGTTTGGCCGGGGGGAAGGGAATATCGATCGAGGGACTGCCCGGGGTCGGTGAGGCAACCGCCGAGAAGCTCCGCGAGGCCGGTTACGGCACCGTTGAGTCGATTGCCGTCGCGACTGTGGCTGAGCTCCGCGAGGCGGCCGAGATCGGGGAATCTCAGGCGAAGAAGATCATCGAAGCCGCGAAAAAGGCGGCGGAGATTGGAACCTTCGTAACGGCAGATAAGGTCTTGGAGCGCAGGAAGACAATAGGCTGGATAACCACCGGCGGCAAGCAGCTCGATAATTTGCTCGGGGGGGGCATCGAGACAAGGGCAATCACCGAGGTCTTCGGGGAGTTCGGCTCGGGCAAGAGCCAGCTGGCCCACCAGCTCTGCGTGAACGTGCAGCTCCCGCCCGAGCAGGGGGGCCTGAGCGGCAAGGCGGTCTTCATAGACACCGAGAACACCTTTAGGCCCGAGCGGATCCTGGATATGGCGGCCGGGGCTGGGCTCAACCCGACGGATGCGCTTCGGAACATCTTGGTCGCCAGGTCGTATAATACAGACCAACAGCTGCTGATAGCGGAGAAGGCCGAGGAGATAATCGGGAAGGAGGGGGTGCGGCTCCTTGTGGTCGATTCGCTGACCTCCCACTTCCGAGCCGAGTTCGTGGGGAGGGGAACTTTGGCTGATAGACAGCAGAAGCTCGCGAGGCACCTGCTGACCCTTCACCGGATAGCTGACCTGAAGGACATCGCAGTATTTGTGACGAACCAAGTGCAGGCGAGACCTGACCTGTTCTTCGGTGATCCGACGCGGCCGATCGGCGGACACGTGCTCGGACACTCGGCTACGACGCGCGTCTACCTGCGAAAGTCCAAGGGGGGCAGGCGCATCGCGCGCGTGGTCGACAGCCCTAACTTGCCGGAGGGCGAGTCCATTTTCGTCATCACCGAACAGGGCATCAGGGACTAACCGGGTTGAAACTTTGATCAGGGCTGTAGCCATCGATATCGACGGTACCATGACGTTCAGAAACAGAAGGCTCGATGTGGCCGCAGTTGAGGCGGTTCGAAGGGCGGAGGACGAGGGCTTGCCCGTCGTGCTCTCCACGGGCAATCCGCTGTGCTTCGCCGAGGCGGCTGCGACGCTGCTCGGCACATCCGGCCCGCTCATCGCCGAGGATGGCGGGGTGGTATTTGACCGCACCAGCGGGCGCGAGCACCTGCTCGGCGACAGGGTAGAGGCGGATCGCGGGCTGGCCGCGCTTGAACGGGCGTTCGGCGCCCTGCGGCAGACTAGGAGCTCGAGCATGCGCCTCACCGGCCTGACGCTCGAGCGCGGGATAACCGCTGAGCAGGCGATGGACGTCTTCCGCCGCGAGGGGTTGGAGTTGGCGGCGGTGGACTCGGGCTTCGCGATCCACATCAAGAACCCGTACGTAAACAAGGGGGATGCTCTGCGCAAGGTCGCCTCGCTGCTCGGCATAGCCACGGCTGAAATGGCGGCGATCGGCGATGCGCTGAACGATATCGAAATGCTCGAGGTCGCAGGGCTCAGCTTTGCCGTGGCGAACTCCGACGAGGCGGTAAAAAAAGGTCTGCACCCATGTCACAGCGGAGCCCTACGGAAGGGGCGTCGCTGAGGCGATAGCCAAAATACTGGAGCTCCACCGCTGACCTTTTGCCAAGTTAATTTTGTTTCATTTAAGGAAACTTAGTTTAATTTATGCATGCTTTTATCTAAAGTCGTGCATTTTGCAAAACGGTGGTCCAGTGAAAATCGGAGTAATAGCTGATGTGCACTCAAACCTTGCGGCATTTCAAGCGGTGCTCAAGCACATGCCGAAAGTTGACAAGCTGATCTGTGCTGGCGACCTCGTCGGCTATGCCGCGGAGCCGAATGAGGTAATCGCCCTCGCCAGGTCAAGGGGCATCCAAACAGTCATGGGCAACCACGACTACGGCGCGATAACGCGAGATGTGGCCGGGTTCAACCCGAGCGCCGCCCGCGCCGTGCTCTGGACCGCGGACAACATGCAAGATGATAATACCAGGTACCTCCGCGGCTTGCCGGAGCAACTGAAGCTCACCTGTGGTGATAAAGTCATCTACGTGGTCCACGGGAGCCCGCGGGACCCCCTCTTCGAATATGTTTTTCCGGACCTGTCAAACCGCGAGCTCGTCGAACTAACGCGAGATGTCAATGCGGACATCATAGTGCTGGGCCATACCCATGTGCCTATGCGGCGCACCATCCAAGGCAAGCTCATCCTGAACCCCGGAGGAATTGGGCAGCCCCGCGACCGAGATGCCCGCGCGAGCTATATGCTTCTGTCGATAGATGATGAAGTAGGCGTCAAGCAAGAGAGAGTTGAGTACGAAATCGAGCGCACGGCCAAAAAGATAGAGGCCGCGGGTCTGCCGAGCGAGCTTGCGATTAGGTTACACTTCGGGTGGTGATCACAGCAGCGGTGGCTCGCCGAACGTTGGCTCCGCGGTCGATTTTTGGGGCGGCTGCTGCTTGAGCTGCTGGATCATCAGAACCCGCTCATTGACGATGATGTGATCGCGAATTGCCATGACCGAGCTAAACGGCAACAGGGCATTACCGCTGCTGTCCTTTGGGAGGTTCTCGAGCGTTTCCTTGGTCACGGATTTAACCACAAGCGAAAGGATCCTGCCGTTTTCCTCGTCGACGAGCATGTCGTAAAGCCGCCCAACCTGCAGACCCCTATCGGTGAGGACGTTCATGCCGCGCAAACTGCTCGCGAAAATTTGCGCCAAGTTTTTGACCTCCGCCTTAACTCTGCGGCTTTCCCTTAAAAGGCTTAGTAATGCATCAGAGTTACTTCCTCTGCGAGCCGCTTGCCGTACCGCTCGCCGAACGCCTCGTAGCCCTTTGCGATATCTGGCGTTATCGTCGGCCTGACCTTCTTCATGGCCTCGCGGAAGTGCCCCATGCGCACCTCCCTAGCCTTCATGTCCTTACGTAGCACCAGTATGGCAGCCTCCCTGCAGAGCGCGGCAATGTCGGAGCCAGCGTAGCCCTCCGTCTCGGTGGCCAGTGCTTCAAGGTCTACATCCTTCGCGAGGGGCATGTCCTTTGTATGGATCTTGAGTATCTCGAGCCTCGCCTTCTTGTCCGGAGCTGGCACGAGCACTAGCCTGTCGAAGCGCCCCGGCCTGAGCAGGGCAGGGTCTATGAGGTCGGGCCTGTTGGTCGCGGCTATCACGACGACGTTCTCAAGCTTCTCGAGCCCATCGAGCTCCGTCAGCAGCTGGCTTATGACGCGCTCCGTTACATGGGCGTCGCCTATGCCGGAGCCTCGCCTCGGGACGAGGGCATCTATCTCATCGAAGAAGACTATCGCCGGTGCGGCCATCTTCGCCTTGCGGAACGTTTCCCTAACGCCGCGCTCAGATTCCCCCACCCATTTCGAGTTGTGTAACAACATGGGTAAGTCGCCCCCGATGAATGATGAGTTCTCGGTCTCCAAGTCGTACATCCATTGAGGCGTCCCACGCTTTTTATCTATAACTTGCGTCCAGCTCAAATCCCCGTTGGCCATTATTCTCAGTGCCCGATAAGTTTCCGAGGCCTTGAATTCGGGTGTCGAGTGTCGGTCGATATACTCGAACATTCTTCGGAGCCTAATTTTTCCGCACCGCTTCCTTCGGCTGATCACCTCCTCGAAGAGGCCTTCAGGAATTTCCCTGCTGTAGCGCAAGTCAAGTGCTTCTTTGGCCTTTCTTAGCAGGTCCGAGACATCTGGAATCGAATATCGAGCATTATAGTGACGTCGAATTTTTTCTTTATACCTTTCCCCGTAGATGGCTTGCTTGAATTTTTGCATCTCTAGTTTTCCTGAAATCGTTATGAGGTATAGCCCATCTTTTCTCCTCCAAAACTTGTATTTTATGCCGAGAGCAGTGAGGAGGTAGGCAATCCCCTTGGCCAGTTTCTTGCTCATGGTGCCATATTCTATCTTCTGGTCATCGGTGTGCCCACCCCCTTCGTAGGCCCCCCTGAGGAAGCTGGCAATTACCTCAATTGATGCTTTACATAGAGAAGGAGGGATCCCGATGGAGTGGGCCTTTTTGCGCTTTAGCGGTGACTCGAACAGGCTCTCAAGGTACAGCGCCAACGGTGCGGAATAAACAGTGATCCTCACACCGTCTTTGTTCTCCGCGATTCGCCCCCTCGGAACGAAAAGCTGGAACAACTTTATGATCCGCTCACGCTTCGCCCTGTCAGAACAGCAGATGGTCACTCCATCCTTTGAGATGTTGCCCTCCGCAGCGAACCAACCCAAAAACTCCGCCAATTCTGGAGTCAGCTGTTTCGGCAATTTTGTTATAGTCTTCGTGCTGAATATTTTAACATGATAGCTATCTTTATCCTGATCCACGAGCCTCATGTGCTTGCAGTTCGGAAGTTTTATCTCGATGATCTTGTCGAATGTACCGATAACAGCGGGGACGGCGACGAAATCGCCCAAGCTCAGCGATCGGGCTTTAACCCACTGAATTTTTCCATCCCGCAGCGTCAAGAAGGGCTGATTTGCCGAAACATCGAGCCCGGTACCATTTGAGAACTCTAGCTTGTAGGCGTCGGTCACGTAGAGTCTGTGGATATATTTAATTTGGGTTTTTGCCATCCTGCCGTCGGGGTCCATGCCAAAAGCATATACGGGCTCTTTTATTCTCCTCGTTTCCGCATCCTTTCTCATTAGCTCGACTTCTGTTATCGACTTCAAGTTCTCGTGCAAATCCTCTACTGGCATGAGGCCACAGAAGTCGGTAAGTATGGGTGTTTTTCCTGATACACACAAGAGCTCGGGGCCTTTGATCGCGATGAAGTTCGCCTCGCTCTCCGTCGCGACTGCGCGCGCGAGCAATGTCTTGCCGGTTCCCGGCGGCCCGTAGAGCAGGATGCCTCGGGGCGGCTCGATGCCCATTCGCTTGAAGGAGTCGGGGTGCTTCAGCGGCCACTCGACCGCCTCGCGGAGCTCCTGCTTGGCACCCTCGAGTCCCCCGATATCTCCCCATCGAACATCGGGAACCTCGATGAGCACCTCCCGCATCGCTGAGGGCTCGACCATCTTGAGGGCGTTGTCGAAGTCCTCCTTGGTCACCTGGAGCTTCTCGAGCACCTCGGGCGGGATGACCTTTTCCTCCAGCTTGATCTCGGGCAGAATCCTCCGGAGGGCACTCATCGCCGCTTCCTTGCATATGGCCTCCAGGTCGGCGCCCACGAAGCCGTGCGTGACGTTCGCAAGCGCATCCAGATCGACATCTTTTGCGAGGGGCATGCCGCGCGTGTGAATCTGCAGGATCTCCTTGCGGCCGTCCCTATCCGGCACTCCTATGACTATCTCCCTGTCGAACCTGCCCGGCCGGCGCAGAGCTGGATCGAGCGCTTGGGGGCGATTCGTCGCGCCTATGACGACTACCTTGCCCCTAGCCTTAAGGCCGTCCATCAGGGAAAGCAACTGCGCCACCACCCTGCGTTCCACCTCGCCCGTTACCTCCTCTCGCTTTGGCGCTATTGCGTCTAGCTCGTCGATGAACACGATCGCCGGGGCATTTTTCTCCGCATCTTGGAATACCTCCCGCAGGCGTGCCTCGGATTCTCCGTAGAACTTGCTGTTATGATAAAGTATGGGCGTGGACTTGCAACCGATGAATGTGTCATCTTCGATCTGAAGGTCGTAAAACTCGCCGTTGATCGGCTCCTTCTTCACGACTTTGAGCCATCGAAACTCGAGCGGGAAACTTATCTTGTTAAGCGGGTTGACGGTGGTTACCACCTCACTCAGGGCTTGATAATACTTGGTCGCAATGGAGTCGGAAAGGGGCAACCTTCCTTTTATCCTCGACTCCGCGTTCCCGTCTTGGAAGACACCGTAACTTAGTCGATGCTCTCGGAGGACCTCCCTGAAAGCATCGCTGAATGGGAACCTAGTATGGTCTGTTAGTCCCTTAGCTGGTACATATTTTATCGAACATTTCCCGATTTCTGCGGCAAGTTTCGGCTGTTCGGCTCGCGAAATCACAAGCTTGTATAGTTGGCCAAACGGCGTGTCATGTCTCTTCACGCATGTTTTCGAGATGCCAAGTCTAAGTAGGAGGAACTGCAAACCTATTAGCGCATCCCTACTTTTGCTGTAAAATGGGTCCCCATCATACACGCCCGCGATAAACGCGCGAACGATGTTTAACCCGGCAAATGCGATGATTGGCGGAATCCTCCATACTTTTGCTTTTGCCCCAAATGGTATCTCGAAATATTTGTTGAGGTACCAAGCGAGTACCTTCGAGTAGTTGTTGATATCGTTTATCCCGAAGACTTGGGCGAAAAGCTCCTTGAACTTCTTTCGAAGCTTTTCATCCTGAGCATGAAATGAAACTTCGACCTCGCTGAGGTGCCCATCTGTAAGCATGAGTCCGATGAGATAGGCCAGCTCTGGTGTGACGCGTTGCGGCAGTTTTATCCAAGCACCCCTCTTAAAACTATGTTTGGTCCGTACCAAGAGCGATTCCTCATCGAGTGCCACATTTTCATGGGTTTTGAGGTATTCTCTGAGGTCTCGGAGGGTTACTTTTGGTCCCAGCGCCTTGGAAAGTTTTCCGTCCAGCTTAATGTATAAGGTGCTGGGCTCCGGATGCTCCCAAATCCAATTGATCCTAACGTCGCGGCCGACGAAATCCCATGTTTTTGGCGCTGCAATCCAGTCCCCGAGTTTCACCTCGTCAGCGGGCTTCCAGAAGAGGTCCCTTCCATCAAAGACTAAAAATCGCTGATGAGCTGATACCTTGATATCGTCCTGTGAGACCCCATTTTTGACCTTCAGCTTATAGCCCGCCCCTCGGAAAAGACGCATCGCCCGAAGCTTTGACATGGAGCATTTACCCCCTTTTAGGGCTAGTATCCCGACATCGTGCTCGACGAGGCCGTCACCGATTTTCTCTCCCCTGTTGAACAATTCCTCTACTGTTAGCACACCATACCCATCGGTCAATACTCTAACATCTGGCTCAACGCACATTATCTCGGGGCCGGCTATCGGGATAAAGTAAGCATCCGCCTCATTCGCGACCGCTTTAGCGATCAAAGTCTTGCCGGTGCCCGGCGGTCCGTGGAGCAGTATGCCCTTCGGAGGCTCTATCCCGAGGCGGTCGAAAAGCTCCGGGTGCCTCAGCGGAAGTTCGATCATCTCCCGCACTCGCTGGAGTTCTTCCTTGAGCCCGCCTATGTCCTCGTACGTCACAGCCGGGACCTTGACCTCCTTAACCTCAACCGCCTCGGGCAGCACCTCGACGTTGGTCAGCTCCGTCACGAGCACTATTCCCAGAGGGGAGGTAGCGGTCACGAGGAATTTCATCTCACCAAGCCCGACAAAACCCCCGAAAAATTCCTCGAAGATATCGGCGCCCAATGGAGCGGAGGTGGTTATCAGGTCGCCCTTGACCAAAGGCCTGCCGAGCAGGTTACGCTTGATGACTTCTCCGGAGGCGATGAACCTGACCCCAACCTCGGCGGGTGCGATGGTGACCTTCTTCGCCTCCTTTACCTCTGCTTTTCTGAGGGTGACTTTCTCGCCTATCGATGTGCCCGCGTTTCGGCGGATGAATCCGTCGATGCGGACGATATGGAGCCCTCGATCCTCGGGGTAACCCTTGAGCGCTATCGCCCCCGTGGTCTTTGAGCCGATCACCTCGACTACATCGCCCTCTCCGATGCCGAGCTTTCTCATCACGCCCTCGTCCAGCCGCACGAGGCCCCTGCCGACATCGGCCTGCCTTCTGGCCTCAGCGACCGTGAGCTTCAACTCCTCAGCCATTCAAATCACCTCCCTAAACCTCCACCTCGAACCTGTGCCAGAGCAAATGTTTGCCGAACTCCCTGAATATTTCTTCGACCATCTTCGCGTACTCCTCCTCGATCAGCAGGGTGCTACGGTTTATGAATTCCCAGACGCCGTCGGGGATCTCGTCGAGGACCCCATTGGAGTGGCTCTTGCCAGACTTCGTCGGGTAATCGTAACCGCAGAGGGCGCGGTAGAAGAGCGTTGCTGGCGAGCCCTTGCTCTTGACGTCCCAGACTAGGAGGATCTTCTTCATGTGCTCACTTTTGTTATATTTACAACAATTTTCCCATATATAAAATCTTTGTTGTATTTATAACAAATTTTTATTTATAACAAATAGGAGTGTGCAAAATTAAAAAGCCTTGATGGTCAAAGCTAATCTTGCGCAGG
>JASEGJ010000024.1 GCA_030018135.1 Candidatus Hodarchaeaceae archaeon | reverse complement strand
CCTGCGCAAGATTAGCTTTGACCATCAAGGCTTTTTAATTTTGCACACTCCTATAGCATCATTTTTTAAACCTAAACATGTATTTTTTAAGCTCCAACTTTCCGCCCTTGACCTCGATGCCCTCTTCGATAAGTAATTTCGCTTTCCTTTCGCTGCCGAACTTATACCCGCCAATTTTGCCATCGGACCTTACGACGCGATGGCACGGGATCTCGAGCGGGCGGGGATTTTTAGATAGGGCGTTCCCAACCGCCCTATACGCGCGGGGCCTACCTAAGGTCCGAGCGAGCTCTTTGTAAGTGGTCACCTTGCCCCGAGGTACCGCCGAGACAAACTTCAAAACAAGGCTTTGAAATTCGAGCACGACTGCCACCAACATTTATGATTCTTCTTATATCTTGAAAAGCTATCTTTAGCCGATGATAGACATCGACGGTTCGATTGGGGAGGGCGGAGGCGCCATCATGCGGACGGCGCTTGCGTTGAGCGCAGTTAGCCGAAGGCCAATTCACATCTACAATATCCGAGCCAAGCGGCCGAAGCCCGGGCTCCAGCCTCAGCACATGCACGGTGTAGAGGCGTTGGCCAAGCTCACGAACGCCAAGGTTCAAGGCCTCGCGCATCACTCAATGGAGCTCACGTTTGAGCCGGGCATTATGGAGGGCGGCAGATATCGCGTTGATATCGGCACCGCCGGAAGCATTACCCTTGTTCTCCAGGCGCTAATGCCAGCAGCCGCTTTCGCCGAAAAAACAATCGAGGTCGAGATCATCGGCGGCAGCGATGTCCCCATGGCCCCCTCGGTCGAGTTTTTGGCAAATGTCACCCTGCCAGTGTTGCGTAAGATGGGTTACGTGGGCGAAGTGGAGCTGGTTCGCAGAGGTCATTATCCTCGGGGCGGGGGGATTGTGCGCGCCAGGATCGAACCCGTATCAAAGCTCACCGCACTTAATCTAACGGAGCCAGGCAAGGTTGTGAGCATCAGGGGCATCTCCCACTGCGTTAGGCTACCGAAGCATATAGCCACCCGCCAAGCTCATGCCGCGAAACTCACGTTGTTAAGGGCTGGTTACACGAATGTGGAGATTAAAACCGAGGCGTACGAGCCAGCTCGCGACCCCCATCTCGGCCCCGGGACGGGAATCACGCTTTGGGCTGAAACCGAGGGAGGCGCGATCTTGGGGGCCAGCAGCTTAGGTAGACCAGGGAAGCCGGCGGAGCAAGTTGGACGGGAGGCTGCGGAAAGCCTATTAAATCAACTCGGAGCGGACAAGGCACTCGACCGCTACCTCACCGATCAGCTCATCTCCTACATGGCCCTAGCGGAGGGCATGTCAGAGGTGACGAGCGCTGAGCTCACGTCCCACTCCTTGACGAACATGGCATTGGTCGAGCAAATCCTCGGCGTCAAGTTCGAGGTAGATGGACAGGAGGGGCAGCCCGGGAGAATTCGCGTCGAAGGGCTAGGGCTCACTCGAACTCAACGCTTTTAACATCTCGCGCAGCAAGTCTTGTATGCCCATCCCAGTCAAGGAAGAAATAAAAATCGCCCTTCGGCACGCTTCGCGCGCTCGTCGTGTTTGATCCTCATCGAGCAGGTCCGCCTTGTTCATCAGCGGCAGTATCTGGACGCCCGCAAATGTTTTTTGAATATCCTCGAGCAGGTGGAGCTGGCTCTTCATGTCGTAGCCGCAGGTCTCGGAAGGGTCAAGTAAGAAGACGACGACATCCGCAAGGTTTTGCAGTGCGGCAATGGCTTGTCGTTCGATTGGGTTACGCCTTTCAAGCGGTCGATCGAGTAGTCCAGGCGTGTCGATCACCTGATAAAGCCGGCGGGCATGTTCAAAGTAACCAAGCTGCAGGCCCTTGGTGGTAAACGGATAGGGGGCGATTTCCGGCTCAGAACCCGTGAGCTGGCGTAACAGCGCCGTCTTTCCAACATTTGGATAGCCGGCTATGACGATGGTTGGCACGTCAACGTAAACCGACGGGAGGTTGGCGAGCTTGATGGCAGCCTCCCGCAAGAACGTCAAATGACCGCCCGCCCGTTCCACAACCGAAGAAATCCTGCCGTACGCTTGTTTTCGTACCGCCGTCGCTTCCGCTGGTGAACGGGCGGCGCGAAGTCTCCTCAGATGTTCACGCTCCAGCTTGTCGATTATCCCAACTGTTCCATCTATCGCACCTAGGGTTTTTTTCATTCTATCGATGCCGACCAAAGCATCGGCGAGCTCCCGATAAAACGGCGGCAAATTGGAAAGCGATGGCGTGCCGTCGATGAGTTTTGAGAGGCCTTTGCGGACAATCTGGCTCGCCGCCTTGACGCGCTGCTCCTCGCGCCGTTTCGCCAGTTCTATCGACCTCCCACGCGCACGCACGGCGCCAGCTGCCTTGGATGCCCGCCTGAACGCTCTAGCTAAAAGCTCGCTCGGCCTAGGCGCGATGGGCAATCGCTTAAACACAATTTTCTCCGTCAGGGGGGCACCCAGCTTTGTCTTCTCCGCTTGAACAAATAGCTGTTGGCGTGCCGCTACGAGGCTTTGGAGCCACGCAATTTTCTCCTTTTAAATTACTCTCGCCCTAAGTTTGGATGGGCAAATTGGACTTTCTGCCTTTGGTGTTCGCGGTAGCCGTAAGTTGGCATGCCAGTCTATTCTGGATCGAGCGCTCGCGCCACCTCCAAAGAAAAACTGAACTGTCCTTGCCTAAGCTGTTGCAGCTCGCCGAGCGGGATTTACTTGTGACGTTACGGGGCGAGTTGACTCGCTTGTCGGGAGCAAAGCCCGGGTTGCCCCACGAGCGGAAGTTGCGCGAGGTTGAGCACTGGTTGGGGAAGATGGGTGATGGGGATGCGGGAGGAATCGACGTTTGATGGTCTCCTATCTACGATTGATCGCTTTCTTGGGATCCCGCAATCAAACTTGAACTCCGCCCACGCGGGGGCGGTGGCGACGAGCAACGCTGCGAACACTTTTTTAAATACCCACGAGCTGGATGCCCGGGATCGCGAGCATCTGAGCGAGCTGGCGGCATCGCTCAATGCCGCGGTTGCGAGGCTTTCGCAATCCGTGGTTAACCTCAAACAGGATGGGGCGCTCCAAGCCGATTGGGCGCGCTTTGCGCAGCGCGATTTAATCAGACTTAAGGACGAGGTTCTCGCGCTTCGAGAGTTCTTAGTCGAAAATGCGAAGCGACTCAGATTGGCGCGCTGGCGCATCGGGTGGAAGTTGTCCGACGTGGACCTTAGAAAGTTGCTCGAGGAGCTGCGTGACGAAGGCGCCATCGGCGAGCGCACATGGGTACTCTTCATGAGCTACTTGAGCAGGGCTGGCAACTCTTGGCGAAGGGCACTTAAGGACCGCACAACCGCCGAGAGACTCGGGTTTCAAGCTGGCTCGCGGACCTGCGGGAAATCAGGGGGCTGAGCGGGAATGTTCGGGAGATCGCGTGAGCATGAGTTAGTGCTAGCCGAGCACAGCGGTTGGATCGCTAAACTTAGAGATGCGGTACACGCGGACGAGCAAAGGCTGCGGATGCTCGAGCGGCAGGTGTCGGCGCTGGAGGGACATCTTGCTGAGCTGATGAAGCTCTACGAGAAACTCGATGCCCAGCTTGCGGAAGTCCGTGCCGATTTGATTAGGTTGAGCTCAAAAGTCGATGTCATCGCCGGGGTTGGGACTTGAAATCAATGGCGGAGTGGTACCTTCGCGGGCTGCGAACATGCGCTAATGACTCTTGGCAATGAGCGGGTTTTGAGGTTTAAGTGCGGCGGATGTCGACAGGGCGCGTCCATCGAGCACTCGCGAGCATGCATGGGCGAGGTCGTCCGGAGGTTGGCCGATCACTCGAGGGTTAACGCGGTGGTCTTGGCCGATGTTTATGAGCGGGAGTACAGGGGCGAAGGTCTTGAAGCACTGATGGAGCTTGCACGCTTTCTGGATGGACATCGACACTGGTCGCTCAAACATCTAACCTCAAGCGATTGCAAACGCTGCGAGGACGAGAGAAGGGGGCGAGTCGAGCACGCGATTGACACGTTGCCGGGAGACCCGTTGCAAGCCCACGCCGAGCTTAAACTGATGCTGGAGGAACTCCGCGCGAGGGCGAAGCAGGGCGCGAAGAAGTGCGTGGAGTGTAGGAATGCCTTTTCGGAGGGCTTTCTTGAGCCCATGGTATCCTCGCTGGGACGCACGAAGCTCGTTGGTACATTAAAGAACGGGCAAAATCGAGACGGTTATGCCAAACTTTTGAGCCCCCTCATCAGGCCATGTTTTTTGACGTCCCGCGTTTCGATCGAGCCGCCATCCGAGGCCGAGCTGGTCGACGCTTATAAGCTTGAGGGGGGAGAGGTGCGCATTTACCGCCTCTCGAACGAGCTGCAGCACTTGTACTTTCTGATCCCGCTCGAATATCGACTGTCCCCGGAGCATGTGGTCCTGCTACACAGGGCGCGGCGGGCATTGCTGGACGAGCGACAGGAGGGGCCCCAGCTGGATCCCCTTGAGGCGCGTAGGCAACTAAAACATCTTGGCGTAAGACTGATGACGAGGCTTGCGCTCGAGGACGGACTCGACATCTCCAGGGAGGATGTCGAAGGGTTGGCATGCCACTTTGCGAAGTTCACCGCCGGGTTGGGAATATTTGAGACCCTGCTCTCGGATGCGAAAGTGCAGGATATGTATGTCGATGCCCCGGTTGGCAAGACACCTGTTCACATATATCACCGCGACTTCGAGGAGAGCCTTACCAACATCTACCTTACGCCGGATGATGCAGAGTCGCTGATTTCTAGGTTTCGCGCGATAAGCGGCAGGCCGTTCTCCGAAGCCGACCCGGTGCTCGATCTCGACCTAGGCGGGGTGCGGGTCGCGGCCATCGGGCGGCCGCTCAGCCCCGAGGGTTTTGCGTTCGCGCTGCGCAGGCACAAGCCGACGCCCTGGACGCTCCCCCAGCTTGTGCGCAGGCGATTTCTGACGCCCAAAGCCGCTGGCTTGCTCGGCCTGTTGGTGGATGGCCAAATATCGCTGTTGGTGACGGGGAGTCGAGGCGCTGGCAAGACCTCGTTGCTGGGCGCGCTCATGTTGGAGATTTTGCCAAAATTTCGGATCATCGCGCTCGAGGATACCGCCGAGTTGCCCATAGCTCAATTCCGCTCCCTCGGCTTCAAGGTGCAGGCGCTTCGAACTCAGGCAGCGGTCGCCACCAGCGGAGCGGAGCTAAGCGCTCAAGAAGCGCTGCGCGCAGCCCTTCGGCTCGGCGAATCCGTGCTCGTCATAGGCGAAGTTCGCGGCTTGGAGGCGAAGACCCTGTACGAAGCGATGCGCGTCGGCGCCGCCGGAAATTCCGTCATGGGGACAATCCACGGCTCAAGCGCGTACGACGTTTTTGAGAGGGTCGTCCAAGACTTGGGCATCTCGCCCAGCTCCTTCAAGGCGACCGACGCCATCGTGGTTGCGTCGTTGATCAGGCACAGGGGCGGGGTCAGCCGCAGCCGGAGGGTAACGCAGATAACTGAGGTCCGCAAGGGCTGGAGGGCCGACCCAGCCAGCGAGGGTGGATTTGAGGATCTGATGAGCTACGACCCGGCGAGCGATGAACTGGAACCCACGCCGGCGCTCGTAAAGCCCAGATCCCGAATAATCGGGGATATCGCGAGGAAATGGGGGACCGGGCAAAAAGAGGTCCTCGAAAATCTCGACCTCAGGGCGAAAATTCACGCCGAGTTGGTCAGGGTCGCTGATGAGCTTGGTAGGCTTGAACTGCTCGAGGCCGAGTTCGTCGTGCGCTCCAATATAACCCTTCACTGCTTGTTCGAGAGGCAACTGCGGCGCGGGGGCGTTGCCTGCGATGAGATATTCAAGGGCTGGTGTGGGTGGCTCCGACAGGCCGTCAAAACAAAGTTGCATAGTCGGGCGGTTTCGGAGGGGATTTGAACTTGAGATCGCTGGATTCGCTCTACGTGGGGGCCTGTCGAACGGCTGGCAAATTCAAAATGTTTAGATGCGCGCGATGGGCCAGCGACGAGCTGCGCGACAATTTGGAACTCGCCGGTCTCGAGGTTCAGCCGGATGAGGTCGCTGCGCTCGCACTCCTCGCGCTAGCATCGGGGGCATCGTTGGCGCTGACCGCCGCCGCAATGGTCTTGCTCGTCGGCCTGCCCCTACCTTTCTTAGCACCCCTCGCTTTGGCACCGCCGCTCGCGTTCGCGCTGGTCGGCTGGTACCCGAGTTGGCGGGCCGAGCGGGAGCGCGTTCGCGGACTTGGCGAGGCGCCGATGCTCGTAGGCTACATGTCGATGTCGATGAAGGTGGTGCCGAACCTCGAGCGCTCCGCTTGCTTTGCGGCTGAACACATCGGTGGCCCGCTTGGTCAGAGCCTCAAAGACTTCCTTTGGCGGTCATGCTTGCGCGCGCACGTGAGCGTGGACGGGGCGCTGGAGCGATTCGGGCAGCGGTGGGGGAGGTGGTGCGAGGGCCTCAAGCGCTCGATCCACTTGATCAGGAGTTCGGCGTCCGAACGCACGGAGGCGAGCCGCCTGCAGGTGCTGGACCGGGCCCTCGAGGTGAGCCTGCAGGACACATATGAGCGAATGCAAGGTTTCGCGGCCGGGCTTCACCTACCCACGCTCATGATCTACAGCATCGGAGTGCTCCTGCCGCTGGCCGCCTTTCCACCCCCTGAGGTAGCGGTTGAAACGAACCGCCCGAGGGCCGGCTTGCTCGCCTTGGTGCTTGGGGCGGTGCCACCAGCGATCAGCTTTTTATGCGGGGCCCCGAGCGATATCCGCGCGCTCGCCTGTCTCTGGGGCGTAACGGCGGGTGTTGCGACCTATCTTCATCGCACCTATCGGCGGGCATATGAAACGCGTAGCGCGATCGAGCGGATGGAGAGGGAGTTCTGCGATTCGCTCGTGCAGCTCGGCAATAGGATAGCCGAGGGGCGGCCAGCGGAGGACGCCTTTGAGCACGTCGCGAACGCCATGCGCGGCAGCGAGGTCGCCGACCTGTACTCGAGGGTTTCCATCAACATCAGGTTCGGGGGCATGGGACTGCGCGCCGCCCTTTTTGACCTGGAGGGAGGAGCGCTTCGTGGGGCCAACTCCCGGACGATCCGCAGCGCGCTGCGCATGCTCGTCGATATCATCGAGCGCAGCACGAGTGCTGCCGGCGCGGCGACCCTTCGGATGGCCGACCATCTGAAGGAGCTGAAGCGGGTTGAGCTGGACATCCGCCGTTCGCTCGGCGAGGTCGTGACCTCGATGCGCTCGTCGCGCTCTTCTTCGCCCCGCTCGTCGCCTCGGTGACCGCCCGCTTTCAGGGGGTGCTGTCGGGCAGGGCTTCCGCCGCCTCATTTTTGACCGCCAGCTCGCCCGTCCCGCCCGCGGCTTTTCTATTCGTGCTCGGGCTTTACATCCTGCTCCTCACCTCGATTTTGATGTCGTGTGCGGTGGAGATCGAGGTGGGCGACGATCGGTTGGCCAAACGCATGATCGTCGCGCAGTCCCTGCCGGTGGCGATGGGCGTGTTCACGGCCGGCGCCCTGATAGGCGGGCAGTTTATCTCCGCCCTCATCGGATGAGCGTTGAAGTCGGCGGAGTGGACGCATTACAAAAGTCGCTCTTCTGCAGTTGGTAGTTGATACATTTTAAATAGCCTTATAATTGCTTCTTTTTCGTTTTTGAGCGATTTAATCGGACTTTATTGGACATCAACTGTATCCATCAGAAGAGCGCAAAAGTTTAATTATCACGGCGGTTGATTTTGTTCTGTGCGGCCGTAGTCTAGCTTGGTTAAAGCGTTGGAAGGCGCTTCCAAAAAGGACTCGAGCCTGCCACGCTCGTGGCGCGGGTTCAAATCCCGCCGGCCGCACCTCCTTATGGCGAACCGTCGGCGGTACTTGAATCAAACGACACATTTTTTAAAGTAAATATATTATATTATATTTATTCATGAAAACAACCAAGCAGATGAGAGCGGTTTATCTCCGGGCGGTCGGGAAAAGGTACGTGGAAATAGCCCGGGAGCTGGGGTGGAAAAGGGCCCAGACGTTCACGGCCGCCGAGCGGCAAGTGGCCAAGAGCATCGCGGGGACGCTCGACTTTGCGGAGGAGCTCAGGCGGGTGAATCCGGCTTATTTTCAAAAGCTCATCGCCCTCGCTAAGAGGGAAATAGACTACGGGGCCTACGTGGAGAAAAAAACGGAATTTTCGCGGAAACGGCTCGCGCTCAAACCGAGATCGAGACCGATCCGCAGAAAGCCGAGGAGCGACGAAGAGCGGCGGTTCTTCTGTGAAGTCGGGCGGCGGAGATGGGTGGCCGCGTTGAAGCGCGGTGAAGTGAGGAAAATCGGCCCAAATACTTATGAGGTGCAAATTTGAGCGTCGCCGGTGGAATCGCACGACTCAGGAAGGAGCTCGAGGCCGCCAAGAATGTCCCCGACCCGTTGAAGAAAAACATGTTGGTGCTGGGCATCATCACCAAAGGGATGGAGAGACATCGACTCCGCCCCATCCTCGTCGGGGGGCGTGCGGTCGAATTCTACACGCTGGGGGAGTATCGCACCTTCGACAACGATCTGGTCTGTCCAGGTTTGAAAGAACTGAAGGATTTGCTCAAAGCGTTCGGGTTCAAACGGATCGGTCGCCACTGGTATTTTGAGCCGACGGACACCGCGATAGAGATCCCGGCCTCCGCCCTCTCCGGCGACGAGAAACTCGTGAAGCGGTGAAGATAGGCGAGTACGTGGTCTTCGTGATCGGGATCGAGGACCTTATTGTAGACCGGCTGAACGCATGCGTACATTGGCGCTCGGAGCTGGACTGCGATCAGGCCATGGCACTGATTGCGACCCACTTTGAGGAAATAAATTGGAGGTACACACGAAGTCGAGCGAGAAAAGCGGGCGTTGAAGAAAAATTGAAAGAATTGAATTGGTTAAAAATGTCAAGCATGTGGGTTCAAGTCCCGCCGGCCGCACCAAAGCAAAATAGGGCATTGTTAAGAACACATTTTAGCAGGGACTCACAGATTAAGTGTGAAAGGATCAGCGGTGGTCACATGGTCAAGTCACTCGCGGAGGTAATGGAGGAGATGCTCCGCCGCTACAAGCGGAGCCCGCGCGGCTGGCGGATGCTCAGCAGCAGGGATGAGTGGGGGAACCAGGACTTCTTCTTCTACGGCCCCAAGGTCGGGCTTTGGCAGGTCAAGGGCGAGTTCCGCACCCCCTACGAGCTCGTCGGCGCCGGCGCGAAGCTCGCAGCTGAGCGGATGGACGACCGCATCCGCGAGCTGATAAGGCAGGGGTCGCCGATGCCATTCGGCATGCTCTCCCCGCACCCAACGCAGAGGGATAGCGTCATCATCGCCGCTGGTTTAGGACAATATCTCGAAGCCCGCCCGCCCGTCAGGGAGTTCCTCTCAGAAAAGCAGCAGAGGCTCGACGGCGAGCTGAGGGCCAAGCTCGAGAAGCTGCGCCGCGACCTCGGCATAGACGTGGCTTACGGGTAGCCGCCCAGCTACTTCGAGACGAACGGGTTCCCCTCGATGTAGAACCTGAGTTCCCGCTTCAGGTCCGCGCTGACCCCTACCCTATGTGAGCTGGCTATCGAAAATCGCCGGGGTTCGCCTTCGACTATCGCCAGCTCGCTTTTGGCATCAGTGAGATCGAGCCCGTGATGCTTGCGCGTGATCCCCATCGCCCGCGTCAGCTTTCCGGGGCCGGAGGTCAGCTCCAGCTCGTTCGAGATTCGCCTGCGCCTCCGCATGAGGTCGATGCCCTCGAGCGGCTCTAGGGCGCGCACGAGCACGGCTCCGGGCACGCCCTCGCGCTCGGTGACGACGTTGAAGAGCCAGTTTGCATGCACCATATACACGAACGCCATCCCACCGCGCCCCCACATGATCTCGTTGAGTGGCGTGCGCCTGCGCGATGCTCTAGAAGCGGGGTCGCCTTCGCCATAGTAGGCTTCGGTCTCGACGATCTTGCCGCTGGCCCTGCCCTCGGGCGTTCGATTGACCAAAATCTTCCCGAGCAACGCCCGCGCGACCTCCGCTGTGTCGCGCTCGTAAAACGATCGCGGCAGGACTTTCAAGTTCTCGACCGTCATCGAGCAGCTAAATGGAAACTTCGTCGGTGCCGAGTAAAAAAGTGCCTGTTAATCAGAACGATTAAAAAGGTACCCAGCATAGATAAGCAGGGGTTGAGGAATGAAGTTGAATCCATCTGTGCGAGAGAGATATCCGGACTTCATCGCCGCTTATGCCTTGGTCAGCGGGATAACGGTCGAGCCCACCGTCGAGGGGCTGGTCGAGCGGAAGCGCCAGGTGTTCAGCGACCTCAAGGCGCGCTACGGCGCGGTTCTGGTGCTGGACATACCTGAGGCTAAGACATATAGAGCATTCTTCAAGTCGATGGGTGCTGACCCCTCCAGCTATCGCCCGGCGCCGGAATACCTGCTCCGCAGGGCGCTCGACGATCGCTTTCCGGCGATCAACAACGTCGTCGACTCCTGCTTGCTCGCGACCGTCGAGAACTGGGTCGTCATCGGCGTCTACGATGCTGATAGGCTCAAGGGGCAGGCCGTGACAACCCTCGCCAAGGAGACCGAGCCCTTCGAACTCATCGATGGGCGGAGGCTCAGCCCGAAGCTCAACGAAATCGTGCTCCGCGACGACGAAAAGCTGTTGTCGGCGTACACTTTGGGGGACGCCAAAGCTGCGATGGTGACCAACAAGACGACGAACGCGCTCATGGTGCTTTGGAACGCTCCGGGCATAGGTCGCGAGCGCGTTGAGGCGGCACTCGCGGCGGTGGCGAAGTACTCGAAGAGCTACTGCGGCGGGCACCTGGAGAGGAGCGAAATCCTTTAGCTGGGCGTGCGCATGACGCACCCGCTGACTTGGGCAGGCATCGTGCTGATCGTCATCGGCGTCGCGCTGGTGCTACTGCCGATACTCGGGAAGTACATAGATTTTGCCCGCGTTCCATGGTGGCTGATCTACGTTTACAGGAGCGACGGTTTCTACTTCGTGACCTCGCCCCTGCTGATCCTGCTTTTCCTGCTTTCGGCGATTCTGTTCACGCGGTGAAATGGCTGGCATCAGCCGCCCTTTAGTTTCAAAATCGCCTTTGCTAGGTCACCTTCAGTTTCCCTCAGCGCCCGAAGCGCGGCTCCTCTGTCGACGCCAGCCTGATCCATCACGAGCTTGATGTCCTCCTCGCTGACCTCGGGCTCCGGCCTTCGTTCGACCTCCTCGCCGGTTATCTGATAGGTGCGCTGGCCCGCCACCTCCATGAGCGAGACCCGCGCGTTTGGTATCACCACCTCGCGGTCCGCAAGCTTGATGACGACCTCGCGCACCCCCTGCAGTTCGGTCATCTTCAGCCCCGCCTGCCTCATCATGCGCTCCATCTGACGCCGGTCAATCCTCCCGCGGTACATCTCGACCACCTCCAAATCCCCGCCTGACGCTCACGGCTTTGCCGACCTTGAACGCTAGCATTTCCTCGCCGGCCAATAAGGCTCTGCCGCTCGCCAGCAGGCGGTCGTTTTTATTCACCACGAGGACCTCCTCTGCCGGCCTTATCTCCTGGTCGGCCCCGACGACGTGCTTCGCGAACACCGTCTTTCCATCCGCGATGAACGGGGCGGCGTCGTCCGCGACCACGACGCGGAGGCGCGGGTACTTTAACGCGGCGTGGACGAGTTCGGCCCCCCTGCGGTTTAGCACTATGAAACCATCCGAGGCGCGGACAGCGCAGAGCAGATCTGGGCCGAGCTTAACTTGGCGCACCCTTCCCCCCGTCCTGAGAACCTTGATGTCATCCGGAAAAAGCCTCGTCCCAACGCCCCTGTCGAACTGGTAATCGGCTACGGCGCGTAGCTTTTGAAGTTCCTGCGGCGTCGGCTCGTCCAAGGATCCACCCTATCACCAAATTGCTCGGCTTCAAATATATTTTCCACAAGACGCGCTTTTTTTGATACACGTGTATCATAAAGTTTAACATGAGCAATAATGACACCGCGAAAAATGGGTTGCCTATGCTATCACTTTACCTTTGCGGCTACCCCTCTTAACGCGTTCTTCCATGCTCTTGGGTTGATCCAAGCGATCGTCGACCCTCAGTGTTGTCAGCACCCGTTTTACCCCGGTCGCGAGCACCGCCTCGTGCGCCGCCTTTGCGACCCTAAACGCCGTTTCCAGATCCTCCGCCTCAAAGACCGTACTCGTAGGACAGACCTGATACTTAACGCCGGATGCCTTGACAGCTTGTACGGCCCTCGCGATGTAGTCGCTGAGCCCGGTCTTCGCGGTTCCCAACGGCGTGACGACGAGCTCGACCACGAGCAACCTCGCCATTCACCCACCCCCGATGAAACAATATATAACATGGCCAAATAAATTATCCGCGGTGAATGGGTGTACCTATTGCTGGGCTGCGGTGACGTCGGCTTCACTCTGGCGAGCAAGCTCAAGGGGAGGGGCGCAGAACTCGTCATCGTCGACCAGGACGAGGAAAAAGTCAGGCAGCTGAAGGGCATGGGCTACAACGCCATCGTGGGAAATTTCTGTCAAACCGATGTGTTGAAGCAGGCGGGCGTCGAGAACGCAGAAGTCGTGTTGATATTGACTTCAAACTTTCGAACCATCGAGCGAGCGCTCGGCGCGATCAACCAGCTGAAGCTTGAACTCAAGATAGATCCGGTGGTCGTGGCAAGGGTCTCGGACGAGGCTGAGGTGCCGGAGGTCAAAAAATTTGGCGCGAGCGAGGCCATTCCGTTGACCGAGATCCTCGCGAACTTCACGCTGAAAAAGTTTGAGGAGCTCACCGCGATGGCGAAGGAGAAGAAGCTGGGGGCGTTGCTAAGGGGGTTCAGCGGAAAGATGGCTATAGTGCTTCAGACCAACCCGGACCCGGATAGCATAGCCAGCGGCGTCGCACTGAAGCGCTACTTGGGCACCCTCGGCATCGATTCCGACATAGTCTACGACGGCGAGATAGGGCATCAGCAGAACCGCGCCCTGGTCAACCTCTTAAACATCGAGCTTCGCCACACGCTCTTGGACGATGTGAAATTCGAGGAATACGATGCATTCGCGCTCGTGGATGTCGCGACGCATGCGAACTGCGCGCTGCCCAAGGACGCCGTACCGACGATAGTGATCGACCACCACTCGGTGCCATCGGGCGAAGTAAAGGCGAGGTATCAGGACATCACCACCGTCGGGGCGACCGCCACCCTCCTGACAAATTACCTGAGATACGCGGGCATCGAGTTGGACGGTTCGATCGCCACGGCCTTGGCGTTCGGCATCCTGACCGACACCATGAACTTCACGCGCGGAGCCACCCCGCTGGACTTCGATGCATTTGAGTATCTCCGCCGCTTCATAAACGTCGAGCAACTGGCCAAGCTGCAGTCGCCGGCGGTCTCGCCCGACACGCTCGACGTGCTCGCGCGCGCGATTCGGGCCAGCAAGCTCAAGGGGGGCTACCTCATAGCAAACGTCGGTTTCGTCAAGGATCGCGATGCGATAGCGCAGGCGGCCGATCACCTCCTGAGGCGCGAGGGCACCATGACGGTTCTGGTCTACGGCATAGTTCAGGATGCTGTCTACGTATCGGCCCGCACGAGCGATATCAGGCTGCACCTCGGCAAGGTGTTAAAGGAGGCGTTCGAGGAAATCGGCTCGGCGGGCGGTCACCCGACCATGGCCGGCGCGACGATCCCGCTCAAGGCATTTGGCAGGACCACGGATAAGCGGATTCTTAAAGGGGCGGTCGAGCGGGGCGTCGGGCTCAAATTTTTGGAGGTCGTCGGCGTCGTCAAGCCCAAGCCCAAGCGCTAGTGGTGGTGAAGTGGGCTACTTGAGGACAGCCCTGCGCGACTCGCTTACCGCTGAGGAGCTGGAGCTCCTGCCCTCCGGCTTCGATCGCATAGGCCATGTGGCCATCTTGGCCTTGCCGCCCCAGCTCTTGCCTAAGTCCGCCGACGTCGCGCGGGCGCTGATGCGATTGAAGGGTGTACGCACGGTCGCGCTGCGGGAGGGCCCGATAGTCGGCCGCTACAGGAGACCTCAGCTCAGGGTCATCGCCGGCGAGCAGGTCACGGAGACCGTACACAAGGAGCACGGTTGTCTCTTCAAGCTGGACATGGCGCAGGTGATGTTTGCGGCGGGCAACCTCCACGAGCGGGGCCGCATCGCAAAGCTCGTGCGACCGGGCGAGGTCGTCGTCGACATGTTTGCGGGCATCGGGCAGTTCAGCATACCCATAGCCAAGCATGCGAAGCCGCGCGCGGTCTACGCGATCGAGCTCAACCCGACGGCGTATCGCTACCTGTGCGAGAACATCAGGATCAACCGCGTCGGGCCGGTCGTGAATCCCCTCTTCGGAGATTGCGCAGAGGTGGCCCCCCGCGGCGCGGCGGATCGGGTGATAATGGGCATCCTGCACGTTGCGGGGAGGTACCTGCCGATCGCGGTACAGGTGTTGAAGCCAGCGGGCGGCGTCATCCACTACCACGAGAGCGTGCCCACGCCGCTGAGGTTCGAGCGGCCGGTCGAGCGCATAGCGGCCGCGGCTGCAGCGCGCGATGTCGAGATCTTGGGCAGGCGCGTGATCAAGCGCTTCGCCCCGGGCGTCGACCATGTGGTCATAGACGCCAGGATAGGGCCGGCTTGAGTTGGCCGCGCTTCGGGAACTTATTTACTGGTCCGAGCCGATGTTTAGGGTGAAAGAATCGGGGGCTTATCTTGGTCGCAAGGACCGAACTCGGGAAATTTTTGATGATCTTGGCGATGGTGTGGTTCATATTCTGGGCTTTGATCGATCCCGCCCGCGCATTGGGCGCTCGAGCCGCGTTTTGGTCTGCCGTCGCCATCTGGATGACAGGCTTCCTGTTGTGGCTGTACGGGGATACAGGAGTTCCCAAGCCCAGCGAAGCGATGCTCAGGGAGCTCGAGAGGTATAGGCGGTTCAGGATCGTTCCGCGTGGAGGTCAGCCGGAAGCGGAGCGGCAGCGTAAACGTGTGGAGAAAAAACAGGAGAGCTAAGGTGGGTTCCCAAACACAAAATAGTTACATTCAAGCGTTTTTTGATACACATGTATCAAAGAAATTCAAAAGGCTTAAATGGCTTTGAGTTCTACTTTAATAGGGGTATGGTGACGGTTCCAAGCTGGCGGCGTAGGGGTCGAGTCGAGATATTTGCCGATATTTTAACCGCTGCCTTAGAGGGTGCTAGGGGCACCCACATCATGTACCGAGCTAACCTGAACTTCGCCCAGCGCAAGAAGTACCTAACCGAGGCCCTCAATTCAGGGTTGGTGGAGGTCAGGGTGAGATCGCCGCTGGTATATGTGACTACCGAAAAGGGGCACGAGTGGCTCAGAAATTATAAGAGGCTGCTCGGGGATTTGCCCTGAAGGCCATCTCTCGACGCGACCTAGTTCCTAGGCGGGCTTTTCCAGGATCAGCTGTGGCTCCATTTGACCGCAACGACGGCGCTCCATCGACCGAACGACGGAAAAATGGCATTTTGTTGAACTGTAGAACAGGTGATGGAAAATGGAGGATAGTTTCACAAGTCTTTTATTTATATACCGCAGCCCATCGGTTGGAAATCCCGAGGGGATGAAAAATGGTAACCGAACTAAGCATCGGCGTGCTCGCGATATGCGCGGCGGGCTACGCGCTTTGGCGCCTCAGGGCGAGGAAAGCGATGTTGCGAGGGCACGTGCTGCGCTACTGGGAGGTGAAAGATCGGGAGGAGGAATAGCGGTGATGGTATGGGTAGGAGAAACAAAAACCCGTTCGCCGCTGTCCTCCTCATTGCCCTCGTATGCATCTTCGTTTTTGCGCTCGAGAACGATGGGCAATTCAGCGCGACCAGCCTCGGGATATCCGGTGCGACGCTTGTGGATGGCGAGTGGGCCCGCGCGATGACCTTCATGTTTGCGCACAACGGCTTGGACCACCTGCTGGTGAACC
>JASEGJ010000023.1 GCA_030018135.1 Candidatus Hodarchaeaceae archaeon | reverse complement strand
CAGAGATTTTTCAAAAGGAAAAAATCATCCTAACTCACGGATTCCGAGGAAAACCAGGCGATAGAAACTTTTAAATAGCAGTTAAATTGCAGTAAAGTTGCAGTTAACTGGAAAGGTGAAGGGGTTAGGTGGAGGCTGAAAAAAATGTCCCAAAAGAAGGCAGAAGTTCGGGTCTTCTTGGATGGTGTTCACCTCAAGATCATCGATGACCTCGTCCCGAGCCACGGCAATACGCGGAGCGAGGTCATCCGAACACTCATACATGAGTGGCTCAGCGCAAACGTGGACAAGATAAAGGAGTGGCAAAAATTGCGCGAGGAAGCGGCCGCAAAGGGGTATGTGTCAAAGAGATGATTGGGGGTAGATGAAAAAAGCTGATCTAAATCTTTTTCATCGAAAAATTCAAGGTCACCCCACCTCCTCCTCGGTCCAGCCTCCGACGGGGTGTCAGGCGAGGGGGGCCATTCTGTTTGAGGTGAAGGCCCCCCTCACCTTTACTTTCATCATAACTTGCGAATAAGTTTTTGAAAAGCCCTTTGAATATAAATAACAGGGGAAAGTGTCCGCCCGAAGATGGACGCCTCCCCTTTCGCTATAGATTCTAGGATCGCATCGATTTCGGGCTCGCAATTTATCGTTACCCCAGCGAGGCCGATCTCGTCTGGGTGATGGGCATCCGAACCCGCGACCATCGGTAACCCATTTCGCTCGGCGAACCCGTAAGCCAGACGATTGCCGAGATATGTGCGCGAGTTGAAAACTTCAATTGCATCGAATTTGGCTTTTGATACTATTCCTACCCTCCTCCCGAGCCCGAACGGGTGGGCAGCTATGGCGAGACCGCCTTGCCCCTTTATCGATGCCACGGTCTCCGTGGCGGATAAACCACGTGGGATTAGCTCGCTCACGCCAAGGCCCAAGATATGACCATCCTTGCTCGATACCTCGATGCCCGGGATGACAATACAATCATCGGAATCGATCTTCGCGGCCTCTAAATTGCCGTCTATGGTGTCGTGGTCGGTGATCGCGATGCCTTTCAAACCCATCGCCCTCGCCGCCCTCACGGCTTCGGCGATGGAGCAAAAACCATCTCGCGAATGCTCGGTATGAACGTGGAGGTCGTAACGAAACAAGTTCACCTCACCCTCGCGCCCGCTTTCACCGGCCTGTCCGTAGTCAGGATGGAGGGGCCCTTCTCGTCTTCAGCCGCCAGCAGCATGCCCTCCGATCTGATGCCCATTATTTGCACGGGTTTTAAATTCACGACGACTGCCACTTCTTTCCCGACGAGCTCCTTCGGCGAGTAATGCTGGGCAAGCCCGGCGACGATGGTGCGCCGCTTTCCGGAGATATCGACCGAGAGCTTTAGAAGCTTCTTCGACTTCGGAACCGGCTCGGCTCTCACGATTTTGCCCACGCGGATGTCGAGCTTGGCAAAGTCCTGCTCCGATACCACGCTTGGTGCCTGAAATTTCAAGAGGGCCTGAAGTTTCCCCTCCTGTTTTTTTATGACCTCGTCCGAGAGCTTTGTGAACAGTGGCTCAGGTTTGTTGATGTGCTGGCCGGGCTTAAGGCCTAATTCGACTGCTGCCTCCCAGCGTTGCCTGTGTATATCGCCCCGCAAGTTTAGCGATTTCCAAAGCCCTTGACTCGCGAACGGCAGGTAGGGGGCAAGGAGGATCGCGAGCGACCTTGCAAGCTGTGCGCAGATGTAAAGAGTTGTCGCACACTTCTTCGGGTCCTCCTTAAGGGTGCGCCAGGGCTGCTTATCATTGAAGTATTTGTTGCCAAATCTCGCCAATTTTATAACCTCCTTGAGACCAGCGCTGGAGTTAAATTCCTCGATGTGTTTTCCAACGGTCAGCGGCGCCCCCTTGATCAAGCGTATCATCTCCTTGTCCTGCTCGTCGAACTCGCTCGGCGTCGGGATTTTGCCATCGAAATTGTTGTAGATGAAGGAGAGCGTGCGGTGGATAAGGTTACCGATGATGTCCGCCAATTCATCGTTGACCCGGCGCTGGAACTCCTTCCAATAGAAATCGACGTCCCGCCTCTGGGGGGCGTTGATGGTCAGGTAATAGCGGAGCATATCCGGATCGAACTCATCGAGGAAGTCGTTGAGCTCCACCACCCAGCCGCGGCTCGTCGACATCTTTCGCCCCTCTAGGTTGAGGTGCTCATAAGCCGGAATCATCCATGGCAGGTTGAAATCACCGTACGCCATGAGCATCGCCGGCCAGATGAGCGCGTGAAATGGGATGTTGTCCTTCGCGAGGAAATGCACGATCTTTACGTTGCCTTGCCAATATTCCCGCCATCTCTCCGGCTGTCCGATTTGCTGAGCCCATTCTTTAGTTGCCGAAATATAGCCTATGGGGGCATCGAACCAAACGTAAAGCACCTTGCCCTTGGCCTCGGGCAGCGGCACGGGGATACCCCACTCCATATCGCGCGTGATATCGCGGTCCTTAAGGCCCTCCTTCTCGATCAGCTGCAGGCAGAAGTTGCGTACGTTGTCGGGCCAGTGGCGGCTCTCCTCGAGCATGTTCTTGATTGCCCCCTCGAAGGCGCTTAGCTTGAAGAACCACTGCGTGCTCTCCCGCGTGGTCGGCGGGGTACCGCAGATGGTGCAGTGTGGATGGATTAGATCCACGGTGTTCAAAACTCGACCACAAGCGTCGCACTGGTCGCCCCGGGCACCCTCCGAGCCGCAATGCGGGCAGATGCCCTCGACGTACCTATCGGGTAGGAATCTTTTACAATTTGGGCAATAGAGCAACTTCATCCGCCTCTCGTAAATGTAGCCCTTCTTGTAGAGCGTCAGAAAGAAATCCTGAGCCAGGCGGTAGTGGATTTCACGAGTTGTGCGCGAGAAATTGTCGAACGAAAAGCCGAGCCTGTCAAACGATTCCTTTATTACCTTGTGGTAGCGGTCGGCGATGTCTATCGGTTTAACGCCCTCTTGGATCGCTTGCACGGTGATCGGCGTGCCGTGCTCATCCGTGCCGCAGATGAAGACGACATCGTTGCCCTTCATCCTGTTGTATCTTGCGTAGATATCCGCGGGGATGTAGACGCCCGCCGCGTGGCCGATATGCCTTGGACCGCTTGCGTAGGGCAAGGCCGCGGTTACGAGGAACTTTTCGACCAAATTTACGCCCCCAAACTTCCTTTACCAATTTTATTAAGCATGGTATTAAGCACCAAGGCTTGGTTTATGTCAAAATATTGACTACGCTTAAAATAAACCCAGCCCATGACGATCCTCATCTTTACAGGAATATGAAATCATCCCAAAGAATACTGCAACAAACCACATGTGATGAGGATGACCAATAACGTTAGAAAGGAAAGAAACTGAGAGGTATGTACTATCATGAAGAATGAAGAACGTTAAAAATGAACATACTTCCGATGAGCCGAGCGATAAAGCTTAGCTCGTGGCCCCAAACAGGTTTTGAACTTGGTTTTAACTGGGATGGGTGGCGAAGAGGTAAAGCCCGATCCCGATATAAATCATGGCAAGCAGCAAAGGGATCAAAAGGGATACATCATCTGCCGGAACGAGCTTACGGGAGAGTATAAGCAAGTCATCTATTCTGGCCCAGTCCACACATGCGACGGCGAGAGGGTTTCACGAACGAACCAAAAATTATTACAAAGGCTAAATTATAGGCGGGTGAAATGAAGTTGAGGTGGGGAAGATGGGAAAAAGTCGGTTACAAGTGATTGGTACCGTAGGGACAATTGCCATCGTTGTTTTAGCCTTTGTAATAGCAGGTTTTCTCGGTCTTTCCTACGTCGAGGACCATAACTCAGCGAACTTCGGCTCGGAGCCGGAGCTATGGGTGGGAAGCATGGAGCGCGAGCAGTGGCGTGCCTGGCTCAAGTTCGACATCTCAGGTTTGCCCAAGAGCGCGACTATAACGGGCGCGAAGCTCTGGCTTTACTTCCACGATGCGGGCGAGTTTGGGGGCGCCGTCGGCGGGATAGGCGCGTACCTTCCGAGAACGACAATTGGGGCGAGAACGCCATCGCCTGGGGCAGCGAGCCGTCCTTTAATCCCACGCCCACGGATAGCGTCCCACACTTCGGCGACGTGAACGTGTGGAGGGGCTGGGCCGTGGCGTCTGATGTCCAAGGTCAACTTGCGGGCGATGGGCTGATCACGTGATGCCTCAAGGCGGCAGGCGAGGGGTTCTATGAGTACAACGTCGCGAGGTCGAGGGAGCACGCCGACGCGGCCTACCGCCCGTACCTCGAGGTCGCATATTTTCTTTTGTGAGCAATCGATTGTGACCAGAACCCTAGAGAAATTATCATGTCCCATGCCAGAAAGTTGGTTAAAATTGAGGTTGGGCTTGCTCCGTAGAGTTTAGTTTTTTAACTAGCGGGTCGCGGGGGAGATCAGATAAGGAGCCTTGGAAAGTTTCTGCGGAAAATATTGAGGGGGAAGTCATTGAAGGGCGCCTTTTGGTGTGGGGCGGCCTAGGTTTTTATTTCCCATGTGTTAATAGGTGTTGAGAGGTGGATGAGGAGGTGCCAAACTTGACGGAAAAGCGCGTGTTGATGGTGATAGCGCCCGAGAATTTCAGGGACGAGGAGTTCAAGGAGCCCAAGCAGGTGCTGCAGAATGCCGGAGTTAGCGTAACCGTGGCGAGCACGAGGACGACGGCGCGGGGCATGTTCGGGACGACGGTGCGCCCGAATATCGAGCTCGACAAAGTAAAGGTCGATAACTACGACGCAGTGATTTTCGTCGGGGGTAGCGGGGCAGCGACCTACTTCAACGACGGCCGAGCGATCTCGATAGCCAAGGAGGCCTCAAGAAGGGGCAAGAAGGTCTGCGCCATCTGCATAGCACCGGTCATTCTGGCAAACGCCGGGGTGCTCGAGGGCAAGCGCGCGACGGTGTGGGACGGCGATTACGTGGAGATGATCGAGGCCAAGGGCGCGAGATACACCGGGAGGTCGGTGGAGGTCGATGGAAACATCATCACCGCAAACGGGCCAAAGGCTGCAACTGAGTTCGGGCGCGCCATAGCCAAGGCACTCGGACGCTAGAGGGGATGATTTGGCGGATATTCTTCTTAGGGATGGCTACATAATTACCATGGATGCCCAACGCAGGGTCTTCAAACTGGGCTCGGTGGCCATAGAGGGCGACAGGATCAGCGCCGTGGGCAAGGAGGTTCGCGAACGAGCCGATGTTGTAATCGATGCCAGCGGCAAGGCCGTCCTGCCGGGCACCATCAACGCCCATACCCATCTTTCGATGACCTTGCTGCGAGGCGTGGCCGACGACATGCCCCTCATGGAATGGCTGGAAAATAAGATCTGGCCGATAGAGCGGAACCTCAAAGGGCAGGACTGCTACGCTGGCGCCATGCTTGGTTGCTTGGAGATGATCAAATCCGGCACGACGTGCTTCGCGGATCAATATTTTTTCATGAAGGATGTGGCGAACGCGGTTGAAGAGGCTGGCATACGGGGCGTGCTTTCTTACGGCATAATTGAAAGGGACGATCCGGAGAGGCGAAAATCTGAGCTGCAAGCCGGTGAAAAGCTTGTGAAGGAGTGCCATGGGACCGCCAATGGTCGAATTCTAACGATGTTTGGGCCGCACGCATCGTATACATGTTCGCCCGAGTGCCTGATGCAGGTGAAGGAGCTGGCGAAAAAGTACAAGGTGGGCATACACACCCACATCTCGGAGAGCCAAGATGAAGTCGAACGCGTCACCAAAAAGTACGGCAGGCGGCCGGTCGAGCATCTCGATGCGATCGGCTTCCTCGGTCCAGAGGTACTGGCCGCGCACTGCGTGTGGTTAACCGAGCAAGAAATTTCGATCCTCCGCGAGCGCGGCGTCAAGCCCGTCCACAGTCCGGTAAGCAACATGAAAACCGCCTCCGGCGTGGCGCCGGTGCCGGAGATGCTCGCCGCCGGCATACCGGTCGCGTTGGGCACGGACGGGGCGGCATCCAACAACGCGCTTGACATGTTCAACGAGATGAAGTTCGCGGCGCTGCTCAACAAGGTCCATAAGCTCGATCCAACCGCAGTACCGGCGCAAGCGGTGCTTGAGATGGCGACGATCAACGGGGCAATCGCCTTGGGCCTGCAGGATGAGATAGGCTCGCTCGAGGTCGGAAAAAAGGCGGACGTTTTACTGGTCGACCTCAAGAAACCCCACTTCGTACCCCTGTACAACGTAGTTTCGCATCTAGTGTATAACGCGGTCGGAAGCGACGTCGACACCGTCATCGTGGACGGCGAGGTCGTGATGCGAGAGCGCGAGGTTTTGACGGTCGATGAAGATAAGGTCCTCGAAGAGGCACAAAAGGCTTCCGGCGGTCTGCTCGCGTGCTGGGAGGCCATAAGATGAAGTATGAAGTCAAGGACATCAAGCTGGCGCCCGAGGGCAGGCGGATGATAGAATGGGCGGAGCGCCACATGCCAGTGCTCATGACCGTCCGTCGCGAGCTATCCAAAACAAGGGACCTCGAGGGCTTGGTCGTTGGAGCGGCGCTGCATGTGGAGGCAAAAACCGCCGCGCTAGTTCGCGCGCTTATGGCAGCTGGCGCGAGGGTCGCGATAACGAGCTGCAATCCGCTATCCACGCGGGATGAGGTCGCAGCTGCCCTAGCTGAGGATGGTGCCAATGTATACGCGTGGAGGGGCGAAAGCGAGGCAGAATACTACGCGAACCTTGGTCGAGTTCTTAGGAATAAGCCAAATGTGCTCATAGACGATGGCGCCGATTTGATCTCGCTCGCCCATACCAAGTACCCGGAACTCATCCCCCTCATCCGGGGAGCATCCGAGGAGACCACAACCGGCGTCAACAGGCTACGGGCGATGGCAACCGGTGGCACGCTGAGATTTCCGGTCATTGCCGTGAACGACTCGCCGACCAAGCGGCTGTTTGATAACCGCTTTGGCACCGCGGAGTCAACGCTGCAGGCGATCATGGGCATCACGAACATCCTGATAGCAGGCAAAAATGTCGTCGTGGTCGGTTACGGGTTCGTCGGCCGGGGGATATCCTCGCGCGCGAAGGGGATGGGTGCAATAGTCACGGTCGTTGAAAGCGATGCGGTCAAGGCGCTCGAGGCCGTAATGGACGGCTTTAGAGTCATGCCAATGGCGGATGCCGCGCGGGTTGGCGACATCTTCATAACTGCAACCGGCAATCTAAATGTCATTCGAAGGGAGCACATGCGACTCATGCACGATGGCGCAATCCTTTGTAATGCCGGTCACTTTAACGTTGAAATAGACCTCAAAGGATTATCTGAACTCGCAGTGAAGCGGCATAGGATGCTCGATGACATCGAGGAATTCCAGCTCAAGGACGGTAGGCGCCTCTACCTGCTCGCGGAGGGTCGGCTGGTCAATTTAGCAGGCAGGAGATCGCTTGGACACCCAATCGAGATAATGGATATGAGCTTCTCGTTGCAGGCGTTAAGCGTTGAATACTTGGCAAAACATGGAAGGGAACTCGAGAACAGGGTCTACGATGTGCCCAACGAAATCGACCGTAAGGTGGCAGAACTTAAGCTTAGGTCGCTAAAAGTTGAGTTAGAAAAACTTAGGCCCGAACAGGTAAGATATCTGAAGTCCTGGCGACTGGGCACATAGGTGGGAGATTGTTT
Organism: Candidatus Hodarchaeaceae archaeon; assembly: GCA_030018135.1. Classification (GTDB taxonomy): domain Archaea; phylum Hadarchaeota; class Hadarchaeia; order Hadarchaeales; family Hadarchaeaceae; genus JASEGJ01. The sequence continues at coordinate 8,887 of JASEGJ010000023.1, read as the reverse complement.
AAAGACATCGAAGCTGTAATTTTCGACCTAGATGGCACGCTCGTTAGTGTGGAGGAGCGCTTTTATCGCGTTTTTCTCGACACGCTGAAGGCATACCGTCTTCCGCCCGTCGAAAAGGAGCTATTCATGAAAAAATTCAGGGCAAATCAGCTTGATGACCTCGTCGAACTCGAGGACAAACATAAATTCTGGATCACATTTCTCAACTCGTACAGCGGCGCCCACGAAAAGTTCTCAAATGCCTTTCCCGGCACCCGCGAAGCGATAAAGATCTTAAGGGAGGGTGGGACTAAAATTGGGCTGGTAACTGGTCGGCTGTGCGAACCAGAAGATGTTCTCGCCGAACTGCGCGAACGAGGGCTGGGCGACTTAATAGACGCGATTGTGACGAAAAAACTGGTGCTGGCCCAGCTCAAACCCGCAGAACTCTTTTCCCGTTCCCTGGAGATAATTCAGGTACTCGAGATGTTAAAAGTAAATCCTCAAAAATCAGTCTTAGTTGCGGACTACGTTGCAGATATGGAGTCGGCCAAGGGCTTGGGCCTAAAAGCAGTGGCGGTTTTATCGGGATCCTCCGACCAAGAGAGCCTTGTGAGGGCGGCCCCAGACGCCGTTATTAAAAGCGTGGTAGAGTTGCCGGCCCTATTCGGCTTAACCGGCCCTAAAGCGCAATATCGCCGCCAGGCCCTTGAACGCCGACCATAGTTGCTTGCCCTCCTCGGTCTCGGTGGAGATGAACTCGACGTTGGTGCCGAACTCATCCGCGATCTCGCAGAGTTCTTGGACCATATCCTTGCTTTCAGCAAGTTCAAGTTTGGCTTCGCCACATCTCGGGCATCGACGCCCTACTAGCTGTCGCCTATAAATCTCGATGTCTTCGACTGTTTCCCTTAGCTCATTCCCACATGCTTGACATCGCGCCAAGGTGCGGTGGCGACGCAGCGCCTCGGAGATTAAAAGCAATTCGACCGCGCCTTGTTCTAGGAAGCGCCTGACCTCTAGCTCGCCGTACGCTACCAATCCGCCGCCAGCCACGAGCTCGGACATGAAGCGTTGCACGAGCGACTTTTCCTTTGTTATATCAAGATCTGTCAGGAGCTCGCCAGATTTGTTGACCAGTTCCTTTATACCCTGCTCATCCGTATATCCCGTATCGATTAGCCCAACGACCTTTTTCCTGATATCATCGCGCAATAACTCACTCCTGAGAAACTCCTCTTTGATTGGGCCTGGGCCGCCGATCAACACGGCGCGCAGGTCAGGAATTTGGGAGAAAATCTCGTTCGTCGACTCTGCAATTCGCTTTATGAACTCGTACGCGGCTATTTCTATTAAACGTTCGAAGCGCCGCGCGGACTGACCGCCGTGGCGATGCTTCCCGGGCACGCCGGATGTCATGGTACGGATGATGTCCACATGCTTACCCCGCAGCGTGGCAAGTGTTGCCTCGCGGCGATCGAGAACCAAAAGGCCGATCGTTTCTTTGATTTGAAGCATCTCTCGAAGCGGCTCAAGCACGAACTCTTGGTCGCAGCGATACATCCGCACGGTTACGGGTTCGGGGGGCTCGATCCAATAAAGCTGGATATCAGCGACATCCTCCCGCCCAGCTACGTTGCCACAAAATATTGCCATGCCGTTTGGCGGGGGACGCCTATTGACATCTATGTACGTGCGCAGAAATTGGATTATCTTCTCAAGCGCCCCAATGACGTTTTTGCGCGTACTTTTGGACTTGATGTTCGCGGCAGTGCCCTGCTCGTCCCGCAGTTGCTGCACCACCTTGCTGAGGTCAAAATCTGGGGTAATGTAAACCGAGATGAGTTCCGTGCCCCGCCCGCGCTTGCTCGCCAGCTCGTCGAGCAGGCGCCTGAATTGGTAGCGCTTCATGCTTTCTGCTGCCATCGCATCGCCATCTGATGTTCTAACCGCGAGGGTTAATAGCATGCCGCCCTACAGGACATCTGGCGATGGTGTGCGAGTGACGCTGTGCTTTGGCGGATCGATAATTGCGCCGAATGTACCAGACCTCGGCTGCATACGTGAGATAGCGGACGCGCTGCGGGAGCTGAGATCGCGAAGACATGAGGTCCTTGCCGTAGTTGGCGGCGGTGCAACCTCGCGCACATACATAGAAGCCGCGCGCAAGCTCAAGGCCTCCGATGTTTCCTGCGATACCATCGGCATAGATGCCACGCGCCTAAACGCCCGCCTCCTGATCGCTGCACTGGGTGAGCTGGCCGAGCCGAGTCCTGTCCTAACATTTGAAGCGGCCATCAGGGCAATGCTTCGCGGCAAAATTCCTGTGATGGGTGGCACGGTACCCGGACACACGACCGACGCGGTTGCTGCGATGCTCGCGAATTCCAGCAGGTCCGAGATGCTTATGTTTTTTACCGATGTCGACGGAGTCTACACCGCAGATCCGAAGCTCGACCCAAGCGCGAAAAAACTTGAGGCGATGACGGCGTGCGAGCTGGTAAAATTGGTGACCGGCGTTAAGATGGAGCCGGGCGTAAAGGTAATCGTCGATCCCGTCGGTGCGAGGATCATCGAGCGAGCGAGAATCAGGACCCTCGTTCTGGGCAGGCACGAGATCAAGCGCATGCCCGAAATTTTGGAGGGGGACAAACACAGCGGCACAGCCATTTTGCCAGGAGGATGACATGGTCGAAGATCATAAACATTGTGTGGTCTGCGGGCGGTCGGTGGCCCCTGAGAAGCTCCTATGCTCGGTCGAGTGCGAGAATATGTTTAAGCAGCACCAAAAACGGATGTTGCGCATGAGATTGTTTACTATGGCGATCTTCATCGCTCTCTTCCTGCTGATATTGCTATCGTCTTGGTTTAAAGCTTGATTTTACGGCAAAGTGACCAAGAGCGTTAATGCCGGCTCTGGGATATCGACCACTTCGACTTTTCGTCCTCCCTTAGCCGTCTCCTTTATCACCTTTAATTCATCCGGCATCAGTTTAAATTCCTTCCCGCCAGCTGTGAGTACGATGCTCCCCTTTGCGAGTTGCTTTCCCAATTCCTCTGGATCGGCCTCGCGCAGGGCCTGCGCTACAAGCTTTGAGTCGGCGCGTAAGCGTTGGCCCATCATTGCCATGTTGGGCTCGATTGCGATGATTCGCTCGGCAAGCTTTGGCTTACCGACTACAACGTCTAGCCTATTTACCCTCATCGTTCCCGATATGTCCTCGCTAGCTTGCACAAGTCGCTTTGCAGTCTTCGCGTTTAACGTATAGATCTCGATAGCGGGCAACTCCTTGCTCAGGGCCATCCCGCGCTCCGACTTTAATTGACGAATTGCGCTTATCACGATATTTGTAAGCTCTCCCATCTCCTCGCTGATGTCATCCATGAACCGCTTATCTGCGCTCGGCCAACCAGCGACATGAACGCTTGGGTGTGGATAATCGGCGGCAAAGTACGTTTGATATATCTCCTCCGCAAAGTGCGGCGTGAACGGCGCGAGCAGTTTGGTCGCTGTCAGGATGACATTGTAGAGGGAATATCTCGCGGCGTCGGCAGTTCGGTCGCCGCCGTAGAGCCGATACTTAACCTCCTCGATATACATATCGCAGAACTCATGCCAAATGAAAGTTTGAATGGTGCTAATTGCCCGGTTGAACTGAAACTCTTCAAGGTACTCTGTGACCTGCTTGACCAAGCGATTCAAACGACTCAATATCCATCTGTCGGTCGGCCTGAACTCGAGTTCGTCCGGGACCATTTCGTTGATTTTCGCGCCCTTGAAGTGCGGGCCAGCGAAGCGGGCGGCGTTCCAAAACTTTCGCATGAACCTATAGCCAAAATCCACATCCTTCCAAGCAAACGGCACATCCGAGCCAGTGGAGGCACCTATTGCGGCCCACTGGCGCAGCGCATCCCCCCCATATTTGCTCCTAGCGAATGTCGTATCAACATAGTTGCCGAGCGATTTAGACATCTTTCGCCCGTCCTCACCGAACACCATGCCATTTATCAACACGGTCCTGTACGGTACGTCGCCCAGCAGCGCTAGGTGACGAACTAACAGGTAATAGTCCCAAGTCCGGATGATGTCCGTGCCGTTAGACTGAAGGTCCGCCGGGAATAGGCGTCGATCCAAGTTGGGCCAACCAGCGTGGACTGCGATGGTTATGGAGCTATCCATCCATGTGTCGAGCACATCCTGCTCAGGTTTGAAGCTGACGCTGCCGCACCTCGGACAGCGCTCGAGGGGCGGGCCGTCCTTTGTCGGATCCACCGGCAGCTGTTCCTCCTCGGCTACGATGGGCTCGGCACAACTTGCACAGTACCAAGCGGGTATGGGTGTCGCGAACAGGCGCTGCCTGGAGATCACCCAATCCCAGTCCATAGAACCAGCCCAATCTATGAGGCGAGTTCGCATGTGTTCGGGAACCCAGCGCACCCGCCTTGCGCCCTCGACCACGTCATCCTTGAGGTCGAGCACGCGCATGAACCACTGCGGCTTGGTCAAGATCTCGACCGGCGTCTTGCAGCGCCAGCATATTCCGACGCTTTGCATGAGTTCCTCTTGCTTGACGATGAGACCAGCCCTGCGGAGGTCGTCGGTTATCCTCTGCTTACACTCCTCAAGTGTCAGATTAGCGTACTTGCCAGCCACTTCCGTAATACGCCCTCGTTCATCGATCATCTTCACCGTGGGCAGCCTGTGACGCTTGACCCATCGCACATCCGTCTTGTCGCCGTACGTGCAGACCATCACCACCCCGGTGCCGAATTGGGGGTCTACCTCATGGTCCTCGATTATCTCGACTACTTGGCCGAGGGGCGGAACCTCGAGCTTTTTACCGATGTAGCTTTTGTAGCGCTCGTCCTGAGGGTGAACTACCACTACCACGCATGCCGGAAGGTACTCGGGCCTAGTCGTCGCGATGGTTAGGTAACCGTCCTCGCCGTGAATTTTGAACTTGATGTAATTGAGCAAGCCCGCTTTATCCTCATATTCGACCTCAGCGTCCGCTATGGCAGTCTCGCAGCGCGGGCACCAATTGACGGGATGCTCACCTCGGTAGATCAGTCCTTTCTTATGGAGTTGCACGAAGGAGAGCTGTGTCTTACCATAATAGCTCGGATCCATGGTGCGATACTCCGTCGTCCAATCTATGGAGAAGCCCAAGGAGCGCATCTCCTCGCGCATGTGCGCGATGTTCTCCTCGGTCAGCCTGACGCAGAGTTCGCGGAACTTCTCCGGCGGCAGATCGCCCTTTCGAATGCCGTAGCGCTTCTCAACTTGAACCTCGGTCGGCAGGCCATGACAGTCCCAGCCCTGGGGGAAAAACACGTTGTAGCCCTGCATCCGTTTGTAGCGGGCGACGATGTCGAAGTATGTCCAGTTCAAGGCTGTGCCCATGTGAAATTCGCCGCTCGGGTACGGGGGCGGGGTATTTATCACGTAGGTCGGCGTCTTCATGTCTTCGCGCCTGAAGCGGTATATCCCCAGCTCCTCCCACCGCTTTTGCCATTTAGGCTCGACCTCGAGCGGGTTGTAATCCTTTTGTATCTCCATGGGAAGCCCTCATCAAAATCTAAGCTAATGATATAAATCTGTTCGGACTACTCTGCCCCAACAAAACGCTCTGGGCGCGCCTTCGCGAACGCTTCCAAGCTGGGCTGTCTAACCGGTCGCCTAACATTTATTTCCTTATCGACGCCGATGCGCAACCCAGCATACCCCGGCACGATTTCAACGTTAGTTTCAGCTCTGATCCTGGCCGCCTCCCCCTCTGGCGGATGCCTCAAGAACAGCATGCCCATGTGCACCATCACCGCCAGCTCGGGCTTCACCTCTTTCAGAAGCGTGATGAGGTCGTCAGAGCATAGGTGCCAACGGATGCGCATGGCGAGCGGCCTGGTGACGTTCGCGATGAGCACACGAGCGCCCTTGAAATTATCGGCTAGCTCGTCGAAGTACTGCGTGTCGTTCGTGTAGCCGATGGTGCCGTGTCGCGAGTGAAATTTTAGCCCAAAAGTGGTGGAATCGCTATGTTGCGTGGGTGTGGCCTCTAGCTTAAGGTCCTCGAATTCATAGGTTTCGCCGGGCCGCAAAACGATGACCTTCTCCGCTTTATGTTGGTGGTACCTAGAGATGGCAGGCCCAAATTCCCCCCTCCCGTGAAGCACGCTCTCGCTGCCTATCAGCACCCCTCGCTTCCTCGTCATGTGCTGGGTCATGGCCTCGACGAGCACCTCCGCATCCGTGTAGTGATCGGGGTGGCAATGTGTGACGACGATACAGTCGAGATCGAGCGGATCTAAACCGTGCTGGTGCGTCAGCAAAAGTGCCCCGGGGCCTGGATCGACGTGGATGTTGGCTTGGCCATGCAAACGAAAGCCGCCGGTCTTAAAATATTGATCGACGGTTTGGTATCTCCCCCCGCCGCATCCCAAAAATACGAGGTCGACCATCAAATCACTGCAAACAATAAATCCTGCGGAAGAAATAAACCCTTTCCAACCAATTTAAAAAATGTGGTTTGAATGCCCCGTGCGATTTGGAGAGGCAGTTTAGTATTTGGATTGGTGAACATACCGGTCAAAGCGTACGCGGCGACGAGGGATCGCACGATCTCATTTAAGATGCTCCATAGCGAGTGTCATACACCGCTCAAGTACCAGCGCTGGTGCCCGGCCTGCGGGAGAGAGGTCGGGTGGGCCGAGATCGATAGAGGATACCCCATAACGAAGGATAAATTCATCGCGCTCAAAAAAGAGGAGCTTGAAGGGCTACAGCTAAAGACCGTCAAGAACATAGATGTTCAAAAATTCGTGGATTCCGCCACCATCGACTCAATTTACTTCAGCACGCACTATTACCTCGCGCCAGACGAGGGGGGCGAGAAGGCCTACTCATTACTCCGCGATGTCCTAGCGCTGACGAACAAGGTAGCGGTAGGCAAGGTGGTGATCCACAACAAGGAGCATGTGATTGCGGTGAGGCCCTACCAAAAGGCATTGGTGATGACTACGCTGCACTATCCCAGCGAAGTGATCGACATCGATAAAATCGAGGGGCTGGAGAAGCCTGCGGCGGTGCGAGGGAATGAACTCGATCTAGCCAAGGTACTGATAGAGCACATGGGCGGCGAGTTTAAGCCGGAGGAATACGTAGACAGCTATCGCCAAGCTGTAATGCAGCTCATCAGGCAGAAGGCCGAGGGGATCGAGGTTCCCGCCGCCAAGCCAGTCGAGGTCGCCGCGACGGTGGATTTGATGAAGGCGCTACAGGCGAGCGTGCAGGCGGTCAAGAAAGAGCAGAAACCAGCTTCTGCAACTTAAGGGCGATCCCTTGAGCTGGATGGGTCGCAAGATCAGGCCAATGTTGGCCCACATCGCTGATCCATTCGACTCTGAAGATTTTTGGTTCGAGGTGAAGTGGGACGGGAGCCGCACCCTCGCTTTCGTGAGCGAGAAGCTAAGGCTGCAAAATCGTCGGCTGCTCAACATCACGAGCCGTTACCCCGAACTCACGCTGAGGGACGATGTCGATGCGAATGAAGCCATCTTGGATGGAGAAATCGTCGTGCTGAGGGAGGGCAGGCCGAATTTCAAGCTGTTGCAAACCCGCGAACACGTCGGAGATGAGTTGAGGATTGAGCTCCTCTCGCAGACGATGCCAGCCACCTTCGTCGCGTTTGACTTGCTCTACTTAAACGGTGAGCCGCTAGTGGGGCTACCCCTCGAGCAGAGGCGGGCCAAGCTGGAAGAGGTAGTCACCGAGAGCCCGCGCATCCTGTTGTCGCATTACGTCGAAACTCATGGCAGGCGCTTCTTCGAGGAGGCGATCAAGCTTGGCCTAGAAGGCGCGATGGCGAAGCGAAGACAGAGCACCTATCAGATCGGCAAGCGGAGCCGCGACTGGCTGAAGTTCAAGGGCATTAAAACGATGGATTGCGTCATCGTCGGCTATACGCCGGGTGAGGGATGGCGCAAGGGGCACTTTGGCGCGCTGGTGCTGGGTGCTTATCGTGAGGGCAAGCTCGAATTTATGGGGAAGGTAGGTACGGGCTTTGATGAGCACCTGCTTAAGTTGCTCACCTCGTTGCTGAGCGATAGGGTGACCGATGTCAAACCAGTGGATGCTGAGCCGCCTTACGAGGTGAAGTGGGTGAAGCCCGAGCTGGTGTGCGAGGTCAAATACATGGATCTGACGCCAGCCCTCAAGTTCCGCGCGCCTAGCTTCAAGAGGCTTAGGTTTGACAAGGCACCGGAGGAGTGTAAAGTGCTGGTCGAGTCTTAAAAGTGAAGTCTGGTATTCACTTAGCTGATCACGACAATGGCCAAAAGGTCGCTAACATCGTGTAGAGTTTTTTGCACGGAACGCTGATGTGTTATAGCGACAGACGATCATTCTCCCGCGATCATGCACAATTTCAAGGAGAATTGCTAATTTATTTTCTGAGGTACAAATCATCAGGATGGCATTCTTATATTTTCCATCGTGTGTGTATTAAGCTTCCCGACCGTTAAGTTTAAATAGCTCATTGTCCTCGAACACGGTGCTGTTCAAATAAGGCTTTAGTTTTTGTACCGTAATTCATCGTCGATGAAGAGGCGACTGGGAGGAGGGGTGAATAACCCATGGAGGTGATTCACCTGCCGGAACTCGGAGAGTTCCTCTCAAACCTCCTCCCGCAAATGCTTGCGAGAGCGGGCAAAAAAGTTTTTCGGAGGAATAAGAAGCCGCCCGGGGTGAAGGTCCTAGCCTGTTACCTTTACCTTCACGGCCCGAGTTTTCGACAGGCTAAGCGCCTGCTTGAGGATCTCGAACTTGAGGTAGCCCACTCCGCAATCTGGTACTGGTTCCAGCAGCTGGGCGAGGCAGCTGCAGCATTGAAGCCGCATAGGAAGAGGCGGG
>JASEGJ010000022.1 GCA_030018135.1 Candidatus Hodarchaeaceae archaeon | reverse complement strand
TGGGACTCCGATGTTTTTAAACTACGGCGTGACTTGTGGGAAATGACTTAATTACATTTGACCGTATTTAAAGTATCCCTAAAGTATCCCGGTAGCGCCGCTAAACTTTCTTGAACATCTCCCCAAGCTTTCTGAAGTCATTTTGGAGCTCAAGCTTCGTCCGCCCGCTGTAGATGCCGGCGGCTGGGTGATAGGTGGGGAAGAGCTTGAAGCTCGTGCCGGCGTAGGTGCAGTCGACCAGTGAGCCATGTTCTTTGCTCATCGTCACTGGCCTACCCAACAACTCCCCCGCGGATATCCTGCCCAAAGCGATGATGAATTTTGGCTTTATCGCAGAAATCTGACCCTCCAATAAAGGACGGCAGGCTTCAATTTCATCCGGCAATGGGTCCCTGTTAGCTGGGGGTCTGCATTTTAGGATGTTAGCGATGTAAACCTCCTCACGTTTTAATCCTGCTTGAAGCAATAACGCATTAAGGTTTTTTCCGGCGGCCCCCACGAACGGTTCCCCCCTTTGGTCCTCCCAATATCCCGGAGCTTCGGACACTATCATAATATCAGCTGTCGCTGGCCCAACACCGAACACGATTCTCGTTTTCGTTTTGTGCAACCTGCAGCGCTGGCATGTTTCTGCTTTGGATTTGAGTTTTTCTAGAACTTTCTCGATCTCGTTTTTACCTTGGGGATGCATGCTCGTACCCCTTAAGGAACTTGAATCGACGTTGCAAGCGCACCTCCTCATAGCCTCACCAGCGCTTTTTTCTTTCAAAGAAGTGCTTAAGCACCCCTTTGGATGGAAGTCGCGGGGGTAATCTCAATATTTGTTTGTTATACGGATGTCCCCTCCTCGCTATTCCCCCATCACGAAGACCGCGAGCCTCCGCCTCCTAGGTCCGTCCTGCTCGATCACGAGGAAGTTCTGCCAAGTGCCCCTAATGATTGAACCGTCGACGATCGGCAACACGACGGACGAGCCCACGAGCGCAGACTTGAGGTGTGCGTGCGCGTTGGTGTCGATTCGATCGTGCTGGTATCGGCCTCGCACGGGGATCAAATCGTCGAGCTTCTCGAGTATGTCACGCCTCAGTCCATCCTCACTCTCGTTCAGCGTCAACGCAGCCGTAGCGTGGGGGAGCTGGAGCACGAGTAAACCGTTTCTAACGCCCGACTCACCGACGGCTGAAAGCACTTCCTCGGTTAGGTCCACCGTTTCACGTTGCTGACGGGTGGAAAAGGCAATTTCCTTGAACCAAGTTTTCATACCAACACCACCAATTATCCAGACCCCTCCAATTATTTTAATCATGGACCCATAAGGCAAATTGCTGCGTCCGGGGGTCGCAATGTGGTCGAAAAAGTTCTCGTAACCGGCGGCGCTGGTTTCATCGGCAGCCACATCGTGGATAAACTCATCGCGGATGGATACGAGGTCGTCGTCTTCGACGATCTCTCAGCGGGCAAATTGGGAAACATCCGGCGCCACTCGGACGAGCCTGACTTCCGCTTCGTGCGAGGTGATGTGAGGGACGCGCGCGTCGTGGAAAGAGCCCTCGAAGGCGCGGACGCGGTCATCCACGAGGCAGCACTGGTGAGCGTGCCCCTGTCGACGGAAAAGCCAGCGCTCACGAACGAGGTGAATGTGTTGGGAACTTTAAACCTCCTCAGGGGTAGCCTGAAAGCTGGTGTCAGGAGGTTCGTCTATGCATCCTCGTGCGCGGTGTACGGTGCCGCCTCAAGAATTCCCATAAGTGAGGATGCCCCGTTGAAGCCCCTGTCGCTGTACGGTGAGTCGAAGTTGGCCGCGGAGGGGTTCTGTCAAACCTTTTACCACGAGCATGGGCTTGAAACGGTCCGCCTGCGGTATTTCAACGTCTACGGCCCCCGGCAGGCAGCTGGCGAGTACGCCGGAGTGATGCTCAAGTTCTTGGAGCGCATTCGAAGGGACCAGCCACCCATCATCTTCGGCGACGGCGAGCAGACTCGGGACTTCATCCACGTGAGCGATGTGGTCGAGGCAACCATGCTCGCTCTAAATCGCAGGGGTGTGGCGGGCGAGGTATTCAACATTGGCACGGGGGAGGCCACCACCATAAACAGGCTATGCGAGATTTTTCTGGAACTGGCCGGAAAGACCCATCTCAAGCCCATTTACTCGGATGCCAAACCGGGCGACATCCGGCACAGCCTAGCAGACATCACTAAGGCGCGCCAAGTGCTGGGGTTCCGACCGAAGGTTTCGCTCGAAGAGGGGGTCAAGAAATTGACCAGCGCTTAGACCAAGAGGACCGAGATTATCCCCGTCAGAAAAATTCCATCGAATGTGCCGGCTCCGCCTATGCTCATCACCGGCGCCCCCAGCTTCGAAACTTCCCTAAGGTTCAATAGGTCCGCCCCCAGCAGCACCCCGCAGACGCCCGAGATGTAGGCTAGGGCTGGGGCTGAAGTCCCACCCAAAGGGATTGCTACCGCGGCTGCAGCAAGCGGGGGGATAAAAGCTGGCATCACGATCCCGACCCTAGGCACGATTCGCGCGAGCTTGAAACATATCGCGGAGACAAGTGCTATCCCAAGGGGGACCCGCCAGGATAGGGCTGTACCGAACCTTAGGAACAGAAAACTGGATACGAGGATGGGGACCAACGCTCCGCCGACGTTCATGGCAATCACGGTTCTTCTCCTGCCGTGCTCCCGAACCAACTCGGGATGGAGCAACCCGTAGAAACTATGGACCCTCACCCTCACTATCTCCCCAGCGGTGTAGATGGTCTTGAGGGGGATGTTGATGGCACTCCCGAATATCGAAAATATCAGGAAGTAGAGGGCTGCGAGGGGGGAAAAACCCAACCGCATGAACGCCTCGCTCATGATCAAGGGGAAGAGTAGGGCGAGGAGGATGAATAGGAGGAAGAAGGGCAGGGTGAGCGGGAGATGTACTAGCCCTTTGTTCATCTTCAGAGCCTCAACCTCCTATATACTCTCGAGCCGAAAAGTATTTCCTTCTTTTTGAAAAGCGCCTAGCCTAGAGCTTGTAGCCTATCCTCCGGAGGAACTCCTTCCGCTCCGCTACGTCTTTGGGCCCTTCGATGCCCTTACTCTTCAGTCCATCGATCACCCCCAGGATGCCGCGTCCCTGCTCGGTTTCTGCGACGATCACATCGACGGGATTAGCGGTGGCGCAGAAGATGGAACAGACCTCTGGTACTTGTTTCATGGCATTGAGCACGTTGATCGGATACGCGCCCCTCATGAAGAGGAGGAAACAATGCCCACAGGAGAGCTCGAGGGCTTTCTCAGCAGCAAGCTTCTCAAGTGCCTCGTCGTTCCCGCTGTGACGAACTAGACAGGGCCCAGACGATTCGCAAAAGCCGATCCCGAACTTCACGCTTGGCACTGAGTTTACCATCGCTTCGTAGATGTCCTCGACCGACTTAATGAAATGAGTCTGACCCAGCACAAGTTGGCAGCCCTCGGGCGCTTCGAGCTTTACTATTTTCATCTCCATTTGATCCCTCATTTCTTATTTCTAGAAGGTCATAAAGTTAGGGTTTAATCAGGGCCCGAAACCAATTAAGTGTGAGGAAAATGAAAGTCTGGATAGTCATGCCTGCCCACAATGAGGAGCGGACCATAGGAGGGGTACTTGACTCCCTACGCACTGAGGGCTGGGCGAATGTCATAGTGGTCGACGACGGCTCAACTGATCGGACGGTTGAGATCGCCCGCTCGAAGGGTGCGCTGGTCATTAGCCATCCCAAAAATATGGGACTCGGGGCAGCACTCAGGACCGGTTTGGGGGCTGCTCGCGAGAGGGGAGCTGATCGAGCCGTCACCTTCGACGCAGATGGGCAGCATGACCCCAAAGCCGTGCAAAGGCTTTTGGAGGCTTTGGACGGAGGGGACGTAGCAATAGGCGTCAGGCAGCACCTTGGCATACCTCTTCACAAGCGAATAGGGAATTTTGGGCTGAATTTCATAACCTACCTCTTTTCGGGCGTATTCACGGACTCCCAGTCCGGCTCTAGAGCGTTCAACCGCCGGGCGCTCGAGGCGATCCGCATCCGGAGCGACCGCTACGAGGTCTCGTCTGAAATAATAGTCCAGGCACGGAAACTTGGGTTGGGGCTCAAGGAGGTTCCGGTCAGGTGTTTCTACACCCCGTACTCGAAGGCGCGGGGGACGACCATCGCCAGCGGGTTCAAGATATTTTGGGCGCTGCTGAAGCAGAGGGTGAGCTGATGAGAAAGTGGAGTGATAGCAAGTTTTTCGGATTTGCTAGCGGACATTATCAGGAGAACCAGCATAGGGTGCTCTCGCTTCTGGAAAAGGACAGCGACGCGAGGGTATTGGACATCGGGTGCACTTCCGGCGAATTCACGCTTAAAGTGGGGGGTGATCGGGACGAAGAGGTTGTATGGCATGGACATCGATGAATATGGTGTGGAACAAGCGAGGGAAAAGGGAATTGAGGCGATCAAACACGATGCGAATGCAAAGTTCCCACACGAAGACGACTCTTTCGATGTTGTCGTATCGAATCAAGTCCTGGAGCACCTTTGGAACACGGATGGCTTTTTCTCGGAGATTCGGAGGATTTTAGACCCCGGAGGTTACGCGGTGATATCGACGGCAAATCTGAGCTCATTCCACAACTTAGCTTTTATGGGCTTAGGTATGATGCCTCCCGGCCCGCACGTGAGCAGAGTCCAGGTGGTAATTTTCTTTATGGAACCGAAACCCACGGTCACGTTAAGTTATTCACGGCTGCGGCGCTTAGAGACCTCGCAAGATATCATGGATTTAAAGTGGAAAAGCTCGTGGGTTGCGGGATTTACCCTTTCCCCCGCCGGATTTCGAATCTCCTTTCACGGATATTCACCCGGCATTCCACCTACCTTACTATCAAGATGGGGCAGGTTAGCCGATGCACATCCTGATGGCTTCGGTCTCTCCCACCTTTTCCTGCTTGGCGGCGAGGAAACACGGATGTACGAGGTAGCGCGCAGGTTGGCCGAAAAAACGATGAACTCGAACCACATACGAACTAAACACCCACTCAAAAATTGTTCCATATAAAAACAATAATACTTAAATATTGTTCTGTAGAAAAACAATATTATGCAGCAAGTGTTCGACGAGTGGAACACCTACGCTCTCAAAAAACAGCTCAAGCCGCGGGCAACCGATCTCGACGCCATGGAAGCCAACTCCCTGCTGAAGATAATAGGGGTCACCGGCATACGGAGGGCGGGGAAGTCCAGCCTGCTGATCCTCTTGCACCAGAAGCTGGCCAAGGAAGGCAAAAAGGCTGGATACATCGATCTGGAGGACAGCAGGATCAAGGATGCGCGGAATGTCCTCGACGAGATACTGAAGTGGTTCGGAGACACTGGCTACTTGTTGCTGGATGAGATAACAAATGTTTGGGACTGGGAAGGGTGGCTCTCCCGCAACCATGAGCTACTGAAGGAAAAGCTGCACCTGATTGTGAGCTCCTCGCGGAAAAGGCTCGCGGTGCCCAGCAAACCGCTCAGGGGGAGAGTGCTGACGTACGAGCTTTACCCCCTATCGTTCAAGGAGTTTCTGCAGTTCTGCGGCATAGAGTTCGAACGGACGACCGTCGGACTGGGCAAAATAGAGAGGGCGCTGCACGACTACCTCATTTACGGGGGGTTCCCGGAGGTCGTCCTCCTCAGCGATAAAACGGACAAGGTCAAACTGCTTAACTCTTACTTCAAGGACATCGCGGGGCTCGATGTGGCCGAGATGGCTGGGGAAACTCCGACCACAGTAGAGCTGTTCGGAAAGTACATCGTCGAGACGCCGTACTTCTCCGCCTCGAAGTGTCTGAACCTATTCAAAAGCCTCGGCCACAAAATCGGCAAACAGAGCATCCTCAACTTGGAAAAACGCTCTCAGGACGGCTACCTTTTCTTCTTCGTCCCCATATTTTCGTACAGCATAAAGGACCGGTTGCAGTACCCGAGGAAGGCGTATCTGGGGGACACCGGTTTCATGTATACGGTGAGTGGAAAAGTCGATATGGGCCGGCTCTTCGAAAACGCCGTGTTCTTGGAGTTGAAAAGGCGGCTGCCGCAAAACCACGAAATCCACTACTGGAAAGACAGGCGGGGAGCTGAAACGGATTTCGTGACCAGGAAAGGGGTGAGGGTGGAGGAGCTGGTGCAGGTCGTGGTCGAAATGAGCGACAAGGTGCGAAAGCGCGAGGTCGGGGGGCTCGTGTCGTGCGCGAGAGAACTCGGTGCTGAAGAAGGCACGATTGTAACTAAGGATGTTGAGGGAAGTGAAACAGTTGGGGGGGTAAAAATACGCTTCATTCCCCTATGGAAGTGGCTGCTTGGGGGGTCCTGATGCGAATCCTGATGGCCTCGGACCTCTTCCACCCCTTCCTTCTTGGCGGTGGGGAAAAGCGGATGTACGAGATAGTGCGCAGGTTGGTGAAACACGAAACCCCACATCCTCACGACCTATAGAAACTTTTTCTCGATTGCTCCCCGCTTTTTCTAAGATAATATAACGAAAACTATAAATAGGTATTTTGCGTAATACAATATAAACAAGGGAAGAGTATGTCATCGTTCGAGATTCACATTAAAAAGTATCACATGTTCCTGAAGGACGTAACAAACGAGCAGAACTCGGAGCCCACTAGGATAGAGGCTTTCTTTGAGGCGACATTTCACCTGATCGAGGCGGTAACCGCGAAACACCGAATTCATATCAACAAACACAAACTCGTGAGAAACGTCCTCGAATTGAACAAAGGAATTTTTGGAGAAGACACGGAAAAGGTTTGGCGGGCGTTCCAAGAAGTAGAGAATCAAATCCGACCGGGGCAGGCTTACGGTGGCGCCATAAACGGCGAGGCGTTAGAGAGAACCCAGGAGCTGACGGAGGTCGTCAAAAATATTTGTGAAAAGCACTTGGGTTCCAATCCAGTATTACGAAAGTCCACAAAAGAAAGTTTTCGTGATAATGGGGCGAGGAAATGATTCAAACCGAGTTTAAGGACTTGGTGTTTGAGTTCGCAAAGAGGATTTCCGGCATTCCTGAAGTTCGATCCTTAATCCTTTTCGGCTCGGTAGCTGAGGGGGAGGCTGACCCTAGAAGCGATGTGGACTTTCTCGTGATCTCGGACACGCAAAAACCGGTAAGCAAAGAACTCCGAAGACATGTCGGCGAAATCGGTTTGAACCTCGAGAAAGAATTCGGCAGGGGCGTATCACTCGTTTTCACGAACAAAAATTTCGACGGACTTGACAGTCAATTCATCGAGGAAGTGTTCAAGGAGGGTCTAATCCTGTACGGCAAGGTCCCGCAAGTAGATGCTAAAAGATTAAAGCTGGAGCCGTGCTCGCTCGTACACTTTTCCCTTAAAAAAATTGGCAAACCCGACAAGATGAGGCTCAAAAGGGCGCTTTATGGGCATCGGACGGTTAAACGATATGGGGGGAAGACATACAAAAGTGAGGTTGCGGGGCTGATCGAAAAGTTGGGGGGCAGAAGGACCGGCATAGCATCTGTCTTGGTTCCAGCGAAGAACCTAAAGGAGCTGACGGACGCGCTGCAGAGGTTTGGAGCAGAATATGAGAAGCTGGATGTTTGGGTGTCCCAAGTTTAGGGGAGAGAAAGATTGGGGGAGAATCATTTACAGACCGCTCTGGAAGTGATTGCTTGGGGGTGAGCTGATGCGTATTCTTATGGCCTCGGATCTCTTCTACCCTTTTCTGCTGGGCGGCGAGGAAACGCGGATGTACGAGACCGCAAGGAGGTTGGCCAAAGGACACGAGATCCACATCCTCACGCGGAGGTTCAGAGGTTTGCCGAGCTACGAGGTGCACGAAGGCGTACACATCCATAGAGTATTCGTCTCTTCCGCGGGGATGAAGCTTGAATCACGCCGACGGCTCCGCTTTCATGCGGCCTTTATACTTGGGTCTTGGGGTTGACTTGGGGCAAAACATAGATTTAACAGCTCTTTGGACTAAAAAAGTTTGAAAACTGTGGGGGATAAAAATGAAGTTCTGCTTCGTTAGCGAGGTCTTCCCTCATCGGAAGGGCGAGAAGCTGGTGATCCCGGGCGGAGGGGAGGCGCATGCGTTCTTCTTGTCGAGGGAGCTGGTTAAAAGAGGGCATGGGGTGAAGATGGTCACGGGTAGGTGGAGAGGGACGCCAGAACACGAGGTCATCGATGGTATCGAGTTCATCAGGTATGGCTCTTATTCCCCTTGGTTCGATGAGCCCATAGCCGTCTCCTTGAAAAACATGGCGGTCAACACCGTTTCTTGTGTTAGGGCGCTCAATAGGATCCTTAAAGCGAAAAAGCCCGATTTCCTCGTCACCCCCATGTCGTTCGCCTTTCCAAGGGTTTTCGTGCTGGCGAGGGCGCATAAAATCCCGTTGATTGCCGAGGTGCACGATGTGTACGAGATCCCGCTCTATCTTCATCACTACAGGAGGGATTACGGTCCGCTCGTTTATCCGGGCCTCTTCTACGTCTGGCTCTACAACAACCTACCCAGATATGCCGACCTCGTTGAAACTGTTTCAGTTCAGAACATCGAGCCCATGGTCAGGAGCTACGGCATAGCGAGGGAGAGGATATTCGTGACGGGCAACGGGATAGAGATAGAGAAGTACAAGTACTCCAAGGAAAAGCAGCAGACGATAGCGGTACTGGGGAGGCTGGTGTCCTACAAGCGCGTGGACATGGCGATAGAGATTTTCAGGCGGGTGAAGGAAAAGGTGCCTGATGTTAAGCTCGTTATCGTTGGGGATGGCCCAGACAGGAGGAGGTTAATGGAGCTGGCTAAGGATAAAGGTATAAAATTTAGGGGGTTCGTCGCGGAGCAGGAGAAGCTCAGGGTATTACAACGGGCTAAGGTCCTGCTCTCGTGCTCCGAGTTCGAGGGATTTGGGATAGTACCCATCGAGGCGCTAGCGTGTGGGGCTTTCCCCGTCGTGTCGGACATTCCGGCCCACCGGGAAGTGGTCGGGAAACGTGGATTTTTATTTAGGGATGCTTCAGAGGCTACGCGTGAGATATGCAATTTGCTTTCCGAGGAGGAAAAAAGGCGAAAGTTGGCTGAAAAGGGCAGAGAATATGTGGAGGCCACCTACACCTGGCCGAAGGTTTGTGACAGATTTATCCAAATGGTAGAAAAGTTTGACAAGGGCTGATCTATCTTGACAGGAATTCGAACTGTGTTAAGGATATACAAGGAATATCCATCGGAGTATCAAATTCAAAAGTACTGGTCGATTTTCATTAAGCATAATTGTAATAAAATCTTGGATGCGGGTTGTGGGGTTGGGTGGTTTGGTAAATTTAAACCTGCTCAAGTGGAGCTTCATGGAATCGACTGTAACCCTGAAGAGGTAAAGACCGCCAGTAAGTATGAAATGTCAGTAATCGGTGATATTAGAAGTTTGCCCTACAAAAATAACTTTTTCGACGGAATTTTTTGCCACCATGTTCTAGAACATTTAGAAAATCCGCATGAAGCGGTGAGAGAATTTTTTAGAGTCTTAAAAAAAGGAGGCGTAATCATCGCGGAAGTTCCGTCAAAATGGGATCCTAATATTCGTGCAGACCCAGATCACAAACAGTTTTTCACCAAAGAATCCCTTTCAGATTTATTTGAAAAATCGAGGTTTAAGATACTCAGTGCCCAATGTTGTGCTTTTGAAATCAAAAGGATAAAAATCAAATTTTTATTTGATATTTTTAGTCAAATTGGAAAAACTTTTGCCGAGCGGGTGAAACGGAAAAGAAGGGCCATCCGGATATTATGCCAAAAATAACCGCGTTCCTTTTCAAAAACCTTAATAAATTGTTTTGCGACCTTCATCCTTTCGCACTTGTCTATAACAACTTCTCTAGCTTTTTCCCCTATTTTTCTTGGGGGGTCACTTGCTACTTCAACAATTTTTTTGGCAAACATTTCAACATCGAATAGGGGGATTAAGTGCCCCGTTACGCCGTCGACGATTACTTCACGGAGAGATGGTAAATCGAAGGCGATCACATTTTTGCCGCAGCTCATGCTTATCAACAAACTATGGGGTATCAAATTCTGCGTGGTCGTAAAGAAGACACAGGAAGACTCGTTAATGTATTTTGGCATTTCTTCTCTTTTTAAGAACACTTTTTCAACGTGGGGAGGACACAGTAGATTTGGATTATTCCCGATTACCCGAAATCGGATTTCGGGATCTAGCTCATGAACCCGCTCAAATATTTTAAGAAGGTAACCGCACCCCATCATTGGCCTTTCCTTAAAGTAATTCCCTATGATCGTTGCTATCTTTCTATTTTCCCATTTTTCGGCAGGTCTAAACAAATCGGTGTTTACGGGGCAGTATATCACAGGGCTATCGATACCAAGGAGATTCTTCAGATATTCCCTTTCGTAATCACAGACTGAAATGTTATTTACGAAATAATAAAGAGGGCTTTTAGAAGGGAACCACCAGAGAACATTGAAAATTGGTGTTTTTGGATTTAATCCATATTTTAGAAATAGTGCGCGTAAGATATCCCAATGATCTCCACAATAGATAACGTTTGGAATTATTAGTTTGGTTTGAACGCCCGCAGGTAATTCGGCAAAGAATGACTTCCATCGATTTGTAGGATAAATGCATATTTCATGACCAAGGGCTG
Organism: Candidatus Hodarchaeaceae archaeon; assembly: GCA_030018135.1. Classification (GTDB taxonomy): domain Archaea; phylum Hadarchaeota; class Hadarchaeia; order Hadarchaeales; family Hadarchaeaceae; genus JASEGJ01. The sequence goes on along the minus strand of JASEGJ010000022.1, from coordinate 6,700 downwards.
ACCAACATGTCATTAGCTCTGCATCAATGGGTTCATGTGCTGGAACGACTAGAATTTTCAAGATTCTTCCTTCCTATCCCGAATCAGTTAATTTACGATTTATTTTGTGATTTTACATGCTTTAATTATCTATAACTCTTATACCATCCAACATACTCTTGGAGAGTTTTTTCAAGCGGTGTTCGTGGCTTCCATTTCAGTATTTTTTTAGCCTTTGTAATATCCGGAACTCTTCTCTGCACATCGTGCTCAAAAGATGGCAAATGTTTTAATTTAAAAGGTTCTTTTCTACCGCAAATTTTCCACAACATCTCCGCTAGGTCCTTTATCCGTGTTTCCTCCGGATTACCTATGTTGAAATCCTCGCACACGGCCTTCTTTTCCTTCATCGCAAGTACAAACGCTCGTACAGTATCTTTAACATTGGTGAAACATCTCGTCTGTAATCCATCTCCATATATTTCGAGTGGATAATCCCCTCGGAGTATTTTCTTAGTTAGATCTGGGATGACGTGGGCCATACCGGGTTCCTCCTCCGGATGTTCTCTGGGTCCAACGCAGTTAAACGGGCGAAGAATAGTATATTTTAAGCCATGTTCCTCCCAAAAAGCTCGGCAAAACCATTCTCCAATTAGCTTTGAGAAGCCATAGGAAGTTATTGGTACTGGAGTCCTTTCCAAAGCCCGTTCCGGGGTGGGAAATATCGCCGCTCTTTCAAACACCATGCTCGAGGAAATGTAAAGAATCCTTTGGACATCGGCCCTCCTAGCAGCATTCAGCAAATTTGAAACTATCTTAGTGTTCGCATCGATGATTTCCGCTGGGTACTTGTGAAAATAGCCGATCCCACCTATTTTGCTTGCTAGCAGAAACATGATATCGATGTCGTCGATCACTTTCTTACAATTCTCATAATCCGTAAAATCTGCATGCATCATCTCGAAGTTTGGTTTGCCCTCATGATTTTCTATGTTTTCTCGACGTCCTTTGCTGAAATCATCTGCTACGCGGACCACATACCCGCCATCTACAAGTTGGTCTATAAGATGGCTGCCAATGAAACCAGCGCCGCCCGCAACTAGAATCATAACTGCCCCCTCCCCAGCCCCACATATCTCATTCCGGCTTTTTCAGCTTCGGATGGTTTAAAGAAACCCCAGCAATCTACAAGCAGAGAATTGGGTTTAGCAAGCTTAGAGATATCTTGGCATGTTAGATCCTTAAATTTTGAGTGATTAACCGCTAACACTACGACATCCGCGCCAGAAAGCGCTGATTCGAGGGAGGCTGAGCTAACATGGGGATCATGGGCCACGACTTCGCATCCCTCCGCTTTAAGCGCATTTAATAACTTGATGGCTGGTGATTGTCTCGTATCATCTATATCTGCTTTAAATGCTAAGCCCAACAACGCTACCTTCAAACCGAATAAGCTCCCTACTTTTCCTTTTATCCGATTAACAATATGGAGAGGAATACTCTCGTTGAGGTGCCAAGCAGATTTGATGAAATCGATAAAAGGGGTATAGTTGAGCATATATCCGTCTTTATAAAGGCAAGGGCCCCCACTTGGGCCAGGTAAAGGAATGTTAGATCGTTTATAATCCTCATTAGCTGCTCTAATCGCTTCATGCGCATCGGTTCCGTAGTGCTCGGCGATCAAGGCGAATTGATTCGCTAAGGCAAAATTCACATACCTATAAATATTCGTGAAAAGTTTTGCCAATTCCGCAACCTTAGGTGATGTGATTATCATCCTTTTTTCTGGGTTTATCAATTTGAACAACTCCGCGGCTATTGCCGAGCTCGTCGAGTCTACACCACCTATGATCTCCGGAAGGTTTTCTAATTCCTCTATTGCCTTGCCCTCTAAGATCCTCTCGGGACAATAGGCTAGGTAAAAATCACGTCCAGGTTCCAAACCAGTTTTTTCCTTTAAGAACTTGCATGTAACTCCTTCGGTAGTCCCTGGGGGAACGGTGCTTCTTAACACGATCAACTTTCCTTCTAGCGATTGGCTCGATATCGCGCCCAGTGCCTGATAAAGCTGACTAAAATTAGGTCTAAGGTCTTGGGTTAGGGGAGTACCTACAGTTACGATTACGACGTCTGCTTTGTTTATAGCGCCTGCCGCATCAGTGGTAACTGAGAATTTTCGGTTTTCAAGTGCTTTGTTAAATAATTCCTCGATGCCTTCTTCACGAACTGTGACAACACCTCTTTCAAGATTATTTATTGTATCTGGATTCACATCCACTCCGGTTACGTTCACACCTTTTGATGCGAATACTAGAGAAAGAGGAAGGCCTACGCGCCCCAAGCCGATTACGGCTAACGTGAAATTCCTACTCTTCACCCTACTTTGGAGTTCCATTTACTTCCCTCGATTGTAGTCAGATTTTTATGTTTACTGTATCGTCTTAAGTGTTATTAAGCTTCAAACATAAAAACGGTTTATACACCAAATATAAGAAGAAATTTTTGGATAATTAGTTTAGGAATAAAAAAAGATGAAAAAGATGAAATCTTCATCCTTCCGTGCTTAAGTAAAGGTGGGATTGATCCCTATGCTAGAGAATTGCCAAATCATTACACAAAAAACAGATCATGAAATTTATATATATACAATCTGTCTCGACCGTTCCGCTGCCAAAATGCTGATTTTTACCATCCTATGCCTCTATTTTTGTGACGCTAAATAAGACCTTTCTCAGCTTCTAGCCAGCTTTTTCGCAACATCGATCAGCCTCTTTAACGGTGGCGCTACCTCCTTGATCAGTTCTAGGTCACCAATCGTCAGGCCCCTTGTAACAAGGACCCACATCGCGTAGAAGAGCAGGCTTGGCATCATGACGATAAGTAGCTCCAGCCAAGGCGATAGCACGATGATGGACTTTAGCCCGAAAATGAGGAGCAGCGTGAGCAGCCCACCGCTTATCGTTTTCAGGAGCAATGCTGCCGGCAAAGTGAACTTAACTAATTTTAATGCGAAGTAGAGCATCAGGAAGAAGCCGATGAGCGTTGACGCGAAAGTCGCTGCAGCCGCGCCCTCTATGCCGTAATGGGGGATCAAAAGCAGGTTCATGATCACGTTTAAACATGCCATGACAGCGACAACTTTAGTGGTGACGATGGGTTTTCCTATCCCAGCCATCGTGCTTGATAGAATTACGTGAAGCGTAGTGATGACCATCGCCGCTGCGAGGATCTGAAGCGCGGCGCTTCCAGCTTCATATCCCGGGAAAAGCAGATGGAGTACTATCTCCGGAAAAGCTATGAAGACGAGAGCTGCAGGTATGATCAACACAAATGAGAATTTGATGAGGAAGTGCAGCGTTTGGCCCAAAAGTTTTTCCTCGCGCTTCACCCAGAGTTCGGAGATCATCGGAAAGAGAACTGTTGTTAAAGCCATTGGGAAGTACCACAGGATGTGCGCAGCGGGTTGGGCCGCTTGGTAAAAACCGACTTCCTTAAGGGTGCGGAATAAGGTGATCATGATGGTGTCGGTATAGACCAAGATGAAGATTCCCAAAGTGCTGAGAAAGACCGGCAGGCCAAACTTGAGCAATTTTGTCATCAGGGGCTTTGTGATTTGGGCTTTTTCCTTAAAAACATGGAAATATTTTTTCAAGAAAATGATCGATCCTAGAACTGCCAGCGCCAATGAGCTGCATAAATATGCGAATGCGACGCCCCCGAGGCCTAGCCCCCAAACGCTTAGGAACAAAACGGCAAAAAGGAGGACGAAAAAGATGTTGAAAAATTCCATCGATGCATATATGGGCATGTTTTGGAATCCCTGAAATGTCGGCTGAAAGGTGTAGAAAAATATCATCGTGAAGAACCATATGCTCAAAAATTTTATGATCTGCGAGGCGCTTTCAGTTCCGAAAACCGCGATCGCGATTTGGTCGGAAAAGAGGAACAAAGCTGCAGTAATTGGAAATGCAAGAAGCGCTTGGAGGAGAACAAGAATTGCTACTGAGGATTTGATATTGTCGAACTGTTTTCTAACCGCGAACTCTGGAATATATTTTACGAGCGCTGCACCCAGGCCCAAATCGCGAAACATGCCAAAAATGGAAATGAGGGCGAAGATGGCATAAAACAGCCCGTACTCAGCCACGCTCAGACTGCGCGCGAGAAACATGCGCAAGAAGAAAGCGATGAAGCCTGAGGCGACCAATGCGATGAAGACGATGGCGCTCCCTTTAACCAACCGCTTCGCATAGCCCTCTGGCTCCGGCAAAGTATCCCCTTTTCAGATTCAACCTCGTGACATCGTGATATCTCGTTAATGGTTTAAAAATGGCGGGCCCGTGGGGATTTGAACCCTAGACTGCAGCTCTCCGATGAAGGGCGTGAAGTCAAATCGACCTCGCGAAGACGTTGATCTGAATCCTCTTTACGCCAACCTTATCAAAGTGTGCATCTTCTGTGACTATCGATTTTTCCCCCAACCGCTTCATGATCGCGAGATGCAACCCGTCACGCGGCTTCAACCCCCATGTTTCCATCTCCCGCGCCATCTCCCACATGTCGCCGTACTCAACCGAAACGATATCCAGATCCTTCAACATCAGCACTGCCCTGCACGCTTCAGCCGCAGTCGAAACATCTGCCCTTTTCAAGATCGCCCAAGCTAGCTCGTCAATCGTCAGGCAGCAGGTTTTGGCGTCCATCTTTCGTAGGTTTGCTAATATATGCCTCGAGGCATCTCCAAGTTTATCCGTGGCTAACGTTGCAAACACGAAGACATTAGCATCGAGGTAGACCAACTAAGCACCGCCGAGCACTTCCTCGTAGAGCCTGTCCCCCCAGACCAGCTCGGACGACTTTGTTCCGACCCTGCGGGAGATCTCCGAAAGTTTTTCAACGGGGTCCCAGCGGACGGCTTCCACTACCGCCCTCTCGCCCTCTATATCCAAAAGGACAACATCCGCGGGATTTATCCCCATCTTGTCCCTAATTGATTTCGGGATCACGATCTGCCCCTTTGGCCCGACTTTCACTTTCAATTTCATGTCTGCCACCTTGGTATTACTTGAAGTTAGATTTATTTAAACTTATGGTTATTCTTTTTCAGTTCAAAGAATGCGGGCCCGGCGGGATTCGAACCCACGATTTGCAGCTTAGAAGGCTGCCGCCTTATCCTAGCTAGGCCACGGGCCCAAGTTAAACTCGACATGCAACAATTTAATACATGCGATGCAAACCCTAACGCGGCGGGGGCATGCCAAGGCTGTTCGGCACCTTCGGCGTCCGGGGCGTCTCGAACCTCGAGCTCACACCCAAGCTGGCCTTCGAGCTCAGCTCGGCGCTCGCGACCCACCTGCGAAATCGGGGCGTAGTCGCGGTGGGCTACGATAACCGAACGTCGAGCGAGATGCTCGAACATGCGATCGTAGCGGGCCTGAGCGCCGGCGGCTGTGACGTCCTAAGGCTTGGCATGGTGCCCACGCCCGTGCTCTCGTTCGCCATCAAGCATTTCGGCTGCGACGCGGGCGTGATGATAACCGCCTCGCACAACCCGCCCGAGTACAACGGTATAAAGTTCTGGGATTCCGACGGCGCTGGCTTTCAAAGGTCGAGGGAGCTCGAGGTCGAGGGGATCGTATCGAACAGGGCTTGGCGACGCGCGCCTTGGAATCGCATCGGGAGCTGCCGCTCGGCGGATGCCCTGACGCCCTACATGCGGGCTGTTCTAGCGGCCATCCAAAGGATCAAGCGAAAGCTGAAGGTCGTCGTGGACTGCGCGAATGCCGCGGGTAGCGTGGCGACGCCCGCCCTGCTGACGAGGCTAGGCTGCAAGGTGGTTTCGCTCAACTGCCAGCTCGACGGCCGCTTCCCCGGCAGGCCAGCTGAGCCCTCGCCCGAGAACCTCGAGGAGCTGGCTAAAACCGTCGTGGCATGCGGCGCGGATTTGGGCACAGCGCACGACGGCGACGCGGACCGCACGATAGTCGTGAACGAAGCGGGTGAGGTGCTGACTGGCGACCGAGTGTTCGCGCTCGTCGCGCTGCACCACCTCCAAGGGCGAGAGCGGCCCAAGATCTTGACCACCGTGGCGACGAGCTCGGTGATCGACGATGTGGCGACCAAGCTCTGCGGCTCGATCGTCCGCACGCGCGTGGGCGAGCCGGCGATCATCGAACACTTCCGAAAGCACGGCGGCGACATAGGAGGGGAGGAGAACGGGGGTGTGATATTCTTCGATTGGACGCCCTGCCGGGACGGCATCCTTACCGCGGCCAAGCTGGTGGAGGCGCTCGCCGCCAGCGGAATGAGCATGTCAGGGCTCGACGCTACCCTGCCCCGCTACCATCAGAGCAAGCGGAGAATCAGGTGCCCCGAAGAACTCAAGCCAAAGGTGCTGAAGGCGCTGGAGAGGCGCTTCTCGCGCTACGAACTCGATCGCACCGATGGGCTCCGCGTGTCCTTTGAGGATGGATGGCTCCTGCTCCGCCCTTCCGGCACAGAGCCCATCTTCAGGTGCTTCGCCGAGGCCCGCGACGGCAAGCGGGCTGAGGATCTGGCCAAGCTCGGGATGCGGGAGCTAAAAGCATGCGTTCGAAAGCTGTCGTAATTTTTCAACGATGCGCCGAATTAACCCTTTCTGTTGAAAAATCCTACAGTTGCCCACATACTCCTGGCCCCACTGGAAGCTCCGACGATACATCGAATACAAGGCGAACTGGAG
>JASEGJ010000021.1 GCA_030018135.1 Candidatus Hodarchaeaceae archaeon | reverse complement strand
TGAGGAAGTATCTCAAGAACTATTTTACGGCGAAAATTAGGTGATATGACTTAAACTTGCAAAAGGAGGTAGGTACAATAGGAGAAAAAGGGATAGCTCGAATGGGTTGGATTGTCATCGCAGTAATCGTATTAGTGGCAGTTGTGGCAGCGGCAGCGGTTACCATGAGAAGGCCCGCACCAGAGGTAAAGAACCCCGGCGGTAGATTCCATCCGAGATGTCCTTACGCGACCAAAGAGTGTACGGAGGATCGACCTTCCCTTGTATCGAAAGGCGGGGGGCGCTATGTTGCATGTTGGCATCCGCTAGCTTAATTCACCGGCCTAAAAGTTATAAAAATCTGATAATTTCACATTAACGAAAAGTGGTCAGGTCGAGCACATTTGCCCGATCTCGCAGTAGTTCGGCCGGGAGATCCCAGACCGCTTTTGCCCGTTCGATGATCGCGCGGTCGCTACTCGCCACCACATTGAAACCTCCTCTTACCCTTAGATCTACACCTGTCGCAGTTTTAGCATCGCCCCTTAACCCAGCTTGTTTGAGGTGTTGCCTAACCATCGCCGCGAGTTCGCCGCTCCTACTCACTTGGCGATCGAGTAGGATGGTAACTCTGCTTGGCCTAGCCTCGGCAATAACCTCCACCATGGCCTTCAGCGCGCGAGCGGTTACGGGGGACATCTTGTACTTGCCGAAGATCGCACGCAAGTCCCGCACGTAGCCATCGTCGCATAGTACCACAGGCTTGCCGGTTAAAATGCTCTCGGCCGTTATCAGTACATTGTAGCCGTCCACGCCAAGGCCTTTCCCTCGTACCCCAGCAATATCGACCGCTTTGGCCCTGTGGCTCGCCACCTCGGTCCTCGAAAATACGCAGCGGGCGAGCAAATGGCGCTCGTTGAGTCCCAAGCGGTAGTGATTGGCTATAAAATTTACGGCGGACTCGCGGGGGTAGTCATGGTCCAGCAAATAGCGCAGATCTCGAACTGCTCTTCCTAGTTCGGCCGAAAGCATATTTATTCCACGAAGATGGCCGGCCTCAGCGGCATCGCAAGTCGCGCTCGATTTTGTGGGTCGTGGCGCGCTGGATCATCGGCCCCGAAAACCTTCACCTCTGCTGCATCAAATTGCTTCCGTATAAATTCCGCCGCATCCATCAACACCTGCAGCTCATCAACTTTGGCAGCGGCTATCGCCGCAAGCTGCTCATCAGACATACCCCTAAGCCCCTGAATCACACGTTGCATGTACTTTGCCAATTCGACAGCGTGCGGCTTTAGTCCGGGTTCTTTCATGGCCTCCCCGATTAACTTCCCTACTTCGACCTTCCCGGTTCGAGCACGCTCTAGAGCCATCCGATACGCCTGCCACTTCCAGTCCTGTGCGGCGTACAAACAAATCCTCTTGGGTTTCTCCAAGCCTGTGACCCGAAGGATTTCGCCGATATCTTCCAAGATATGCATAAGGTAGTCCTCGATGAATTCAGCTCTTTTGTCGATGAGCTCCGCTTCTAGGGTGGGCCAGTTAGCGACCGACACGAAGCCGGTTCGACCCATCTTATGCCAAAGCTCCTCGCACACATGCGGCGCAAATGGCGCGAGCAGCCGCACCCAAACATCTAGCACTTGCTTAAGCGTACGCGCGCGTGCTCCTGCTTGCTGGGCGCGCTTTTCGTACCAGCGCAGGTCCTGCATCAACAAGAAGAACGCGTGTTGAACGGCTTTGCGGGTTTCAAAGGCGTCAAGCGCCTCCGTGGTAGCCCGGATATGCTCCTGTAGTCTGCTTAACATCCATCGCTCCGGATGCGTTAGTTCTGAGCTTTTAGCTTCGGGCAGTGCGATGATCTCCTCGCCCAACGCATAAAATCTTTCAAGATTTTTCAACATGGCGTCCGCCTCTTGTGTGCGCCAGTCGAAGTCCTGCCAGGGCTCGACGGTCGACATGAGGTAAAGCCGCACGGCATCCGCACCATATCTGCGAACCGCCTCGTTGATCGCGATGATGTTGCCCTTCGACGACGACATCTTCTCCCCCTCGAGCACGGCCATGCCGAAGGATACTATGCCGCGCGGGCATTGCTCTGGCGGGAATATCATCGCGTGGTGAAATATGTGGAATGTCAGATGATTCGGTATGAGTTCGTTTGCGGACATGCGGTAGTCGAGTGGATACCAGAACTCGAACTCCATGCGCATGCTTTCCAACAATTGCCGGTCGATGCCCGTGGCGTTTGCGATTTCTGCCGCATCGCCTTTGCCGAAGAAAATGAGGTCGAAGACCTCGTCCGTGAGCTTGCTCGGATCGATCGTCTTGATGATATGGGAGATCGTGTAGTATGCCATGTAGATCGTGGAATCACTTAGGGATTCAATTATCCATTTTGGATCCCACGGTGCTGGCGTGCCCATGCCGATGCTCCGCGTGCAGGGCCATTCGTGCAACCACTCTATCGTGTGCTCAAACTGCGCCCTCGTCTCAGGGGGTACTAGGTGCATTCGCTCTAAGCATTTGCGCGCCTTCTCCTTCCATGCACCATCGGCGTAGTTGAGGAACCATTGATCTTCAACAACCTTAACGGTGCAGCGCGTGCCGCACCTGCAGGTGACGGGTTTTGCTGAAAACTCGTACATGATACATGCCTCCCCTCCCGCCAGCATGTCATCTCTTACGGCAACTTTAGCCCTAGATACGGGCATGCCACCATACCTTGGGACCCAATCCCGCATGATGCCCTTCGCGAACTCATTGCGGTAAACCTCTGCCGTCGCCTCCTCGAGCCTTGGGTCCATTTGGCTTCCTATGCCCATCGCCTTGACGATGTCCACGGCGGGGCTCCCCCCGAACCCGCGAAGCTCGATCAACGAGATTGGCTGTAGGCCCTGTATTGCAGTTGAGTCCATGCCATATGCTCTCAGCGCCTTCGGCCTTCGCTGGAGATCTATCAACGCAATGTAATCATATGGCGCATGGGCCGGGACCGAGCCGACCACGCCAGTTGCGTTATCAGGGTCGACGAAGTTTGCTGGCAGAACTGGCACCCGCTTATGCGTCAGAGGAACTTCGACCTCCTTGCCTATCAAGGATTCCGCGAGAGGCACAACCTCGCCGATCTCGTGGCCCTGGTCGCGCAGCTTCTCCAACGCTTGCGGGCTCACCACCCATCGCTCGCCGTCGACCTCTGCGCAAACATACTTAACGTTGGGGTTGAGCCACAGGTTTGTGACGCCGAATATCGTCTCGGGCCTAAGGGTCGCCGCCGGTAGCACGTAGTCGCCCAGGCGATATTTTAGCAGCGTGAACTCGAGGATGCCAACGCCCTCGCCCTCGAGCAGGTCGTGATCTGTTACGGGGTTGCCACAACTAGGGCACCACTTGACCGGATGTGCACCCTTGATAACGAGGTCAGCATCCATGAGCTTGTGATACTGCCATGTGATGAACTTGCTGTACTGCGGGTCGATCGTGGTGAACTCACGACGCCAGTCTATGGAGTAACCCAACCATTCCATCCCCCTGCGATAGCTGAGGTCGCTCACGCGCGCGAAATGAGTGGCGAAATAATGCGGCTCCTCAAATTTTGGAAGCTCCTCCTCGGTGATGCCATAGCGCTCGACTAATACCTTGATAAAGCCCGGCTCGCGACGCGCCACTCGTTTGGCGGCGCCGACGATGGGCGTGCCAGTGAAGTGATATGCCATCGGAAAAAGCACGTTATAGCCGCGCATCCGCTTGTAGCGCGCAATGATGTCCGGGACCGTGTAGGTGCGGCCATGGCCAACGTGCATTGGCCCAGAGACGTAGGGATAAGCCACGGTGAGATAGAATTTCGGCCCGGCATTGGGCCGCGCCTCAAACAACCTAGCCTGCCGCCAAGCTTGCTGCCATTTGGCGTCGATCTCCCGCCAATTCACCATCGTATCACCTATCGTTGCTGTCGCTCGCAGACCTCGACCGCGGTGGTCAAAGCCTCGCCGAGCTTTTTGACCTCGGGACCGCCTCCTTGCCCCATCTCGCGCTTGCCGCCGCCCCCTCCCCCGAGGATACCTGCCGCTGCAGCCGCTATTTCGCCGCAGTCTATGCCTGCTCCAATGGCCGCCTCCCCAGCCATAACGACAAGCCTCGCCATCTCGTCGCATGTGGCTAGCATTACGACCAAGGATTTATCCCCTCGCACCAGCGCGCTTGCTGTTTGGATTAATTCTTCTACATTGGCCCCTTTTACCTCCTCGCATATCACCCGCACCGCTCCAACTCTTTTTGCCTTTGCGCGCAACTCCACCAAGCGCAGCTCTGCCAAGCGCTCCTGTAACCTCGTCACCTCTTTTTGTGTAGATTTCCACTCATCGAAGAGCCGCTGGGTTGCCGCGGCCACGCGTTCGAGCGGGGCGCGCAGTATCCCCGCCGCTTTCGCGAACTGTTCTTCCTGTTTTTGTATGAAGTTAAGTGCCGCCTCCCCGGCTACAAATTCAAGTCGTTCGATGCCATCTTGAATTCTTTCGGTATGCACGATTTTGATCAATCCCACATCGCCCGTCCGCAGACAATGAGTTCCAGCGCAGGCTTGAGTGTTCCAGCCGTCTATGTCGACAATGCGCACCTGCTTGCCGGGGACGACACCCCCTTGATAGAGATCAAAGCCGTACTCACGCTCAGCGACGTTTCGATCCATCCAGTTTATGAAAACGGCCCGGTTTTCCATCACCACTTGGTTAGCCAACCTCTCGATCTCCCGTAGCTCAATCGGCTCAACGCGCTTGAAGTGCGATATATCCAGCCTAGTGCGGTCAACGCCCTTTTGAACGCCGTGTTGCCAGACGTGATTGCCGAGCACGCGGCGCGCGGCACCGAGCAGGATGTGCGTGGCGATATGATGGCGCATGAGCGAGCTTCGCCTTGCCCAATCGATTTCGCCCCTGACCTTTTGCCCCGTCTTAAAGATGTTTGGTTTCACCTGATGTGCGATGACACCGTCTACCTTTTGGACATCGACTACCTTCGCCTTGCCCCTATGGCTTATGAGTTTGCCAAGATCTGCTGGTTGCCCGCCGCCCTCCGGGTAGAAAGCCGTTCGATCTAGCATGACGTAACCATCGAAGCTCCCGAGTACCCTAGCATGGAACTCCTTCGCGTATGGATCATCGTAGTACACGGCTTTGGTCGGGGGTATGCCCCGCAGCCTCTCTTTCGGAATGGCCAAAACTGTAACTGGTGCTCGCTCGGCCCGACCATGTAGCTTCGCAACCCTGATGTAGAAATCCTCGGGCACATCGACGGTGGTGCCCATCTCGGTCGCTATCTCCCTTACTACCTCAGGGGGCAAGCCATGGCTGTCGTAAAGTTCCGTGAGTTTCTCGGCGGACAGGGGTTTACCCTCCTCGCGGAGGGCGCCCACCAAGCGTTTAACTAGCCTTTCTCCCCGTGAGATTGCATCGAGATATCGCTGCTCCTCGAGTTCCGCCACCTCAAGTATGTGGCCCTCGCGCTCGCCGAACTCAGGGAAGTGAGGCACGAGGTGTCTTATTTCCAACTGTACAAGCTCTGCCAGCGGCTCCTGAAGCCCGAGTTCGCGCATCAAACGCAACGTGCGGCGAAGCACGAGTCGCGCCAGGTAGCCCTCTTGGACATTGCTGGGCGTTATCCCATCGCCGAACATAAAGACTAAACAACGTAAGTGGTCGGCGATCGCATAGACCGCCTCAAGCGGGGCCATCAGGCGGCTGAGCTCATCCACGCTCAGGCCGGTGCGAGCAGCCGCCTTGGTCCGAAGCGTAAGCAGGTCGCGGCCAGTTTCAATGTCCATGAGGCCTGCAAGCTTCGAGTGTTCGCGCAGCAACTCTGGAGGCGGCAGTTTGACTCCCGCAAGCTCTCGCAACTTTTTGACCACGGGCTCAAAGACGGCCTCATAGCTCGATGCGGTGCCATGCGATGCCCAGGTGAGGCGTTCCATGCCGTAGCCCGTGTCAACTATGTTTAGCGGGAGCAGCTCATACTCGCCGTCCTTAGACAGGTAGTGCATGAAAACAAGCGTTGCGAGTTCGAGTCCGCGCACGTTGACCTCAAAGTCCTCGCCGGCGTTGCCACCCCCCTCCCAAAAATCTTGGATGTATGAGATCTCCTCGGGCAGGATGCCCAGCTCACGCGTCAGGAACTCATGGCAAAGCGCAACGGTTTCATCGGTCCAGTAGATGCGTTTTTTACGGGAATTGAAGGCGTGGTGCCCCCCCATGAAGAAGAGCGTGAAGTGCCTCCCCGAGCGCCCGACATTATCGATATCTTTCAGCCTGATGCTTGGCTGGCTGACGACGAGGGGGTTGGCGGGCGGGGGCACTTGGCCGCTCGTTACCCAGGGCTGGAAGTTCGCGATCGACGCTATGGTAAGGAAGATGTCATCGCGCCACCTAGCGACCACCGGGTAGCGGTTAATTACGGTGTGCCCATGCATTTCAAAAAACTTCAGAAACGCACTTTCCATCTGAAACAAGTTGTATCGCCTACGAATCGGCGGCCTGCCTATGAAGGCATATTCGTCGCACGGTGTATCGCCGCAGGTTTTTCGGTTAGGGTCAAGGGTCCAGAAGGTGCGGCTACAGGTTTCGCATCGCTTGCGATGAAATCCCTCGTCCTTGAAAAGGGCGACTCGGTAGATATCTCTCAAGCATGTCCCTAAAGGGCAAATGCCTCACTTTGGATAAAAGCCTTCGCCTGAAAATCAGTGAAAATAGTTTCAAACGAAGCTCCAAATTTTATTACCTCGTTTGAAATTTCTGATGATCCGTTCAATGCATCATTCGACGGTACGGAAACCACGACAGCCGTGGAATCCGCGAGGTAACCCACCATTTTAAAACACTATGCTTTGCATTGGACCGCAGGCATAGAAGTATTTAGCCGAATAGCGCACTGAGACCAGCGAGGGCCTCCTCCTCCTTCTCCTCAACCTTCTTCTCTTCCTTTTTCTCCTCAGCCTTTGCCGTCGGCGCCGCGGCTGGGGCCGCTACTGCGGGCACTGCCGCGCTCTTTATTGCTTCGTCGATGTTTATTCCCTCAAGCGCTGCTACGAAGGCTTTCACCCTTGCTTCATTCACTTGAACGTCCGCTGCTTGCAGAACCTTCGACAGGCCACCCTCATCGATTTTTTTACCGGCTGCATGCAATACCATCGCAGCATATACGTATTCCATTTATACACCTCCGTCAGCCAAACAATGCACTTAAGCCCGCCATCTCTTCTCCTTTTAGCTTTTCCTCTTCTTTTGTCTTTTCCCCTTTCTTCTCCTCTGATCTAGTTTCCGCCGGTGGCGCGGTAGCGAGCATTCCCTTCAATTTCTCATCAAGTGCATTTTCGTCCCTTCTAAATAAAGCAGCGGCCAAGCTAAGCATCTCCACATTGGCCCGCGCCAAAAGTGTTGGCATAACATCCGCGACGGGTAAACAAAAGTTCAACGCCAAATTGTGCGCGGCGGCACTAGCCTTGGCAACGATGATGCCTATCGTGATGCTTGTTGGGTAGTTTATGTTGACAGCTAGGTTTACAGCACCCACGCAAGCCGCTTGGAGTTGTCCTATCACCTGTTTTTCATCGATTGTTAATACCTCGCTGGAAAAAATCATTCCCGCCTCGTAGGCGGCACACAGTTTTAGACCGAGTTCAAGCGGTTGGATGCCGAAGCGTGCTAGGGCGTCGGCGACTTCCTTTGTTATGATCTCGCCTTCTTTTAGGATGCAGCAATCTTCGAGTATGACAACCTTGCCGGCTTGGATTCTGGCTTTGATGCCAACGCGCTGGAGTTCGCCGACGATTGGACCCGGGGCGAAATCCGTTTCCCCCGCAGGGATTGTTACCTCTTTAGGCGATCTTATACCGGGCTTTGCAGGTGCGCTCATCTTACTTGCTTGGAGGATTTTGCTTAGCTTGAAGGGGTTCATCCTCGTAAATATTAGTGCGGACGGACCTTGGATGTAATTAGCTAGCTCGCGGAGCTTTGGGTCCCTCTGTTCAGCGGCTTTTTCGACGGCGAGCCTTAACAAGGTATTTTTGGAAACAATCACTTCAGCCTGTCCTCGAAGCTGGCGCCTCACCTGCTGAAATTGTGCCGCGGGAAGGTCTGAAATGCTCAGAACGCCAACTACTGGGTAACGATTAAATATTTCCACGAGTTCACTTAAGACCTCACGCTTCCAAGATGCGACCTCGGCCCTCGCGCTTATCGCCATAATCACGCCTCGATTTTCGTGGGCTTGCCCATCGTCGTTTTGATATGCAGCGAGCCTATTTGATTAAGGCCCCTCTCCAGCCTGTGCTCGATAACTTCTAGCACCGCCTGAGCATTTTCAGCAAGTTGTTCGTCGGTCATGCTTTCCAAACCTATCGGCACATGCAATGCTGGCTGTTCCCGCGTTCGTATGCGCACCATCCTTCGGCAGCGTTCGATAAGCGGCTTTGGGTCAGCAGTGGGCGGAATTGGTTTTGGCATTTTTCCACGCGGACCCAGTACTGGGCCGAGCTGCTTGCCTATCAACGGCATCAAGTCTGCTTGTGCTAGGAAGAAGTCATATCCATCAACGATTTGTTTTGCCCGTTTTCTATCCTTCTGGAGGGGATCGATATCCTCACGCGCAAGCAGCAGATCTGCGCCGGACTCACGTGCCTTTCTAGCCAGCTCACCCTCCGCGAATATCGCCACCTTTCGGGGTTTGCCTACCCCGTGTGGGAGCAAGGCTTCCTCATTAATGCGGTTCTCCGGTTTCTTGAGGTCGATATCTTTGAGATTTAACGTTAGGTCAACACTTTGCGTGAAGTTTCGCCTTTCGCTGGTCTCCCTCATTCGCTTGATTGCATCGAGCAATTTTTCGCGCGAAACCGGCATTCAATCACCTTAATTCCTCGTCACGTTTGCCTTCGTTTATTTCGCGTTGAACCTCGCGCGGATCCTTGCCATCGACAATTATACCCATGCTCAAGCATGTGCCAAGAATCTCGCTAACCGCTTTCTTTAAATCCTTAGCTAAAGTGACGCTTAACTTTAGCTTGGCAAGCTTAACCGCTTGGGCCAGCGTAAGGTTCCCAACGAGTTCCTTACCGGCCGTTTTCGCCCCTTTTTCAAGGCCAAGCTCCTTTTGGATCAGCACTGCAGCTGGTGGAGAGCCGACCTCGATATCAAACTGTTTAGTCTTTTTGTCGACAATTATCTTAACGGGTACCTTCATACCCTCGAATGCTGCGGTCTTTTCATTTATCTTAGCGACTACCTGACCGACGTTGACGCCGAGCGGCCCCAAAGCTGGTCCAACGGGTGGCCCCGGCGTTGCCTTGCCCCCATCAACCAATGTCTTAATTGTAGCCTTCATAGCGATCGCCGCAAACCCAAAGTCGTGGCTTGATAGCTAGCTCTTTCGAATGATAAGATGGGCAGACATAAAAAGTTGTGGTGCCAGCTAGCTCAAATCTAGGCAACGATTGATTACTCGGTGACCTCTAGCCTGCCATACATGCCGGCGCTGACGTAAACCTCGTCCCTGAAGAGCCGTGAATAGCCATTGCGGATGCGGACCAAGCTACCGACCTTGACCTTATCGATGTCGTTGTCCCAAAGCGATATCTTTATCCGCCCCGAGTCATCTTCGCCGACTGCTGTCGTCACCCTGCCTTCGCGCCCGGAGCGACCGATGTATGAACGTGGTTCCTCTATTTCAACTATCTTCAAGTCCAAATCGATGTTGCGCATGGCTGGCTTTACATCGCTCGCCTTCATCTCGTCACCCCCTCTTCGTCTTCTCTATCACCTTTACGAAGTCCCCCCGGACGGTCACCGGAATTGGTACGGTGGCCTCGAAGAGTTCAACGGTGATTTCTTCTTTTAGCTCATCCACCCGTATAATCCTAGCCCTCTCACCTCTAAATGGGCCGGAGATTAGCTCAACGATGTCACCCACTTCCATTCCGACGACAACTGGCTTGGGGGTCAGAAAGTGCTCGATCTCGTTGAACGGTATCTCGCCCTCTACCACACCCTTTGCATGCTTGATGCCGGCGCGTGCCTGCTCAACCGCGGTCTCCTCGAGAGCTTCAACGAATACGTACCCCCTTATCCCCTCGGGCGCGAGCACCGCCTTAACTGGTAGGTTGAAGTTCCGAGCACGGGTAGCGATCATATCAGCCGCGGCTTTCTCTTGGCCGATTGTCGTCCTAACGGCAAAAACCGCTGGTTTTCTGGTTTCTTGTGTCCCCTCCAAAATTACACCCCTGTCAAGCGGCGCCCGACATCCCACCGATTAGATAACTGATCATCATTATCACGAAGCCGATAAAACCTATTAATATGATGCCAAGCCCGGTCACCTTGGTGACATCCATATACTCCGTTTTACCCGGCTTGCGAGCGACGCGTAACACACGCTTGCATTCGTATAGAAACTTCCGCAACATTTACTTCAAGAACTCCAGTTCTAGATCGATGGCGCTTGGGCCTCTCTTCGGTCGCTCCCCGGGGCCGAGCACGTACGGCGAATGAACGCCTGAAAGGATCACCATCACCCGCACGGCGTTTTTGAGGTCTTCTGAAATTTGTGCGCCCCAGATGACCTGAGCTTCTGGATCAAGCGCTTCCGATACCCGCCCGACGATCCTTTTAGCTTCTTCAAGCGTCATGTCCGGGCTACCAACGACGTTCACCAACGCCCCCTTAGCACCGGTGATGTCGACATCTAACAACGGGCTGTTCAATGCTTCATCGACAGCCTCCGCCGCACGGTTGCCGGTATCCGATTCGCCTATGCCTATCATCGCCACCCCGCCGTTCTGGAGCACGGTGCGAACGTCGGCGAAGTCCAAGTTTATCAATCCTGGCTTAGTTACCATCTCGGTTATCCCCTTGATCGCATCCATCAGCAATTGGTCGGCGACCTTGAATGCCGCAGCTATGGGCAAATCTGGCGCAATTTCGAGTAGCTTGTCGTTGGGTATCACTATCACGGTATCCGCGATCTCGCGCAAGCGCATCAAACCCTGTTCGGCATTCTGCCTCCGGCGTTTTCCCTCTACGGTGAAGGGCAGCGTTACAACCCCAACCGTCAACGAGCCAATTTTTTTTGCCACCTCGGCCACGACCGGCGATGCGCCCGTGCCAGTTCCGCCGCCCAGGCCGCATGTAACAAAGACCATATCTGCGGGATAGAGGTAATCTTTTATCGTGGCCTCGTCCTCTTGTGCGGCTGCTCCGCCTTTTTCCGGATCGTTACCTGCGCCAAGACCCCCCGTTATTTCGCGACCGATCAGGATTTTTCGATCAGAGGTGGTATAGAGCAGGTCCTGCGCGTCGGTATTTATCGCAATAGTTTCCGCGCCCTGAATACCGACCTCCGTCATTCGCGAAATGGTGTTGCAACCCGCCCCGCCACAGCCTACTACAACAATTTTGGCGCGTGCGCGCTGCAATACCTGCTCGAGTTCCTCATCCATGGATTTTGCCACCGGTAAAACACCGAGCTTCGCCGGTGCTGAAATACCGGGTTTTACTGGTTCAAACCCAGTTTCCGGCTTAAACGCGCCCAATTCGGTTTTTTCCACGTATGCTCCTCCAAATACATCTGCTGTGTCATTTTAATTATGGTCAATTTAAACGTTTTGTGTGGCCAAAAGTTCGCCCTCGCGGATGGCTTGTAGGCCAAATTTAGCAGCGACGCGTTGCAATAGCTGCCTCTGCTCGCTGCTCAGACCCTTCCAATCCAGCGCTAACAGCTCTACACCGCCGTACGTCCTCGCGATTGCCTGCTCGACGAGTTCCTCGTCCATGTTTACATATTTTGGTAAGATGTGACCTATGCAAACATCCGTTCGCAGGACGACCTCGCTATGTCTTGGTGCGTAGTGTGGACCCCCAAATCCGACGGCTTGCCGTCCCTTAGCCCTAGAAGTTGCCGCCGACATTATCGCACGAGCTACAGCTTCGGCCGCTGCCTCGTCGCGCCATTGCGCTAGTGAACTGCCGATCTCCACAAATGTAACTGGTACCTCGAGTTGGACTGGGCCATGGTGGGTTGCCTCTAGCGAGACCCCATAGGGTAAGCTAAGTTCATCGCTGGTCACGGAAAGCGCCTTAAGGGCCGCTTTTATGGTCGCCGGGGATGTTATGGCGAGTTTCCTACCAGCCACATCTCCGGGGGCATGAACAGTGAGCGTTGGTTTGCCGGACTCGCTAGCGTGCCTGGAGGCGATGATAACTTCGTCTGCAGCTAATGGTAACGTGGCGATTTGGGTTGCGTCGTCCATAGTGGTCATAAGCAACACATCTCCGTAGGCATATGCCTCCGGTCGGCTTTGAACCCTCTCAAAACTGTAAAGCCCGAGTAACTGGGTTACGATGGTTTGGGCGGCAGGATCCTTAGCAGATGCAAATATCAACTTCATTTTATTGCCCTCGGATGAGCTGACTATGTAGTTTAAGCTATTTCCCGCTTTCCAATGGCCTAGAATTGTTAACCGCCACGGTTGTTTTTCTCAAGCGAGGCAACCCTAAAAAGGAGAGGTGGGCCCGCTGGGATTCGAACCCAGGATCTTCACCTTGTCAAGGTGACGTTTGTTAGGGAGAGGTTGAACCTGTTCCCTCATAACCACTAGACCACGGGCCCAACAAATAATGATAATTCAACGTTTTAATATCCCTTAGTCAGGTGCATTAAAGAGGATAGGAGCACTTCACTATTTTGCCATATTTTTTAAAGATGTGGACCGGGCGGGATTTGAACCCGCGACCTCCCGCTTCAGCCGCGCTTTTGGCACGTATGCCAAGCGGACGATCATACCAGGCTGATCTACCGGCCCACAAAAGGGAGTCGTCACTCAGGCTTAAAGAAATTGCGGCCCATCCTAAAAATAGGACAGGCTTGACAGCGGTTCTCAAATGGGTGGCATCGGAATGATTGCCTATCGGAGCCGCAGGCCCTGCACCTTCTTTGCTTTCCAATTGTAGCGCGTGATTCGGCGCGATCTGCCGTAGCCGCAGGCTGCACAAACCCCCTTCTGAGCGTGAAAAGCGCGCCTGCCGCATCGCCGGCAACGAATGTGCATTATCTTGTGGCGCTTGCCCATAGCCGCAGTGCCCTTGACCATGAGATCACCCAGCTGGCGAGATGAAAACTACGCTATCGCCGCGGATAATCATCGTGCCATATCGCTTGACGGACTCATTGCCGTGTAGTTCTTCAGCATCCTCGAGCACTAAGTTGACATGCACATCGAAGCCGCTGAGCTTACCCCGAAGCTCGCGACCACCCTTAAGGCTCACCAGTACCGATGACCCCAAGGCACGGTTTAAGACATCTAGAGGTCGCTGTGCAGACATGAAAATCATCAACCCATCGGCGGCTTCGTATTTAAGTGTATCGTGCCCATTTTAGCATAATGTCGATAAACCGGCGTTATCATCCGCGAGGGGCTCTGATTAAGCAGCTCACCGCCGAGCTCGCCAATAGGTTTGGTAAAGCCGCAATCGAACTTCTAAAAGGTGATATAGAGATCGTGGAGCTTAAAGATGGCATCGAGGTCGTTTTGGTAAACGGTAAGCCGTTCGTGATAAAGACGAAGGATGGGTTTTTCCCGACTCTTGCCTCAGTTGATCGTATTCCGCTGAAACGCGTGGTCATCGACATGGGCGCTGTGCCTCATATCGTGAGCGGGGCCGATATTATGGCACCTGGCGTGGTCGCGGCAGATGGCGACATCGCGCTTGGTGATAGCGTCGTCGTGGTTGATGAGCGGCACGGCAAACCGCTCGCCGTTGGCCTAGCGCTCGTGGCTGGTTGTGATATGAAAGCGCCTAAGGGGCGGGTGGTCAAAAACCTCTATTACGTGGGCGATGGGGTTTGGTCGCTCGGAAGCCAAATTAAGGCCATCAAGAAAAGGTTAAATACAGAGAAAGCCATCGACAGATTGCAACGAGGGGAGTAGCTGGATGGAATACCTGAAGCGTATTTTTAAAAGGACACCGGAGCGAAGACCCGGGGCGGTTGAGGAGGTGCCCATTCTCGAGGTTGAGGAGGCCGCCAAGATGAGAGGTCTAAGCGAAATTGAACCGATATACGTCAAGAGCATGAATCTACAAAGCCTCGTCGATGTCCGGGAGATCTCGGATGAACTGCGAGCGGGAAATATCGTGATCCTCGACATCACTCCGCTCATGAATCAAGATCCTGCTGAGTTAAAGCGCGCAATCGATCAACTAAAGGGCATGGCCCATGGTATTGGCGGAGATATCGGACGCCTGAGCGAGTCAAAGGTAATAGCCACGCCGAAATTCGTCCGCATCCAATTTAAGAAAGCTGAAGCTTGATTTTTAGGTGGCTTTATGCGGCGGCAGGAGTTTACGCTCCCTATTGAGCGTTGCCCATCATGTCGAGCCATTGGAACTTTTCACGTAAAGGGTAGAATTGACGATATCCCTTACTTTGGTGAGGTTATGGAAACGCTGCTGAGCTGCGATAACTGCAACTTTAGGCATGCCGATGTCATGTGCCTCGGCGAGCGCAAACCTATGCGCTATGAGTTTCGAATAACGTCTGAGTCCGACCTCGTGGTTAGGGTGGTGAAGTCCAGCACCGGAACTATAAAAGTACCGGAACTCGGAGTCACGATCGAACCGGGTCCCGCATCCGAGGGCTACGTTTCCAATATCGAGGGCGTGCTCAATCGAATCGAGCAGGCCGTGAAACTTGCATTACGTGAGGCCAACGCCGCCCGACGGCGTAGCGGCGAGGCGGTGATTGAAAAGCTCGATGCAATACGCGCGGGCAAACTTAAGGCAAAGCTGATAGTGGTGGACCCATTTGGACATAGCGCGATCGTCGATGAACGCGCAAAGAAACGTGAACTTAACCTACTTAAGGCAGGGTAGGCTAATCGGTTAAAATTCAGCACCAAGCGGCAAGGTAGTTATTGCTTTATGATGATTTTCTTGCAACCATCGGATTACATAAATCTGCCGCCAAATTGTCGGCACTAACACAGCCTAATCGTGTCCAAGTTCGCTGGCGCTCTTGTTTCTATCTTAAAAAGTTTGTGTATAGCGCTTGCTAGGTCAACACACTTGCTATCGTCGCCGTGGCAGCAAATCACGCGCTCCGGCTTCGGAACGATTTTCCGGATATAATTCAACAATTGGGCCCGATCGGAGTGGCCGCTAAAGCCCTCAATGGTTCGAACCTCCATATTGACCTTTACCTCTTCAACCCTGCCCCCCGCGCCTCGTAATGGTATCTCTCGCCAGCCCTTCTGAATTCGCCTGCCAAGCGACCCCTCGCATTGATAACCAACAAACGCTAAGGCATTGCTTGGATCTGGGGCCAAAGCCTTAAAGTATTCTATGACTGGTCCGCCAGCCATCATACCCGCCGTTGATAAAATAACTGCTGGCTCGCCGTCAATTACTTGAGCACGCTGGTCTGGTCCGGTCACATGGGTGAACATGTCCGACAAGAATGGATTTCTATCTTGATGGAAAATTTGTTCACGCAGTTCAGGGCACAGATATTCAGGGTACGCAGTGTGAATGGCCGTTGCCTCCCAGATCATGCCATCTAAATAAACTGGTATGTTATCCAGCATTCCGGCCCGCCTACAGTCGTCAAGTAAAACCATTATCTCCTGCGCTCGCCCAACCGCAAATACTGGTACCAGAACTTTGCCACCTCGTTTTATGGTTTCGGCTACCACGCGTATGAATTCCTTCTCAGCATCGGCCCGGAAGGGTTGGATATCCTCGGCACCGCCATAGGTGCTATCTATAATCAGGGTTTCTAAACGGGGAAAAGTATGAACTGCTGGCGAAAAAAGTCGCGTGCGGTCAAACTTTAGGTCGCCGGTGTATAAAATATTGTACAAGCCTTCGCCGACGTGAATATGCGTAATTGCCGATCCAAGGATGTGTCCGGCATTGTGAAATGTGATCTTGATATCGGGTGAAATATCTGTAACATCGCCGTAGTCAAGCGGAATAGTATGCTGCACGAAAGTGCGGATATCCTTTTTATCGTAGGGCAATGGTTTGTCTTCTCGCTCAGCTATTTCGATATAATCCAGCTGTAGCAGAACCGCTAAATCGCGCGTTGGTAGCGTGCAGTAGACTGGCCCCTCAAACCCGTACTTAAAGAGGTATGGCACGAATCCCATGTGGTCGAGGTGAGCGTGACTTATGATAACGGCATCGAGTTCGGATAACCTCAGCTCAGGTGCCTCAAGGTGTGGAAATGCTCGCTCATCCGATGTGACATTTATGCCGCAGTCAAGCAGAACGCGGCTCTCTGGAGTGTGCAGGAAGAACGATGATCGACCGACTTCACGTGAACCGCCAAGCGTAGATACCCTGACCCAACCAGCTTTTGCCTTTGGTTCGCGGTGAATTCGTCTGCCGATCTTGCGCATAATTTCTCTGTGCTCCGCGCTCGCTTGAATTACGGAGTAACGGATATTCCGCACGATATCCGATTGAATCGGCAGGGCACGAACAACCCTCGGTGTCCAACTAATCCTCCGCATCATCTCTCGTAGCAAAGCACCACCCTTACCAATCGCAATTCCTGGCTTTTGAGCCTCTATTGCGACCTCGCCAACATCTGGGCTGAATACAATATCCACTATGCCGGCCTCTGGGGGCACCACCTGTCGAATCTCCTCCTCGGCTTCCTTCTGTTCCGTTAAAATCGACGGGTCTGGACGCAATGTGATGCGCTTTCGAATCCTACGTGCAAGCTCTTTGATCGCGTCCCCATTCTGTGTGAGTAGGTCTAGGTTGCGGCAGTAGAGCACCACCTTCGGGCCCTCAAAATCGATGTCGGAGATCGCATCCGCAAACAGGGGTTCCTCTTTCACAACGCGCTTTATCTCGTTCAAGAGTTCTTCCGCAGCCATGCGGGCCACCTTCAGATTTTTTTAAGCTAGCTTTTTGATCTCTTCAGGCGAGAGCTCTTTATATCCAGCATTAGTTATGACCGCAACCATCAGCTCATTACCAGTGGCGATATCGCGCTTCATAGCCGCCTTAATCGCTTTAACGGCTATGGGTAAAGCTTCCTTGGTGGTTATCCCCTCTTTAAACTCGCTTTCCAACAGGCCATAAGCAACTGGGGAACCAGAGCCGGTAGCCACCATGGTTTCCTCGGTAAGCGAACCGTCAAGGTCGATAAAGTGCAATCGCTGTCCTTTAGCATCGACGCCGCCGACCAACAAATTAGCTATGTAGGGGAACAGGCGGTAGGCGTGAAGCACGTTTGCGACCAATCTCGCAGCTGCCCGTACGTTCATGGGCACGCCCTCGCGCATATGGTAATACCCAGCTTCGGCGCGCAATATGTTCACGAGGGCCTGGGTGTCAGCCACGCCCCCGGCGACGGTGATACCAATCGTGTCTGTTATTTTGTAGATCTTTCGCGCCTGCTTGCTTGCGACCAAATTACCCATCGTAGCTCTAGTGTCGGTAACGAGGATCACCCCATCTTTACATATCAACCCGATGGTCGTTGTGCCCTCCAAATATTTCAGCTGATCATTTTTCAATTGAACACCCGCCTGCTAAGAAATGCCGCATTAGAAGCAGCAGTAAAAACTCTCGCTATCCGTATATAAAGTTTACCTGCTAACGGCAAACCGAGAGTCTGCTCAAGGCGATCATCGATGAAGGAACCAAAACGCATAGAACTGCCTCGTGAGATCTGGATGGGTCCACGGGTGATCGGGCGAGTTGCAGATGTTTGTAGCCGCTTATGCTTGGGCAAGAGGGCACTAATTGTATCCGATTCCCTAACCTTTCAGATAGCTGGCAATAGGGTCCACGGTTCGTTAACGAAAAAGAATTTTGATGTTAAATATGTGCTTGTAGAGCGGGCCAACATAAGGGCCGTCACACGGGTGCGCAGACTCGTGAGAAAAGAGATAGACTTCCTTTTAGGCGTCGGCGGCGGCAAATGTATCGATATCGCAAAACTCGCATCTTTTTACGAGAGCAAGCCGTTCATCTCAGTGCCAACCGCCGCTTCACATGACGGCATAGCATCCGCACGTGCGTCCATCAAAGGCAGGGGCCATCCCGCCTCAATTGAAACTCACGCTCCCACTGCAATTATTGCCGACACGTTAGTTATCAAAAGTGCCCCACGTCGCCTCTTGGCTGCTGGTTGTGGGGACCTCATCGCGAATTTTACAGCCGTTCGCGACTGGGAACTTGCACGCCGTCTACGCGGAGAGCCTTATAGCGAATATGCTGCCGCGCTCTCGTTGATGAGCGCTCAGCTGATAATGGAGAATGCAAATATCATAAGACAACATACTGAAGAAAGCGTGCGTAAGGTCGTCAAGGCGCTTATAAGCAGCGGGGTGGCGATGGGGATAGCTGGTAGCAGTAGACCAGCGAGCGGCTCTGAACACCTGTTCAGTCATGCACTTGATCTCCTGGCTCCTCAACCAGCACTGCACGGCGAGCAATGCGGGGTGGGCACAATAATGATGATGTATTTGCACGGCGGTGATTGGCAGGCAATTCGCGACGCGCTCCGCACAATAGGTTGTCCGACAAACGCTGGAGGGCTGAATATACCCGCTAAATACATCATCAAGGCGCTGACCATTGCCCACAGAATCAGGCCTGAGCGATATACAGTTCTCGACAAAGGCTTGAGCAAACATGCCGCCGAGCGATTAGCAATAAAGACGGGCGTCATTTAGTGTTGACTTATCATTTTTGATGAGCGAACCTCGATAACCACACTTCATACATCGTAAATGACCAAATCTGTGGTAGCACCCACTTTAGCTTCGATGAGCCGCAAATTGGACAATACCTGGCCTCGCTTTCGGCGATCTCGCCCTCATCCGACCCTCAAATTGAGTTAATAAGCAACTACAGATAATGGTAGCCACATGCGTCATCTTAAGCTAACCGATAGTGGGTCAAAGGCTAAACTTCCAACAGCTTGGCGCAAACTCCATCGCCTATAACTACCTCCGCTGCATAACCCTTGTTAATCGGTCCTGGATTGATGATCAAGGTTCTACCCAGTTTATCCGTGTTTCGAGCTTCGTGGACATGGCCGCACAATGCCACTAATGGCTGTTTTTGTTCGATAAACTGTTTGATGCTCTTGCTTCCAACATGTATACCTGCGTCGGTTCGGTCGACACGTGTATCGTATGGAGGGGTATGGGTCACTAGCACCCATCTATCGTTAACCTCACAGGTTAGTGCCGCCAACTCTTCGTGGATTTCGGCCTCGGTAAACTCAAAGGGCGTGTTGAAAGGCGTCAGATTGGAACCGCCTAGGCCAACGAAAGTAATGTCGCCGAACTCCATGCATTTAGCATGCAAGTTGACGCCGTGTTTATCGAGGACCTCCAGTATTGGCTTTGGGTCGCAATTGCCGGGTACTGCGAGTGTTAACACGCCAGCAGCTTCAATCCTCGTTAACATACTGTCAACCGAGCTTACCGGACCGAAGTTTGTGAGGTCTCCAATCAATACTAGGCAATCATAGCCGCGTTGGAGGAATTTCGATAAGTTATCATCCGCGTTAGGCAGCCCATGAAAATCGGCCACCGCTAGAATGCGCAGGTCAACCACCGATGATTATAGGTACCGACGAATATTAAAACGTTGGGGCAATTTAAGTCATTTCCCACAAGTCACGCCGTAGTTTAAAAACATCGGAGTCCCAGA
>JASEGJ010000020.1:374-20112 GCA_030018135.1 Candidatus Hodarchaeaceae archaeon | reverse complement strand
GGGGCTTGGTTGTTTAAATCAATAATCCTGAGGAAAACCGTTTAAGGAATTGAATCCCGTCACGGTCAACGCGGCCAAAGGAAGCTAAAAGAACTCGTAGAGCTGTTTGAAGATTTCCTGCAGCTCCTCCGTCTGGTCGCGAACAACTTCCTTGCCATCGTCGAGCCTTAACGCGTAGATGATCTTAATGGATAAAAATCTCGACAGGACGACCGCCGTGGCGCCGAGGAGCAATTTCACGCTGGCCGCGCCCCCCGTGTAGTTTATGACAACTTCGTCATTTGGCTTGACCTGCTTTATTACCTGCCCGATTGCATCGCTGACGGATTGGAGACTAAAAATATCGCACAACTGAAACACGACTTTTGTGCCCGTCTTCTTTGCCACTTCCTCGATTACGGCACTGGATGATTTTTTATACCCCGCGGATTTGGCGACATTTTTCATCTGGTATTTGTTGCACAGGATGTAAGTGACATCTGGTTTCTCCTTCTTGAGTGCGAGCTCGATAGGTATAGGCACCTCTCCCAAGCCCTGGATAAGGATCTTCATCTTCCAACCCCTCTTAACATCGGTGGTTGAGGGTCATAAGCATTTTCCAAGCCATTATTGCAGGGGTTATTGATTTAAGCATGCGCACACGAGTTCCAGATAGGCGCTTGGATGTACAGAGGTAAAGCCTTGAAGCTGTTGAAATCGCTCTCGATCGAAGTTGGGGACCGCGTAAAAATCGAGAAGGCGGGCAGGGTTTACGAGGGAATTTTGATGCCCCGAACCGAGCTGGGCGACCCAAATCATTTCGTCGTAAAGTTGGCGAGCGGCTACAACGTCGGGATCAGGATATCTAAAGGAGTAAAAATCAGCAAAGTTGAGGGGGGAAAAATGCCGAGGCTAGGTTTGCCGCCGCTCGAAATAAAACGCGATCCGGCGAAGCCGGATGTCACGATCATGGGAACTGGCGGTACGGTTGCATGCCGCGTCGACTACAGGACCGGGGCCGTTTATCCAGCTTTCACCGCCCAAGAGATCTACAGCGCCGTGCCGGAGCTGGCGAATTTGGCAAACATCAAAGTCGTGGAAGTTTGCAACGTATTCAGCGAAAACATGACCCCGCAGCTTTGGGTGAGGATCGGCAGGGCCATAGCTAGGGAGTTGAACGCTGGCGCCGATGGGGTCGTAGTCGCGCACGGCACGGATACCATGGGCTACACCGCGGCCGCGCTGAGCTTCATGCTCAAGGACCTGTTTAGACCGGTCGTATTGGTCGGGTCGCAGCGCTCCTCCGATAGGCCCAGCAGCGATGCGGCGCTGAACTTAATCGGCGCCGTCGCCGTCGCGGGCAAGTCCGACATCGCTGAGGTTTGCGTCGTGATGCACGGCTCTACCGAAGATGACTTTTGCCTCATCCACCGGGGCACCAAGGTTAGAAAGTGTCACACGAGCAGGCGCGATACCTTTCAAACCATCAACGACATCCCGCTTGGGATGGTTCGGGGTACCGAGCTGAAGCTGTTCCGCGAAGATTACAACCGCAGGAAGCCAAAGGGCAGGGTGAAGGTGGAGGGGAAATTCGAGCCGAGAGTGGCCCTTCTGAAGGTCACGCCGGGGATGCCTTCAAGCGTCATCAGGGGCGTGCTTAAAGCTGGGGACAAGGGCATTGTGCTTGAGGGAACTGGGTTAGGGCATGTTCCGGAGTCCTTGTTCGATGGGATCAAGCTCGCTGTGAGTAGGGGGGTGCCTGTGGTGATGACCTCGCAGTGCCTCTGGGGGCGTGTCGACATGAAGGTATACTCGACGGGCCGGGATCTCCTCCGGCTCGGGGTAATCCCCGGGGGGGACATGTTGCCCGAAGTTGCCTGGGCGAAGCTGATGTGGTCGCTCGGCAAGACCAAGGACTTAGAGGAAGTTTCTGAGCTCATGCAGGAGAACTTGGCCGGAGAGATTACCCCCCGGTCTAGGCCGGACGTCTTTCTGAAGCCGACTTTCGCCCTAACTCCATAAGGAGGTTTCTGCGTGGGACCTGCCGAAGTTAGATGTTCCAAACTACCGAAAAGACTAGGCGGAATGTCTTCCGAGTGATGTTTTGAACGAGTTCACTTCTAAAGTAGGGGGAGAAAATGAAAGAGGATATGTACAAAAAATTGGGACTGAAGGTGGGCCTTGAAATCCATCAAGAGCTGGACACCCATAAGCTGTTTTGTAATTGCCCTTCGATCCTGCGCGATGATGGGCCCCCCATCGGGGTGAAGCGGAGGCTGAGGCCGACGCAGAGCGAGCTGGGCGAGATGGACCGCGCCGCCTTGGCGGAGGCGATCAAGGGCAAGGGGTTCAACTATCAGGTCTATCCGGACACCATCTGCTTGGTTGAGCTGGACGAGGAGCCCCCTCACTTAGTAAACGAGGAAGCGTTAGATATCGCTCTAGAAATCGCCTTGCTTCTAAACGCTAAACCGGTCGATGAGGCACACGTGATGCGTAAGACAGTTATCGACGGCAGTAATACATGCGGCTTCCAGCGGACGATTCTCGTAGCAACGGATGGCTACGTGGAGACCGAGGAGGGGCGAGCACGAATTCCGACGATATGCCTAGAGGAGGATGCAGCCAGAAAGATGGGGGAGGATGCTGGGTTCATCGATTACCGTTTGGATAGGTTGGGGATACCGCTTGTGGAGATCGCGACCGGGCCTGACTTTTCAGATCCCTACACACCGGCCAAGGTCGCCCTCCATATCGGGCAGCTCCTACGCGCCACGGGCAAGGTTAGGCGGGGTATAGGCACGATCAGGCAGGATATAAACATCTCCATAGCCGGCGGCGCGCGGCAGGAGATAAAGGGGGTTCAGGAGCTGGCTTTGATATCGACGGTCATCGAGCGCGAGGTTCGACGGCAGATCGCGCTTTTGGAGATCCGCGATGAGCTCAAGAGGCGCGGGGCGGCGGAGGTAGAGAAGGGGTTCATCGAGGTCAAAGAAATTTTTTCAAATACAAACTCCCGAGTAATCCGCGATGCCATCAAAGCTGGCAGCATCGTGCTCGCCGTCAGGCTGCCGAAGTTCGTTGGCCTGGTCGGCAAGGAGTTGCAGCCCGGCCGAAGGTTTGGGACTGAACTCGCGGATCAAGCGAGGGCATACGGCGGGGTCGGCGGGATATTTCATACTGATGAGTTGCCCGCCCACGGCATATCGGCTGAAGAGGTCAGCAAACTGCGGAGCGCCATCAAGGCATCCCCGCAGGATGCCGTCGTCTTCGTCGCAGATATCGGGGAAAGGGCTGAGGCCGCGTTGAGCGCGGTGGTGGATAGGGCCAATCAAGCCCTGCTCGGCGTCCCGGAGGAGACGCGAAGGGCCCTGCCGGATGGCAACACGGAGTTCATGCGCCCGCTGCCCGGAGCTGCGCGCATGTACGTCGAAACGGACATCCCACCTATTCCCATCACCGAGGACAGGTTGAGGAGGATGAAGGAGCGGTTGCCCGAGCTGCCCGAGCAAAAGCGCAGCCGGTTCGTTCGCGATTATGGGCTGAGCGAGGAGCTTGCTCGCCGAATCAGCTTGTCGGAGCACGTCGAGCTGTTTGAGAGGTTGGTCAAAAAGTACAGGGTGGAGCCGACCTTGGTCGCATCAACCATCGAGGAAACTTTGGTTAGCTTGAGGCGAGAGGGCTTGGCTGTAGAAAGGATTCAGGAGGCGGCACTCGACGAAATTTTCCAGTTCATTTCAAAGGGCAAGCTCGCCAAAGAGGCGATTCCAGAAATCCTAAGGCAGGTCGCGAAGGGGGCTAGCGTTAGGGTGGCGGTCAAAGAGTTGGGTTTAGAGGTGATGACGAAGGCCGAGGTGCTCAAGCTCGTTTCCGGAGTTGTCAAGTCAAACCCAAAGCTCATCGAGGAGCGAGGTGAGAAGGCGCTTAAACCCCTGATGGGGATCGCCATGGCAAGGGCGCGGGGGAGGGCTGACGGTAAGTTGGTGCACGAGTTGCTGAAGCGGGAGCTGAAAAGGCTAGGGGGCGCACGATAGTTGCATGTAACTCAACGCATCCCGGCAAATCTCAACGGGATCGGACAATTTTTGGGCGGCTTGGAGATCGCTTTCGGTGTTTCCCCTCAAAAATTGCTTAAATGCTTCAGAAGAGATGAGAGCAGAAGATGGGGGACTTGAATTGTGCGGAATCGTTGGCTACATCGGCAAACGTGATGCGGCGCCGCTCCTACTTGACGCGCTTAGGCGCCTCGAATACCGTGGGTACGACTCGGTCGGCGAGGCAACTATCCACAAGGGCAAATTATACGTAAAGAAAGGTCGTGGAAAAATTGAGGATGTTCATCGCGAATTAAAGCTCGACAGCCTTCCGGGCAATGTGGGGGTGGGGCATTCGCGCTGGGCCACCCACGGCGAGCCGTCCAAAAGGAATGCACACCCGCATGTCGACAACTCAGGTAAGGTAGCGGTCGTGCACAACGGCATAATTGAGAACTATGAAGAGCTCCGCCAATTCCTGCGGGATAATGGCTATAGCTTTTCCTCGGATACGGATACCGAAGTCGTGCCAAATTTGGTCAGTTATTTCATGAAGCAGGGCAACGGCTTTGAGGGGGCGGTGAGGAAGGCGGTCGGTCGCCTCAAGGGTAGCTACGCGTTGGGCATCGTCAGCGTCAGCGAGCCCGACAAGCTCATCGCGGTCAGAAAGGAGAGCCCCCTGATCTTGGGTTTGGGGAGCGGCGAGATGTTTATAGCCTCAGACATACCTGCGGTGCTTCCGTATACCAAACGCGTTATAATCTTAGAGGACGGCGAGATGGCGGTGATTACCCCGATACGAGCGCTCGTGAAATACACTGATTCTGGCAAAGCTATTGAAAAGAAGCCGTTGAGGGTCGCTTGGACCGCCGAGATGGCGGAGAAGCACGGCTACCCGCACTTCATGCTCAAGGAGATACACGAGCAACCCGAGGCGATAAGGGAGACCTTACGCGTCTCCGCCGATGAGCTCGCTCAACTATGCAAGATGTTGCTGGATGCGAAACGCATCTACATCGTGGCATGCGGCACCTCCCACCACGCCGCGCTCGTCGGAAAGTATGCACTCGCTAAGCTGGCGGACGTATCTGCGGAAGTCGTGATATCGTCGGAATTTCAGGAGAGCTGCATGGTCGACGGCGGAACGGTCGTCCTCGCGATCACGCAGTCGGGCGAAACCGCTGACACCTTAAAGGCGGTCAGGGTGGCGAAGGCGGGGGGCGCGAGGGTAGCGTGTTTGACAAACGTCGTGGGAAGCTCGGTTACCCGGGAAAGCGAACTCGTCTGCCATACTTATGCGGGGCCGGAAATCGGCGTGGCCGCGACCAAGACATTCGCCGCCCAAGTGGCGTACCTGCTGCTGCTCGCGTTTAACTTGGCGAAAATGAGGAAGTGCATCTCCAAGGTCAAGTTTGATGAATTGGTCGCTCAGCTTCAGGAAACCCCGAATACAATAGATGCCGTATTTGAGAGGACCGAAAAACAAATCGAGGAACTCGCAAAGCGCTACAAGGATGCAAAAAATATCTATTTCATCGGCCGGGGCATAGGTTATCCAATTGTGATGGAGGGGGCGCTGAAGCTGAAGGAAATTGCGTATATCCACTCGGAGGCTTGCCCAGCCGGTGAGCTCAAGCACGGGCCGCTCGCGCTCATCGAACACGGCATACCTGTGATCGCCGCAGTGGTGCCAGGCTCCGCCCGCGGTCGCATGCTCGGCAACGTCGAGGAAGTCAAGGCACGGGGGGCGACGGTGATAGCCATCGCGGCAGACAATGACGAAGAGATAAAAAGGCACGTGAACGAGCTCATTTCCATACCTGTAACTCATGAACTTTTGACACCGCTCACGTATATCTCGCCGCTGCAGTTGCTGGCCTACTACATCGGTGTCGAGCGCGGCTTCGACCCGGATAAGCCGAGACATCTCGCGAAAAGCGTAACGGTAGAGTAGGGCTCTGTCATTTACGGCAGGAACGGCGAAAAAGCTAGACTTTGAGTCGCCCCTCTTTCACCACCGTATTTCCGTCAAACTTGATCGTCGGTTTCATCAGAATGCCGTCAACATGAATTCCCGCCCGAATCCTGCCACCAAAGGTCGAGTTATCGCCGAAGGCTATGTGGCAAGTGCCGAGCACCTTCTCGTCCTCGAGCACGTTGCCGATGAGCCGAGCTGTGGGATTCGTGCCGATGCCAAACTCCGCCAAGTTGTAGGCCCTCGGCCCGACTTTCTCAAGCATTTTCTTCAGCCTTCTAGCGGGCTCACCGGATATCTCGGTCGCGCGCCCCTTCTTCACCGCTATCTCGGTCCTTGCCCACAGGGTGTCGACCATTGAACCATCGACGACGATCCTGCCCTCGCCCTTGCCTTCGAGGGGCGCTATGAACGCCTCGCCGGCCGGTAGGTTGCCGAAGTCGCCCGGCCTGTGGAAGATGCCGGTGTCGGCATGCGCCTTCCTCCCGGTGATATCCAAGTACAAGTCCGTCCCGGCTGGTGTGTTGACCTCTACCTCAGACGACTTGGTCAGGAGGGCCGCAACCTTGCGCGTCAATCTGCTGACCTCATCGTAATCGGCCAGCATGGCCCCCCGGCACATCATCCGCTCCGTAATCATTGGCATCGTAGCAACCCTTGTACCGGCCCTGCAGGCTCGAAGGCGCGCCTGCGTGTGGGTGAGCGAATACGTGGTCGGCGCCAGGACCACGTCGCTCGCGACCATCGCCCTTTCAACGGGTTTTGGTGGCTCCTCGCCGTGCCTGGTGCGGGCCCGCATGCACATCAGCACGGCCTCCGCCTCGGCATCTTGGGCGGCCTTAACTAAAGCTTCGGCTACCCGGAGCCTGGCGGGGTCTGTGACGACGAGCACTCTCTCGCGCGGCTTGACGCCCATGCATATTTTAACAGCTATCTTCGCGCCATTGGACAACTTTTGCATGATTCTACCCAATTACTTGATCAGCCCGTGTTCAAACAATTTATCCCTGAAAGCAAGCAGCACCTCGCGCATTTCGTCCTCGCTAGGCGCATGCACCTCGATGTAGCCGGATGGGAAAAGCAAGAGGTATACACTGCGCCGCAGTTCAAATTTTACTATATCCTTGTCAGCGGTCTTTATCTCCCGCGCATTCGGGACGAGCTTTAGAACCTCCGCGAGGCTCACCTTCGAGCGCAGCATGGTCGTGGCGCGAATCGCCTTGATCTTCGGCATGTCGAAAACGTTGTAGAGGCGCGGCATGTGGATGACGCGCGCCTTTTCCTCGCTCACGTAGATCCCAATTTAATTTGTCAGCGATTTTAAATCCGCTTTGCTGCTAGCCGGATGTCAACATCTCGAACGGTCCTTCGTCCCGCGTGCTCCGCCAGCTTCGCCGCCTCGCTGGCTATCGCAATGGCGCGCTCCTCCAGCACATCTGCCAGAGCGGCGGCTGCGCCTTCGCTAACGCGCTTAGCTCCAGACTTTCGGATGATACGATCTACAGCAGCTACAGGTAATTCTACCATTTATTCGCCTCCCAAGACAGCCCAGACCTCCTCAAGGGCAAATTTACCTTTTAAGGTGTTATATTTAAACCTTTCTGCAAAAAAATGACCTCTAAATCCAAATTTAATCCAAAATTACCTGCTTTTTGTTTTGTTTCGATGTGGTTGGGAAAGCGCTTATTAATTCCATTCGTCTTCATTTAATGGTCGTCAGATGCGGGATAACTCGCAGGGGTGGTAAATGTGCCGGCGGTGATCGTTGCTGGCGGACAGTTCGGTGATGAGGGCAAGGGCAAGATAGTTGCATATCTGGCGCTGCACGATAGGCCGAAGATAGTGGCGCGAGCGGGCGTCGGGCCGAATGCGGGCCACACGGTGATCTTCCGCGGCAAAAAATTCGGCCTGCGCCAAGTGCCGTCCGGATTTGTCCACGAGGGCGCGCGAATGCTGATAGGGCCGGGGGTGCTCGTCAACCCCGAGGTCGTCCTGGAGGAAATCGAGGAAACAGGCGTCGGCGATCGGCTGGGCATCGACCGCAGGTGTGCGGTGATCGAGGCGCAGCACATCGAGCAGGATCGCACATCCGAGCACCTCAAGGGGAAGATAGGCTCGACCGGCACCGGTTGCGGGCCAGCCAACGTTGCGCGGGTGAGTCGCGTCGCAAAGTTAGCTGATGATATCCCAACGTTGCGGCGCTTCCTAGCGGACGTGCCACGGGAGGTGGACGACGCCCTGCATCGAGACGAACTCGTGCTGATCGAGGGCTCGCAGGGCTTCGGCCTCTCTTTGGTCCACGGCACTTATCCATACGTGACGAGCAAGGATACCTCGGCGAGCACCCTAGCGGCGGATGTCGGCGTTGGTCCCACGAGGATCGAAGAGGTCATGCTCGTCTTCAAGGCATACGTCAGTAGAGTTGGCGCCGGGCCGTTTGCGACCGAGATGCCCCCCGAGGAAGCCGAGGAGCTTGGCATCGTCGAGTACGGGACAGTCACCGGACGGAGGCGGCGGATAGGCACGTTCGATTTCGAACTGGCGAAGCGCGCCGCGATGATAAACGGAGCTACCCAGATCGTGATAACGTGTTTGGACCGGCTTTTCAAGGGTTGCTCGGGCATGCGCAGTTTTTCACAACTCCCACCGGACGCGCGGGCCTTCGTCGAGCGCATAGAAGAAGAACTCGGCGTGCCGGTCACGTTGATCTCGACCGGCGAAAACATAGAAGATGCAATAGACCTGCGCACCGAGAAACTCTGAGGCCGTGATATGACTACACGGACCGTAATCGCGGTCAGCGGCACCCCTGGTACCGGAAAATCCACATTCGCCCGCGCGCTCGCCAAAAAGCTCGGCGCGAGGGTGGTCGACCTGAATGCACTGATCCGCAGAAAAAAATTTTACGAGCACGATGTCGACGGCACGTTGATAGCCGACCTGCCCAAGGTGCGAAAGGAGTTTGCGCGCATCGTCGAGGGCTCGAGAGATCCAATCGTGGTTGAGGGGTTATTGGCGCACCTGATGCCCTCGAGGCGCCTCACCCACGTGGTCGTCCTCAGGACTAGACCCAAGGTTCTCAAGCGCAGGCTCCGGGCGCGCAAATACTCGGCGGCTAAGTTGCGCGACAACGTCGAGGCAGAGGCACTGAGCATAATCCTCTGGGAGGCGGTCCAAGCGCACGGCATGGATAAGGTTTATGAGATCGACGCGACCAAGATGAGGACCTCGTCGTCGGTAAAACTTTTTCTGGACGCACTGGCGGGCAAAGTTTCGCTTCGGCCCGGGAAGGTCGATTGGCTCGAGGAATTCTACGGAAAGCATGTGCCCACTTTGAATCCTGGGGAAGTCTTTTAAGGTTTGGTGCATAATTTCAATCGAGTGATCGTGTGGCAGGTGGCGCGAGAACATTGGTGCTGATAAGTGCGCTAACGGGCCTTCTGCTGGCGATAGGCGCAATCGTCAGCTTTTTCACCGGCATTCCATGGACCTACGCCATAACCTTTGCTTTCATCATCGCCATGGTGATGAACATCACCGTCTACTGGTACGCCGATAAGTGGGTTCTAAGGCTCTACAAGGCCAAGGTGGTGAGCGAGGCGGAGGAGCCGGAGCTGCACGAGATGGTCGGGCGACTGGCGGCAAACGCTAGGCTGCCGAAGCCGAAGGTTGCGGTGATACCGACGGATGTCCCGAACGCGTTCGCGACCGGCAGGAATCCGTCCAACGCTGTCGTCGCGGTGACGAACGGCGCGATGAAGCTTCTCGACAAGGAACAGCTTGAGGGCGTGCTGGGGCACGAGATGGCTCACATAAAGAATCGCGACATGCTGATAAGCACCATGGCCGCGATGATAGCTGGGGCAATCGCTTGGCTGGCTTTGATCGGGCGGCTTGGAATTTTCATGGGCGGCGGCAGGAGGGATAGGGGCGGCGCTGGGACCGCGATTTTGGCGTTGCTCGCGTTAATTTTGGTGCCGATTGCCGCGACCCTGATAAGGCTCTCGGTCTCGAGGACGCGCGAGTACGGGGCTGATGCGGAGGGGGCCAGCATCTCCAGAAAGCCTCTTGCCTTGGCCGGCGCGCTCAGGGCATTGGAGTCGGCGGCGAGGAGCAAACCGATGCAGGGAGGCAACCCCGCGACGTCCCACATGTTCATCGTGAACCCGTTCCGCGGTGCCAGCATTGTGGAAATATTTTCGACTCACCCGCTGACCGAAAAAAGAATTCAGCGGCTAGAGGAAATGGCGGCGACGGGACGTTTTTAGATATATGGTTCAAAAACCCAACAGCGCCATGCCGTAGGGGCGCATGAGGATTTCGAAGATGATGACGGCGATTGTGAAGTATATCACGATTTTGGGGGATATCTTGGGGCCGCGAGTTTCCTCCTTGAAATAGCGCATCAAGCCAGCCCCAGTGGGGGGCATCGCCTCGTCCCGCCTGCGCATCAAAGTACCTAAATTTTATTGCATTGGAGATGGTTTAAGTTTTTCTTTTTTTTCGGCTTTGCCGCTGCTCGCACGTGTGATCCGGCATGAATTTTTGCTGATTGGCAATAACCTCTGCACTGTCCTTGGCGCTCGCATACGCCTCGAGCAACTCATGATTTAGCTCAAGGAAGGTGTGCCCCCATTTAAACATGTGCAAAATCTCCCTCGCCCGAGTTTGATCGCCCAAAATGAACAACGCGGCCGCGAACGCTTCGGCGGTGCTCAACGTGGTCGGTCGCCCGTAGTACGTTGGATTTGCCGCGACCAAGTACGGCAGGCTCCTCGACACCATCCCCCTTTGGAGCCGGGAGATTTGCTCGATTTTTTTCCACGAGCAGTCCAGCGCCGCCAGCCCCCGCGCTTCCGCTTGATCGGCATCTTCCCTGGAAAGTGCCTTTTGTGCGAATGGGTCGAGCAATATCGCGCCGAACGGCAAGTCTCGTGGATGATAAACCATTTGAATTTTGCCAGCCCGATACAGGCGTATCGCGGTACACCTCTTCGGATCGCACTCCCTCGCATTGTATACGACGAGGCGCATGTTTTCAAACCTAATTTGTCCGATAGAATTTAAGTCAATAGTAGGAATAGGGGATTCGATGGCAAAGCAAACATTTTACAACGCGGTCGTGCTCGAGGGAGAGGATCTAGAGACAGTGCATGGTTACCTGACGGTCCGCGACGGCATCATCGAGGAGATAGGGGAGGGGATGCCTTCGACGCATGCGGTCGACTTAAAACATGGGTATGTTCTGCCGCCCTTCGTCAACGCACACACGCATCTCGCTGATTCCGTCGCCAAGGAGATGTACCTCGGCAAAACGCAGCCCGAGGTGGTCGGGCCGGGAGGCTTGAAGTTTCGCGAGTTGGGTTCTCGGACCGAGAAGGAGATAATTGCCGCGATACGCTCGACGCTTCGGGACATGCTGCGCACGGGCACGCTCGCGCATTGCGATTTTCGTGAGGGCGGAGTCGCGGGGGTGAAACTATTGCGCGCGGCATCCAGCCCTCCCGTTATATCAATTATCTTGGGGCGTCCATCGGTGCCCGCCGAATTGAGCGACCTTTTGAGGGTTTCGGATGGGGTCGGGTTGCCATCCCTAGATGCATTTGAGCCGACCGTGCTCAGAGATATCGTCGATCGAACTTTGGCCACAAACAAAATTCTCGCCGTTCACGTCGCAGAGATGGCCGAGGCTCAGAGAGCTTCAATTCGGGACAAGGGCAAGGGCGAAATTCAGCGCGCTCTGGAGCTACGCCCCTCGTTCGTGGTACACGCCACGTGGGCGACGGAGGACGATTTCATGGCACTGCATAGAGCTGACGTGCCCGTGGTATTCTGTCCTCGGGCGAACAGCGTGCTGAGCGTCGGCACCCCTCCCCTGCGCCTCGCGCTGGACGCCGGCACCAAGTTTTGCTTGGGCACCGATAATGTCACAGCCTGCCAACCGAACATGTTCGACGAACTCGCCTTCGCCTGGGCTTGCATTCGCCGCGATAGCAGTGAAGTGGGAAGCGAGGAAGCGCGCGGGCTCCTCCGCGCGGCGACGATCGAGCCACTTGCCCTCTTTGACCTCCCGTGGGGACCGATCCAAGAGGGCGGGCGCGCGACATTCTTGGTTCTCTCGAGGCGGCACAATCTCACCAATTTGACCGACGTGCATGCTGGCTTGGTCAACAGGGCCCGGGCGGACAATATCAGGGCCATCTACATGGACGGCAAAATTTTATAAGCTGGGGCGTGAAAGAAATTTTCGGGGTTCTTTGAGTAGTTACCTATACAGCGGGGAGTGGGGAAAAATATGCAGGTCAAAGATGTGATGACGAAAGAGGTCAAGTGGGTAGAGGTTCCCGGCACTAGGGCGGAGGCGCTTGAACTGCTCAGAAAGCTCGGCGCAAGCGCCGTGCCGGTCGTGAAGCAAGGTACGGGTGAACTCGTGGGGATGGTGACCCTGCGGAAGCTGTTCGAGCACCCAGACGAGGATCAGCTGGCGATGCTGGTCGATCGAGATGTCGCGACGGTCACCCCAGATGATTCACTCGAGGAAGCGGCGAAGCGCCTGCTGGCCTCCCATGTCAGGAGGCTTCCGGTGCTGAAGGATGGCAGGCTCGTCGGAATCATAACCGTCAGGGACATCGTCTACCGCGCGATCGCAGCGATGAACATAGAAAAGCCGGCCTCTGATCACATGCGCCCCCATGTCATCGCCGTGTGGGACGGAACGCCGCTCAGGGCAGCGATGGAGATAATGACGCTTTCCAACTTCCGAGCCTTGCCGGTGATAGATGAGAAGGGCAGCTTGGTAGGGATCATCGACGATTCCGACATCGTCAACATAAGCGATGTGGAAACGGAGTCGAAGATGAGCCAAATGGCCGGACGCACCGAGGGCGACAGCTGGACTTGGGACAGCGAGGATCGGATCTACATCACGAAGAGAAAGCTTAAGGTCCCGGATAAGCTTGTGCGGGAAGTGATGGCGAAGGAGCTGGTCACCATCACCAAGCGGACGCCCGTGAGCAGGTGCGCCGAGCTAATGAAACAGCACAAGATAGAGCAGACCCCGGTTACATCGGCCGACGGTAGGCTCATCGGAATAGTGCGGGATGTCGACCTGCTCCAAGCTTTGGTCTCGTAGCTGGTTTCGCGAAGAAGTAGTTTTTTAGGGTTTTAAAACCGTTCAACAATTGCGGTGAGCGGGTGAAACAAAGCAGGCACGAGAAGGTCATGGACATCGCCCTCCGCCGGGGCTTCATCTGGCCGTCCTTCGAGATATATGGCGGCGTGAGCGGCTTCTACGACTTCGGGCCGCTCGGCTCGCTCCTGAAAAACAAGATAATCCAGAAGTGGCGCGAGTACTACGTGCTCGGGGAGGGGTTTTTCGAGGTGGATTCGCCTGCGGTCACGCCCGAGGAGGTCCTGAAGGCGAGCGGGCACGTGAACCATTTCGTCGATGCAATGACCGAGTGCCAAAAATGCGGGGCCGCGTTCAGGGTCGCGGATGTCGTGCGCGAGGTTACGGGCAGGGATGTCGAGGGGATGTCGAAGGGGGAAATGGAGCAGTTCATGAAGAAACATGGGGTGCGATGTCCCGACTGCAACGGCGAGCTGGGCCATGTTTTCGACTTCAACGCGATATTCCGCACGACGATCGGGCCGGGGACCCAGAGGGTCGGCTACCTGCGGCCGGAGACCGCGCAGGGGATTTTCATCGATTTCAAGCGGCTCCAGCGCCACGCGCGCGGGCGGCTGCCGTTCGGGGCGGTGCAAATAGGGCGGGGCTACCGGAACGAGATCTCGCCCAGGCAGGGCATCATCAGGCTTAGGGAGTTCACGATGGCAGAGGCCGAGGTTTTCTTCGACCCGGAGGATCCCCATCACCCGAAATTTTCCGATGTCGCGGGCGAAAAGTTTAGGCTGTGGCTCGCGGTCGACCAAGAAAAGGGCAGGGAGCGGTTGAACGAGGTGACCGCCGAGCAGGCAGTAGATGGGAAGCTGGTATGCAACGAGCTGATGGCGTACTACATCGCGCTCACGAAACGCTTCTTGGGCGACATAGGCATCCCGAAGGGGGCGGTCCGGTTCAGGCAGCAGACCCCGGGGCAGCGGGCCCACTATTCCGCCGAAACATGGGATGCCGAGGTTTTAACCGAGCGATTCGGTTGGGTCGAGGTGGCCGGGCTCGCCTACCGCACGGACTACGATTTAACCCGCCACGCCGAAGCCAGCGGGGAGGACCTCGCCGTGTTCTCCGCGGATAAAAAGCGAAAGGTTATATGCCACGTGGTGGAGCCGTCCTACGGAATCGATCGACCGCTTTATTGCCTGCTGGAGCATGCCTTCGCCCAGGAGAGGGGCCGCGCGTACCTCAGGCTGAAAAAGGACATGGCCCCGATCGAGGTGGGCGTATTCCCCCTCCTCAACCGCGACGGCTTGCCGGAGAAAGCCGAGGTGGTGTACGAGGGTTTGAGGCGGGAGGGCTTCATGGCGGAGTACGATGAATCCGGCTCGATCGGTCGAAGGTACGCGCGCGCCGATGAGGTCGGCACGCCCTACTGCGTCACCATCGACCACCGGACGCTCGAGGACGAGACCGCGACGATTAGGGACCGCGACACCGCGAAGCAGGTGCGGGCGGAGATCAAGGAGCTCCCGCGACTGCTGCGCTCCCTGCTGTCGGGCGAGATGCCCTTCGAAATGGCCGGAGAGGCGGTCAAGTCCAAGTCCGAGCGCCCATGAGCCGTGGTTCGACCGCACCCCACGGTGGAGCCACCCGTCAACAGGGGTGTTGATTTGAAAATGAAGAGCGATACATGCGCAGATAATCAAAAAATCAACAGGGGTGTTGACGAACCCGGCCCGTTATTCAGGTTAGTTTGATGGTCGACAAAACGGACAAACAAGATATTTCGAGACGACTCAAACGCTATCCACCAAAGCCGAAAAAATTGGGATCGCTTCTTAGGCCATCAACAGGGGTGTTGACTCGAAATTCGAAAAAATCGCGAACTCCTCGCTGGTGAGCGTTGCTCGCACGAACTCAGAAGCTCATGAAGGCTTCAGGGGTTCAGAGCTGAGCGAGTTCGGGGTCGAGGTCCAGCGTCGATCGACAGGCATACACGGCCGTGCGCTCGAATGTTAAAATCGATATGTGCAAAATTTCGGCTAAAAGTTCATGGAGGAACCCATCCAAGGACGCGGCGCGACGTATATGCATCGCGACGAACTTATCCATATGTGACAAAGTTATCCATATGTGACAAAGTTGGAACTTGGTCGGTGCCTTAAATTTTTAGCCCAAACCCAAACCCGGCGGAATCAAAGCAAAGACCGATAGCTCAAGCGCCAACTTCTCAGTTATTTCATCCGCCCTAGCCTGAACACCATCGAAGTGGATAAAGAGCCAAGAGAATAGGGAATAACTAAAGAAAGTAGTATTGGCCATATCGGCCGTTCCCACGGCGGGGGCCAACGTAGGCAGGGAACAGCCGGTAGTACCATAAAAACATCCACACGGGGAGCGCCAAGATATTTGAAATCAGAAACGCCCATCTGATTAACCTCCTTACGCAGCCATTCACAACCATTCCAGAAAGGTAGGGAATAATCACCACAATTGTAAATCCTGTAAAGCCGTAAGGCAGGGCAAAGCCGATGGCATACAGTAAATATGGAAGGGAAAGTGCCAACAATATCGCTATCGTTTTGTTCACGAAACTCTCCCGTATAACTTCATATAATGCTTACATAAAAGCCCGCAAGATACATCATCAGGGGGAGCGCCAGAAAGATCGACACGAAGGTCAGGTAGAACACGATTGCCCCGTAGAGCTTGAGGTCGAGCTTGAAGTTATGGGCTAGTATCATGTTGAAGACCGCCGGCGGCATCGTCGCCTGGATCAGGGCGGGTTTCGGTGAGATATCGGTCGCTATGTTTAACTCCAACAGCCCCACGCAAAGATACGTCACCAGCGGGCACACCAGAAACCTGATGGTGCCGATCGTGGCGAGGGGCGATGCGTACCTGCGCGGGTCGACCAGCGGTATCTGGTAGCCTATGAGCAGGAGCATCAGGGCGAAGAACGGCTTGGCGAGGTAGACGTCAAACGTGTTAAGCATCCAAACAGGCAGCGGGGCCTTAAATCCCACGAAGAGCAGCGCTACGATCAGGGCGAACGCGGCGGGGAAGGTCACCACGTTCTCGATTATCGAGCGGAAGTCGACGTGCTTTTTCGTCGCCGACCCCCCGAGCGCCACGCCGAATATCAGGTGCGGGACCCCTATCGCCAGCGCATATAAGCTTGCGGGGCCCAAGCCCTCAAGTCCGGTCAAGGCGTAGACCATGGGGAGGCCGAGGTACGTGACGTTCATGAAGGCCGCGTTGAGGACCACCGCCACGCTCATCCTCCTGTCCAACCGCATCAGGCTCGCCACGACCACGCCCAACACGAAGCATGAGCCCAGACCGATGAGCGCCAGCACGATGGCGTTGTTGAAGCCGTAGATATCCCGAAGGCTGTAGCGGGCTATCGAGACGAAAACTACTATCGGGAGGATCGCCCAGAGCACCGCCACGTTGAGAAGACGGAACGTGGGCCTTAGGAGTCGGATGCGCTGGGCCGCGATCCCCGCAACGAGTAGGACTAACGATGGAATTGCCGCATTCAGGTAGCTCCCTAACGTTGCCCCCTCCCAGCCAGATTACTCGCCGCCCCAGCTTATTTGCCTTTTTCGACCTCGCCCAGCGCCTCCTCGAATATCCTCAGCCCGACGTCGGCCTGCTCCTTCGTGAGCACAAGCGGGGGGGCGAGCCTCAGCGACGACGCTCCGGCCCCCCCCAACAATATCAGACCGCGCTTGAACGCCTTCGTGAGCAACTCGTTGCGCTCCTTCCGCGCTGGTTCCTTCGTCCTCCTGTCCTTCACGAGCTCGACGCCGATCATCAATCCCCTGCCCCGGACATCCCCGATGAGCTCGTGCTCCTCCGCCATCTCCCGGAATCGCTCGAGCATGTGGCCGCCGACCCTCGCGGCGTTGTCCGCCAGCCTCTCGGATTTCAGCACGTCGAGCACCGCGAGCGCAGCGGCGCAGACGACAGGGTTGCCGCCCAGCGTGTTCTCGTGCGCCCCCGGCTCCCAGTCCATGAGTTCCGCCCGCGCTATCGCGGCTCCGCACGGCAGGCCAGCTGCAATCGCCTTGGACAGGGTGACGATGTCGGGCTCGACTCCCCAGTGCTCGCAGGCGAACCACTTGCCCGTGCGGCAGAAGCCGGACTGCACCTCATCGATGACGAGGATTATGCCGTTTTCCCTGCACAGCCTCGCCAGCGCGGGTAGATACTCGTCCGGCGGCACCACGTAGCCGCCCGCGCCTTGGATGGGCTCGACTATCATGCACGCGACGTCGCCGGGAGGGCAGAGCTTCCTGAACACGATGTCCTCGATGTAGCTCACGCACCAGAGCCCGCAGTCGGGGTACTCCTGCTTGAAGGCGCAGCGGTAGCAGTACGCGTACGGCACGTGGAACACGCCCTGCATCATGCCCTTGAAGTGGCGCCTCGCCTCCACGCCCGTCGTGGTCAGCTGCAGCGACCCCATCGTCCGCCCGTGGAAGCCGCCGATGA
This sequence comes from Candidatus Hodarchaeaceae archaeon, assembly GCA_030018135.1. Classification (GTDB taxonomy): domain Archaea; phylum Hadarchaeota; class Hadarchaeia; order Hadarchaeales; family Hadarchaeaceae; genus JASEGJ01. The sequence continues at coordinate 2,507 of JASEGJ010000020.1, read as the reverse complement.
AGGCTATGACGTAGTAGTTGCGGGTGTGCCACTGGGCGATCTTCAACGCCGCCTCGACGGCCTCCGTGCCCGAGTTCCCGAGGAACGCCCGCTTCTTGAACTTGCCCGGCGTCACCTCGAACAACCGCTCGATCAGCTCGACCTGAGGCAGGGTGTAGAAGTCGCAGCTGTTGATGTGGATCGCCAGCTCGATCTGGCGCTTTATCGCCTCCACCACCTTAGGATGGCAATGCCCCACGTTCGTGACAGCTATGCCTGAGCTGAGGTCCAAAAACACGTTCCCATCTATATCCTTCACCCACACGCCCCGCGCCTCGACGCCCACGAGCGGCGCCGTCCTGGTCAGCGACGGGGAGGTCACCGCATGATCCCGCTCGATGAACGCCTTGGCCCTCGGGCCCGGCGGCGGCACCACGACTTTCGGCTCCTTCATATCGGCACTCACGACCATTTCAGCACCTCCAACTTATTCAAACACCTCTTCGGCATTTCCCCTCCGGCTATTTAGCCTTTTCACCGATGATGCCCCCAACCTCAAACATTCGCATTTTTTCCTTTAAAGTTCACTTGAATATATTCAAATGAAGTGAATATATACTTGAATAATAACTATTAAGTTTTTATTATGTCGATTATGTAGTAATCATAGATAGATTTAAGTATCTCCGTACCTCTTACATTTTTGGAGGTGATAAATATAATAAAAATAAATCAACCTGAGATCTTATTTTTGCAAGAAAAGCCCGTAAAAAGCCTCTTATTGCTAAAGGAGACGAATGAACCGATATATGTGTCCATGATAGCCAAGGAGATAGATAGCACCTACGCCCACACCCTGAAGGTGCTTTCCAATTTAAAAAAGCGCGGGTTGGTCAGCTTCGAAAGGAGGGGGCGCGTCAAGCAGGTGAAGCTCACGGAGCTCGGCGAGAGGGCGGCGGAGATTTTAGCTCATTTCATCGATACCGTGCGGCTGTCCGAGGTGGGGGCGAAGATTGAGGAGGTCTACGAAAAAAAGATCAAGGGGCGCGAACCGGGCGGGATCGACCGCGCCGCGGTGTCCAAGCGCTTGGCACCTTACGAGCGCGAGCTGAGGCTTTCGATCGAGAAAAATCCGGCCGTCAGGGAGCAGGCCGAAGGGCTCCTGACGAGGATAAAGGAGATCCTAGAATCCATCAAATGAAACCGCTCAAGTACCCTTGCCCCTCAGCGTGCGCATCGGGTCGACGAATAGGGTGTCGATGCGAGAGTGGAAGCCGTCGACGCTGATGTAATAGCGGTAGCCATCCCTCGCCTTGAACCCCTGAACGAGCCTAAAACGCCTGAGCTTGGTGAGGTAATACTCGAACGTCTTTTGGCCCAACCCAGTTTCGCGGATTATATCCTCGCGTGTCAAGCTCTCCCTGCCCTGGAAGCAGCGCATGATGCGCAGCGCGACGTCCGGCCTCCTCGGCGCGACCAACTGCGCGACGTCCTCTAGAGCCGTAAATTTCACCCCCAGCCGAGTTTAGGACATGCCCTGCTATTAAACTTGTCGAAATTTGCGCACTCGAGGGGGATGTAATCGCCAATCCTAAGCCCAAGTTAGGGTGCGGCGACCCGTCGACCCGCTGCTTCTCGAAAAAAAGGGGATTTTAAGGGCTTTTCCTCGCAGTTGGCTTGATCCTAGCTTAAGGTTAGGGAACTCCGGTGGAGCCGAAGATCGATTGAATCTGTGGACCCCCCACGTTTGCCACAACCCCGCCCCATCCATGAGCTCCCCCTTACCGGACTTCGATCGCAATGAGCCCACTTCCGCCCGGGCTTTTGGCGGAGGCGATTTATAGGGGAGAAACGAGATGCGGAGGTGGGAAGGACATGCCCGAGTGCTCCGCCCGCGGGTGGGGGTTCCCTGAGGGGCAGCTGCTCCGCTGCTACGATTGCGGCTGGGCGTCTGCCCGGACTGCGAGGAGGTCTTCGAGGGAGGAAGAGGAACCGTAGTTGCATCGGAAACCTAAATACCGATAGATATTTAAATAATCGGTATAGGGGTATAGGAGTGTGCAAAATTAAAAAGCCTTGATGGTCAAAGCTAATCTTGCGCAGGTGCCGGTCGACCGCGCAACACTATGACTCCTCGGTCGAGGAATCAAATGC
>JASEGJ010000020.1:0-364 GCA_030018135.1 Candidatus Hodarchaeaceae archaeon | reverse complement strand
TGCCGACATCTGCGCGCGCAGATTCGTCAGTACCTGTAGGCCCCGATCTTCCGCAGCAGATCAGGCTTGTTCTGGATCAGTGCCTGCAGCGCGATCGCGAGCATCGCGATCAACGCCGAGTAGACGACCGTCGCCTTCCTCGCTAGCCCCTTGAACCCGCGCCAGCAGCCTTGAAGCATTTCCTTGAGCCTGGAGTTGAACTGCTCGACGATGTAGTGCCCGCGCTTGCACAGGGGTGGCGTGTAGCGGCGCTTGCCGCTTCTCCGCGGGTTCGTCGCGATATGAGGCTTCGCCCCGATTTCCCTGCAGGCCTTTCGGTTGCGCTTCGAGTCATAGCCGGCATCGGCGATCACGTCCTTTGCCT
>JASEGJ010000001.1 GCA_030018135.1 Candidatus Hodarchaeaceae archaeon | reverse complement strand
TTTCTGGGACTCCGATGTTTTTAAACTACGGCGTGACTTGTGGGAAATGACTTAAATGTGAACCGCAGAATTTCGATGGAGGCGGAAGATGAAGCCCGAGAGCGGGAAGTGTGGCTTCACCCCCCATCTTGTTCGTTGCAGCTCTGTTGCTGTCGATGGTCTTTATCGCCCCTCCCGCCCTCGCTCCCGCGGCGATCTCGCACCCCGGAGGCACCGTCGTCGAGGTGGTTCAGGGCGACGAGTTCACGCTCGGCTTCAGGCTGCGCTGGGACGAGGCCGCCAAGGGCTACTTCGCGGTCGCCATCAGCTGGGATTCGCCGCGCCTCGACAACGCCGGCACGCCATCTGAGAACTTCACCTTCGTCAGCGCTACCGCCTACTTCGACAACGGCGACCCCATATATGTAGAGGCGAGGCTTGCCGAGGGCACGGCGCCCGAGAACGAAAACGTGTGGAGATACGTCCTCTCGGTGGGCCACGCGGAGGGCGACCCAAGGAACGGCGAGTTCAGCGTCGACATCGTGCTTCGCGCGGCGGGCGCGGGCGGCTTGTTCCATGTGCCGACCGAGAACCATCCCATTACGATCGTCGGCACCATAGACGTGGCAGAGGGCATCTTACACTCCTTCACGCCGCCAAACCCGGTAATCACCGCAAAGGTGCTCAAGCCGGGCACCCCCACCGACGACGCGACCGTCCGTAGCGAGTGGCCCAACCAGAACTTCGGCTCGGAGAACAGCCTGAAGGTGTATTATACCCCGGGAGGAGAGGCTAGGGCATTCCTCAAGTTCTCATTAACCTCGATCCCATCCAACGCTAGCATAATCTCGGCGAGCTTGAAACTGTACTGCTACGAAATGTATTGGGGGATGTGGCCGATGGAGGTGTGCGCGGTGGGGAACGACTCTTGGTCGGAGGGCGCGATAACTTGGAACAATCAGCCCCCATACGGCGCGCCCCTGAGCGGGTACGAGGGCTCCACGGGCGAGTGGTGGGTTCAGGGACGTGCCGCACCCCGAGAACAAGCCGATCAACCGCGTGAAGCTCGTGGTGACCGACGCGGAGGGCAACGAGATCGCCACGGTAGCGACCTTCACCGTCACGAGGACCGTGCTCTGGGGCAGGATACTGAAGATCATGGGCAGGTGGCCGTTCGCTGGCGCAGCAGAAAAGGGACGCACTCTGGAAGGAAATCCTGGCCATAATGGGCCAGTGGCCATTCGCGCCGGCTTAGGTCAATGAGGAGATGACCCCACAAGAACGATTTTGAAACCGAGGGGAGAGCAAATGACCCAAGTAAGGAACGTGGCCCCATCCCTTTTGACGATCGCCCTGCTCGTACTCCCATTGGCGACCGCGGCCACGATCACCTTGGATAACATCGTCGCCACCCAGGTAAGGGGCTTCACCCATTACGATGCATCCTTCAGGGTGAGGGGGACTTCAAGGTTAGAAAGTGGAGGATAATGACGGTCGACAGCGAAGGCAAGGTTGGCGCGGAGCCAAAAATAGCGCTCGACGGGAACGGTCATCCCCACGTAGCCTACAACCACTGGGAGAGGCGGGACCTGAAGTACGCCGGATGGACCGGCTCGGGCTGGAAGGTCGAGACGGTGGACTGGGAGGGCAGCGTGGGGAGGTATCCCTCGATAGCGCTCGACGAGAGGGGCTACCCTCACATCAGCTATTCCGACACGATCAACTACGACGTAAAATATGCCCGCTGGGATGGAAAGCGTTGGGTGATCGAACGAGTCGACGGAGAGAACGACGTGGGCTTCTGCACCTCGATGACTTTTGATCGCAAGTTTAGGCCCCACATCGCGTATTGGGACTTCACCTCCTATTGGCTGCTCAAGCACGCCTGGCGCGATGTCTCGGGCTGGAGGATCGAGGTGATTGATAACCTAGGGGTAAGGGGGTCCAGGGTGGGATTAGAAACCTCGATAAAAGCAGATAGCAGGGGTAATCCCCATATAAGTTACTCTGCCTTCTTTGGTGAATTTTTAAAATATGGTAGACTCGAGGAGAATGGATGGACGCTGGAAACTTTGGATGGCGGTGAGGGCTTTTCGATCAGATGGGTGTCGATGGCCCTTGATAAAGATGATCGCCCGCACATAGCATATTATTTCAGCGAACCGTTGCCCACCCCTGAACTACTAAAGTACGCGCGCTGGACAGGCTCCGAGTGGAGGTTCGAGGTGATCGACAACGTTGGTTACGGTGCCTCACCCCCGGGGCCATCGATAGCGCTGGACAGCAAGGGCTACCCGCACATAGCTCACGGCCCCAGTGGGCCGGGAGTGGAATATATCCGCTGGACCGGCGGGAAGTGGGAATTTCAGATCATTGAGGATGTCTTTGGCTGTCATGTATGTTTGGTCCTCGATGAGAACGACCTCCCGCACATCGCCTACTACGATGGGGACAATTGGGATCTGAAGTACGCCACCCTGAGCGAGGCAATCGGTCCCGTTGAGCCACAGATGGTGCCGAAATTTATAGTTGTCGTCATCGTGGGCGCGATGACCATCGCCGCAATGCTCGGAATTATCGGGAGGAGGCAATTTGCTCGGTTGCTGTTTCGGCGCCGTTCATGAAATCGCAATTACATAAAAATGATTGGTTAAACATTTCGAAAGTCGCCGAGACTGCCCTTAAGGAGGAGGTAAGGCGGCTAAAGGGCGAATCCTCAGAACCCCATAAAAGAACGCACAACCCGGAGGGCGATTGTAACACGGTGGCGGACCACCGAGAACTTGATCTTAAGCTAGAAGGATAGGCCAAGCTGCCCCACGACCCTAAGGAAGTATCACTCCACCTTAAATTTGGGTTTTGCTGTTGGACGCGGACAAAGCACGACACCTAAAATCCTATGAATCCTATGAATTTTAGCTATTCGCGCGCCTTGAGCAGCTTTTCGAGCTCCCCCTCGAGCATCGCGACGGGGACATCTGGAACGCTTATCCTCTGGGTGCGCCCGCGATGAATCCTGCGGGATATTTGAGCGTCGATGATGCCGAGGCCCTCCATCCGTTTTATGTACTCCCAGAGCTGGGTGTGCCCCCTCGGCTTCTCGCCGTACTCCTCGCAAACGACGCGGTAGGTGCGCTCGACCTCCCCCGTCAGGGCATAGGCCCGCTTGGATGCCTTCAACTTTCGGGCGAGGGCCAGTAGGAGAAGTTGTTCGTGCAGCTGCAGCTCCCCCAGCACCTCCCTTCGAACCTCGGGATATGCCTCAGCCTTCGCGCGCCGCGCGTGCTCCGGCAATACGACATCGACGCGTTCCTCGTCGGCCAGCACGCCGGCCCGCCAGAGCAACTCGAGTGCCAGCCTAGCGTCGCCCCACCTCGCGGCGATGTCGGCGATAAGCCGCACCGTGTCCTCGTCCACGGCCCCTGCCTTGAAGGACTCTCGGATGCGGTATTTCAGTATGTCGACGAGCTGTGGCGCGGTGTATTTATCCAAAGCGAGGACGTTGTGCATGAAGGTGCTCTGCGTCGCGGTGTCGAGCAGGCGTGGGAAGTTGGGGTCGCGCGAGATCGCTATGATGCTTATGCGGTTCGGCTCGCCGAACTCCTCAACTGCCCTGGTAAGCGAGTAAATTAGGTTTGGCCCGTTCAACTGGACGAAGAAATCCACCTCGTCGAGCGTGAGCGTTAGGTAACCATCGTGCTTGTTCAGCCAATCGGTGACCATGCGCAGGAGCTTCTCCGGGCCGAGCCCGCGGCAGGGCCATCTAGGGTTGTAGTGCTGCACGAGTTCCACCAGGACTGCGTAAGGGGTCTTCTGTTTGCGGCAGTTCACGTGAACGTAGTCTAGCTGCATACCGCGCCCCTTTGCCGCCGGAACCAGCTTCTCGCCGAACTTTTGAGCGAGCGCAGTTTTCCCGACGCCGACGCTGCCCGTGATCAAGACTTTTTGGCTGGTCCTGTTTTCGATGACGGGCTTGAATATGCGCGTCAGCCAGCGGAACTCCTCCTCGCGATGCACTAGGACCTTCGGCACGTAATCCGGCAGGAGTTTGCTGACATCCCTGAAAACGGACTCGCGTGCCAACTCCTCCTCGAAGATCTCCTCAAACATCCCCGCACCTTCGCAAAATTATTTCACCTGCACCCTTAAATGTTCAACATTTAAACAAGTATCAACAAGTAAGCTAAAACTATGGCGGCACCTGCCACCAGCGAGAGTACCCAAGCCGCCCGCCCCCATGTCCAACCTCGTCTATAGCGAGCAAAGCAACAGACGCCAATTGCGAGAATTATAGCCCCCACGCTGACGACAGTAAATGCCGCCGCCCTGACCGGGAACTCGTGCGCACGAAGCCAGGCTTCTAAATTCTCGCCAGCGAGCCAGCGGACCACCTCAACGCCGATCGATGCGACCTGCTGTAGTCTGATTTTATCGATGGCGTCAAGGTCGTCGTCGAGGGTATGAACTGGCCCGAGGACATCGTACCCGTATTCGGGATTTATCCAATATACCCAAGTTGCCGGAATCCCCGCTTTAACAAAGCTCACATGATCGCTATAGCCGCCGACTGCATTCAAGTGCTCGGATTGCACATAAAATCCGAGATTTTCCGCGATCCTTTGAACACAAACGTCCAGCCATTCAGTAGTTGCGTATTGCGGCGAATCCTCAAGGCCGATGCGCAATCCATTTTCCGGACCGGCGCCGATGCAATCGAAGGTGATTGCCGCAGCGATTTCGTCATCTTTATGTTTAATCACGAAATCCGCGCTACCAAACAAGCCGAACTCCTCCCCGCCAAATGTCGCAAAAATTACGGTTCTTTTTAACCTCTCCGAGGAAAGCACGCGGGCGATTTCGAGCACGACCGCAACGCCAGACGCGTCATCAACTGCTCCAGGCGTCAACATAGAGTCGTGATGTGCGTTCACGACTACTGCTTCGCTGCTTTCACCTGGTAGGCGCGCTACAGCATTGTAGGATGCGCGCCTCTCCGTCCTCGCCGCCACCCGAAGCCCCACCACGACTTGGTCTTGTTCAAGAAGTTTTATCAACTCCAGTGCATCGCGGCCGGAGATCCAGACTATTGGCACTTTTGGCGGATTTGGCCACATCTCCGATATGGCTGGCATGTTCTCCAAATACGTTAATATGGCCAGAGGGGGCAAGTCGACGAGTTCGCGGGAGAGCTTGGTTTTCTCAATTAACACGATATGCTCGCGCAGCTGATCTCTATTCTCGGGGACATCGCTCACGTATGCGAGTTGTCCGGTCACTGTACGAGACGGTGAATGTATCACCGGAACGCACGTCAAATCCACTTGTATTGGCTGCAGCACGGACAGGCGACTTTCCTCTACCACATACGAATTCTCGATCACAAAGCTCTCAATCCACGTATCCATGCCATACGAACGAAACTCGTTCTCAATGTAACCTGCGGCGATGGCTTCGGTCGTGGTGCCAGCAAGACGCGGTCCAAGGCCGGTCAAAAATTGTACATGTGCGTATGCTCGATTGGCCGATGGCTCCTGCTGTGCGTTTATCGTGCTGTACAGAAACGTGATCAACAGAAGTATTTGTAAAATCCAACGCAAGTTAGTACCGTATTTGGCTCGAAACAATTGTTTGACCCCGTGCGTCTATTTTGTGTTTATGTGCATCAAGCCGCTTGCCTCCCCCTAAACGCTTGTCTGGTCATCACTGGGCTGAGAAGGGACGTCACCAGTACTATCATAACCGTGATCGAGAACAACTCTGAGGTGACGATCCCAGCCTTGGCGCCGAAGGATGCGATGATCAATGCCACCTCTGCACGTGGCATCATACCAACGCCGATGCGCACGGAGTCGCGAGGTCCAAACCCGCCGATGAGGGCGCCAATTCCGCATCCCGCCACCTTGTCGAAAATCGCGACGCCCACTATCCCAAGTGCCAAAACGCTAACGCCCCAAAGTGCCTGCAGATTCGTGCGCACGCCCATCTCCACAAAAAATAGCGGAATAAATAGGCCGTAGCCGATCGTCGAGAGCTTGTTGGTCAACGCGTCGGCTACGGGTGCCCTGCTTAACACGATGCCGGCCACAAATGCGCCCGTGATCGCCGCAAGCTCAACCTTTTCCGCGAACATGCTCATTAAGAAAACAAACGCTAAAGCGACCGACAGGGTCATCTCCTCCACCGGCAATTTTGCAGCACGCGTGAGCAGGCGGGGCATCGCCTTGAAACCGACATAAATGCTCAGCACGAGGAAAATTGCCACCAAGCCGGCAAGCTTGCCGAACCCGCCGAGCGAGAAGCCCCCAAGGCTAATGCCAGCCAACGCGGCCAAGATGAATATGCCTATTATGTCGTCCAACACCGCGGCGCCCAAGATTGTCATGCCCACTCGGGTATGCAGCTGATGAACGTCCATCAACGTCCTGACCGTGATGCCGACGCTCGTCGCGGCAAGCACCGCGCCGACGAATGCTGCCTGCAGGCTAGACCAGCCGCAAAGGCTTGCCACGCCAAAACCCAGCCCAAATGCCATAAGGATGCCGCTGATTGCCACATATATGGCCGCCTTGCCAGCCGCCCTCAGTTGGTCGACATCTACCGATAAACCGGCCAGAAATAGGAGTAAAACTATGCCGATATCTGCAAATACACCGATGAACGCACCGGCTTCGGAAGCGGGTTCCACGAGGGGAGGCAAACCGAGTTGTTCCGACATCCATCCAGCTATGGACGGTCCGATGAGTATACCGGCTAAAAGCTCCCCGAATACGCCCGGTTGCTTTAACTTAGCCGCCAGCAGCGCGCTGAGCTTTGCGGCTATAAGGAAGATAGCCAAATATAACAACACGGACGAAAATTCGACCGTCATGCTTATCCCTACCTAACTAAGTGATATATGTTCAAAATGTCCCGTATGCAGATCAGTCCTACCAATTTTTCGCCCTTGACGACTGGCAGGTGGCGAAGCTTGTGGGCCACCATTACGTCTAGGGTTTCCTGGATGGTCATCTCCGGTGTTGCGGTGATCGGGTACTTGGTCATCATCTCGCCGACGTTGCTCGCCATGCGCTTCATTACATTTCTAACCATCGCGCCGCCGACCGTCGCTTGGCGCGCGGGAGTCTGCAGGGCGCCCAAGATATCGCTCTCCGTGATGATGCCGACAAGCTTGCCCCCTTTATCGACGACCGGGAAGCAGTCCTCTATTTGCTGTCGAAGCCGCTCTATCATGTCATCTATCGAGGCTTCTGGGGAGATCGACCTAGGCCTGGGATTCATGACATCCTTAACCTTCATTTTCATCAGAAGTTTCTTGGGCATCGGTGCCAGTCGGGCTGCTTGACTTCGCTTAGCTTTCTTGCTCATGGTCTTACCACTATTCAGCTTGCATCTAGAGTTAAAATGCTTAATCACGCCGGTGTTTATCGTGAGCAGTGCTTTGAGCGCAAAGAAAACCGAGAAATGGGATGTAGGATAACCCAGGTCTGAGGCAATAATTTGATGATCAATATTATCAAAATCGGCGAGATCCCGAATAAGTTGCTACGAGATCTCATGCCGAGGCTTTTAAAAAGGTACGAGAAGTTCGTCGAGGGCTGTCAGGTCGGCACCCCCCTAGAGCTGCCTGTCGCCGCCTACGACCCCCATCGTATGCAATATCGCGCCGACATCGTTCTGGAGCGGGTGCTGCACACGGCGAGAGGCGAAGGCAAGGTGCTTGCGCTAACCGACGTTGATCTTTACGTGCCAAGGTTGAACTTCGTATTCGGTCAAGCTCAGTGTCCTGGAACTGTCGCCCTCGTTTCACTTCGTCGCTTAGATCCAGCATTCTACGGCGAACCCTCTGACTATGAACTCTTGCTCAAACGGGCTACGAAGGAGGCCGTTCACGAGCTTGGGCACACCTTCGGGCTTAACCATTGTTCTGCTCTTGGGTGCGTTATGACGTTTTCAAACAGCATCTTTGAGGTCGATGAAAAGAAGGCGAAGTTTTGTGAAAGATGCTTGAACAAACTCCATGCTAGACGACCTTAACCACCCGGGTCTGACGGTAGCCCGTGATCGCGCGGATGTATCCGCGGAGCTCGTCGTCGAGCTTGGCGTCGCCCGTGTCCACCTTTAGAACCGGGGTCAGCGCTAGCTTCTGCGGGGTCGCGAGCACCAAAATATTATCTTTCCCGACGCGGCGGATGACCTCGGGACTCAGTTGCTGATTGCCGCGCCCGAAGATGAAGCCCTGCTTGCCTATGGGGCTGACGAGGATCGTCGCTGGCTTTCCCTCGATTGCTTGGAGAATTTGTTGTTCATTGACATCGCCTGCCACGAGCTTACGGTCTACAAGGAGGTCAACGCCGAGCAATGTTGAGTTGCGAATGCCCAGCTCCTCAGCTACCGCGCGCGTCGTCGTCCCCGGGCCTAGGATGTAAACGATGTTAGGCTTCATTTCTTCGACGACATGTTTTGCTATCGCCGCTTGTTCATCCCTTTCAACTTCCGTCGTTGAACTAGCAAACTTTACGCCTTGAATTAAACTTGGCTCGTAAGGGGTTAACAAATATCCGTAGAGCTTCGCCGACAGCCTTCCCCGCCTATAGGCTTCTTCATCTAAATCCATGACTTCTGTCTCTTTCAACGGCAGTTCTTCCCACAAAAACTCCATAGCTATTCTTGCGGCCGCCCAAGGGTTGATCGCAAAAACTGCTGAGTGCATTTTAACGCCGGAGGGTACGCCGAGGACGGGTATGTCTACTCCAATGGCATCATAAACGTCGCGAGCGGTCCCATCTCCGCCCGCCAATAAGATAAGGTCCACACCTAGGTCTCGCATTTCCCTAGCGGCCCGTTTTGTGTCCTCAGCCGTGGTCTGTCCAGAGGTTATCTCTCCTATCACCTTCGGAGCGAAACCAGCCTTCTTGGCCTCGTCTTCGCCCATCTCACGCGGGTAAGTTACCAGGAGGATTTTTTCCTTTAAGGGTACCAATTCCCTTGGGGCCTCCACCGCCCTTTGAGGCGACACGGGCTTGGCGCCGAGCGCCATCGCCTTCTTGATGACCTCCTTTCCATCTGAACCTTTGAGGCCGACGCGCCCGCCAATTCCAGCGATTGGGTTGACGATGAGGCCCAATTTTTGCATGTCTATGCCCGATGCTTCCTGTACATCCGCCAGCTCAAAATAGGTTCGCGCGATGCCTTAACCTCATCCAATCGTCCGATCGCTGTGACCGTCGGCGCGGCGCGGAGCTTTTCGGGGTCCGTGCTAGCTTCGACGGCTATTGCCTTTAGAGCGTTGATAAGGCGGTCTATTTCATCCCTCGACTCACTCTCGGTGGGTTCGATCATCAGCGCCTCGCTGACTATGGGCGGAAAGTAATAGGTGGGGGCATGCATGCCATAATCAAGCAATCGCTTTGCTACCTCGCGTGCACCGATACCAGTCTCGCGCTTCAGGGGCTCAGCGCTGAAGACCACCTCGTGCTTGCAAGGTCCAGTCGCATCGAACTTTAGCTCATATCCCCTCGTGCCCGATAGCTTGCGCATGACGTAATTTGCGTTGAGCACCGCCGCCTCTGCGGCCTCCTCCAGGCCGCGGGCACCCATCATCAGGATGTATGCGTAGGCCTTTACCAGCACGCCAAAATTGCCGTAAAATGCCCTGACCTTGCCCACTGAATTTGGTCGATCATAGTCCAGATAATACTCGCCTCTTTTTTCATCGTATTCGACGACCGGCACCGGCAGGAATTTCTCCAGCTCTTGCGTCACGCCCACCGGTCCCGCGCCCGGGCCGCCGCCGCCGTGCGGCGTGGCGAAGGTTTTATGCAGGTTGAAGTGCACGATGTCGAACCCCATGTCCCCTGCGCGGGACTTGCCGAGTATACCGTTCAGATTGGCGCCATCGTAAAAAAGCAGTCCCCCCACATCGTGGACGAGTTCGACGATATCCACGACCCTGTCCTCGAATAGGCCGAGGGTGTTAGGATTTGTCAGCATCATTGCCGCCGTCCGCTCAGAAACAGCTGCCTCTAAGGCCCTGAGGTCGACGCGCCCTCGAGCATCCGATGGCACGATGAGAACTTCGTAGCCCGCCATCGCCGCACTCGCCGGGTTCGTGCCGTGGGCCGAATCGGGCACTATGACTTGGGTGCGCTCGTCCTGTTCACCGTTGAATTCGTGATACGCTCGGGTGATCAGCATGCTCACGAATTCGCCGTGCGCGCCGGCGGAGGGGTGCAAACAGACGCGCGCCACGCCGGCTATTTCCGCCAGACAACGCTCGAGCTTGTACATGAGTTCGAGTGCCCCCTGCACAGTCCCCTCAGCTTGATAAGGATGGATGCAAGTTGCCGTCTCCAGCGAGGCTAGCTCCTCGCATAGCTTCGGGTTGTACTTCATGGTGCACGAACCCAGCGGATATGTGCCCAGGTCGACGCAATAGTTCATCTGCGATAGGCGGGTGTAATGCCTGACGACCTCGACCTCCGAAAGCTCGGGCAGCCGCAGTTCGGTCCGCAGAAGATGTTTGGGCAAATTTGTATGTTCGGGCGGTTTAGGTAACGAGTACCCGATGTGCCCTGGCCCGCCGAGTTCGAAGACGAGCGGTTCTAGGCGCCCCTCTCGATCCCACCGAGCCTGTCTGTACCAATCGCTCACGATTTCGCCCTCACCACATCTGTGAGTGCCTCGGCTAGGCGGTCGATGTCCACCCCCGAATGCAGCTCCGTGGTGCACATCAGGGATGTTTCACCGAGTTCAGGAAACTCCTCGCGAATGGGCTTGCCGCCTTGGATGCCACGCTCGAGCAGCTTGGCGTTTAGGCTGGAAATGGATAAATTGGAGCGATCGCAATTGAGCGTGAACTCGTTGAAATGGGGCGAATCGAAAATAGGTACCAACAAACCATCTATTTTATTGAGCTTTTCGATGGCATAGCTAGCATTCGCGGCGCAGATCTCCCCAAGTTCGCGGAGCCCCCTTGGTCCAAGCGATGCCAAATAAATCGCGACATTGATTGCGCACAGGGCCTCGTTCGAGCATATGTTGGAAGTTGCCCGCTCGCGGCGGATGTGCTGCTCCCTCGTCTGCAGTACCATGACAAAGCCCACCGTTTTGCCGTCGAGCGTCGTAGTCATCCCTATTATCCTCCCCGGCATTTGCCTCACCAGCTTTTGGTCATCCCGACAAGCGAAGATACCCAAGAGCGGCCCGCCGAAGCTAACTGGATTGCCGAGCGGCTGCCCTTCGCCTATGACGATGTCCGCGCCGTATTCGCCCGGCGCCTTGAGCAACCCCAGCGAAATCGGATTAACGCCGACGACGAAAAGTGCTCCAACCTCATGCGCTGCGGCGGCTATTTCATCAACCTGCGTCTCCAAAAAACCCAGATAACTTGGGTTCTCGATGTAGACCCCCGCCACGTCCCGCCCGAGCTCCGCGCGTAGCTTTGATGGGTCAAGCTGACCGGTGCGGCGGTCGTAGCCGACTTTTACGAGCTCAAGAGCTGGGCCCAAAGCATAATTTTGTAGCGTTGCAAACCGCTCCGGGCCGATCAGCTCAGGCACGATAAATTTCCGCCTGCCCGTAACTCTGGCGCACATAAGTGCGGCCTCGCCTAGTGAGGTCGCCCAGTCGTACATGGATGCGTTTGCCACCTCCATACCGGTGAGTTCGCAAATCATGCTTTGGTACTCGAAAAGCGCTTGGAGCATGCCTTGGCTTATCTCGGGTTGATATGGGGTATATGCCGTCAGAAACTCCGAGCGCTGCGCGAGCGAGCGAACGTGGGCAGGTACGTGATGGGGCCAGACCCCGCCGCCCAGAAATGATAGCATCTGCGTGAATGGCTTATTTTTTGCGAGCATCGCTTGCACATGGCGCCTAGTTTCCAACTCCGACATCGGGCCGGGCAAATTGAGTGGGCGTTTCAGCCTAATTTCACTCGGCACATCAGCGAACAGGCCATCGATGTTTGTCACTCCTATCTCGTGAAGCATCTGCTCTCTCGTCCTCGCATCGTTTGAGACGTATGGGTGGCCCACGTTACCACCGAGCTATTTCAAGCCCTTCAAGAACTCGGCGTAGGCACTTGCGCTCATCAGATTTTTGAGTTCCGTTTCGAGGTTACTCGCTTCAACTAGGCACACCCAGCCCTCGCCGTAGGGGTCGGTGTTGACGAGTTCAGGCCTATCCCGAAGCGCTTGGTTGACATCCTCGACCACGCCGCTCAACGGTGCGTAGATCGCGACCACCGCTTTAATCGACTCCAACGCGCCGAGCTCCATTGCCTTGCTCTTTGTTTCACTCGCTTGCTCAACCCGCCTGCCCACCTCTGGCAGCTCAACGTAGACGACATCGCCGAGTCGCTTCTGCGCGTAGTCCGTGACGCCGACGCGTGCGAGTTTCCCCTCTACCCTGACCCACTCATGTTCCCTGCTGTAGTAAAGGTCCTCGGGGACTTCATAACCACCGACTTTCATTTCACCACCTCAGACAGCTAAAACTAGTGCCATCAAAACTTAAAGGTTGCAGGCCACCTCACAAGCCCAGCTGAACCCTAATGGTTGCCATCTCGGACGGGGTTGGCCTTCTGGGGTAGTTGTACATTGGCCCTAGGGGAGATTCGTTATAAAACGGGCGATTGCAGTTCGGACAGCCGGATGTCATAAACGGCACCCGGGAATCTACAACCTCTTGCAATGTCGCCGGGTTCACCCCGAAATCCACCACCAGCCCATTGTTAAAGCGCATATGCTTGACATCCGTTAGGTCCTGCTTTATCAAGTATTGAGCGAGTTGAATCCTGCGGTAGCTCAATACGTCTGGTTGGGCCCGCCCGGCCAAGGGCGTGTTTGGGATGGGCTTGAACGCAAATAATCCAATGGTAATGCCGCGGTCGTGTAAAAATTGGATGGCCTCTATCATTTCCTGTTCAGTCTCGCCGAGTCCAACGATCAAATGAGTGGAGACCCTGTCCCCAAATACTCTCTTGGCGTCGTCCAGCGCCCGGAGGTGTTCATGCCACCTGTAGGGCCCCCCTGCCGCCGAACCCTTGATGCGGTCGAAGATCTCGGGCGTCGCGGCATCTAGGGCTATGCTGATTCTCTCGGCTCCTGAGCTGGCGAGTTTTTCGATGTCGGGCCTTTTCAGGGGCTGGCACGAAACTGAGATTGGCAGTCGGCAAGCTTCCTTCACCCTTGTGACTATCTCGCAAATATCGTCGATGACATTTGGGTGGTTTACCGCTTGAACACACAGCCTATGGAACTTGCCGCCGTTTCTCCGGAGCGCAGCTATTACCCGCTCGAACTCGCACCTCGGCCAGACTACGCGGGAGAGCATCCTTAAGTCCGCCCTGCTCCCTTTGGCTTGTGGGCAGAATTTGCAGTTTGCGTTGCATCTGCCTTCATAATACGTCAAAAGGTGCGCGGTCGTTGGGGCTACGGCGAGCTGCCCCCGCCAGAGTCCAAGCACGATGCCCGTGCCGAACGCAATCCTAACTTGGTCAACCAATCTCAAACCTCCTCATCCCAAGGCACCGCACAACACGCGTCAAGCCTCCGCACCCTAAGCCCGAGTTCGCGCGCGGCCTCGATGGTTCGCTTACCTGGGATCTCCACCCTGTCGACGCCTGAGCGTAAGGCCTGAAGCTCGGCTCGCCCAGCATCGCGCGGCCGCATACAACCCAGCGCCAGCACTGCGCTAGGGAACTTGAGTCGAGCCTCAGTGATGAGTTTGCCAACCTCCGCTGGACTCGGCCCGGTGACATGTTCAAACTCGGTGCCGGGCGTGGGCACGAGCACGAGCATGACCAGTGCCCGTGGGTTGATCTTCGCGACAAATTCAAGCGCCGCTCGTTCGCCCCTGAGTTTGCCCGCGTGCAAGCCGATGCAAATGTGCGGCACTACGTGGGGGATGGCCGAGCGGAGGGTCGTTAGCGCCCGCTCGTAGTCTTGCGTCGTTCGATCTAGGCCGAGCACGAGTTTTATAGTTTCATCACTGCCCACCACATCGATGCTCGCCATATCGACGCCAACATGACCGAGTTCTCGCGCAAGCCAAGCGGGCATCAAACCAGTGTGAACGTTCAAGAAGAGCCCGGTTTCGCGTTTTATGCTTGCGATCGAATCGAGGAAGGGTTCAAATGGCACGTACCCCTCGTCGTTGTAGCCACCGCTGATCAAGACCCCTCGGGCGCCATTTGAAGCTAACTCAAGGCATGTCTCACGTAAGACATCTGGTGTCGGACAAGCGAACATGTGTTGCAGGTAGCGGCGGCCGCATTGCTTACATCGTAAAGCACAGGTGTCGCCGGTGATGGAAAGCGTAGGGAAGTGCGGATGGGGGTAGCAGGCCCAAAAAGTGGGATCTCGTCTCACCTTAGTTTCAAATGCTTGCCGTTGGAGTTCGCCTAGCATCCCACCCTCACCATCTCCCACTTTTAATCACTCGTCGAAAAAAGCATGCAGGTAATTCGCGGGTGGAAAAATCCCTTGAAAACCTAGCGTTTCATCAGCCATTCCCGTGAAGTATATTTTGACCTAAGGTCCGCTGCAAGCTCGAGTTCCTCCCGCGAGAGCGCGGCCTCAACGAGTTCAACGCCAAAGGCGTCGGCGAGGCCTCCGCTCATCTCGTCTCTAACCTCCTCAAAAGCTGGCCTCCGCCCAAGCTCCCTTTCGACCGTCGTCACCCGCTCGAACACCGGGGCGATGAACTTATCTGAGATCTTTTCGGGGCTGACCTTGAGCAGCTCGAACATCCGCCGCACATCCGGCGAGATGAGCACCGTGCCATGCTGGAGCACCGAGCCCCATCGCCGGGTCTGGGCGCTACCCGAGATTTTTCTGCCGTTGACCTGAACGTCGTTGACCGGCTTGAACTCGGCGTGAATCCCCAAGCGCTCAAATCCCCGCACCAAACCGCCGCATATCAGTCGATAGGACTCCACGATATCCGCCGGCACGTCCTCCTGCCCGCAAACGACGCTGTAGGTCAGCTCCCCGTCGTGATCATGGAAGACAGCGCCGCCTCCCGTGATGCGGCGCACGACATCTACACCATATTTTTTAGCCACCTCGAGATCCACCTCTCGCTCGACGCTCTGAAAGCAGCCTATGGAGACCGCAGAGGGCAGCCAGCGCCAGAAACGAATCGTATTTGGTGACTTGCCTTCCGCGTTCAACCTCAGTAGCGCCTCATCGATCGCCATCGCTGTGGAAGCGTCATCGACCCTCAGCGGAAGCAGCCGCCACCTGCTGCACGGCCCTTCCCTTTCTTTTGTTATATTTATAACAACTGACGGATTCATTGCGACCCACCTGACGCGCGCAAAATTGCTTCCACCCAGTGCTCCGGTTCGACCATGGGAGTCCGAATGCTGGTCGAACCGTAAAATCTATGGACCGCCGCTAGCAGGCTTTCCCTTTCTGCCCTAACGCCGATCAACTCCTCCTCAAGCCGCTCGAGCGCTTCCTCCGGGTACATAAAAAAATCCCCGCTGATTGATACGCGTGAAATTTTATCGCCCGCCAGCTCAACCTCGACCTTTATCAAGCCCTTTGGGGCCTTAAACTCCGCGTATCCCAGGGCGATCACCTCCACTTGGTCAAAATCTCCTCCCTCTGAAAAGTCGCCTTGCTCAGGGCGAATAAACCAGCGCTTGCGGAGGCCAGCACCAGCCCGAAGGCCACGAGCGTCATCCACTCAAGCGAAACAATCCCGCCCATGAACAGGAAGTAGAACAATAGAACCGGGGCGATCCCCACTATCCCCAACTGCATTGCCGCCCTAACATCGCTTACTTTTGATGAGATGAAAATGCTCCAGGAGACCGACAGAAGGCACACCAGCGGGGCGTAAACCAGCAGGACGACCGCTGAAATCAGGTTGGGCAGCAAGAGGTAACCAAATAGCGGGAAGGTGAGCACGTCGACGATCGCCACCAAACCCGCAAATGACGCGAAGGTCGCGGCCATCGCGGGCACAAACGCGCCCAACCCCTTGCCGATCAGGAGTTCGAGATCTGTCGTGGGGGTCGCGAGCAATGGCTCGAGCTGCCGATTCACCTTCTCGCCGACGAAGGTGTAGGATGCTATCGTCGAAGGGATTGCAGCAGGCAGAAACATGAACATGAGCACGGCCATGTTGGCCAATCCCGTCACCACCGCCTGCTTCGGCGCCATCCCGGGCTGGGCAAAGGGTGGCAGCTTGTTATCCAAGGGTTCCTCGCTAGTCACGACCGGATAAATCGAGGCCATCGGGATAAATATAGCGAAAATTAAAGGTATGCCTATAAGCCCGTAGAGCACGTACTTATGCCTTCTAACGCTCGCCATGTCCTTGCGCGCGATTTCCCAAACCCTATCAGGCCTCACTTTCCCTCACCAACCTCAAGTAGGTTTCCTCGAGCGCATGGACGGCGCGCGCCACGTAACGCACCCTTCCGCCATGCTTGACTACGGCCTCGACTATCACCGGGTTTGCAGCCTCTGGGTCCTCAACCTCGACCATTAGCTTGTCCCCGACCACCTCGACGCCCTTCACGTGCTTTAGCCTTCTGACCGCATCCACTATTTTTCTGCTCACCCGCTCGAGGCGGATTTCGGTCCTGCTCGGGCCGAACTTCTGCTCGAGTTCGCTCGGCGAGCCAATCGCTATTAACTTGCTGTTTGTAATCGCCACGCGGTCGCAAAGTCGCTCAGCCTCGTGGAGGTTGTGGGTGCAGAGGAAGATCGTCCGCCGCTCCTGCTTAAGCTCCAGGATGAAATCGCGCACGGTCTTGGCGGACTCGGGTGCGAGGGCCGCGGTCGGTTCGTCGAGGAAGAGGACCTTGGGCTCGTGGACCATCGCCCGCACGATCGCGAGCTTCTGCTGCATTCCCCTAGAAAACGTCGCAACGGGGTCGTCCCTCCGCCCCCAAAGGCCGAGCATTTTCAGAAATCGTTCAATATTTTCCTCGCGCCTCCGCTTGGGTACGCCGTAAAGCTTGGCATAGAATTCTAGGTTTCGGTACGCGCTTAGCTCGCCGTAGAGCCCGGGCGCCTCGGGGAGCAGGCCGACGATTTCCCTCACCCTTAGCGCGTCCTTGCCTACCTCGTACCCACCGACGAACGCTTTACCCCCGGTCGGCTTGATGAGGCAGCACAGCATCCGAACCGTCGTGGTCTTGCCAGCACCATTGGGGCCCAGCAGGCCGAAGATCTCTCCCTCCCCAACTTCGAACGTCAAGCCATCGACCGCGACGAGCCCGTTAAACTTGCGGGTTAAACCCTGAAGCTTTATCATTTGGTCAACTCCCTCGCCCAAGCGCCGACCATCTCCTCGCTCAAATCGCATAAAACGATTTCCTTCAGCGACCTCGATATTGGGCCGAAATCCCTGAGCGCTTTGACCATCGCGCCAGCAGCGGCATCGAATGAGACCCCACCTATCCCCGTCTCCATACCGGGGATGGCGAAATTTTTAGCTCCCATTTTTTCGGCGCACTCGAGCGCGGCTTTGGTGGCGAGGTAGACGCTTTCGCTCGAAGTGCGCATCGCTGGCTTGGCCATCGTGGGCGCATGGATTACCCATCGTGCCCTGAGCCTGCCAGCGGCAGTCGCGACCGCCTTTCCAATGGAAACTGGCGCGTGCTTCAATGCCTCCTCCTCTATTCCCTTGCCTCCTGCCCGCTTTATCGCGCCCGCTGCACCCCCGCCCATCAACATCAGGCTGTTTGCGGGGTTACAGATGGCATCGACCCTTTCCTTAGTTAGATCTCCGCGTTTGATCCTGACCGTTATGTTATCAAACTTAATCATTTTTTGACCCACCAATTTTTTGACCCACCATTTTCTACGCACTCACATCCTAAAACTTAACCGAGGTTGTTGCCTCGCCGCAAGTTTTCCGTTTTTAAACCTTTCCAGACTAAAGGCTCAACGGGAAGTGTGCCAAAATCAAATGGCGGTGTAGCAGCTTCGGACGTAATCAGGTCCATGAAACGCTTGGGCTTCGCCGACGATGAGGTATATGACACGCTGACCGGCATAGGCCTGCCCGGCGAGCAGGTTCACTTGCTCATCGATCGCGTTTCGGCCGAATTTCAAGAGGCCAAGCTTGAGCCGCGAACATCACGGTTGGGAGCCGAAGTTAGGGAAATCTTCAGAGAAGCGCTTGATGACGCACGTTTTGCGCTGCTCGCCCGGATCGATGCGCTTTCGCGGGAACTGCAACTCGTCGGAAACGAACTCGAAAAGCTCAACGAACGTGTCGTGGAGCTCCAGGCGCTTATGGTTCAGGTTGAGACAAAAGCCCGTAGTAGAAAGCGGGCAACCGGCTTCTGAGGGCCTCGAGATCTTGCGCGCACTTTTAGGCATCGATTTCAAATGGCGTCGGGCTGACGATCAACAAGGTAAAGCTGAACCGCTCGCGGGGCACCTCAAAGCGGTACCCCAACGGCTTATGAACGATTGTTAAACCGTTGGACCCTTCAAGCAGCGACCTGGGCAGCACTGGATTTTCGAAGTCAAATATCTCCTCGACAGGCTTGTCCTCTAGCTCGAGCGTAACCTCCCACTGTGCCCAGTACAGGGTCACGCCTATAAACCAAAGGGGTATCGGCGTCGGTGGCGCGCCCGCATCGAGCCAACCCAGCGGGTCCCTTCTTTCGTATCTTACTTCTTTGATGCTAAAATCATGAAACACCGAAAGCCCGGGTTGTTTTCGAATCGGGGGCGGCGGTATGGTTTCGTACACCCACTCGCGGTCGAGCCCATCGAGGAACCTTGGGTCTGAACCCACGGGGGATTGTCTTAACTCCTCGCTTATCTCTGCGCCTTTAAAGTCCTCTTGCTTTCGTTCGAGGTTTTTAGCTACGCTTTCCACTTTTTCCAAATTGTTCCTTGTATCCAACAAGGTTGCTCTTAATGCGCTTATCGTACCATCCGGCTCGCTGAGGATGTAAACATTGGCGCTTCGGACGATCGACGATGGACCATCCCTTTCATAGTTGTAAACTTCTGGGTCAGGGTATTCTTGATATTCCTCGCAGTATTTTGGCGAGGGCGAGACCAGCAAGCTCCACACTTGAAATTTGACGTCCTCGTGAAGCTCGACGAGGTGGTCTTCGAGCGAGCCCAAGTTATCCGATGCGCTGAGCTTCTGCATATTGTTCATTTGCCACCGACAGTCCCATTAATTTGTCCTCAACCCCCGCAAGGCCCAAAGAGACGCGTTGCGCCAGCGGCGGGTAGTTGCCGTCGGAGGAGGTCAAGCCACGATAGAGCAATTTCATCAACAGGTTACCCTCGGCCTTACCTTTTACGAATGCGACGAGTTGCTCAAACTCCATGCCAACTTCTCGAACGTCGCTCCCAGCCTTTTCTAGCGTTTCAATGGCCTTGTTTAGCTCCTTTTTCACGTTGCCGAGCATGGCGCTTTTGGCATCCAAGTTTTCTGACAGAATGGAATTTTTTCGAACGATGTCGAGCGCCACCTCGATCGATCCCTCGGCATTTTTCAACCCCACCTCCGCACGGCGAAGGGCTGCGAGGGCGCGGTCGATATGGCCCTCTATCCTTTGTGCGTCGGCAACGCTCACCGGCGCGATATCAATGTTTGAGTTAAAGTTGATGTCCGAAGGTGCGCTCATGTTAAACTCCGCCGATGTGGGCATTTCAAGATAGTCGGCCGACCCAAAGGTATTAAGCTCGTGATTCTTCCAAGCCAGCTCGAAAAGGGCCCTGCTGCGTTTGTCGTTTAGCCAAACCTGGCCCATCAACGCCTGTCCCCAGGCCGCAGCATACTCGGCGCGCATCCAACTTGAGCAAACTTCATCGATATCATCGACAAACTTGCGCATGCGTTCCTGCAACAGGAAATAGCGGCAATCAACCCAAACCTCGAAACCAGTGCAGGAAAGCGTGAGCTTGGTACCGTTGTCGAGGGAACTGATCCCTATGCGTGCCTGCCCGGGCAATTCAACCCTGGCGAGCACATATCCGTTTTCTGCCTGCCGCAGATTAAAGGATGGCTGGCCGTCGGGAAGCTCAAGCCTGACGCGCGCACTAATGTAGGCCTGCGGTAGCCCTTCGGCATGTTTGAGGAAGTACTCAGCTGCAAGCTTTTCAATCGCTTGTACACGCGCCTCATCGTTTTTGTAGTCATCAGCATGCTTGCAGACCTGCCAGAGCGCCCTGTAAACCGCGTAGCGCGCCACATGTCGAAGATCGTTTTGAACGCCCGCGGTAACGGTTAAAAGCGACATGCTGTTGATGTCATCGATCGCGTTCATGGTTTGATGATGTTGCGACCACGCCGCACGCCCGATCATCGCGACAACTAGCATCACAATGAGAAAACCCGCTGCGCTGAACGGCATGAAGCCGTGCTTTTCCATCATCTCGACCACAAGCTGAGAGTTATTTCAACGGCAATTTCCGGCTCAAGTTGAAAGAGCTCGATCGGATTTATGCTCAGGAGGCGCACAACTAACTCCTGCTTGGGGATGGGCAAACTCATCGCGATCGTTTCTGAACAAATTTGCTGCCGCTGCTCCTCGCCGCTCAAGCTTTTGATCGAGGTCTCAAAATAAACTCGAACAGTTGACGAGATTTTTAAGGATTCCGCCCTCGCCGTCAAGCTGTAGTCAAAACGCCCGCCGATCAGCTTGCTTAGTACGTCAGTCAAGAACTTGTGGACTTTATTGTCTAGATCTTGGCTCGACCTAAGCCCCGCGACTTCACGACCGTTGATCTCTGCGCGCAGGTTGCAAAGCGCATCCTCAACCAACAGCTGTGCCAGTGTTTTGTGTTTTAACTTGCGCTCGCTAGGCCCCCAAGCCGTCCGAAGATCAAGCGAATATTCAAGGCCCCCGAACTCGTCCGCAGTCGCGTTTTGAAGCGTCAACAATATACTTTGTGCGAGGTTGGCGGCGTAGCGATCGTTTATCGCCCGAGACTCAACCGGGCTTGCCTTAACTAAGAGCGAGCACGCGAGAGTTACCATCAACGCAAAAACCAACATGTCGACCACATGCCCTTGACCGCGTCTGTCCATTTTGCTACCTCCAAACCCACACTATCAGCTCACCGAGCGAGCGGGATGCGGGCGTTTCGGCAATGGTGACAGGAAGGCTCACGGAGCATGGGGGCGAGAAATATCGACCGAGCTGGCTGGCTTTGGCGCCATAAGCTAGGGCGAGCTCACCGTCTAGCTTTCTAACCTCGACGCGTAGCTTTATCCCCTGTTTAAAGAGCAGTTGGTGGTATCTTGAAAGTTCCTTGTCGAATGTCTTTAGGTTGATGAGTCCGGGGCATACATAGTTCTCGTGCTTGGCTAAGACTTCATTTTTAAGCTGGTTCGCGATGTCGAGCGCTAGGCTTAAGCCCTCTTGGGCATTTTTTCGCTCAGCGTACACATGGTAGGAGTGCACTAGCGCCGCAACGAACAGTACTGCTAGGCTGGCAACGATGAGCGTCGCGAAAAGGTCCTCGCCAACCGAAAGTTGATCCAATTAGACCAACCCCAAGAAAATTTGCTCATTTTTGCTCACCATAACAATCGAGGGGTTGCTGTAGCTGAACTCAAACTCGCCGCCGTTGACCTTGTTCCCCACCATTATTACGCGTCTATCCTGACTTCGACCGTCCACGAGTACGTGGACAACTTGCATGCCGTCGCTGCGAGCGCCAACGATTGTAATCCTAAACTGTTGTCGAAGGGGTGGAAGTTCGCGCACAAGTTGCACCTCGCCGGGCATGGCATCAGCCGCAAAAATTGCGCGTGCAATAGTATCTCCCACCGCCGCTAGCTCATCCCGTCCTGTCTCGCGTTGAAAGCTTGATGACATTGCCATGGAAGCGCCGATCAACGATATCGCCGCGAGCGCCACGCCGATCTTGCAAAATAGAAAATCCATGAGCAATCCATGCTGGTTCATCGTCAAAGCCTCCGCAGCTTTAGGAGACAATTGCCAAAATTATCTCGGCGGAGTTCGATCTCGTAGTACCCGGTATTGATTTCCCATGCATCGTTGCCATCGACGAGGATCGGCAGGGGCATGATTTTGCTCCTTCGTATCTCATCGTCCAAAACAAGCTGTAGGAGCCTTCCGCGGCAGACTATCTTGCTGTTGGGCAGGTCAAGTTCGACCCGCTGCCTGCCACCAGCACCGCCCATGCCGACTGCCGTTGCCCGCTCCACAAGGGCATCAAAGCTCTCGGTCGCTCGCTGTTTCTCCGTCAGGCTTTGCAAGTTGGTTAGGCATCTGGCCCCGAGCCCGAGCGCACAAGCGCCGATTATCGTGCCGAGCAACAATGTCACTGGTAAGGTCTCGATGCCCACGATATCGCACCGCAGTTCCATGCTATCACTACTTCTTCTTGGCTGCCGTCACCGCGACCTCCCCTTCCCACGGGATGTAGCCGTGGCGGGTTACCCGCACGGTCACGACGACGCAATCGGCGCCATTCATAGGTATGCTAAACCTGTTCTGATTTGAGCTCTCGCCGCAAGTGTGGGCCTTCATGCCTCCGGGGTACTTGACCACAATAGTTGCATCGCCTAAGGCATCCCCGCTTTGGGCATCGAAGACCTTAACCGTCAGATTGTCGCTGGTTGTGCGAGGAAATGTCACCTTCATGTCCCTGAGTATAGTTCGCTCGGCCGTGCCGACAAACTGCATCAATATGCCCATCGTCATGGTGCCTATGACGAGCGCCATCACGAGCTTTATAGGGACACCCATCAGTTGGCCGCTTTCGTTCATAACCCCGCCGGGCCGTTGGCCGAAAGCACTTTATAAAGAGAAAACGGTGTCGGCATAAACCTTCATGGGGGCGCTCGACATTGAGTCATTTGGAGCGAGTCTGCCACACAATGGGGGGGATTGCAAGCTTTTTTTCGTCCACCATCTCAACTGATTAGTGGTGGGTTATCTGACCAGGATTGTCGTAGATGAAGTCGAGGAAACAACCGCTGCGGGAGACAACCGCCTGCGCTTGCTAGTGCATCCAGCGAAAATCGGCAATAAACACTGCCAGCTAACTCTGCTTCGGATCTTGCCGGGCCACGAATTCCCAAGACATCTTCACTCGAATTCCGACGATGTGATATACATCCTGAGGGGTCGAGCAACTTTTACGGTTGGCAAGGAAAAATTTGAGGTCGGCCCCGGCGATATCATCGTCGCGTCCGAGGGTGTGCCGCACTCCGCAGTTAACCTTGCGGCAGAGGATGTAGAGATGCTCGTCTTTCAGGCCCCCTTGCCCCAGTTTAGGTTCCTGAGCAGCGGATGAGCCGCAACCCAATAAGAGAATGCAGCCCCACGACTTCAGGCGAAAAAGCCGATAAACCCTATGTAAACCAAACATAGCACCGCGACCAATGCTGGGATGAAGTTCTGCATCCTCGTTTCAAACTTTTCAGCCGCCGCCACCTTTCCCCCTCCACGAGTCTCATCGCTTGAACGGAGACCGCCAAATTGTACAAGAACAGGGTGTAAACGACGAGCATGACCCTATCAAGCAATGTGAGGTATCCTAAGGGCGGCAGCGCACCGAGTGCCGCTAGGTGATAGGCAACCGCGGACATCAAAGTCGTCACACATATACCAACCCTCTGCCCGAAGTTTTTAACGGAGATCGCGAAGGTCAAGAGGGATATCAACGTGATGACGATAATGGGGAGAAAGTTCTTGAACATGGCCGAGAGCTTCGATCGGTAAATTCTTACCCCAAATATAAGCCGGGAGAAATTTTCGCCCGGGTACGCGTGATCTTTCTTATTTTATCCGAAAATCCTCGGCGCTCCAGCCAACGATCGCCAATTCTGGGTCCATCCCGCTTTCGTCCAGATCAGGTTCAAATACGAGTTCGGAAGCATCGAACTCCTTGTCCTCCAGCTCGACGGTTAAAGTGTGCTCATCGAACGGAAAGTTCCTAAAATCAAGGGGTTTTACGAATATGCCCTTGACGCGGTATTCTATGTAATTTTCCCTTTCGGTTATCTTTTCGAACCTCGATGGAGACCCGTTTAGAAACTCGATATTTGGCTCTATCTCACCGTACTTGAACCAGAGGTAAAAATCGATCGTGAAAGTCCCGCCAGCGGGGTCAACGAGATGACCCACACGCCAGCTTTAACCGTGCTTGGCTCCGCCGCTTGCGCAACCGACGAGGCCCCAGTAGTTTGGACGCCAGCTAGGACGCACGGCAAGATGGCAAGCGGAAGTACTACCATGAATAGCATGCTCATCTTCATCAGAATTCACTACCCACATTTGATTGATGGTTTGGATTTAAAGTTAGTGGTGCGGCCGGCGGGATTCGAACCCGCGCCACAGGCTTGGGGAGCCTGGGTCCTTTGGCGGCGCTTAACGCCCTAACCAGGCTGGACCACGGCCGCACTTAACTTCAATTTATTTAGAACTTGGTTATTTATTCTATTCTGGGCGAAGATTCAGCTCGGTCGTTTAGTCGAGCACAAAAATTTTGATTCCGCTCGCCTCACCCAGCGCGCGCGGACGATCGCTTGGGACCTTTTCCGGCCCGCCGATGGATATGCTCCATTGCTACAACATTCGCCAGAGCATGCGCCAGCCACGGGCCAAGCAAACTGCCAGATGATAGAAAGAGCCAGCCAAGCGCCAGCCCAAAAACCGTCGCCACCACGACCTCGCTCAGTGCGCGGTAGCCAACCACATGCGCCAAGCCGAACGTGATTGCAGACGGCGCTAAACCTATCCTGGGGATGAGCAGCCCCCTGAAGAAGATTTCCTCGCTGGGCGCAATCAGCACGAGATTTACAAACAGGATGTCGCTCAAGGTTAGGGTGCGGGAGATCTCATCAGCAAGTGGGTTTTTGAGCCCCACTTCATCGCATGCGATCGAAGCGGCGCCCATGGCTGCGCCCACGATCAAGCCCGCCGCTACGCCGAAGGTTGGATTTTGGAGGTTCAGTCCTAGATCCTTGAGCCACCCTCGCCACCAAGCGATTGCTAAGGCCAGCGTGATGAAAAGTACCACTTGTGCAAGGAAGGCCTTCAGTAGCAACGTGCGCGTGAGCTTTATCTTCATCGGCATGCCCCCTCCGGCGCTTGGCTCATAACGACCATGTCGACTTAATCTTAACGTTCAGCTTCGTCACCGGTACGAAAACTAGCCCGCTCGAGACATCAAAGGCGCTCCCGCGCGACCTCGGTCAGCTCGGTCCTCGTGACCAAACCGACGAGCTCGTCCTCCAAGTTGAGCACCGGCAAGCTGGAAAAGCGTCGCTCGAACATGACGCGTGCGATGTCGGAAAGCTTTGCGTCGGTATGCGTGGTTGTCGCCGGCTGGGTCATGATGTCCTCGACCAACAAATTGCGGATGCGCTCGCTCTTGTGCCTGTCCGGCACCACCTCCTGAAACGCGGCGAGGCACATCGCAATATCCCGCACCGTTACGATGCCCACGAGTTCGCCCGCCTCGACCACGGGCAGGCTAATTAGGTCCTCTTCAAACAGCAACCTGCGTGCATGTATCACGCGGTCGCTTGGCGTGGCGGTTCGCGGGCTGGACTGCATAATCTGCCCCGCGAAAATATCATCAAAACCCATGCATACCTTTGCGAAATCCATTTTCGTGACGATGCCGGCCAGTTTGTCATCCTCAACTACCGGCAACCCACTGATGTCGTTATCGAGCATGAGTTCGGCGGCGCGCTTTGCCGTGATGTCGGGTGCGACCGTCACCGGATTGGCAGTCATGACGTTTGAAACGTGCATCCTACCAGGGGGCAAACGGTAGCTGCGCGTCGAGCCCAATTCTCGAGCAATATCCCGCTCCGTGACGATTCCATCGATCTTTCCAGCATCCGTGACCACTAGGCGCGATATCTCGTGGCGTCGCATTTGTCCTATCGCCTCGGCCAGCGATATATCCTTGTCTATGGTAATGACATTTGGGGTCATTATTTGACTAACGCGCATTTCGTCCAAGCCTCGCGATTCCTTTAGTGAAGTCGGTCTTCGTCAGGATGCCCACCAACTCGCCACGCTCGACGACCGGCAGACCGCTTTTCCCATACTTGAGCATTCGCTCAGCCGCCATTGCGGCATCTTCGCCCGCTTCGACGGTGAGCAGCTCAGACCTCATCATATCCTCAGCGGTAAGCAGGGCGACATACTTCACGTATCTATATTTTGGCCTATCGGCTCGCGCAGGTTTTCTCGTGAATTTGAGTTCGCGTCGAGCTATGCCCTCGACTGGTCTTTCGAGCTGCGCGAATGCTACATCGCTTGCAGTCACTGTGCCTATCGGCTTAGCGCCATCCACGACCACCACACGACCCACGTTATTTCTTTCCATGAGTTCGACGACGTGAGCGAGCGAGTGTCGACGGTTCACGGTTATTACACTTGTGCTCATCAGCTCTCGAACCATCGCTCGACCTCTCAAATTTTTAGCGAAGAAGCGCGCCAAATCCGTCTTTGTCAGGATACCGATAAGTTTTTTGCCCTCGGTTATTACCAAGCTACTAATGCCGTGCTTCAGCAGCAACCTGGCGGCCTCGCTCAAATCGGTGCCTGGTGACACCGTAATCAAGTTTTTGCTCATCACCCGCGCGATCGGAATGCGATCGATGGGGCGTCGTCGCCAAGCTGAGGTTCCGCTGTCAAGGCGCTCCGCGAGATCGCTCATTGAAACTATTCCGACCGGGCCCCCTCGCTCGACCACAACAAGACGTTTTATGTCGTGGCGCAACATCAGGTTCTTTGCATGTGCTATTGGCCCCGTAGACCCTATCGCAACCACGGGCGAGCTCATAACGTCGACAACCTTCAAATTAACAACTCCAGCACGTTGCGCTCGGTCATTATGCCCACGAGTTCATCCCTTTCTACAACAGGTAAGCCGCCGCAGCCGCGCTCGACCATCAGCGCAGCCGCCTCGCCTATGTCAGTTTGCGGCGTTACCGTGAGTACCTTGCTCGTCATTATCCTATCGACCCCAACCGACATTGCCTCGTCCACCCTTCCATGGGCCATGTGCTCAAACATCTCGCTCGTACCAAAGTACCGGAGGATATCGACGCTCGTGACGATCCCAACGAGCTCCCGGTCGCAGACGACCGGCAGGCGGCGTACGCCCCTGGAAACCATCCGCCGAGCGGCTTCTTTGATCTGCAGCTCGGGCTCGGCGGTCACAACTTTTCGAGTCATGTGATAGCCCACTAGAATCCCTGCGGCAATCGGTACGTATGGGACAAAATCTCGCTCCGATACCATGCCAACGACGTGCGCCCGTTCGTCGAGGATGGGCGCGCCCCCAACGCCCGTTCTCAACAAAAGCTTTGCAACATCCTTGATCGACATGTCAAATGTTCCATGAACAACTTTCTCCGACATTATCGTGCGAATGGGGTCGTTCACCGCAGCGAGGAAATTGCCCTTGAACTTATTTTGGATGATTTTAGATCGCTCGCCCCCGCCGAGGAAATCTATTATATCGCGCGTTGTAACGATGCCGATCAGTCGTTTCGTACCGGGGTCCGTTATGGGGAGCCTTCGGACCTTATTTTTGACCATCAACTCCGCCGCATCTTTTATCCGCACGGTTGGAGGAATGGTTAAAACATTCCGCCGCGCGATCGGCATGATGTTGCCCTCCTCCCTCCTCAGCCTAGATTTGAACTCCAGCGGGCCCCGGTCGCGCGACTTATAGCCAACGTGGGGTAACCTTCGCATTCGCTCGCCTACAGGCAGGCTTTTATCACATCGCCGCGGCTGACGATCCCAACTAGCTTGCCGTCCTCAACAACTGGCAAGCGACCGATGTTGCGCTTCAGCATCAGCTCAACGGCATCGGAGAGGGACATGTTAGGGGATGCCGTTATAGCGGGGGTTCGCATGAGGCTCTTTACGCGAGGCGGGCTCCGGAAGCGCCCCTTGTCGGACTCCTCGGCCAGCCTCGTCGCTCCCGAGCGAATGATGTCCGAGCGGGTTATCATGCCTATGACCTCTAGCGCACGCTTGCGCTTGTCGTAACGCACGACAGGCAGGCCGGAGAAGTGGGCTTCCTCCATAATGTCCCATACCCGCGAGATTTCATCCGTGGGGGTGCATGTGGCGACCTTCCTTTTCATTATTCTCTCCACCGTTAGTTTTGGCTTTGAAGACTTGGAGATATGTCTTAGTATGTCATCGAGCCCAACGATGCCGGATATCGTTCGGTCGCTAACGCTTTTGACGACGGGCACGGCCGAAATCTCGAGTTCGATCATATCCTTGACGAGCTTCCCGATGGTGTCGTCTGGCGTAGCCACAAGCCTAGGGGGGAACATCAAACCCGCCACCGGGATGTTTGAGCGGGTTGAGGTAACGCGAAGCATTTGCCGCGCGGTTATGATGCCTGTCAGCTTGCCATCGTCGACGACGGGCAACGTTCGAAGGCCGCTGGTGCGCATAAGTGAGCGGGCCTTGGTCACCAAGTCGCGCGAACTGACGAAGCACGAGCAGGGTTGCATCACTTCGCTAACGCGAGTTCGCATGAGCATATCGCGGCAGGCCATGACATCATCTACCCGCCCAAAAAGTCGCGACAATTTTCACAAACCCACATGCCATTTACTTCGTGAAGTGAGGCGGTCACCTCGCCGCAGACCTCGCAGACGCTCTCATCTATCTCCTCACGGGGTGGCAGTTCCGGGCGCTCCGGTAACACCTCTATAAGTTCCGGCGAGATCGCAGTGATATCGCTCGCTGTTACGATTCCGACGAGGCGCCCGCGGTCAACGACGGGCAGGCGCCTGATCCTATTGCGGATCATGACTCGGGCAGCCTCGGCAACTTCCGTCTCGGGACCGACAGTTAAGACCGGACTCGACATCACCTTGCTGACGAGTACCTTGCTGGGTCGTAGGTCCACGGAAACGACTTTCATGAGCAGGTCTCGCTCCGTTAGGATGCCCACCGGCTTCTTGCCTTGAGTGATAATGATGCTACCGACGCCGCGCTCGCTCATGAGCTTAGCGGCCTTGGCAACTGTTGTCCTAGGGCCAGCCGTGAGAACTTTTTCGGTCATCGCAGCCCTAACTGGTATGACGCGTTTCACAGCCTCACCATTTTCAAATATTGTCAACGCTATTTAATAATGTCGTAGAGGAAATTATTAAGCCCCCAGCGTTAGAAGCTTCACTTGGGCTTGCTTTGGTGGTCGAGGAATGGAAGATGGCGGCCGCGAAGGCTGCAGCGAAGCTTGTTAGAGGAAGAATGGTCGTCGGCTTGGGTTCTGGCACGACGGTTGCTCATGTCGTCCGCATCCTAGCCGAGCGCGAGATTAACGCCACCTTCGTGCCGAGCTCGTTCGCAATTCAAAAGTTCGCGGCGGGCAGGGGATTGCGCTTGAGCACGTCGGACGAGTATCCCAAGCTCGACCTGATGATCGACGGCGCCGACGAGATAGATCCGAACTTTAACATGATAAAGGGGCGCGGAGGAGCCCATACGCGGGAGAAAATACTGATGAGTGCGTCGAAGAGGATCGCGATAATCGTCGATCGCACCAAGCTCGTGAGGCGATTGGGCGAGCGCAGGCCGGTGCCCGTCGAGATATTGCCGTTCGTGCAAAAGTACACCATGCGGAGGCTGGCCGAACTCAATGGCAAGCCAGTGCTGCGCATGACTAGGGAGCGCATGCCGTTCGTAACCGACAACGGGAATTATATCGTCGATGTTAAATTCGACTCGATCCCCCATCCAGCTGAACTCGAGGAAGCCCTCGACCACGTGCCGGGTGCCGTGGAGAATGGCCTGTTTGTCAATTCTGCCGACATAGTATTCGTGGGCTACGAGGGCGGCTGCGTTGTCCTGAGGTCAAAAAAAGATTTCTTAAGATTCATGCGGTCGTCAAAGCTTAGATAGATTTTTCAGAAGTAATTTGAGAAGCCCCCAGCAATAGAAAAGGTTTTAAATACTTTCGACGATCTCTCCGTCCTCTCGGTCGGTACATCTCACCCGTCTATTACTTTTTTTAAGAGCTTAGGTGCGGGTTCCCCAATGGGGCTTTGAACAGGTCTCGTGAATTTCATAGACCCGGCGCCAAACGTTTGTGGGACCCTTTACGACAAGTTAAAATAAAATCGAAAAATAAATAATCAACCAGCCGGGGTAGCTTAGCTGGTTAAAGCGCAGGACTCATAGCCCAAACCACTGGCTGTGAGTGCTGATCAACCATGATGTGAGAAATCCTGAGATCGCGGGTTCGAGTCCCGCCCCCGGCACATTGGACTCATGAGCTTTTGATGGCACGCATATCCATTTTCTGAGCTAGGGCAAATCGAAGCACACTGGGATCGGATCTAAGCGGTGATCGCCAACCCACGCTTTCACAGCGAGGACCTCCACACGAAGGCAAACATGGACAGCGCTATGAGTGCACACATCAGGTAGGGTGCCGTCGGACCGAGAACGTCCGCGGTGAGCCCGCCGACGCCGGGTAGCAGGCCCCAGCCAACCGTGGCGACAGCATTGAATACACCGAGCACGTAGCCGCGATTTTCATTCCCCCCTACCTTTGACACCATGCTCATCACCGCTGGGTAGGTCGCACCCTCCGATATCCCGAGGAATAGGACCGCGACGACGAACATCAGATATTCCGTCGTTGCGGCTATGCTGGCCAGCGAGGCAGCCAGCCCGAGCATCCCCAGCAGGATGATTGGGCGGCTCCCAAACCTATCTGAGAGCCCGCCCATGGGCACCAAAAACACGATGCGGATCCCTCCGAATAGCGCCAATAACAGCCCTATCCGCGGCTCGGAGATGTCGAGTTGTCTGGCGTAGGCCGGAAAGAGGGTGAAGACGATGGCGACTATGCCAAAATAGAGCATGCCTATCAAGCAGGCTGGCAGCAGGCCGCGCAGCGCCATTTTCTCAGGGGTTACCTTCGGCTTATGGAAGTGGGCGCCTGCTGTCACCGCGGCTGCGAGGAGGGTTAGGGCGGCGCCGATGAGGAACGACCACATCGGACGCATGGCTCCGGACAGCAGACCGCCGATGAACGGCCCCAACGTAAAGCCCGTCGCCCAAGATACACCATATGCACCCATCGCCCGCCCGCGGTTGATGGGAGTCGAAAACTCGACCACCGCGCTTTGAGCATTCACCCAGATCGGTGCCTCCGCCGCGCCATGCAGCAGGCGCACCACAAGCAACCAAGCCACGGTGTTCGCACGGGAATATAGCAGAAAAGTGCACGCAGTCGACAGGAGGCCGAGGGTGAGAAGCGGCCCCCTGCCGTGGCGGTCGGCTAGGCGCCCAGCTGGCACGGAGAGCGGGACATGGAGTGTAGCATACGCTGGCCCGAGCAGCCCAATCTCGGTATAGCTCGCGTTTAGATGGTCCTTTGCGTAGAGTACGAGGACTAGCCCGACGATGCCCATGGCGAATGAGGTGATGAACATGCTAGCTAGCAGGCGGCGCATATTCGGAGGTTTGGTGGGGAGGTTTTTAAAGCCCGCAGGGCAAAGTTCGTTCGGTGGAGCATGCTCGAGACACCGCTCGTGATAGTGAATTTCAAAACATATGCTAGCGCAACTGGCGAGAGGGCGGTGGAGCTCGCGAGGCTCATCGTCGAGGTTGCGAGTGAAAAGGGCATAAGCGTTGCAATCGCGCCGCAGCATGCTGATATCCATCGCGTCGCGAGCGTTGTCGATATCCCGGTGCTAGCGCAGCACGTCGATCCGATTTCACCGGGCGGCCACACGGGTTGGATTTTGCCTGAGGCGGCGAAGGAGGCGGGCGCGATAGGCGCGCTTGTCAACCACTCCGAGCACCGCCTAAGGTTGTTTGACATAGAGCAGATCATCAAGCGCGTGAAAGAACTCGGCATGGTGAGCATCGTCTGTGCGGACAACGTCAGCATAAGCAAGTCGGTTGCCGCCCTAGGGCCGGACATGATAGCCGTGGAGCCACCGGAGCTCATAGGCAGCGGCATCTCCGTCTCCAAGGTTAAGCCGGATGTCGTGCGCAACACGGTTGAGGAGGTACACAAGGTCAACCCAGATGTGCGGGTGCTCTGCGGCGCGGGCATTTCAGTAGGCGAGGATGTCAGCGTGGCGCTCCAGCTCGGCGCCGAGGGCGTGATAATAGCCTCCGGCGTAGTTCAAGCGAAGGACCAACGTGCGGCGATGCTCGACATCGCCGAGGGCGTGCTCACAGCATCTGGGACGTCGTTCGGGTGGTATGGGTTGCGAAGGGAGAGGCAGTAGCCCCGTCTTTTGTCGATTGGCGCCAATTATTGCTGCTCGGTATAGCACGCCGATCGTGCAAAAATTTCATTGTTGGCAAGTTGAGAGCCAGGGGGACGGTAGATTTGTGAGCATGAGGCATCGCCAGTTTGAGGGCATGAGGGAAACGAAAATTAACTTGAAAATTTAGTTATTATTTGGGCCCCGGTAGCTCAGCCTGGTAGAGCGACTGAAGGTGAGCTGTCGAAACTTGTAACCAGGCGGCAAGCGATCAGTAGGTCGTGGGTTCAAAGCCCACCCGGGGCTCCATCGCCCACGGTTCAGAAACGGTAACGGTCATCCTGTTGGGGATCGAAGTCGTGGCACGGGAACACCCCGGCCATGGAGTTCCGAAGCTACGTGAGTATCTCATCCATGTTATCGATCCTATCGTACTTCTTCGCCTTCTGCAGTATAGCGACCGCCACCTGTTCGCTCATCCGCCCGAGCTCGCCCACATCCTTCTCGTAATCAAGGTAGGAGCGGTGCTGCTTCGACCCCAGGAAAATCTCCTTGATCGCGAAGCCCAGCATCTTGGTCTCGATGAGGATGGATACATCTATCCCCCATCCATCTGGCAGGCCCTCCTTCAGCAGCGCCCTCAAAACCTCTTCGCGAATGAAAGGGGGAAGACTATGTCGCTCGTGCAACACGGCAACCAAACCGCCACGAACAGCAACACAAACACAAATGGGAGCTTGGGGATCCAATCCGCCACCCCAAAGGCGGTGAGATAGAAGAGCGATGCCAGGGTGCTTATCATCACGTGCGCAGCATGAGGACACCTGGTCCAGAGCCTCGTAGCTGCGCCGATTGCCGCACCTGCCAAGATTGGGACGACGACGAATTGCGGGTGCTCCAATAGGTCGATGTGCAGCGTCATCTCCACGCCCAACAACGAGCCCCCCAGGTACGGAATGACCACATCGCTCATCATACATATCCCCACGGAGCCGGCAGCACCAATGCTCACGGCGCTTAAGATCCCGCCCCCGTGACGCCTAAACATCGCCGCCGTCACAATCGCGCTCAACAGCAAGTGGAGTGGGTGGAAGATGTGAAATGCTTTCCAGGACAGGTCGATCATGGTCTCCGCGCGAGGTAAGTACATCGCGCCCGCTATGGCTGCGCCCGACGAAGCCCCGAACGCCGTAAAAGGCGCGTGATCCCTGAGTTCGATCGCTATGTGCCTAAGCCTCCCCATGCAATTCCTCAGGGCAGTTCATTGCTTGGCGGCTAAAAGTTTATAGGACGCCTCGCAATTAGAATGGGGAACCCAAATGCGAATTGAGCGCATGGACTCTGGGGGCATGTGTCAATACATCCTATGGGACGAGTACGGTAGCAAAGTGATAGCTGGTGCCACCGTAGCGCTTCGGCCTAACGGGACCGCGCTACTGCGCAGCATCAACGTGAGCAACGGCGAGAGGGGCAGGGGGATAGGAAGCGCCCTCCTCGAACGAATCTTGGTCGATTTCAAGGGCTTCGAGGTCGTCGCGGAAGTTTTCGAGGGACGAGTCGCTCGGTACGAACGCTATGGCTTCAAGCGCGCCGACAAGCGTGGCCCCTTGGCGAGGATTTCAAGGCCCCCATAGAATTTTTATCCTTTTTATCACCTGTTTTTTTGGGGTCGTGGGGTAGCTTGGCCTATCCTTCTGGCTTAAGATCAAGTTCTCAATGGTCTGCCAAATGGGACAAGGTCGGGCAAAAAAGCCAGGGACCTGGGTTCGAATCCCAGCGACCCCACCAGTAAAAATCAGGAAAACTCGCGAAAGGATAAGGCGTAGGGCACTTGTCCGAAGCTCCAAAGGATTTATACCCATCTTTTTACTGTTTAAGTATCAAGTCTTGGGGTTGAAAATGTGGAAAGAAGACGTGAGCCGAAGGTGCAACAGGCGCCCTCGCTAATTTCAATGATGGTTGCAACGACGTTCTCTGAAACAGCCATTGCTGTAGGCGCAGTATTTGGCATATTTTTGCTATGGATAGGCAGGTTGATTTCTCTATTTGGGGGCAGGGGAAACAGCTTGGAAGGCGTCCACGGTATTTAGCGATCTGGGCACAGTATTTCTCGTTGGCATGTTGATATGTGGCGGGATAGTGAACAAGAATATAGAAAAGTCCATACGAGTGGCCATGGTAGTTATGGGAGCACTCTTGATCTTCTTAATAGCATCGCCGATTACTTTGCTTCCATTCTATTAGTTAACCATCCTCCGTCCCGCATAGGCGACAAGTAGCGAGGGCAAAACCAGCAGCGCCGCGAGCATGCAGTAGAGTATCGCGAGCGCTGTCATGCTGCCGAAGGTCTCATTATTGGCACCCTCGAGAGCGCAAGCAAACCGAAGGCACCGCAGGTGGTCGCAGCAGCTGCTAGGAGCGCCCTGCCAACGTGGAGCACGGTAGCGTGCACAGCCCCCTCCGGTTTAAGCTGGCGATCTCTCACCCCCTCCAGATAGCGGTGGGTAGTATGGATTGAGAAGTCTATGCCGATGCCTACGAGGAGAGCGGAGATCAGCACCGTGATCACGTTAAGGGGGACATCGAGCAGGTAAAATGTGCCGAACTGCCACGTCAGTGCCAAACCCATCGGCACCATGGCAATTAAGCCCATTCCAATGCTCTTAAACACGATGCACAGCACCACCGCGCATAGGGCGAGCGCCATCATAGTGGTGTTAAGGGCATCCTGCGGTATTTTCGAGAGCAGATCCGCGGCCACGACTGGCGTCCCGGTGGCCACGAATTCGGCTCTGTTATCAGGCAACTGGCCGATCCAATCTCTGACGATGTCGGCGGTGAGCTTAAGCTCCGCATCGCTTCGGGCGTCGCAGTGGAACAGCGCGATGGTTTTGTTATTATCGGAGGTCACGAGCCTGTCGACGTGGGGTGTTTGGTGCCTGAGGTTTTCAAGGATCGCTGCCACCTCCTGCGAGGTCCGCGGTATGGCGCCTGCGCTGGCCATCAACACCATGTCGGCAACGCTGTACGCGCGCGTTATGTAAACCCTCTCGCCTTTAACATTTCTGTTATCCAAGCGAACATGCTGTTCCAGCCATACCATCGTCTCGAGGACTTTGGGATCGGTCGCGTCGCCCCTGACCAGAACCATGATGAGATCCTGACCGCCGAAATTTTGCCTGATTTCATCGCTGGTCCTGATTGATTCGACCCCGCTTGGCAGGAGTTCCTCAAATGAGATGGCAGTAGTAGTTTGAGTTGTCAGGACCAGCGCAACTGCCGTGAGCGCGCCAGCTACTGCGACAACCCCCTTGGGGTGAAGTTTGGTCATTGTCGCGATCCTCACTAATCCCCTGTCCAGCGCCGACCTGCCCAGCCTTTGCGTCCCCTTGGTTTTCTTGGTCCCTTTTTTCCCGTCTCGAATGACCAAAAACGCCGGCAGTAGCGTTACGGTGAGGGCAAAGCTGAACATTATACCCAACATGCAGAGCAGGCCGAAATCGCGGAGCGGCGGCAGGTCCGAGATAAGCCAGGAGGCAAAGCCTATGGCGGTCGTCGCAGCCGTTAGGAATACGGCAGTGCCCATGTTCTTTATGCTCGATACGGCGGCCTCGCCCGCATTTTTACCATTCGACCTCTCCTCGTTGTAGCGGCTGATGATGTGTATAGTGTAGGCAATGCTTATCCCCATTAAGAGGGGGAGGACCGCGACGGCTACGGTCGTGAATACGATGCCTAAATGGCCCATCATACCGAGGACTCATATCGCCGCTAGGGCAATGACTACAAACGGTAAAACGACATCGGTAACGCGACGAAATGCTAACGCCAAAATTGCGATGATCATTGCCACAGCAGCGGGCAACAAGACTCGGTTGTCCTCTTCGATAATTTTTTGCATATCTCTGGAGGTCGAGTACCCGCCCGTAATAGATGCATCAAAAATCCCATGCTCAGCCGCGTAGCTTTTGACCAAGTTCTCAAAATACTGAGTTTTCTCCACAGCTTCGCGCGATTTTAGGTGTGCCCCCACGTTTACATTCATTAAGCAGATTTTTTGATCTGGGGTTATCCATC
This sequence comes from Candidatus Hodarchaeaceae archaeon, assembly GCA_030018135.1. Classification (GTDB taxonomy): domain Archaea; phylum Hadarchaeota; class Hadarchaeia; order Hadarchaeales; family Hadarchaeaceae; genus JASEGJ01. Next base: position 106,039 of record JASEGJ010000001.1, on the reverse strand, counting down.
GACCGACCACACTTGCGCCGCTCGGCCCGGAAAGAAAGGATTGCACGGCCAGCTCAAGTTCATCATCGGGCAGTAGCTGGTTATCTTCCATGATATATGGGAAAAGATAATTTAGATAGCTTTCGACTTCGACAGCATACCCTTTCAAAGCGGGTTCTACAAGGATTTTTCGTTGCAGGCCAAGTAGCGATTTTATGGCACCGGCATCTGTTACCTTGCCATTTTTTGTCTCAACCAAGATGGATTCGTATCGCATCCCGCCAAATGTTTTCTCCACATCGGAAAGGGCCATTATCGATGGATAGTCTTTGGGTATGAACGTTTCCATTTTAGTTTCGGTGGTAATTTTTGGGATTCCCGGAAGGAGGAGCAAAGTGACAATTGCCACGGTAGCGATGACGAGATGGGGCCTCCTTTCGCAAAGTTTAGCAATTTTGTCTATGGGGTTCATAGCTGATCGCTCTTGATCTCACTTCGCGCCCCTCACCAATTTTTCCAAGTTGCGCAGGCGCTTGAGCATCTCCTTCCTCGCAGATTTTATCATGTCCTTGGTTTTGGGCACAAAGTATCGATGGGCGATCTTTCCGTGCTTAGTGGCGCTGCCCTCCCTGCACACGAGGCCCAAGTTGAAAAGACTTTTTAGGTGGGCTCTGACGGCTCTCTCTGACCTATTGATGCACGCGGTTATTTCGCTAACCGAAAGTTTTTCCCTTGTCCTCATGAGTAACTCTAGGATGCCCCTTCCTGTGGGCCCTTATGTAAATTTTTTTGCATATAAATTTGAGAGGCGGGACCGTGACCGAGATAGTTTTAACCGCAGATCGCGCTCTCCTGTCTGATTATGGCGGGAGCGAGTTCTTGGGCTTCGCCGCTTGTTCCCCAAAAATCGTGCCCGGGTGGGTTTACAAGCTCATATTCAGCCCGCCAATTCCTCAAAAAAAATGGGGAGGCGACCTGCGCACCGACCGGGACCAGAAAGATAGAGGCAGCCTTATTGGAGAAGGACTTTGACGTTGCCGTCGCGCATCCCGAGCACCTTGATAAAGTCATAAACGGGAAAACGAAGGCCATTGGCATTACGACGAATGACCCTCTCGGGCTAGGCCCCGCATCCACCACTTTCGCCGATTTAACGGGGAGGGAGACATACTCCGCGATTTATTTCAGGAAGTTGATTACGGATCCGGTGATCAGAAAAAATAAATTAAAGGTCATTGTGGGAGGACCCGGAGCTTGGCAACTGGCAGACGAGAGGATAATCGCGAAATTTGACATCGATTGCGTCGTCGTGGGGGAGGGCGAGATAACCGCGGTTAAGGTTTTCGAAAAAGCATTAAACGGCGACGAGCTTCCGAGGATCGTCCAAGGGGAAGTCGTTCCCCTGGACCAAATCCCATCAATAAGGAATCCGACGATCAACGGCCTCGTCGAGATCGCTAGGGGTTGCGGGAGGGGCTGTAAATTCTGCAACCCGACGCTATTGAACTTCAGGTGTAGGCCGATCGAGAGGATATTGGAAGAAGTAAAAGTAAACGTCGCTGCTGGACTCGGCGTATTGCTGCATGCCGAGGATGTTCTGAGGTATGGGGCTAGGGGTGCGATCCCCGATGAAAGGAAGGTGCTGAAAATTGTTCGCGGGAGTCTCAAGGCTGGAGAAGGATGTTAGCTTTTCCCACTTCGCCTTTGCCTCCGCGATGGCAAAACCGAACCTAATAAGGGACCTCTCCGAGCTGCTGAATCTCGGCTCGAAGCAGAAACCTTGGGTCTCGGGGCAGGTTGGGATAGAGACGGGATCCCGGAGGATTGCGGAAAAATACATGCGGGGCAAGGCGGCGCCCTTCAGGCCTCAGGAATGGCCGGAACTCGTGCTGGAAGCCCATAAATTGCTAAGGGAGAACCACTGGGTCCCGTGTTCAACGCTCATCATGGGGTTTCCCGACGAAACAGCAAGTGATGTAGTCGAAACCATAGAGCTAGTGGAAAGCCTCAGGGAATATAAATCCCTGATCGTCCCGCTGTTTTTTGTCCCCATAGGGACCATGCAAGGGGAGAGATTTTTTAGGGCGAAGGACATGCTGCCGGAGCACTGGATGTTGCTCGCGGCGTGCATGAAGCACGATTTCAGGTGGGTCACCGAGCTCGCGCGCGACCACTTCAGAAAGAACCCCCTGCAGGGATTTCTGATAAAGGGCTTTATAATCAGGCTGATGGAGAGGAAGTTGAAGCCATACATACAGTTGATGGAGCAGGGCGAGAATCCATCTGAGTAACGAATCCGAAAGCTACCACAAGGGAAAAGTTAACTTAACTTTTAGGCTTCATAAAATGGTTTGGGCGTTAAGCTTGAGGGCTGCGCTTATCGGTTGCGGCGCGATAGGCACGGTACTGGCAAGGGCCATCGACAGTGGCAGGGCTGGCGAGGTGGAACTAGCTTGGCTGTACGACCTGAAGCCTGAGAAATCTAAGGCACTTTCCGAAAAGTTGCGCTCGAGGCCGAGAATAGCAAAGGGCCTAGCCGAGATATGTGCCGATGGGTCCGTCGATCTGGTCATCGAGGCGGCCTCGCAGGGGGCGGTTGCCCAGTATGCGCTCGATGTCATAAGGTCGGGCAAGGACCTTATGGTGATGAGTGTTGGCGCATTTGGGGATGAAGAACTGCTCAGGGGCGTTCGGGAAGTCACCGAACGAACTGGGCGCTCGGTCCACGTACCCTCTGGGGCGATCTTGGGCATAGACGGCGTTAAGGCGGCACAGCTCGAGGGCATCAACGAGGCAATTTTGACGACGCGAAAACCTCCCTCCGTCTTGACTTATAGCCCGTACGTGCGGGAGCGCGGCTTGGATCTGACCAACCTACGGGAGCCGCTGGTCGTCTTCGAGGGGCCAGCGCGAGAGGCGGTCAAGGCATTTCCAGAGAGCGTCAACGTCGCGGCGACCTTGAGCTTGGCGGGGATCGGATTCGACAAGACCAAGGTGAGGATAGTCGCAGATCCATCGCTAAGGCTCAACGTGCACGAGGTCAGGGTTCGGGGCACAGCGGGAGAGTTCGTCACGGAGGCGCGAAACGTACCCTCGCCGGATAACCCGAGGACAAGCTACCTCGCGGCCCTATCCGCGGTTAGGATGCTGCGCAATCTAACCGAAAAGGTTCGAATCGGGACTTAGGGGATCTGGATATTTGCGCTGGTTTATCGTTATGCTTATAAAGACATAACGATTTAAATATCGGGGAACATGAAGAAGATTACCTTTGTTTCAATAGCGTTGGTTTTATGCAGCATCGCAGCGGTCGGGTACGTTGAACTATGGCAGAGGGGAAAACCGAAGCTAAAAGTTGCAACTACAACAAGCTTGTATGACACCGGCCTTCTGGATTTCATCGGAAAATATTACGAAGAGGAGTATAACACAAAGATCCTTTTAATCCCAGTCGGCACGGGGCAGGCGATCTATCAAGCCAAGATGGGGGAGGCCGATGTTTTGCTGGTACACGCGCCATCTGCGGAATTTCAGTTCATGGAGGATAACTTGGGCATGGTTCGAAAAATAATAGCTTACAATTTCTTCGCAATAACTGGTCCCCTTGAAGATCCGGTTGGCATTAAGGACTTGCCGCCGATCGAGGCGCTTAGAAAAATAGCCGAGGCCGGGAGAGCTGGTTTAACAACTTGGATCTCCCGCGGCGACAACTCCGGCACCCACATAAAGGAAAAGGATCTCTGGACCGCGGCCGGATTCGATGTATCCCGGTTGCGCCGGGAACCTTGGCATATCGAACTTGGTGTGGGTATGGGTGCGGCGCTCCGGATGGCGAGCGAGAAGAGGGCATACACCTTAGCTGACGTTGGCACTTATCTCCAGTACACAAACCGAGGATTGATCGATCTCCGTGTCCTCGTCGGACAAGGGAAGGAACTGTTAAATGTCTACAGCGTCATGGCGGTCAGCCAAAAAACTTACCCCGAACTGAATTTTGAGGGCGCGATCGCATTTATAAAATTTCTGGTGTCTGCCGAAGGCCAGGCGATGATCGGCGATTACGGGAAGGACGAATACGGACAACCGTTGTTTTACCCTGCCGTGAAATTGCTCAAGGAGAACGCGGACGCGCAGATCGCTGGCTGGATCAGGGAGTACGCGTTTTTTGAAAATACCGAATGTCCACCGATCTACAGGGGTGGGCACGAGGAGCTTTATGGGTGAGGGGATGTTGCTCGACATCGTCCTTCGATCGCTCTGGATTTCAGGCACTGCGACTTTGTTGGCGGTACTCTGGGGGCTGCCGTTGGCCGCGGTCATCGGCCTGCGGGACTTCGTGGGTAGGCGCGTACTGAGGGCGATGTTTAACGCCCTTTTGGGCATCCCGACGGTGGCGCTTGGCCTCATCCTATTCATGTTATTTGCGAGGAAAGGCCCGCTCGGCCCCTTGGGCCTTTTGTACACTCCAGCGGCGATGATTATCGGGCAGGCGATCCTGATAACACCGATTATCGTGAGCTTCATGGCGAGCGCGTTGGAGGGCGTAGACCCGGAGATCAAGGACTTGGCGCGGACGCTCGGTGCCTCCGAGAGGCAAACCTCCCTCGCAGTTTTAAGGGAGGCGAAGAAAGGCGCCACACTGGCGGTAGTCGCCGCATTCAATCGAGCAATTTCCGAACTGGGTGTGGCGATGATGGTGGGTGGGAACATATACGGCTACACGCGCGTCATGACCACGACGATCGCCCTAGAAACGGCGAGGGGTGAGATATTGCTATGCATCGGGCTGGCCGTCGTTTTGATGGCGATAGTTTTCGCCCTCACCCTGGCGGTCAATATGTTACGGAGGGACTAAATGGCAACCTTGGAAGAACTCAGGGGCGTCGTCAAGAAGTACGATGGAATATCTGCACTCAAGGGGGTAGACTTAGATGTCCGCGAGGGAGAAGCGCTGACAATCGTCGGGCCAAACGGCTCCGGGAAGACGACCCTGCTTAGACTGATGGCCTTTCTCGACAAACCGACGAGCGGGGAGATATTTTACAAAGGGATGAAGATCGGCGATGTCAATGCCGGCGTTTTGAGAGGGAAGGTCACGATGGTTTTCCAGAGGACGGCCCTCTTCGACACAACTGTTTATAAAAATGTGGCTTATGGGCTTGAGCTTCAGGGGCGACCGGATGGCGAGAGGAGGCGGAGGGTTGGATGGGCGCTAGACCTTGTCGGTATGGGGGGTCACGCGGAAAGGCCGGCAAAGAAGCTTTCGGGGGGCGAGCAACAGCGCGTAGCCCTCGCGCGAGCGCTCACGCTCGAGCCGGAGCTTTTGCTGCTCGACGAGCCCACCGCCAACCTCGACCCAGCAAGCGTTGCGGCGATAGAAGAGGTGATCAAAAAAATAAGGGGGGAATCCGCTGTGGTCCTTGCGACAAATAACTTATTTCAAGCGGGAAGGTTATCAGACCGTGTCGCGTACCTGCTCGATGGCAATTTAATTGCAAAGGGCACCGTGGAGGAGGTCCTCAAGCGGCCCGAGGACGCGAGGATTAAAAGGATGATGGAAGGGGGGTTCCTCTGAGGGACGACAGGAGCAGGCTGAAGCCAAAGGTAAAGCTTTGGATTCAAAGCGGGGAGGAGCCGATTATTGGCGGGGGGAGGGCGGAACTCCTGCTCGCCATCGAGGAGGAGAAATCGCTGAACCGCGCAGCCCACAGGCTGGGGATGTCATACCGCCACGCGTGGGGCGTCATCCGCAAGCTGGAACAAAAGCTGGGCCTCAAGGTCGTGGAAGCGGTTCGCGGAGGCAAGCGCGGTGGGGGCATGCGTTTGACTGGGCAGGGACAGGCGTTGGTGAAGGATTATAGGCTGATTGACGAAGCGCTCGAGGAGATCGTGCGGGAAAAAACCTTTTGGGAGGGTATTTCCATGAAGTTGTCCGCCAGGAACCGGCTTAAAGGCGTGATCGAGGCGGTCGAGCTGGGCGAGATTGGAGCGAAGGTAAAAATTGCGGTTAGGCCGGCGGTACTAACTGCTTACATAACTAGGGAGGCCGCCGAAGCGCTAGAGCTCAAGACAGGCGACCGCGTCGAGGCCGTTATAAAAGCCACGGAAGTCATGGTGGCAAAACCTTAATTTGCCCGCCGAAAGCTGTTGCTGGGGATTTAGATGGACATCGCAGAGTTGAACCGCAGGATAGCGGAGCTGAAGGAGAGGAGGGGTGCGGCCATCCTTGCGCACAACTATCAACGCCCCGAGATTCAACTCATCGCGGATTACATAGGGGACTCGTTGGACCTGGCGAGGTATTCGGCGAAGGTGGATGCCGACTTGATCCTGCTTTGCGGCGTGAATTTTATGGCCGAGACGGCGGCTCTGCTGAACCCAGATAAAACAGTATTAATTCCAGATCCAAGGGCGAGGTGCCCGATGGCGGCGCAGCTTCCGGCAAGTGCGGTACGGGAGGCAAGGAAAAAACATCCACAGGCGGCCGTGGTGTTGTATGTGAATACCCTCGCCGAGGCAAAGGCGGAGGCGGATATTGCTTGCACCTCCGCAAACGCACCGCAGGTGGTGGATGGGCTCGACGAGGAAAAAATTTTGTTCGGGCCGGATCGCAATCTAGCTTGGTTCACCCAGCGTCGCACGGACAAGACGATCGTGCCGATCCCGGAAAATGGCCATTGCTACGTACACAAGATGTTCACGCCCGCCGACATCGCCCTGCTGAAGGAAAAATATCCTGACGGCGAGGTAATTGTCCACCCCGAATGCGACCCCGAGGTTCAGCAGCTCGCCACGCATATCTGCAGTACTAGCCAAATGCTCCTTCGCGCGAGGGCGTCGCCAGCCAAGCGATTTATCATCGGAACTGAGGTTGGGATGCTCGAGCGGCTAAGGCGCGAAAATCCGGACAAGGAGTTCATGCCCGCGCTCAACTCCGCGATTTGCGAGCAGATGAAAAAGCATACCCTGCAAAAGGTTTACCTAGCCCTTAGAGATAGGAAAAATGAGGTGCACGTGCCACCAAAATTGGCAGATCGCGCCCGTGGGGCGATCGAGCGCATGCTTGAGTTATCCGGGAGGGCAACGCGTGACTAATGTACTCGCGAAGATGAAAATTAGGAAGATGTTGGCCGAGGATATAGGCTTCGGGGACATAACCACCGAAACCGTCGTGCCGCCTGAAGCGGTGGTCACCGCTGAAATTGTTGCGAAGCAACATGGGATACTCGCAGGCGTGGTTGAGGCGGCCCTAGCTTTCGAGGAGGTCGGCGTGCTCATAAAGGCCATGGAATCCGATGGAAAACCAATCAAACCCGGTGATGTCGTGATGAAGTTGGAGGGCCCAGCCCGATCCATCTTGGTTGCCGAGCGAACGGCGTTGAACTTACTGATGCGAATGAGCGGGGTGGCGACCTCGACCAGCGAAATGCTCGAAAAGGCTCGCCGGGTCAAGCCGGACATCATACTCGCCGCGACCCGCAAGGTCATGCCGTTGCTCAGCTACTTCGACAAACGTGCGGTGAGGCTCGGCGGCGGCGATACCCACAGATTCAGGTTGGACGACTGTGTGTTGATCAAGGACAACCATGTCAAGCTCGCCGGCGGAGTTGCCGAGGCCATCCGCCGGGCGCGCAGTGCTAGCTTTTCGAAGAAGGTTGAAATCGAGGTGAGAAAGCCAGGGGATGCACCCAAGGCAGCGGAGGCAGGAGCAGACATCTTAATGTTCGACAACATGACACCAGCCGAGATAAAGCGCGCGGTGCGGCTGTTGATCGAGCGAGGGTTGCGCGAGCGCGTGCTGCTCGAGGCCTCCGGCGAGCTTGATTTAGCGAACGTGGCAAAGTATGCAGCGACAGGCGTGGACATATTATCCTCCAGCTACATGACGTTTAGGGCGCCAGCCATGGATATGAGCTTGGAGATTCGAGTAGGTAAGGGTTTTAAACCCAAGCGCTGACAAAAAAGGAGCGAAAATTGGGTGAAAAGAATGGCGGACCTGACGCCTGCTGGCAAGAAGGTGTACGATGCGTTGAAGAAGCTCGGCTCGACCAGCCCGGACGCGCTCAAGACGGCGGACGATGTCATGCGCGCAAGCGGCCTGCCGAAGGGCATGACTAACAACGCCTTGATGGAGCTCGTGGCGAAGGGCTTTGCAAAGAGGGTCGCGCGGCAGAAGGCAGCGGGCTACTACCTGACGAAATGACTGACGGCGGCAAATCCGCATTTCGGCCAAATTCTTCGGCCGGGTTACTTTGGGGTAGGTTCCCAAATCGTGGCCACGATGTCCTAACTCAGACATCTTGTTTTACATCAGGTGCGTTCTAAGCGGGTTAGGATGTCTTACGTAAGACATTTGACTTTCCGATTGAGTGCGATACTTTTACCTTCAAAAAATCAAAATTTAACCGATTACGATGAAAAGGACCGGCATCGCTGAGCTGCCGTTGCATGGTGGCAGGTGCCCCCCGTGGCTTTTCAGCCGAATGAGAAGGCTAGCTGGAGCTACAAGTAAAATTATCGTCCACGAGTACGGTAAGCAAGAGTTCCTCCGGAGGTTGGGCGACCCTTTTTTCCTTCAAGCATTTGGTTGTGTGTTAGGATATGATTGGCATTCATCGGGACTGAGCACCGTTACAATGGGCGCGCTGAAGGAGGCGATAAGGCCGGATGAGCTGGGCATCGCGGTGTGCGGGGGGAAGGGTAGGGTCTCGAGGCGAACCCCCAGCGAGATAGAGAAGCTCGGCGATGTCTTTTCCATATCCTCTCAAAAGATTGAGAGACTAAAATACGCTAGCCGGATGGCGGCCAAGGTGGACAACGCATGCGTGCAGGACGGCTACCAGCTCTACCATCACTGCTTCGTGCTCAGCGAGGACGGCGACTGGGCGGTCGTGCAACAGGGTATGCACGATAGGCTGGCGAGGCGCTATCACTGGCTCTCCGAGGGCGTCCGCAGCTTCGTCGAGGAGCCGCACTCGGGCATCGCTGGAGATCGTAGAGAAGACCTCGTGCTTGATATGACTGCGCATGAGAGCGAGGAAACGAGAAAGGCCAGTTTAGATCTCGTGCGCGACGATCCGAGGCGGGTAGTAGTTTACGTTCGAGAGGCAGAACAGCGGTCGCTCGATGAATACCTAGCGCGCTCGCCTCAAGTTCTAACCCTCATCATGCCAACTCAGCACGGAATTACAGAGTTGACCGAGCGGACAATGGCCGCGCTGCAGCGTGCTTATGAGCTACAGCCTTCAAATTACGAGGAACTGGTCGCCATCCAGGGAATAGGGCCGAAGACGATAAGGGCCTTGGCCTTGGTTTCGGACCTGATTTACGGCAAGCCGCCCTCTTGGCGGGATCCCATTCGTTTTAGCTTCGCGCACGGGGGCAAGGACGGCGTGCCCTATCCCGTCGACAAGGCGACGTATCAGCGAACCACCGAAATTTTAGAGAGAGCGCTCGATGGCGCTAAGCTCGAGCGAAGGGAAAAGCTCGATGCGATTCGAAGGTTACATGATTTTTTCTGAAGGTTTAAGAATTTGAAAATCCTAACTTTACTCGGTCCCCGCGGTAACTCAGCCTGGTTAGAGTGGTCGGCTGTTCGCCGTGAGGCGGGCCAAAGACCCAAAAGATAGGTACCGACATGTCGCCGGTTCAAACGTGGCAGAGCCACTGAAAATCCGGCCCGCGGGACCATCACAAGCTTTTTGTTCCAACAAGGATCGGCAGCGAACAGGGTATTTTGCAAAATTGTCGTTTGCGGATTACTCATCCTTTTATAAGCATAAGGGCCAAATTTTGATGGGTTGGCGGCCATAGCGACGGGGAAACTCCGGCTCTCATTCCGAACGCCGAAGATAAGCCCGCCAGCGATCTAGGCAGTACTGCACTCCGAGAGGGTGCGGGAGCCCTAGGACGCTGCCAGCCCACTTTTCGCTCAAGCTCAAAGTTCAAAGGCCTTATTAACCGGGGCGTAGGGTTATGTGGATTTGATGAAGCTGATCCTGTTCGATGTGGATCAAACCCTGGTGGATGCGCTACCTCACCATGAAGTTGCATACGAAAGGATGTTCGGGGAGGTATTCGGCGTAAACGCCAAGCTGACCGACATAGAATTTTGGGGAAAGATAACCCCAAACATAATTGAGGAAATAGCGGGGCTCAAAGGGATTCCCAAAAAGGAGGTAAAACGGAAATTGGCAGACGCCGTAAGGAAATTGGAGGCCTTTTTCCAAGAATCCGCCGCAGAGGGGAAAGTGAAGGTTCTGCCGGGCGTGAGGGAGCTGCTGGCAAACCTCAAGAAGAGAGGCCATCGCTTGGGCGTATTGACGGGGAATACGGAGGGGATAACGCAGGGCATCTTGAGGGGAAGTGGGCTTGAGGGATATTTTGATTTATTTGTCTATGGCTCAGGGGCGAAGGACAGGGCCGAGCTGGTGGGAAAAGCGATGGCGGAGGCAAAATATAGATTCGGCAGGGAGTTTCTAGCGAAGGATTTGGTGATAGTGGGAGATTCAACTCACGATATCGAGTGCGGCAAGCCCCATGATGCCATGACCATCGCGGTGGCGACGGGCTTTCACTCAAAGGAGGAATTGATGAAACACAAGCCCGACCACCTGTTCGAGGACCTTACCGACCCGAATATTCTAAAGGTTTTTGGGTGACCGAAGCCGTCAAGTTAAAGGGGGAAAACAGATAACTACCGTGGTGAGAAATAACTCGGTGCCCCGGTAGTGTAGTCGGGTCTAATTCGAGCTTTGAGCCCGAAGGCCAATCATGTCGGCCTGTCGAGCCGGCGACGCGGGTTCAAATCCCGCCCGGGGCGCCTCCTTTTTAAAACTCGAAAGCCTTAAATCAGGGGGTGATGAATTTAAAATGACGAAAAAAATAAATACAAAAAGTTTTCAGCCATTTCCTACCTATGTGGGGCCCGTGGCGCAGTCTGGCTAGCGCACCGGCCTTTTAAGCCGGGAGTCGAGGGTTCGAATCCCTCCGGGCCCGTTGCGGAGGACGTGGTTGTCACTATTGGGGGAGCGGGATGGTAGAGTTCGACGTAAGAAGGCATGTGCTCGTGCCGAAACATGAAGTGATGCCGCCCGAGAAAGCGCGTGAGATCCTCGAAAAGTTTAGGGTCTCGCCCCATCAACTTCCATTGGTCAAGGCATCAGATCCGGTAGCTAAGGCCATCGGAGCCAAGCTAGGGGATATCGTTAAAATCACGCGCGATAGCTTAACCGCCGGAAAGGCCATAATTTACAGATACGTAACGGAAGGGTAGGGGGGATAAATTGCAAGCAACGTGGGATACATGGCCCCTGCTTGAAGCTTTCTTCAAGGAAAAGGGGCTCGTGAGACAACACTTGGATTCATATAATGATTTCATCGAGCACAAACTCCAACAAATAATCGATGAGGCCGGAGGCATCGAGCTTGAGATAGAAGGGCTTTACATCAAGTTTGGCAGGATAAGGCTCGAAAAACCAAGGGTCAAAGAGGCGGATGGTTCACGCCCGCAAATATTGCCGAACGAGGCGAGGCTACGCAATCTTTCGTATTCCGCGCCAATTTACTTGGAAATGATTCCCGTCGTCAAGGGACACGAGCGCGAGCCAGCTGATGTTAATATCGGCGAGATGCCCGTGATGTTGAAGTCGAAGCTCTGCGCGTTGAGCAAGATGAGCGAGGAGGAGTTGATCGCAGCTGGTGAGGATCCGCTCGACCCTGGCGGCTATTTTATAGTCAACGGCTCTGAGCGCGTGATCGTCACGCAGGAGGACTTGGCATCAAACCTGATTTTGGTAGAACGCGATGAACGCACGGCAACCGAGGTGGCAAAGGTATTCTCAACCCATCACGGGTTTCGAGCACTGGTTATCGTTGAGCGCAAGAAGGATGGCCTGTTACGCGTCTCCTTCCCCGCCCTGCCGGGTCATGTACCATTTGTGGTGTTAATGCGCGCGCTCGGGCTCGAGAGCGATCGCGAAATAGTTGATGCGGTTTCAGACGACCCTGAAATCGCCAAAGAACTCTTTGAAAATTTGCAGGAGGCGGTAGAGGTAAAGTCGAGGGAAGAGGCGCTTGATCTGATTGGCCGAAGGGTTGCGATTGGGCAGACTAAGGAGTACCGGCTACACCGCGCCCAAGAGGTTCTGGATAGATATCTACTCCCGCACATCGGTTCACGCCCAGCCGATCGCGTTTACAAGGCCCATTACCTCGGCCGCATGGCGGAGCGGGTAATTGAATTAGCGTTGGGGCGGCGCAGTGTTGACGATAAAGACCACTATGCCAACAAGCGCTTGAAGCTGGCCGGCGATTTGCTTGAGAATGTGTTTAGATTGGCTTTCATCAACCTAACCCGCGATATCAAGTATCAGCTTGAGCGCGCTAACGCGCGCGGCCGGGAGCCCAATATAAAAACCGCAGCACGAGCCGATGTACTCACGGAGCGGATCAGGCACGCATTGGCTACTGGCAATTGGCCGGGCGGACGGACTGGAGTTAGTCAACTGCTGGACCGCACGAATTACATCGCCACCATATCACACCTGCGTCGCGTGGTATCGCCGCTAAGCCGCAGTCAACCGCATTTCGAGGCCCGCGACCTGCACCCGACCCACTGGGGCAAAATTTGTCCGTGTGAGACCCCAGAAGGTCCGAACTGCGGGTTGGTAAAAAATCTCGCCCTGCTTGCGGGGATATCAACTGGTACGGACGAGGAGAAGGTTGAACGCATTTTGTACAAGCTAGGCGTTATGAAGGTGCAGAAAGGAAGCGAGCGCCGAGGCAAGGTCAGCGTTTACATCAATGGACGTCTGATCGGGGTGACGGAAAACGGACAAGTATTAGCAGCAGAGCTGAGGCAGTACCGGCGCAAGGGCAGCATTGATGAGCAGGTGAACATCGCCTATAAGGAGGACACAAATGAAGTGGTGATCAACACCGACTCCGGCCGTGTTCGCAGGCCTTTGATCGTAGTGGCGGGCGGAAAGCCGCTCTTGACACCGGAGCATATAGAAAAGGTCAAGGCTGGCGAACTCACATGGTCGGATTTGATTAGTGGCGGGATAATTGAGTACCTCGACGCAGAGGAGGAAGAAAATTCATACATCGCAGTTTCGCCGAAGACCTTAACGCCCGAGCATACTCACCTAGAACTCAACCCGCTCGCGATCCTCGGGGTAAGTGCAGCGTTGATTCCGTATGCGGAGAATAATCAGTCGCCGCGCAACACCTACGGTGCCAACATGGCGAAGCAGGCGCTTGGCTTGACGTCCACGAATTTTCAGAAACGCGTCGATACCCGCGCTCATTTTCTACACTACCCACAAACCTCCTTGGTCCGGACAAAGATCATGGATAAAGTAGGATTCGATCGTAGGCCAGCTGGACAAAATTTGGTAGTTGCGATTATGTCGTACGGCGGCTACAATATGGAGGATGCATTGATAATCAACAGGAATTCGATCGACCGCGGTCTAGGCCGCTCGACATTCTTCAGGCTTTACGAGGCGGAGGAAGGTCGCTACCCAGGCGGGCAAGAGGACAAATTTGAGATCCCTAGCGAAGAGATCAGGGGTTATGCAGATGCAAGCCTGTATCGCAACCTAGGCGAGGACGGCATAATTGAGGTTGAGTCCGAGGTCCGCGGAGAGGACGTTTTGATCGGAAGGACGAGCCCCCCAAGATTCCTCGAAGAGGTGGATGAGTTCGGCATCGCGGTTGAGCACGGGCGCCGTGAAAGTTCTATAAGGGTTAGGCCGAGCGAGGAGGGCATTGTCGACATGGTGCTCATGAGCGAGACCGTGGACGGAAACAAGCTCGCGCGCGTCCGCGTCCGCGATATGCGCGTCCCAGAGGTGGGCGACAAGTTTGCATCTAGGCACGGTCAAAAGGGGGTGATAGGCATCGTGCTCGATGGAGCGGATATGCCGTTTACCGAGGACGGGATAGTACCCGACCTTATCATAAATCCACATGCGATACCTTCGCGCATGTCAGTTGGACAGTTGCTGGAGATGATAGCTGGCAAGGTCGGCGCCATGGCTGGGCGGAGAATAGATGGCACAACTTTTGAGGGCACGCATGAAGAGCAGCTGCGTGAAATGTTACAAAAACACGGTTTCAAACACACGGGCAAGGAAGTCATGTATAGCGGCGTAACCGGTGAGCTGATCACGGTTGACATTTTTATCGGTGTTTGTTACTATCAAAAACTACATCACATGGCGGCCGATAAGCTCCATGCTCGTTCGCGTGGACCGATGCAGGTCCTGACGCATCAGCCGACCGAGGGCCGTGCCCGTGAGGGCGGCCTGCGTTTCGGTGAGATGGAGCGCGATTGTTTGATCGGACACGGCGCAGCGATGCTGTTAAAAGAGCGCCTTCTAGAGGGGTCTGATAAGTACACTGGCTTGGTGTGTGGAAAATGCGGTAACTTTGCGGTCCACGATAAGCGCCGCGATCGGGTTTATTGTCCGGTGTGCGATGAGGACTCGGAGATATATGGCGTGGAGATGTCGTATGCGTTCAAATTGCTAATCGACGAGTTGCGGTCGATGTGCATGTCACCGCGTTTGCGGCTGAGGGATAGGGCGTAGGTGATCGACATGATGCGTGTCCCAAAATTAATTGAACGCATGGACTTCGGTTTATTGTCTCCGGACGAAATACGCAAGATGTCGGTGACGCGCATAGTTACCGCAGACACCTACGATGAGGATGGCTATCCGATAGAGCGAGGGCTAATGGATCCCCGGCTTGGCGTGGTGGACCCTGGGTTGAGGTGTAGAACGTGTGGTGCGAGAGCCGGTGAGTGCCCAGGCCACTTCGGACATGTTGAGTTGGCGCGCCCCGTAATCCATGTTGGTTATATTGAGGTAATTTATGACTGCCTTCGCGCCACCTGCAGGAAGTGCGGCAGGATATCGCTGCCGGATTCAAAGCTCGAGGAGTACCTTAATCAAGTTGCGGAGATGCGCAAAGACGGTCGCAAGTGGTGGGTGGTTGCAGACGAAATCGTTCGAAGCGCCTCCTCGGTGGAGAAATGTCCCCACTGCGGCGAGAAGCAGCAGCAGTTAAAGTTCGAAAAACCGACCGCGTTTATGGAGGGCAAAAACCGGCTCACGCCAAGTGATGTGCGCGAGAGGCTCGAGCGCATAACCGACGACGACGCGATGCTACTGGGGATAAATCCAGAGGTGGCAAGGCCCGAGTGGATGGTCCTGACAGCCTTACCAGTACCACCGGTAACTGTTAGGCCGAGCATAACCTTAGAATCCGGCGTGCGATCGGAAGATGATCTTACTCACAAGCTTGTGGATATCATACGGATAAACCAGCGCTTGAGCGAGAACATAGAAGCAGGGGCGCCGCACCTAATTGTCGAGGACCTGTGGGAGCTGTTGCAATATCATGTCACCACCTACTTCACAAACGAGGTTTCGGGGGTTCCGCCGGCTAGACATAGGTCCGGCCGCATCCTGCGCACCCTTGCCCAGCGCTTGAAGGGCAAGGAAGGGCGGTTCCGCGGAAATCTATCCGGCAAACGCGTGGATTTCTCGGCGCGCACCGTTATATCACCGGATCCTTGCATCAGCATAAATGAGATTGGCGTACCAGAATATGTTGCTAAAACCTTGACCATACCAGTTCGAGTGACGGCCCATAATGTAGAGGAACTCCGCAACTTCGTTCGACGTGGGCCAGATACCCACCCCGGCGCCAACACCGTGATAAGCCCCGACGGCAAGAGGTATGACTTGCGCTACGCGGATCGAGAGGAATTGGCGAAAACGTTGGAGCAAGGTTTCATCGTCGAGCGCCATCTAATGGACGACGACATCGTACTCTTCAACAGGCAGCCTTCGTTGCATAGGATGTCGATAATGGCGCACGAGGTCAGGGTCATGCCTGGGCGGACGTTCAGGTTAAACCTTTGCGTTTGCCCACCGTACAATGCGGACTTCGATGGAGATGAAATGAACCTACATGCGCCCCAGAGCGAGGAGGCACAGGCGGAGGCGTGGATTTTGATGAGGGTCCAAGAACAAATACTCTCCCCGCGCTTTGGCGGCCCGATAATCGGCGGCATTCAAGACCACATCACGGGTGCATATCTGTTGACGCGGAGGGACACCTTGCTCACACGTGAGCAGGCTCAGCAGTTATTAGCGGCGGCGGGTTTGGCCGTGGATTTACCCAAGCCGGCAATAAAGAAAGACGGCACCAGATATTGGACGGGCAAACAGATATTTAGTATGCTTTTGCCAAAGGGCTTGAATTTGGCGTACAAGGCCAAGATATGTGAAAACTGTGTACGCTGTAAAAAGGAGGAATGCGACATTGATGCTTATGTTGTCATACGAGATGGGCAATTGCTAAATGGCGTGATGGATGCCCGCAGTTACAAGGCACTTGACCGCTGCGAAGTTTTGGATAGGGTAGCGAAGGACTACGGTACAACTGCTGCACGTGAATTTCTCGATCGCGTCACGAGATTATCGATAGCGGCGGCCACGATGTTTGGATTCACGACAGGCATCGACGATGAGGACATACCACCCGAAGCTAGAGAGCGCATAGATGAGATACTCGATGAAGCACGCGATAAGGTGAACAAGCTAATCGAGATCTATAACTTGGGCGAGATGGAGCCCCTGCCCGGTCGCTCTTTGCGTGAAACGCTCGAGATGCGCATAATGGAGGTACTCGCTGAGAGTCGGGACAATGCGGGCGAAATTGCCGAGAAATATCTGGGTTTGGACAACCACGCAGTGATTATGGCAAGGATAGGTGCACGAGGTAGCATGCTCAACCTTACACAAATGGCGGCATGCGTTGGTCAGCAATCCGTGCGCGGCGAACGTCTAAGCCGCGGTTATAAATGGCGCACCTTGCCTCATTACAAGGTTGGGGACCTTGGCGCAGAAGCTCGTGGATTTATAGGCTCTAGCTACAAGCGCGGCCTTAAACCACTGGAGTTCTTCTTCCATGCGATGGGTGGCAGAGAGGGCTTGGTCGACACGGCCGTGCGCACGGCCCAAAGTGGCTACATGCAACGCCGTTTGATTAATGCACTTCAGGATCTTCGCGTTGGGTATGATGGTACGGTGCGGGACGATCGCGGCGGGATAGTGCAGTTCGTCTACGGTGAGGATGGCATAGACCCCGCGCGCAGCGATGGTGGTAGGGCAGTTAACATCGAGAAAATAATTGAAAGGGTAACAGGATTTAGTGGGGGGTAAATATGGCGGGGGTTTCCGCGGACACCATAAGGACAGAGGTTCGCAAGCTTCAGGACGTTCTACCTAACTCCGTAGTTAAGGAGCTGGAGAATAGCTTATTGCGCGTAAGCAGGGAAAAGGCGATTATGCGCGAACAACTCGATGAGATAATCGAGGGAGTTAAACAAGCTTACATAGATGCGATGGTTGAGCCAGGCGAAGCGGTCGGTACAGTTGCAGCACAATCAATAGGCGAGCCCGGCACCCAGATGACCCTGCGCACATTTCACTATGCAGGCGTCGCTGAACTCAACGTCACGCTCGGGCTGCCCCGACTGATCGAGATCCTCGATGCCAGGCGGACTCCATCCACATCGCTGATGACTATTTACTTAAACGAGAAGTTCGCCAAGAGTCGAGATAAGGCTCGCGCCTTCGCCCAAGAGATCGAGATGATAGCCGTCGAGGACGTTGCGTCGCAAACGGAAACAGATTTAATAAACATGGAGTTTGTCGTGACCCTCGATCGCGCTCGCATGCATCAGAAGGAATTAACGCCGGCAAAGGTCGCGTCGGCCATAAGGAGCGCATTGAAGGCAGAGGTGGTCGTCGATGGCAATAAATTGCGCGTAAAACCAGAGGCCCCCACGCTTTCTGACTTGCGCCGCGTCGCCGCAAAGGCGAAGGGGGTGCCGCTGCGCGGCATTAAGGGCATAAACCGAATTGTGGTCAAAATGGAAGGCGATGAGTACGTTGTTTATACCGAGGGTTCAAATTTTGCAGAAATACTCACCTTGCCCGAAGTGGATCCGACCCGCACCATTACTAACAATATCCATGAGATAGAGGAGGTGCTCGGCATCGAGGCGGCCCGCAACGCCATAATAAACGAGGCAATCAAGACGCTTGAGGAGCAGGGGTTAAATGTCGATATCAGGCATATAATGCTAGTCGCGGACATGATGACGAGTAGCGGCGAAGTGAAGCAGATAGGCAGACACGGCGTAAGCGGCGAAAAGGCAAGCGTGTTGGCGCGCGCATCATTCGAGACCACAATTAAACACCTTTCGGACGCGTGCATTCGGGGCGAGATGGACGGGCTCGATGGCATAATTGAAAATGTGATAGCCGGGCAACCGATTCCGCTGGGCACCGGTTCGGTAGAACTAGTGATGCGGAGGGAAGAAAAAGTTGGACGTGAATAGAGAGATACGCCAAGCGGTGGACACCGGCAAGGTAATTTTGGGCACGGACAAATCGATGAAGGCCCTCAAGCTTGGACAGGCAAAATTAGTCATACTAGCTTCTAATTGCCCCAAGGTCATTCGGACCGATATTGAGCGCTACGCTAGGTTGGCGAACATCCCGATTCATGTTTTTCAGGGCGATAGTGCGGAGTTGGGGCTTGCCTGCGGCAAACCATTTTTAATAAGCGTGGCAGCAGTCATGGATCCAGGGAACTCGAACATCCTCGGCGTCGGGGGTACATAGATGGGCTTCAAGCTCGGCGCGGATGAAATGCGCTACATCGCGTTGTTTGAGAGCTTAACTGGTGCGACCGTGCGCGATTGTTTGGTTTTCGAAAAAGAGGGCAAGCTTATCCTTGTAGTGAACCAGGGCGACATAGGGCTGGCGATAGGCAAGGGAGGAAGCAGGGTTCAAAAGGCCAAGCGGGTACTGGGCAAAAGCATTGAGGTCGTCGAATATTCGGATGATCCAGCAGAGTTAATAAAAAACGCTCTTGCTCCAGCAAAGATCAGTGGGGTCAGCATCGTGGAGCGCGAGGGCAAGAAGTTGGCATTTGTAGAAGTTGAGGCTAAAGACAAAGGATTGGCGGTCGGTCGCGGCGGCAGGAACATCCAGCGCGCAAAGATGCTTGCCCTCCGCCATCACGGAATTCAGGATGTTTTTCTAACGTGAGCTTTTAAGGTTTCAAGGTTAAGTGCTATCTAAGACTTGGTGGTAAAATGAGCAAGGGTTCTAGGGGCGAGTTTGCGGCTCGGAAAATAAGCCACAGGCGGCAGAGGTTCAGGTGGAAGGATGCCGATTACAAGCGCCGAGTGTTGCGCTTGGACGAGAAGGCAGACCCCTTGGAGGGGGCCCCGCAGGGCAGAGGCATCGTTCTCGAGAAAGTGGGGGTCGAGGCAAAGCAACCGAACTCCGCGATTAGAAAATGCGTGAGGGTCCAAATCATCAAAAATGGGAGACAGGTCACAGCTTTCGCCCCTGGGGATGGCGCGATCAGTTTCATTGACGAGCACGATGAGGTCGTCGTCGAGGGCATCGGGGGCGCGAAGGGAGGGGCAAAGGGGGACATCCCCGGCGTGCGATACAAGGTGGTAAAAGTAAATGGCGTCTCGCTGAAGGAATTGGTCAAGGGCCGCAAGGAGAAGCCGACTCGGTGATGGCATGGAGCTTAAATATTTTGGAAAGTGGCGAGTGGATGATATCGTGATAAAAGACCGAGGACTTGGGCGATATATTCGTCTACAACCCAGTTTAGTTCTACATGCTGGCGGAAGACATGCGGACAAGCAATTTGGTAAGGCCGAGATCCCAATCGTCGAGCGGTTGATAAATAAAGTGATGCGCTCTGGTCCAGGCGTCAGAAAACTGGGAGGCAAATTCATCCGCGGGGCTGGGGCATGCGGCAAGAAACACAAGGCCCACGACATAGTGCGCAAGGCCCTTGAAATTGTCGAGCAGCGAGCGAAGAAGAATCCAATTCAAGTTTTGGTCGATGCGATACAAAATACCGCCCCGCGGGAGGAAACAACTAGGATAAGCTACGGCGGGATCACCTATCACGTTGCTGTGGATTCCGCCCCCCAGAGGAGGCTCGATGTGGCGCTCAAAAATTTGGCAGCGGGGGCATTTGCGGCATCATTCAACAGCGAAAAGCCGATCGAGGAATGCCTTGCGGAGGAATTGATAATGGCCGCTAACTACGACATGAAAAGTTTTGCGATAGCGAGGAAGGAAGAAACCGAGCGAATAGCGAAGGGCGCCAGATAATCGAAATGCTTTTTAATAGGACTATTGAGTTATATTGAATAATCTAATGGGGGAGATAATTATGGCGAAGCCGCATATGAACCTCGTGGTAATTGGACATGTGGATCACGGTAAGTCCACCCTGCTGGGTCGCATGTTCTTTGAGAAGGGCCTAGTTGAGGAATCCGTGATCAAAAAATTCGAGGAAATGGGTGATAAAGGTAAAACCTTCAAGTTTGCCTGGGTGATGGACTCCCTTAAGGAGGAGCGAGAGCGCGGATTGACGATCGATCTCGCCCACCGAAAGTTTGAAACCGATAAGTACTATTTCACCGTCATCGATGCTCCCGGCCACAGGGACTTCGTCAAGAACATGATCACAGGCGCCAGCCAGGCGGACGCCGCCGTGCTCGTCGTTGCGGCGGACGACGGCATAATGCCTCAAACCCGAGAGCATGCCGCGCTTGCCTTCACGCTCGGCGTCGGGCAGCTCGTCGTGACCATAAACAAGATGGATCTAGTCGGGTACAAGCAGGACGTATTTGAGAAGCTCAAGGGAGAGGTAATAGACCTCCTTAGGGGGATAGGCTACAGAAACCCGGAAAAGTTCGTATTCGTGCCAGCCTCAGCATTTCACGGCGAAAACGTCGTCAAGCCCAGCGAAAAGATGAAGTGGTACACAGGGCAGGTTTTCTTTTCATCGCTGGATAGCTTCGTCGTGCCCGAGAAACCGATGGACAAGCCACTGAGGATACCAGTGCAAGATGTATATTCGATCACGGGCGTTGGCACGGTGCCGGTCGGCAGGGTTGAAACGGGCGTGCTGAAGGCAGGCGAGACCGTGGTCTTCGAGCCAGCGGGCGTAAGCGGCGAGGTCAAGTCGATAGAGATGCACCATGAGACCATACCGCAGGCAGTTCCGGGCGACAATATCGGCTTCAACGTGAGGGGCATAGATAGGGCGGCGATAAGGCGCGGCGATGTCGCCGGGCACCCAAAGGCGCCCCCAACTGTGGTTAAGGAGTTCACGGCAAGAATCGCGGTTCTGCAGCATCCGACCGTTGTGGCCGCGGGTTACACGCCGGTCTTCCATGCGCACACGGCGCAGGTGGCGTGCACCATAAGCGAGATAACACAGAAGCTCGATCCCAAGACGGGCGCTGTGCTGGAGGAGAAACCGGAGTTCATAAAGCGCGGCGACATGGCGACGATCAAGGTTACGCCGACCAAGCCCATGGTGATAGAAAGGGCGGCCGAAATCCCGCAGCTAAGCCGCTTTGCGATACGCGACATGGGCATGACCATCGCGGCTGGCGTTTGCATAGACTTAACGCCCGCGAAATAGGCTAGCTGAAATCTTTTATTCTAACTACTAACCCTAGATATAGTTGGGACCAGCTTGCAAAAGGCGAGAATACGTCTGTCCAGCACCGACCCGAAGAAGCTCGACGAGGTATGCAAGCAGATAGTCGCGATCGCCGAGCGAACGGGCGTCAAAAAGTCGGGCCCAGTGCCGCTTCCGACGAGGCGGATAGTCATCCCCACCAAGAAGGCACCTGATGGCGAGGGTACGATCACCTGGGACAAGTGGGAGCTGCGGGTTCACAAGCGCCTAATCGATATGGAGGCGGACGAGCGGGCGATGCGACAGATCATGCGCGTTCAGGTGCCCGAGGAAGTCAGCATCGAAATCGAACTCAAGACCTAACCTCTTTTTTACTTTCTCGTGGATACTTCTAATGCCGGGGTAGCCAAGCCAGGTAAGGCGTCGGATTTGAGATCCGATGGCCCTTCGGGCCTCCTGGGTTCGAATCCCAGCCCCGGCGCTTTTTAGGAATCAAGACTTTTATGCAGAGGGTGAAATCGGATGTAGGATCAACAAGTGCAATGATCACGATTTTTGCAGGTTCGAGCGGATAGGTTTTTCATTATTTCACGATCGGAGGAGCTTGCCCCGCGGCGGCACGAGCATCATCCCTCTGACAACTTGATCGATGTCGATATCTACGCTTTTTCCCTCTCTGAGTCGGTTGACCAACAGCAGCGTGTCCAAGCCGATCTTAATCATATCGTGCTCCATCCTCTTTTTGTCCTCCTTGCTGACGGTTATCGCTTCAACCTCGGGAGCGGACGCTATCACCGCCAAAAGATTGCCGACCATTACTCGGTCGTCCCTGCGCCCCTCATAGAAGTCGCGCATGATGCAGTACACCGAGAACTCCATCTCGCTCGCGAGCACGCCCATCCGCCTGTAGGACGCTAGCTTGGCGGTCATGAGTTCAGTCGAGGGTGAGAACTGCGGCGTCTCCACGAAGTATAGGTCGTCCTTAGCGTGGATTATCCCCACCCACAATTTTTCGCCCAGCCTGTAGCCGTGTTTTTCCGCCGCCGCCGCCATTATGGGCACGAGCGCCGGATCGGCAACAGCTGGATATTCCGGCCCAACCGCCGCTCTGGTAGCCATCTCATCCCTGACGACGCCCGAGCTTATTACCATATGTCCGACTTTAACGAATGGCTGCAGGCTGCCGGAGGTGCCGAGGCGCAACATGGTGATCGGCCCCTCAGCCACCTCGAGGGCCTCCGGCAGGACCACGGCGGTGCTGGCCGGCCCCATGCCCGTTGCAAACGCCGAGACCGGCAGTCCTTGATATTTGCCGTGCACGACCGTCATCTTTCGGTCGCCTTCGATTATCTCGGCATCCTTCAGGTACTCAACCATCTTGAGTATGCGGCCGGGCGAGCCAGCCGTCAGAATGTTGGGGTTGATGCGGTCGATTTCCAAGTGATAGGCTTTTCCGTCCGCGGTCCTAAAGGTAATATTTTCGAACTTCACCATATCACCCCTTAGATAACTTACATCTCCATTTATTTGCGTTGCGCCCCCGAAACAAAATTCGTCGGCGCTATCGAGAATCAATATTTTTCCAAGATGGTCACTTTTAAGAGGTCATACGCGAAGGCCTTTTTGATGTTAAATCCTCTAAAAAAAATCCTGCTTCGAAGGGAGAGCAGTAAGCGGTCTAGGAGTGCTGCCGCCCGAAAGCCGAAGTTGGGGGAAATCTTGGTGCGGGCGGAGGGAATCTGCAAGGGATTCCCCGGCGTCTGGGAACACCTCATATTGGACCGCATAAACTTTGATGTAAAGTCAGGCGAGGTTCATGCGCTGCTCGGGGAAAATGGAGCAGGTAAGACGGTCCTAGCGAACATCCTGTCCGGATTCTACAGTCTCTCGAAGGGGCGAATTTACGCCAGAGGAAAGCCCATCTCTATAAAATCCCCAAAGGACGCGCTCGAACACGGAATAGGGATGGTCCATCAGGAATTCACGCTTGCGCGGCCGCTCACGGTCGCCGAGAACGTGGCCCTAGGTCTAGCGGAATCCAACTTCTCATTCCCCCTCTCCAAGGTTGAGAAGAGGATCAGGGAGTTATCCGATAGATATGGGTTGAAGGTGGATCCAAAGGCTAGGGTTGAGGAGCTTTCGGCTGGAGAGCAGCAGCGCGTCGAGATACTCAAGACCCTCTATCACGAACCCGAGGTGATCATTTTAGACGAGCCGACATCTGTGCTGACGCCGGAGGAGTCCAAGAGGCTTTTCTCCATCCTACGAGCGATGGCGAGGGAGGGACGCGGGGTCGTGTTCATCACCCACAAGCTCGAGGAGGTGATGGAGGTAAGCGATCGCGTCACCGTGCTCAGGCTGGGCAAGCTGATTGGAACGAGGAAGACCTCGGAGACGAACAGGCGGGAATTGGTGAGGATGATGATGGGCCGGGAGGTCACGTTCCGCCCGAAGAGGAAACCCGTCAAGTTGGGCGAGGTAGCGTTGGAGGTCAAGGACCTCCATGTGCTCGATGAGAAGGGGCTGCTGGCAGTCAAAGGCATCTCCTTGACGGTGAGGGAGGGCGAAATACTGGGCATAGCCGGCGTAGCCGGCAACGGCCAGAGCGAACTCGTCGAGGCGATCACCGGTCTGCGGGAGGTCATAAAGGGCAAGGTGCTCGTCTTCGGCAAGGATGTGACGAATCATTCGCCCAAGAAACTTATGGAGGCCGGCATGGTCCATATCCCCGAGGAGCGTAGGAGGATGGGAGTTGCCGAAGGCATGACCTCGGCCGAGAACCTGATCATGAAGGACTATAGGACCTCGCCTTTTTCAAGGTGGACATTCCTCAATCGTTCATTCATAACTCGACACACCGAGCGGATGGTTTCTGAGTACGATATAATGGTGCCCGACCTCTGGCGGACTGAGACGAGGATACTCTCGGGCGGGAATATCCAGAGGCTCATCCTTGCCAGGGAGACTTGGCGGGAGCCGCGCTTGATCGTCGCGGTTCACCCGACCTACGGGCTCGACCTCAAGGCGCTCAGACATACTCACGACCTATTCCTGAGGCTGAAGGAAAAGGGTACGGCAATTCTACTCGTCTCGGAGGACCTAGACGAGGTGATGTCCCTGAGCGACCGCATCGCCGTAATTTTTGAGGGTAAGATCGTTGGCACGGTGGATGCGGCGAGGGCAAAGGTGGAGAAGATAGGGCTGATGATGGCCGGCTCGAAGGTTTGATAGCCACAAAGGGGACGAAAGTTGATAGATTCGATATCCGAAAGCCTTATTATTAAAAATGCTTTACAACTAAAAAGGAGGTGATAAGATAAGAAGGCTTTTGGACAATGAGGGAGTTGCCAAGACTACAGCTATTGCTATAGTAATCATAATCATCGCCGCAGCTGTAATTGGTGCATATGTCGCTACAAGGCCTCCGGTGAAGCCGCCAGCGGTGTTCAAGATAGCCGTGGTCTCCGACATCGGCGGGAGAGGGGACCTGAGCTTTAACGATATGGCGTTCAAGGGCGGTGACGACGCCGAGAGAGATTTCGGCGTTGAGATGAAGGAAATTATTAGTATGGTTGAAGCCGACTACGTTCCGAACCTGAGGACAGCTGCTTTAGATCCAGATGTGAAGCTTATCGTCGGGGTTGGGTTCCTATTGACCCACGCCCTCATCGAGGTGGCCAAGGAGTTCCCGGATAAAAATTTCGTGGGCATCGACACATTTACCAAGTGGGTGGATCCACAGCCGAACTTGCTTGATGTGGTGTACGAGGAGCACAAGGGAAGTGCCTTAGTCGGCGCGCTCGGCGGCCTGCTTGCAGCCTACTACGACAAACCTTACATCGGTGGCGTTTTTGGAATTGAGATCCCCGTCCTTTGGAAGTTCGAAATAGGCTACAAGTGGGGATGCGACTGGGCCATGGGCTGGATCGAGAACAACAAGCCCGAGATGAAGCGGGGCATCTATAACACGCCCAGGGATAAGAGGGTCCTATATGATTACACCGGAACATTCAGCGACATCACGAAGGGTTACCTAACCGCCGTGCCGATGTACGAGAAGGGTGCCGTCGCTGTCTACAACATAGCGGGGCCGCTCGGGCTTGGGATAAACAGCGCGGTGAAGGACATCGCCACTAGGGATAGGCTGAAAGCGGGGCCGCCCTTCTGGATAGGCGTGGACGCGAATCAGGACTGGATAAACCCCGGGTTCGTCATCGCCAGCATGATGAAGAGGGTCGACTACGGCGTCTACTACGCCACCAAGCTGGTTCTGGAAAACAAATTCAGAGAGGCTGTGGCGGAGTACGGCAATGAGATAGTGCTCGGGATCGGCACCACCGTACTTGGAATACCGATGGAGGGGATATCCGTCAGCACCCTCGCGGACCTAGATGAGTTCATCAAGATGGGCGTGAAGGCGGAGGAACTGACCGGAGAGCCGGTACTTCCCGGGCCGCCCGAGTGGATCAAGGAAAAAGTAGCGGAGATGAGGGACAACCAACCCGCTTGGATATGGGGAGCGGTCGCGGAGTTGGAGAGCAAGATACGTACTGGCGCAGTCGAAGTTCCACTGGCGGTAACTGAGAACGCGGTTAAGGAGTGGCGAGCCATCCTTGGCTAACCCACTCCTTTCTCTTTTTATTTTTTGCCTTACCTTTAAAAAAACGAACTTGTTTCTAAGTTTGTTCCCAATTATAAGAACTATAGAACTGAATGTTAAATACTTGGTTAAAACCAATGGATGTGGGTGAATTCGTGCGCCTGCGCCTCTCTCAATCTATGATTTCTAAGTTGCCGAACCTTTTCATGGGCTACATCCGGGGACTTAAACGCCCATTGATTGAATCCGCGTTTGCTATATTTGTAGGATTGATCGTCGGAGCCCTGATTATGATCATATTTCGTCACGACCCGATAGAAGGGTATATTTCGATGCTCAAGGGATATGGTATATTCATCGCAAAAAGGACTTTTATGACAAGGGAATTCATGTTTGCACTTGCGTTTGCGACACCTTACATGCTAACGGCGCTTACCTTTGCGGTCGGCGTGAGGGCGGGGCTCTTTAACATCGGTGCCGAGGGGCAATTATACATAGGGGCAGCGGCCGCATCTTGGATGGCGGCGCATGTTGCCTTACCCTCAGGCTTTCACGTGTTCGCAGTCACGGTTTTCGCGATGTTAGCAGGTGCCCTTTGGGCCGTCCTACCGGCTTTACTTAAAATATGGAAAGGGGTTCACGAGGTCATATCTACCATCATGCTCAATTGGATGGCCTTCTACCTCGTTATGTACCTAGCAATTTATCATCTCAGGGGGATTTGGGCGCACATAACCAAGGAGGCTCTGCCCACTGCACGCTACCCCGTGCTTGCGGGTAGCCTGACGGCCGTGATATTTATCGCTCTCCTCGTCTGCATCGGAGTTTACATATTTTTGTGGCGCATGCACCCGGGATACGAGCTCAGGTTGGTCGGAGATAACCCGGATGCTGCCCGATACGCTGGGATGAGTATTTCACGTGCGATATTCCTCAGCTTCATCATCGGCGGGCTGGTAGCTGGGCTCGCTGGGGCCAGTTTGGCGGTAAGGCCGGAAAAATGGGGGTTCCATGCGACCCTGGGCGATTTGATGGGTTATGGGTTCGCCGGGATAGGGGTGGCTTTAGTGGGTAGAAACCACCCAATAGGCATAATACCTGCGGCGATATTCTTCGGAGGGTTAGCGCACTCGGGCAGGTTCATGGAATTCGATATAAGAATAAGTTCTGAGCTCGTGGGGGCCATCCAAGGAGTCATCATCATAGCTATGGCTTTGCCTGGACTTCTAGCATTAATAAGGAGGAAGGCCAAATGATTACTATAGGTCGCATACGTCTCTCTAAGAGGGTTCTTGCGTACGCCATTAGTTTGATCGCCATCACCGTCTTCCTTTATTTGCTGGATCGGGCTGGCGTTCCACCGAAGGATATAATCAGGAGTGGCTTGTTCGCGATGACACCATTGGCTCTCGCAGCTACGGGGGAGTGTATCAACGAAAAGGCTGGGGTCGTTAACATCGGGCTGGAGGGGATTTTCCTCGTAAGCTGCGTTATTGGAGTTTTCGGAGCTGAGCGCTTAGGGAGTGGGATAGCCGGACTTTTAGTGGGGTCGCTGGTGGGTGCTTTTATCGGGTTTATCTTTGGCTTGATGAGCGTTTACGCGAGGGCGAACCAAGTCGTGGCGGGGATGGGCATCAATGTATTTGGGATAGGATTCCTCCCCTTCCTCCTGATGGCCATTTGGGCATTTCCTGGAATCCACTTGGTTCGTAAGGAGTTTTTGGTGCCAAAAATATTAACCCCCATAGGGCTCTTGAGTCCGGTAATTTTCGTCGCCATAGCAGTACCCATCATAGCCCATATCATCTTGAACCGAACGTTCCTCGGCATCAAAATAAAGGCCGCTGGGGAGAAACCCGAGGCGGCCGATGTCGCAGGCCAAAGGGTTGACCACATCCGAATGTTCACTTGTACCCTAGGGGGAGCGATGGCAGGTTTGGGCGGGGTCTTCATGTCTCTTGCTTGGTTCGACGGCATCGTGAAGGAAATAGCTGCGGGCAGGGGCTTCATCGCCTTGGCCTGCGTGGTGTTCGCGGGGCTCTCGCCACTGCTCGCCCTCGCTGGTGCCTTTATCTTTGGTTTCGCCGAAGCCCTCGCTTACACAGTGGCGATCACGCCGGGCGCCAAGGTATACCCATTTTTGCCATATTTCCTCAAGATGGTCCCTTACATCGTCCCTCTCGTGATTGTCACAATTTTCATCGGCAGGAGACCCTTCCCCAAAGCTCTAGGCAAGCCATACATTAGGGAATAGCCCTTAATCCGGACATATGGTCGGCGACCTGGAACCAATAGGTTGGGCGGTTGCATGAAAAGGGCAGGGCAACGGTAAAATGGAAAGAGGAATTTACAGAAAGCGGGTGGGAAAATCCCTAAAATCGCCACAGCTGGGGATAAAATCCTGAGGGGAATGTTTGGGGCGGAAAAGCCGATCATCGGCATGGTTCACCTCCCCCCGCTACCCAGCTCCCCAAGATACGATGGTCGAGACGTCCACGATATCGTCGAGCGCGCCCTTCAGGACGCCAAAGCCTTAAAGGCGGGGGGCATCGACGGCCTGACGATTGAGAACTTTGGGGACGCCCCATACCTGAAGGCGAACGTCGGCCCGGAGACGGTTTCAGCAATGGCTTCGATAGCCAAAGAGGTGGTAGACGCGGTGGATGTGCCCGTTGGCATCAATGTGCTCAGAAACGATGCCAAGGCGGCGCTGGCCATAGCAAACGCCGCGGGCGGCGAGTTCATACGCGTAAATGTCTTCACGGAGGCCATCGTCAGCGATCAAGGAATCATCGAGGCATGTGCGCCCGAGTTGATCAGGTACCGCCGCCGCCTGGGGGCCGAGGGGATCAAGATCTTCGCAGATGTTCACGTGAAGCACGGGGCGCTTTTGAGCGCGAGGCCGATCGAGGAGTCCGCAAAGGACGCGGCGTACAGAGGCTTCGCCGATGCCCTGATAATTACGGGCGCCAGGACTGGTGAGGCGCCGGAACTGCAGAGCCTCTTAAAGGTGAAGAAAGCGGTGCCCGAGAAACCCGTCTTGATCGGGAGCGGGACGACAAGGCAGAACGTAGCAAAACTACTCGAGCATGCGGACGGCGCAATCGTTGGCACGAGCTTTAAGGCGGGCGGGATCGTCGAGAATCCGGTCGATGGCGCGCGGGTGATGGCATTCATGGCGGAGGTGAAAAAGCTGCGGCAGCTCCAAAGGCGCTAAATTCAAGAAACGGTGCGCTATTTAGTTCCTTCCAAAATTTTCACAGCCTCGATCGCGATCTCGATTTCCTTATCGATCGCCCTTTGCACGCGCTCATCCAGCTCTCCGGTTTTTTCGCCGGGCTCGAACTCTCCCTTTTTGACCCCCCTTGTAAGGTTGCCATCGACGGCTAAAATTGCCCCGGCCCTAAGCCCCTTGAGTCCAGCGACGGTGAAGATGGTCGAGCACTCCATCTCAGCCGATAGCACGTTCGCCTTGCCCCAGATATCAAGCTGACCGGCGTAAAAGGCATCGGTGCTCACGACCTTT
Organism: Candidatus Hodarchaeaceae archaeon; assembly: GCA_030018135.1. Taxonomy (GTDB): domain Archaea; phylum Hadarchaeota; class Hadarchaeia; order Hadarchaeales; family Hadarchaeaceae; genus JASEGJ01. Next base: position 76,373 of record JASEGJ010000001.1, on the reverse strand, counting down.
CCGACGTGAGCTTTCGTGCCCAATTTTTCCGCGGCTTTGGTAAGCGCCGAAACCACGCCGAAGTCCGCGACAGCTGGATACTCAGCCGGTACATAGACCTTGCTCGTGCCGTCCGCGCGCACGGCCGCGGTGGCGATGATTATATCGCCGACCTCTATCTCTGGTTGCAGGGCCCCGGTCGTGCCGACTCTGATCAAAGTTTGAGCACCTATTCTAGCGAGCTCCTCCACGACGATGGCTGCGGACGGGCATCCGATGCCCGTCGAGCAGGTCGAGATTTCCACCCTGTCGACTTTGCCGGTATAGGTCACAAATCCCCGGTACTCCGCGACCTTTCGCGCTTCCTTGAAAAACGATGCGATCCTCTCCACCCTCCTTGGATCGCCCGGAAGGAGGACGTATCTCGCGACATCACCCACGCCGCACATGATGTGCGGTTGTATTCGCTTTTTCAATCGCACGGTCATCACCTATACCTCAAAATTAATGCTATCATCGTCAAGCACAAGCTACAGGTCACTAGACTGGACAGGATGAGGGCAATCCCGCGAACCAAAATCCCATAGATAGCCCAGAGGAAGGCGCCCATGAGCAATATCATCCAAAAGGGTAAGGAAATGTCTCTCACCTGCTTCGTCGTGGCCGTTTTTAACACCTGCGGAATTGAGGCCGCGTTTACCAAAATGGCGGCGACAATTCCAAGTATTTCAATTTCAACCGTGCTCATGTTTAGGCCCCTTCACTCTATAGATGGATGGTAAATTAAGTAGTTGGTGTTGGCGTAGTTTCCACATTTGATTTTTAGATCAATTCCCTGCTCTAAATCTCCTCAGAAATCCTTCGACTTCTCCCGTGGTTGGCAGGGCTGCCCTGGCCCCAACCTTCATGGCGGAGAGGGCCCCAACGGCGTTGGCGAATCGCGCGACCTTTTCGTGATTCCACCCCTCAATGACGCCAATGAGAAAGCCAGCGTCAAAGGCATCGCCAGCTCCCGTGGTGTCCACAACCTTTACATCGAAAGCAGGTGAAAGGATTTCCTTCCCTTCGGTCAACACGAGGCAGCCCCTTTCCCCCAATTTCAACACAACGATCTTCGGCCCTAACTTGAGAGAACATCTGGCCGCATTTTCAGGATTTTTAACGCCCATCAACAACTCGGCCTCCGTCTCGCTTAGGAACAACAGATCGACCGATCGCAGAACTCCACGTAAACGATTCGCGACCTTCATGGTTGGCAAGATCCCTGCATCGAAGGAGATGAAGGTTCCAGCCTTTTTTGCTCCGTCAAGTATCTTCAAAGCGGCTTCCCTCTGGGGATCCCTGAGGAACGAATACCCAGAGATGTGGAGGACATCAGCGTTTTGAACATAGCCCATGTCTATCTCATCAGCTGAGAGGTATACGTTCGCCCCCCGAAAGCCAAACATCGTCCTTTCGCCATCCTCCGTCACTAGTATGAACGTTAGACCAGTCCCGATTTCCTTGTCGACCTGTAGCTGGTCGACATTCACTTTTTCCCTTTTAAACTCATCGATCAAAAAATGGCCGAAGGAGTCGTCTCCGATCCTTCCGATGAATCCCGAGCTTAGCCCCAATCGGGAAACTGCGACGGAGAAATTTGCGGCCGAACCTCCAGCTCGCCTTTCCAGCTGTTCAAGCAAGGCCTCCCCTCCCTTTTTCGGAAAAAGTGTGATGCGAGCTATGAGGTCCACGTTGGCATCCCCGACCGCCAAGACCAACCTTTTCATGAAATCGCCTATCGTTAAAGAGCCTTTGGCCCACTCTTGTTAAAAATTTATACTCATCGAGCCAACCTCCTATTGAGATACAAACTCGCGAAGTGAGGCCATGTCTAGCGGATGGGTGGAAGAGTTCTACGGCAAGCGCCTGAAGTCCCTTAGGGAGATCTTTGGGGTTAAGAAGCCGATCATCGGGATGGTGCATCTAGTGCCGCTGCCTGGTTCGCCCGGATATGGCGGATATGGGATGGATGCCATCATCGAGCAAGCCCTGAGAGATGCACAGGCACTCGTTGATGGTGGAGTCGATGGAGTAATGGTGGAAAACATGTGGGACCTCCCGTACTACGTGGGCGACAATGTCCCACCGGAGGAAATCGCGTCGCAGACGGTCGCTGCTGGAGAAGTAGTCAAAGCCGTCGATGTCCCAGTTGGGGTCAACGTGATCCATAACGGTGGCCGAGTCACGCTTTCGATCGCCGTAGCTGCGGGAGCGAAATTCATACGCGTTTGTGCTTACACCGGAGCGCTCGTTTGGGATACGGGCGAATTCGACCATGGCGTCGCCGCAGACTTGCTCAGGTTCAGGAAGAACCTGGGAGCTGAGCACATCAAAATTTTCGCTGATGTATGCAAAAAACACGCGGTGATGTTTCCCGGAATCGACTTAGAGACCCACGTAGCTTGGACCGACTTTTACCTTGCCGATGCAATTATCGTTACAGGGAAGATGACTGGCCTCCCAGCGAGGCTCGAGGAGGTAAAAAGGGCCAAGCGGGCGGCCCCCAACCGTCCAGTTTTGGTGGGCAGCGGAACGAACAAGGATAACATCGCCAAATTTTTGAAGTATGCAGACGGAGCCATCGTGGGGACAAGTCTAAAGGAAAAGGGAATAGCGCAGAATCCGGTCAGCGTCAAACGCGTGGAGGAGTACATGAGGGCAGTTCAGTCGGTCAGGAAGGCATGCACGAAGGATTAGGCAGCCAAAGCAGGCGAAGTCTGATCAGACATGAGTTCGCACGAACTCTTCGAGCTCCTCCATGGTTGGCAGTCCCTCCCTAGCCCCGAGGCGTTGAATCTTAATTGCAGCCCCCGCTAGGGCATATCTAATGGCTTTTTCTAAGTCCCCGCCCCGCAACCAGACGACATCGAAGGCGGCAGCGAAAGCATCGCCCGCGCCGGTTGAGTCCCTCACCTCAACCTTGTACGGTGGACCGGAGGCTACGCTTTTGCCATCGGTCGCCATGGCACCCCTTGCACCCATTGTCACGACCAAAACTTCGAGCCCCTCGGGGAAATTTTTCAAAATTCCTCTCTTGCTTGGCCTTCCCCTGAAGACTTTTTTGTAAGTTCTTCGGTTCATGAAGCAGATGTCGAAAAGTTCGATGATCTCGAGCAGCTTACCTATCTTAAGCTCCGCCAGCTCTGCCCCTAGATCAAGCGAGGCCAAGAGCCCATATTTTTCGGCCTTTGAGCCAACCGCGAGCGCTACCTCAGGTGTGACGCTGCTCGCGTGCAGCAGTTTAGTTTTCTTGATGTAGTCGTCGTCGATATCCTCGGGTTTTAGGAATAAGTTTGCCCCTCGGTATGCAACTGAGAAATGATCGCCCCCGGGAGTCGAGAGGGCGAAGACGAGTCCGGTTGGTGCGTCGACAATTTTTACATGCGTTTTATCCACGTTTTCCCGTTCGAGGTCGGCAAGAATTTCTTTGCCGAATTCATCGCTGCCAACGCACCCTATGAAGCCAGATTTTAAGCCCAGCCTGGAGCACGCAACCGCGAAGTTTGCCGCCCCGCCGCCGGGACATCGTGCGAATTCTTCCAGTAGCAACTTCTCGTCTCGAGCGGGGAGCCCTTTGATCCTACCAATTAGGTCGATGTTAAGGTTGCCAACCGCTATTAAATCCAATTTGGACCGCAGCGCCATCCCAGCCGTAATTTAAATGTCTCAACTTTTAAAATTAAATGTGGATTGATCGATTAAAGAAAATTTCGGCGGATGTTGAAATGAAGCGCTTCGAGTGGGTTGAGCATCCCTCCGACGTAGGCTTCCGCGCTTATGGACGAGACCTAGCCGAGGCGCTCGAGAATGCGGCCTTGGCCCTATTCGAGGTGATGGTGGACACCAGCCAAGTACGCCCGCTGCAGGAGGTCAGCATCGAGCTCGAGGCCGAGGACGAGGGCGCGCTGCTGTATGACTGGCTCGAGCGGTTCCTCTACTTTTATGATGCACAGGGGTTTGTGATGTCCAAATTTAAGGTCGATGAGCTCATTCAGCGCGACCACAACTTCAAGGTCAAAGCCAGGGCTTGGGGGGAGCGTTTCGACCCGAAGCGTCATGATACCCGTACCGCGGTCAAGGCTATGACCTATCACATGATGGAGATCAAGCACGAGCCTGGCAGGTGTTCGGTACAAGCGGTCGTCGATATCTGAGCTGGCCTTTATAGTTACTTTCGGGCATCTCTCTCCCCAAAATCGCTTAGGTCGTTTTTTCTTCAGCTAATTTGTCGGGGTGCATCCATAAAGGTAAATTCGCAAAAGATGCGGTACCTTGCCAGATTGCATGGCTACGTGTGCGGCGATGGTTATGCCAATATCTACAGTTATCCTTATCGGAAGTCCAGAGTTCGTTTGGACATCAAGATTGATGATCGAGCTTGTTTGAACAGAATAGTAGAAGCTTTTGCTAAGCTCGATTATCCCCCAAGCGTCCATGAGGCGGAAGGTAGGTATGGCGCATGGTTTACAGTATTGGCCCAAAAAAAGAAAGTCGTCCACACAATCTTATCTTTAGGGCCAGTGGGCTCCCATAAGTGGCGGATGCCTAATCTTAAAAAACAGCGATGGATTCGGGAATGGATAAGGGCGTTTTTTGATTCAGACGCTACGGTCACTTACGTAAACAGAGAAGTAACTGTTGAATCGGTAAACCAAGCAGGATTATGTCACCTAAGAGCAGTTTTGGTCAAGGATTTCGGTATTTATTCGCATCTAAAATTTCGGAGCCATAGAGGGACCCATCTGCTAAGGATTTGTGGACGGGAAAATTTGGAGCGCTTCTACAATAGAGTCGGCTTCTATCATCAGCGTAAGCAAATGAAATTGCGGCTATCTTGAGTCGATACCGGAAGTATTACGGAGATTGGGGGCATCTAAAAGCAGGAAACGGCAAAAAAGCCAAGCTAGTACTATTGGAGGTATTCAAACATCGAGGGTATTTCCGCGTGAAAGCAGGTAGATATGGATCATTTGAGTTGGGGTCACACGACTCTCAAGCAATGGCCAAAATTGCTCACATGCTTCGATATTGTTTTGGGATCAAATGTACTCTTACAACGCATGATAATCAAAATCGCTCTTGGGTCCGGATTAGCCGACGAAATGAACTAAGAAAACTATTACTCTCCGGACTACTTACAAAAGCCCCACATACCGGAGCTGCCATAGGGAGTTTTCTTTTACAAAGCTAGGCATACTTTTCCGAACCAAAAGGTAATTAGTAACATTGTGTCCACCTTATTTATGTGAGAAAAATGTCGTGGACTGGTAAAATAAAGCAAATCGACGATGTCCGCTGGGAGATCCCTCAGGACTACAAGCGCGGGATGCGCGCGCCAGCCCGAGTTTATGCAGATGCCGAATTGCTCAACGAGATGAGGAAGGACCTGACGCTGGAGCAGGCCGCGAATGTTTCGTTCCTGCAAGGGATCTATAAGTACTCGATAACGCTCCCCGATGGGCACCAGGGCTATTCGAACACGTCCAAACGTGTTCGGGCTAAGGGTTCCCCATCGGGGGTGTAGCCGCCACAGATGCTGAGACGGGTGTCATCAGCCCCGGCGGTGTGGGCTATGATATCAACTGCCTTCCAAGGGATACTAAGGTCTTAACCCCCCTCGGATATTGGGCTGAAATTGAAAAGGTCTCCGTGGGTGACCAAGTAATCGTACTGAACCAAGGCCACGCTAGGCCCACTGAAGTTCTTCTGACTCTCAACAGGGATGAACAGACCCTCCGAAGGATTGAAACAGCGGCAGGGTTTAAGTTGACCCTCTCCCCAGATCACCCAGTCCTAACTAGGGTAGGGATGAAGGAGGCCAAGAATCTCTACCAGGGTGAGGAAGTTGGGATTCACCCATTTGAGGGCGTAGCTTACGAGGAACCGGTGGAGTTCGAGATCGCGTCGGAAGAAAGCTTTGGGAAAGCAATTAGAGAAGAGTTGAAAAAGCGAGGACTGCTTCCCCTCACTACTACAAATGAAAAGTTGCCTTACCTTGTGAAAATCTTCAGCTACTTGCTGGGCGACGGGGTCGTCTACGGCAAGAACGTGGTATTTTACGGGGAAAGAAGCGATCTGGAAGACGTAAAGACGGATCTAAATTCCCTAGGATATGCCGGCAGGATATACGAGAGGAGACGGGAGCACGAAATTAAGGGATATAGATTTGTTAGAAATGAGGTTTTCCTGAGAGTTTCTGCTAGGAGCCTCACCGAACTCCTACGGGCACTTGGCTATCCAAAGGGAGATAAAACAAAAGCAGACTTCCGCGTTCCGAGATGGTTGCGTAGATTACCCAACTGGTTGAAAAGATTATTTTTGGCTGCCTATTTTGGAGCGGAAATGTCCAAGCCGAAAACGATGAATGGCTACAATTTCTACATGCCCGAGCTAAAGCTTTCCAAAGAGAAGGGGAAAGAGAGAAACGGTCTCAAATTCCTGCGGGATTTAAAGGAGATGCTTAGGGAGTTCGGTGTGAGTTCAACTATTTCAATCGCTGAGGAGACCGAGAACAAGGCAATCTATAGGCTCTTAGTTCACGGAGATCCCGAAAACTTGGTCAAATTATGGTCTAAGGTGGGATACGAATACAACAGAAAACGAAGGGCACTCGCTATGGCAGCGGTCGTCTACCTAAGACTAAAACAAGCCATTGTTCAGGAAAGGGAGCTTTTAAGGAAGGAGACACGGGAGGATCGCAGGGAAAGCAGCGCTAAGGAACTGATGAAGAGGTACGAGGGGCCGGTCAATAAAAAGTTTATCGAGAGGAGCATATACGAGGAAACCGAAGGGGCTAGACCTCCAAAGGGCTTCATCAGATTTGAGGAATTTTTGAGCAAGTTTTTGGAGGGGGAAATTGTTTACGATAGGATCGTGAAAATGGAGGAGATCGAACACAATGGTCAAGTGTACGACTTTACGGTTAGGGATAATCATCACAACTTTGTTGCGGACTGTTTTGTGGTTTCAAATTGTGGGGTCAGGTTGCTGCAAACAAACCTCGATAAAAAAGATATCCAGCCAAAGCTTCGCCAGCTAGTGGAAACACTCTTCCGAAACGTGCCCTCAGGCTTGGGGAGCACAGGCCACATGAAGCTCACACTCGCCCAGCTGGACGAGGTCCTGACGAATGGGGCGAGGTGGGCCGTCGAGAACGGCTTCGGTTGGAAGGAGGACATCGAGCGCTTGGAGGAGGGCGGCTGTATGGCGGGTGCAGACGCCAAGAAGGTCAGCATGAGCGCGAAGCAACGGGGCTTCCCACAGTTGGGTAGCCTAGGCTCAGGCAATCACTTCCTCGAGGTGCAGCAGGTCGATAAGATCCTCGACCCACAGGTGGCCAGCAAGTTTGGCATAGAGCGCGAGGGACAGGTAACGGTGATGATCCATACGGGCTCGCGAGGTTTGGGCCACCAAGTCTGTTCCGATTACCTCAGGACGATGGAGCGCGTGGTCAGGCAATATAAGATCGAGCTTCCAGACCGAGAGCTGGTGAATGTGCCCGTGACCTCGCCCGAGGGGCAAGCTTACTTTTCAGCGATGGCGTGCGCGGCGAACTACGCTTGGGCCAATCGCCAGATGATAACCCACTGGGTCAGACAGTCCTTCGAGCAGGTATTCGGTCGCGATGCCGGAAGCCTTGGTTTGCACATAATTTACGACGTGGCGCACAATATCGCCAAGCTCGAGGAACACCGCGTCGACGGCGAGCTACGGAAGGTTTACGTGCACCGCAAGGGTGCGACGCGCGCGTTCGGGCCAGGACATCCGGATATACCGGCAATTTATCGCGATGTCGGCCAGCCTGTATTGATCCCGGGGGACATGGGCACCGCTTCCTACGTGTTGGTGGGCACCGAACAGGCCATGCAGGAGACCTTTGCCTCGACCGCACACGGCTCCGGGCGCCACATGAGTCGAACCGCGGCGCTAAAGCAATACTGGGGCGAGCAGGTCAAACGCGACTTGGAAGCCAAGGGCATCATCGTGCGAGCGGTGAAGATATCGGTCATCGCGGAGGAGGCCCCCGAAGCTTACAAAGATGTCGATCGCGTGGTGAAGGTCAGCCACGACGCGGGCACTGCGCGGATGGTCGCTCGGCTCAAGCCCATTGGCGTTGCAAAGGGTTAGTCGGAGGGTCAGATGTCAAAGTTATTTGTTTTCGTGTTGTTGCCGACGTCGCTTGTGGCCGATGCGCCCAACCTTCAACAGAAAACAATGAAGATTGGAATGGTCGGACGCTCGCTCGCGATTTTCCGCGTCGATAAAGCTGTTTTGTATAATGATGATGATCCGCGGATCAAAAATCAGGCCGCGGAAGCTGAAGCGGTGGCGACCCTCCTGCGTTATATCGAAACTCCTCAGTATCTACGCAGATTGCTCTTTCCGAGGGAGCGAAATCTTAGGTTTGCTGGCATATTGCCGCCGTTGCGCACGCCGCACCACCCGCTTCGCGACGAAAGGACAAATCCCGGCGATTATCGCGAGGCTGCGGTTATTAAGGTTGACGAGCTAGGCAGCTTACTCGAGATTGGCCTACGCGAGAAGGGATTTACCAGCGAGAGGCTCAGGGTTGGCCAAAGATTGACCGTTAGGCTGGGCGATCGCTTGGGCGAGGATCGGATGGCAGTTACGCAGGTGGCGCGAGGGAGGGTCGAAGAATACTGGGGCTATGATGTCTCGCTGGCCAGAAGCCTTGCAGATGCTTTAAAATCGCTGAAAGCCGATTATGTAATAGGGACCTCACGATACGGCAAAAATTTATATGAAGCCCTGCGAGGGATAGGGGATAGCAAACCGAGAAGCGTAGCGGTCGCATTCGGGGGGCCTTACCAGGGTCTCTTCGAGATATGCGAGCGCCAAGGCGTCGATGCGGGCGAGCTCTTCGACGTCGTGATCAACACCATACCCCAGCAGGGGACAGAGACCGTCCGGACTGAGGAGGCGCTCATGGCTACACTTGCGCTGCTGAACGCATCGATATGGGGGAAATAAATGGGCAAGAGGCCGCACCACCCGAAGAGGGGGTCGTTGGCGTTCATGCCTCGAACGCGCGCCCCTAGAGCGATAGCCCATGTGCGGGCGTGGCCAGCGGACGCTAGCTTGCGCTTACAGGGCTTCGTCGGCTACAAGGCTGGCATGACTCAGGTGTTCACAATAGACGATCGTAAGGGCAGCCTAACCGCCGGGCAGGAGATATGCGTACCTGCGACGGTGATCGAGGCCCCGCCCCTCGTCGTTTGCGCGATTCGGTTGTACGGCTCAGGCACTCGAGGTCTTAATACCCTGACCGAGGTTTGGGCGGGCGAGCCCCCAAAGGAGCTAGCTCGTGTGGTAAAGGTACCAAAGAAGTACGATCAGCAAAAGGCCCTAGCTGAGGCTGAGGCGCTCGTCAAGGATGACAAGGTTAAGGATTTGCGCGTGATTTCGTGCACCCAGCCCCACTTTAGCAACATGCAAAAGAAAAAGCCGGATGTCGTGGAGATCCGCGTTGGGGGCAGCTCGGTCGAGGAGCGTTGGAATTACTGCAGGGGCTTGCTCGGCAAGCAGGTCCGAGTTGCCGACGTTTTTAAGGAGGGTGAATACGTCGATGTATTGGCGGTTACAAAGGGCAAAGGTTTTCAAGGACCGGTTAAACGTTGGGGGATCAAAATCCTGCCGCGCAAGCAGGACGATGGCAGCCGCCAAGTTGGCACGCTCGGGCCTTGGAAGCCACCGCGGATAATGTGGACGGTGCCGGGCTCTGGCCAAATGGGGTATAACCAGCGCACGGAGTTCAACAAACGCGTCTTAAAGCTGGGCAGCGATGGCAAGGCGGTTACGCCCAGCGGGGGGTTCCTCCGGTATGGCCCCATAAGGAACGACTTTATCATGCTGATGGGCTCGATACCGGGACCGACTAAAAGGCTCGTACACCTAAGGCAACCTATAAGGTTGCCGGGGGGCATGCCAACGGCGCCGCTATCGATCACCCACATAAGCACAGCCTCTCAGCAGGGTGCATAAAAATGAAGGTTCACGTTTTCTCCTTGGACGGAAAGCCGCTTGAGGAGATCGAGCTCCCCCCCATCTTCGAGGAGGAGCTCAGACCAGATGTTGTAAGGCGAGCAGTCATCTCTGCTCAAACTGCTCGCCTCCAGCCTTGGGGCACCGATGTCACGGCTGGCAAGCGGACATCCGCCGAAACGTGGGGTAAGGGCCATGGCGTCGCCCGCGTTCGTCGGGTGAAGGGTAGCAGATATCCAGCTGCCGGACGGGGGGCTTTCGTGCCACATACGGTAGGCGGCAGGCGCGCACATCCCCCAAAGGTCGAGAGGGTTTTGCCTGAGCGCATAAACAAGAGGGAGCGCCGCCTAGCGGTTCGTTCGGCAATCGCAGCGACCAAGGAAAAACAATTGGTGAGTTCCCGCGGTCATGTTGTTGATGGCGTCGCGGAGTTGCCCTTGGTAGTTAGCGACGAACTCGAGGGGCTGAAGAAATCCAGCCAAGCGAAGGAGGTACTGCAAAAATTAGGGGTTTGGCAAGATGTCGAGCGCGTCATAAAAAGCCGCAAGGTTAGAGCTGGAAGGGGCAAGATGCGTGGCAGACGTCGCAGGCGGGCAGTCGGGCCGCTGATAGTCGTCGGCGAAAACCGCGGCATCGAACACGCGGCCAGCAACCTTCCCGGAGTTGAGGTCGCGACATTAAGCAACTTAAATGCCGAGCGATTGGCTCCAGGCGGGATGTCGGGGCGGTTGACGGTATGGACAAAATCAGCAATTCAAAAACTTGCGGGGGGCATGTTCAATTGAAGGATCCTTACAAAGTATTGCTTCATCCGCATGTGGCGGAAAAGGCCGTGAGGCTCATCGAGGCCGAGAACAAATTGACATTCATTGTCGCGCGGGACGCCTCTCGTGCGGATGTCAAGCGCGCCGTTGAGCTACTGTTCGAGGTTAGGGTAGATAACGTAAAAATAGAAGTCGCGCCCGACGGACGCAAAATGGCATATGTGAAGCTTGCACCAGAGTTTATGGCGGATGAAATAGCAACTAAACTTGGGGTGTTCTGATGGGCAAGAAGATAAGGGTCCAGCGGAGGGGCAAGGGTACGCCGACATATAGGGCAAAGTCGTTCAGGCATCTGGGCGAGGTTAGATTACCCCCCGCTTCCGAGGAAATCGCTACAGCAGTCGTCATTGACATCCTGCACGACCCGGGGCGAAGCGCGCCCGTCGCTCGAGTTAGGTACCCAAATGGGCAGGAGCGCTTGGTATTGGCCCCGGAAGGGATAAAAGTGGGGGATCAGATCGCATGCGGCATTTCAGCGCCGATTCAACTAGGCAACACCTTATCACTCGCGGAGATCCCGGAGGGCACGGCAATTCACAATATTGAGTCTCAACCGGGCGACGGCGGCCGCTTTGTTCGTGCCTCCGGCACTTATGCCGCGTTGGTAGCGCACGACGTTGGCCAAGCGATCGTGCAGCTGCCTTCCGGTGAGATCAGGGCATTCAATCCAAAGTGTCGAGCCACAATTGGGGTCGTGGCAGGCGGCGGGCGCGTGGACAAGCCTTTCGTCAAGGCCGGAAAGAGACATTGGGCGATGCTCGCAAAGGGCAAGCCATATCCGAGGGTGCGCGGCGTGGCGATGAACGTCGTCGATCATCCGTTTGGCGGAGGCAGGGGAAAGCATGCCGGAAGGCCAAAGACCGTGGCACGCGGTGCACCCGCAGGTCAGAAAATTGGGTTGATAGCGGCGAGGAGAACAGGCAAGAGGTGAACAAATGCCTAAGAAGTTCACATTTAGGGGCTACACATTAGAAGAACTTCAAAAGCTATCCCTCGATGATTTCTCAAAGCTCCTACCATCTCGCCAGCGCCGATCTCTACTTCGCGGCCTGCAGGCTAGGCAAAAGAAGCTGCTCGAGCACATCCGCAGGGCAAGGGAACAAAAAGAGAAGACCGGGGAGGAGACCATAATCCGCACGCACTGCAGGGACATGGTAGTCCTGCCAGAGATGGTGGGCTTAAAATTCGGGGTATATAATGGTAAGGAATTTGTCGTCATCGAAATCAAGCCTGAGATGATCGGCCACCGTCTAGGCGAATTTTCTCTGACTAGGAAAAAGGTCACGCATGGCACACCCGGCATAGGCGCGACCCGTAGCTCGATGTATGTCCCATTAAAGTGATGCGATGCCGAAGTTTGGTTATTCAGCCAAAGTTGAGGAGCCCTGCGCTAGAGCGATGGGTAAGGAGATGCGCATATCGCCAAAGCACGCGATGGAGGTTTGCCGCGCGATACGTAACATGCGTCTAGTAGCGGCGAGGGAGTACCTACAAGCCGTGATAGCTAAGAAAAAAGCGGTGCCATTCAGACGCCATCGCAAAAAGTTAGCACATAGGCGAGCCATTCCAAGTTGGGATGCTGGTCAATATCCAGTCAAGGCGGCGGGTGCGATACTAGAGATTTTAGAGAATGCGGAAGCAAATGCTAAGTATAAAGGCCTCGATCCAGAAAAGCTACGCATCGTCCACGCGAGCGCGCAGAAGGGCATAGTCATACCGGGATTTAAGCCCAGAGCATTCGCAAGGACAACGTCATTCAACAAGCCAACCACAAATGTAGAAATAATAGCAAGAGAGGCGGCATAATGTCAATAGAGCGCATCTTCATCAAAAAAGGCTTGAAAAGGGCCGAGCTCGAGGAATATCTTGAAAAGGAGCTTGGAAGGGCTGGATACGGGGGTGCCGACATAAGGCGCATCCCGATCGGTACCCGCATTGCGTTATATATTGAGCGTCCGGGCATGGTCATCGGACGGAAGGGGCGCAGCATTAAACAGTTGACCGACGAGCTGGCACAAAAATATGGGGTGGAAAATCCGCAGATAGAGGTAGTGGAGATTAAAGCGCCAGAACTCTGTGCTCCCATCATGGCCAAGCGTATAGCATTTGCACTTGAACGGGGAATTAACTTCAGGCGAGTTGGGCACGCGACTTTGCGCCGAATAATGCGGGCTGGTGCTAGGGGCGTGGAAATAGTGATCTCGGGCAAGCTATCTGGCGAGCGCTCGCGCAGGGCACGCTTTTATGACGGTTATCTCAAGAAAGCGGGTGAGCCAGCGTTGAAGTTCGTAAGTTGCGGCTATGCGACGGCAAAGTTAAAGCCGGGTATTTTGGGGGTTAAAGTAAGGATAATGCCCCCAGATGTGCACTTGCCGGATGAGATTCGATTGATGGAGGAGAAAGCCGGGGCCAAGCCGGCCGAGGTCGAAGCCCAAGCGACCGAGGGAGCGGTTGTAGAGGGGCCGGGGGAACAATTCACGGAAGCCAAAGAGGGTGAAGACGGTGGCGATACTCAGACCCGATGAGATCCGTGATATGAGCATAGAGGAAATGAAAGCAAAGCTCCGCGAACTCCGTGCGGAGCTGGCAAGGGAGCGCGCAGTCGCAGCGGCAGGTGGTTCGCTTGAAAACCCCGGGCGGATTCGCGAACTTAGACACACAATAGCGCGGATACTGACGATAATGAAGGAAACTCAAAGGAAAGGAGGTGCATGATAGCTGCCAGAAGTATGTAAGGTGTGTGGGTTACCCAAGGAGCTTTGCGTGTGCGAGGAGATCGCACGCGAGCAACAGCGGATAAATGTGTATTCAATAGAACGAAAGTTCAAAAAAAAGGTAACAATCGTTGAGGGCATTGACGAGAAACAGCTCGATATTAAGGAGTTGACGAAGAATCTAAAGTCCAAGCTGGCTTGTGGTGGAACGGCGAAGGATGGCAAGATAGAACTCCAGGGGGACCACAAAGCGAGGGTTAAAGAGGCACTCATCGAGATGGGTTTCTCGCCCGATATGATAGACATAAAGTGAACCAACACTTGGTATCCCTAACCAGAAAGGCATATTTCGACTGACGCGATGATTTTGAATAGTGCGATGCTTTTTTTTTGGCGAGCTTTTCGGGGCGAATATATAACATTTTAAAGGGTGGAACTCAAGACCATCAAGGGATGGTGTGTCATGGACCCCACCCTGATATAGGGTGAGTGCTCTATAGTTCGCGGATGATTGTTATGCCGATAACCAAGCGAAATGTGCTGCGGCACGAGCTCATAGGCCTCGATGCGAGAGTAGTGAATAGCTCGGACTCTGGGCTGATAGGCACCTACGGTAGGATAATCGACGAAACCCGTGACATGTTGGTCATAGAGCAGGTGGACAAGCCCAGGATCGTGCCGAAGGTCAACTCTACATTTCGGATAATGCTGCCTAGCGGCGAGGAGATCGAGGTGGACGGCGCGCGATTGGTCGCCAATCCAGAGGAGAGGGTCAAAAAACGGAGGTAAACTATGGTCGGCCTTAACATCGAGCCTCCGAAGGAGAGGTGCTCAGATGAGAACTGCCCGTTTCACGGCACGCTCTCCGTTAGGGGTCGAATTTTCGAGGGCACCGTCACAAGCGATAAGACATCGAAAACCGTCACCGTTGAGCTTGAGTACATGCGCAAGGTCGCGAAGTATGAGCGCTACGAGCGGCGCACCTCAAAGCTCCATGTCCATAGCCCCCCCTGCATAAATGCGCGCGTGGGCGACAAAGTGAGGGTTATGGAGTGCAGGAGGCTGAGTAAGACCAAGTCGTTTGTGGTGGTGCAGAGGCTGGGGGGGTAAAATGGGCAAGAAGGGTGCGGGCTTCGCGATCGGCGTTACACCAGTTACGCCAGTGCGGACGTTGCTATCGGGCACCAGACTGACGTGCGCCGACAATACTGGCGCAAAGGAGCTGCAGATAATATCGGCGGTCGACTACAAGGGCGTGCGCAGGCGTATGCCAAAGGCAGGCGTCGGCGACCGAGTTGTGGCCTCGGTCAAGAAGGGTACGCCGGAGGTGCGTAAGCAGGTGGTTCAAGCGATAATAGTCAGACAGACGAAGGAATACCGCCGCTCGGATGGCATGCGGATAAAGTTTGAGGACAATGCCGCGGTGTTGATAACCCCCGAGGGCGCGCCAAGGGGCTCGGAGATCAGGGGGCCGATTGCTCGAGAGGCGGCCGAGCGCTGGCCCCGGGTAGCTGGCATAGCCTCGATCGTGGTGTAGGTGATCCTATGGTGAGCAGGCAGCCGAGAAAGCAACGCAAAAGGCTTCATGCGGCGCCTCTGCACGTTCGGCACAAGCACCTCGCGGTGCCGCTTAGCTTGGAACTCAGGCAAAAGCATGGGTTTCGTTCGATCCCGGTGCGAAAGGGAGACAAGGTAAGGGTGATGCGCGGTGACTTTATGAAGCTTGAAGGCGACGTTCTCGAGGTCGATACCAAGCGCCGCCGCATTATTGTGGCTGGGGCCGCCACGAGAAAAGCTGACGGGACCGAGGTGCCCAGGCCGGTGAGCCCTTCAAAGGTGATGGTCATTAAGCTCAAGCCCGATAAGGAGCGCGACAAAATACTTGATAGGAGGTCTAAAGTTGGCAAGAAAGGGTCAGGGTAGGCACCTCAAGAGGTTCGCCGCATCGACTTCGCTTAAGTTGTCGCGCAAATCGATCGTTTGGACCGCAAAACCAGCGCCCGGGCCGCACCCCGGCGATGGCTCGATACCGCTTAGCCTCCTCTTGCGCGATTACCTCACCTTAGCTCGAACTGCCCGCGAAGCCGATCGAATCCTTGCCGAGGGGCATGTCCTCGTGGATGGTAGAGTCAGGCGCGATCCGAAGTTCCCAATCGGCCTAATGGATGTCGTGCAGTTGCCGAAGATCAATCGCGGCTATAGGGTTTTATTGGATACGAGGCGACGCTTGATCATGCGCGAGATTCCACAAACTGAGGCATCTTTCAAACTCTGTAAGGTTGTGCGCAAGGACATCATCCGAGGCAAGCGAGCACAGCTTACATTTCACGACGGCCAAACGCTCGTCGGCGACTTCGCGGAGTTTAAGCCTCGGGATGTTGCAAAGCTAACCCTCCCAAGCCTGAAGGTCGCCGAGCGGCTCCCGTTTGAGAAAGATTTTCTCGCGCTCGTCACAGGGGGCGCAAACGTCGGCAGGGTCGGAAAAATCGTTGATATCAAGCTAATCGAGGGCACTCAGCCCAATATTGTTATCCTTCAGGCACCCGATGGCACAAACTTTCAGGCGCCCGAGGATCATGTCTTCGTGATAGGAAAGGAGAAGCCACTTATCTCATGTAGGTGGAGCTCATGAATCCCATGCGCGAAATAAGGATCGAGAAGTTAACTTTGAACATAGGCGTAGGCGAGGGCGGGGACAAACTCACTAAGGCGGAACAGGTGCTAGGGCGGCTCACCGGACGGAAGCCGGCTAGATGCTTCGCGAGGAAGACCATCCGGGATTTCGGCATCAAGAGCGACGAACCCATCGGCTGCAAAGTTACCCTGCGAGGCGAACCAGCGGCAACGCTTTTGAAGCGCTTGTTAGAAGCGGTGGAAAAGCGTCTAAAAAGGGATTCCTTTGACAATGGGAGGAACTTCTCATTTGGCATCAAAGAACACATAGATATCCCAGGCGTTGAATATGACCCCGAGATAGGTATTTTTGGCATGGACGTTTGCGTCACGCTTTGTAGGCCTGGTTACCGCATTAAGCACAGGCGGCGTCAAACGCGTAAAATACCGCCGGTTCATCGCATTACAGGGGAAGAGGCAATAAACTTCATCAGCCAGAAGTTTGGCGTCCAGGTGTTATGATGACAAAACAAAAATTTGGCAAGGGCGCGCACAAATGCAGGCGTTGCGGCAGGCATGGGCCAGTTTACCAATGCCATGGGCTGAGCTTGTGCCGCAGGTGTTTCAGGGAAATCGCGCCTAAGATGGGGTTCAAAAAATATAGTTAGGTGTTTAGATGCTAATGGATCCGCTCGCCAACGCGCTTTCAACAATAAGGAATTACGAAAGGGCTAGAAAGCGGGAAGTCATCGTAGCCCCGGCATCAAAACTTATCGCAGATGTTCTACGCGTTATGCAGCAGGAGAACTTCATAGGAGAATTTGAGTTCATCGACGACGGCAAGGCTGGAAAGTTCAGGATACAGCTACTTGGCAAGATCAATAGCTGCGGCGCGATAAAACCTCGCCATGCCGTAAAGCGCGGCGATTATGAGAAATGGGAGAAAAGGTACCTGCCCGCGACGGGTTTTGGGATATTGGTAGTTTCAACGCCCAAGGGCGTTATGGCACATGTCCAAGCGAGGGAACAGGGCACGGGCGGGAGACTCTTGGTGTACGTTTATTAAACCCATTTTCGACCGGGCAAAACCTGTTTTATACTCCTGCGAATAGATGCTATAGTTTGAACCTCTTACATCGACTAGAGGTTTAATAAAGCGGATGAGAAAATAGAGCGAGTTTAATGAAGCAGGGTGTTAATGATGGCGGCGGCACAAATTCGAGAGGAGGTCATGGTGCCAGATGGCGTGGAGGTCAAGCTTAGCGGTAGGACCATAGAAGTTCGCGGGCCTAAGGGCAAACTGGAGAGAACAATCGATATCCCAGGGGTAAACTTGGAGCAGGAAGGAAAATCGATCTTGATCGCGGCAGCGTTTCCGCGCAGAAGGCAACATGCGGCGGTGGGCACGATCAAATCTCACTTACTCAACATGGTAAAGGGGGTCACGGAAGGCTTTGCCTACAAGCTTCGCATATCATACGCGCATTTTCCGATAACAGTTAAGGTGGAGGGCAAGCAGGTGTTAATCCACAACTTCTTGGGCGAGAGGAGTCCTAGGGTTGCGAAGGTGGTTGGTGACGCGGATGTAAAGGTTAAGGACGATGAGATAATTGTCGAGGGCCTCAACAAGGAGGATGTCGGGCAAACAGCATTTAACATCGAGCAGGCCACGTACATAAAACGGCGCGATCCAAGAATCTTTCAGGATGGCATATATATCGTGGAGAGGGCGTGAGCGATGCGAAAATCTATCGAAGAGAAAAAACGGCGCATGCCGAAGTTCAGGCGCCAGGAGTGGTTCCGCTTTAAGAAGCTGGGCGAGAAGTGGCGACGCCCGCGGGGCAGGGATAGTAAGATGCGCCTTGGCAGGAAGGGCAAGCCGGCCGTGGCCTCGGTCGGTTACAGATTGCCGAGGTCCACGCGCGGGCTCCATCCATCTGGGCTAACCGAAGTCATAATAAATAACCCAAAGGATGTGGAACGAGTAAGTCCTAGTAAACAGGCGATTAGGATAGCATCCGGCGTGGGCAGACATAAGCGCGAGCGGATCCTTGCCCGGGCGAAGGAGCTCGGAATTAGGGTGCTTAATCCAGGAGGCGAGAGGTATGAAGCTGAGCACGCAGAGAAGGTTAGCGGCTAAAATTCTGAACGTTGGGGTCAACAGAGTTTGGGTAGACCCGACCCGCATAGCTGATGTTTCAACCGCGATTACGCGCGAAGACATCCAGCGCTTGATTCACGATGGCGTTATCAAGGCGCGTCCCGAGCGGGCCATAAGCCACGCAAGGGCTCGCGAACGCGCGGCGAAGCGCAAGAAGGGCAGGCAGCGTGGCATCGGAAGCAGGAAGGGTTCGGCCAAAGCTAGGCTGCCAAAAAAGGAGGTATGGATTCGCACGGTGCGGCCTCTTCGCGCCAGGTTACGCGAGCTCAAGGAAAAGGGCGCGATCGACGCGAAGGGGTATCGAAGACTTTACCGCATGATCAAAGGCAACTCCTTTAAAAGCAAGGCCCATTTGGAGGCCTATCTCCGGGAGCGCGGAGTATTGAGGGATTAGCATGTCGAAAATCGGTCCGGCTTGGCGGGTGCAGTTTAGGCGCAGGCGGGAGGGCAAAACAGACTATAGGCATAGACTTAAACTCCTGCGCTCAGGCAAGCCTCGCTTGGTCGTTCGGGTTTCGCTTAAAAATATTGTTGCTCAAGTCATACGTGCAACCCCTGCAGGCGATTTGACGTTGGCCGCCGCACATTCAAAGGAACTCGCTAAATTTGGCTGGAAGGGCCATACCGCAAACACATCCGCCGCTTATTTAGTTGGCTTATTGTGTGGTTACCGCTCCCTAAAGGCTGGTACGGGCGAGTGCGTCTTGGATATAGGCATGCACAGCCCGACCGCCGGGGCGAAGGTCTTCGCTGCGCTAAAGGGTGCTTTAGATGCAGGTCTGCAAATCCCTCACGGTGGGAATATTTTACCGGACGAGGGGCGTTTGCGGAGCGAGTGCATCGCTCAGTATGCCGCCAAGTTAAAATCTGATGATGAAGACGCTTACCGCTCTAGATTTTCCAATTATTTAAAGCGAGGGCTCGCGCCGGAGCAGTTGCCTGAACACTTTAATCAAATCAAGCAGGCAATAGTTACACAACATGGTGGCCGATATGAGGGAGAAGTTCGACATTGAGCTTTGGCAGCCGCGCACCTCGATCGGGCGGGCGGTCAGGGAGGGCAGAATAACTAGCATCTCCGAGATTTTGCGCAAGGGCCAGCGGCCGAAGGAGCCCGAGATCGTGGATGCCTTAGTGCCGAACCTTGAGGAAGATATCCTTGGCATAAGCATGGTTCAAAGAATGCACAAGTCCGGCCGTAGAACTAAATATCGGGCGATAGCCGTCGTTGGGAACAGGGATGGCCTTATCGGCGTTGCGCACGAGAGCGGAGGCGAGGTTGGCCCCTCGATACGCAAAGCTGTGACGGTTGCGAAGCTAAATATCGTGGAGGTGGCCCGCGGTTGCGGAAGCTGGGAGTGCGGTTGCGGGAGGCCGCATTCGGTGCCATTTGAGGTCACCGGGCACAGCAGTAGCGTATATGTGACGTTAAGGCCGGCACCTCGTGGACTTGGCTTGGCCACCGCCGAGGTGCCAAAGATCATGTTGCGGCTAGCGGGCGTCAAGGACGTATGGGCGCAATCGCGAGGTCAAACGCGCACGACTTTAAACTTTGCTTTAGCAACATTCGATGCGTTGAGGCAAACAGCTAAGGTCGCCCTGCGCGAGCCATACATGAAGCGCGTGGTGATTGGCCCAGCGGGTGAGGCAAGTGGCTAAGCTCGCGGCCGTTCGCGTCAGGGGGAGCGTCCGAGCGCGCGAGGACGTTCGAGAAACCCTGCGGGTGCTTGGCTTGACGCGGGTCAATCACTGCGTCGTGATCGATGACGATCCGACCTATAAGGGGATGTTGCAAAAGGCAAAGGATATGATCACATGGGGCGAGATCGGGCGAGAGGTGCTTGAGGCACTTTTGCGCAAACGCGGGAGATTGGAGGGCGACGCGAGGTTGAGCGACGAATATGTCAAGTCGAACACACGGTTTTCATCGATCGGTGAATTTGCCGAAGCCATCTACAGGGGCGAGGCCAAGTTGTCGACATTACCGGGGCTTAAAAAGGTGTTCCGCCTGCATCCGCCCAGCAAGGGCTATGAGGCGACGAAGCGACCGTTCAAGGCTATGGGCTCATTGGGCTATCGCGGGGAAAAGATAAACGAGTTGATACTCCGCATGATTTAGGCGATTACATGGTAGTTCGAAGGCGTCGAAAAAGTAGGAAGCGCCGCGGATCGCGCACGATGGGCCGCGGGTGCGCCAAAAGGGGCCGCGGCGCAGGCGAAAGAGGGGGAAGGGGCCTGAGCGGCGGCCATAAGCAGAAGTGGCCCTACATCCTCAAGTACATGCCAAACCACTTCGGCAAGCACGGCTTCGTGCGTCCATCGGAGGTCAGTAGGGTTGTAAGCGCCATCAATGTAGGGGATCTGGATGAGCATTTAGATGAGTTCGTGCAGGGGGGTGCGGCAAGGCGCGAAGGGGATAGGTTTGTAGTGGATGCCACAAAGCTCGGGTTCGAAAAAGTGCTGGGCGGCGGCCACGTAACGCGCCCGATTGAGGTCACCGCCAAGCAGTTTTCGGAGCAAGCGAAGCGAAAGTTGGAAGAGGCCGGCGGTAGGGCGGTCGTTGGGTGAAGAACAATGGAGGAAGAGCTAGAGAAGCCAAAATCGAAGCTTTACGCGCTTGAGCCCCTTGTTAGGAAGATACCGGAGGTCGAGGTTCCAAAGCGCCACGTTTCATTCAAGGAGAAGTTCCTGTGGACCGGTTTGACCCTGATCCTCTTTTTGGTGATGACTCAAATACCTCTGTATGGGATAGAGCGACAGACCGAGAGCTTCTTTGGGCATCTGCGGTATGTGCTCGCGAGTCATGCCGGTAGCCTCATGGAGCTCGGCATAGGCCCGATCGTCACCGCGGGCATCGTGATGCAGCTCTTGGTGGGCAGCAAGTTAATAAATCTCGATTTCAGCAAGCCGGGGGACCGGGCGCTTTTCACAGGCGTTCAGAAGATCTTGGCAATATTGTTAGGTGTATTTCAGGCATCGATGCTCGTGCTGGGCGGCTGGTATGGTCTAGGGTTCGGCACATCGAAGATAGTCTTCTTGGTCTTTCAGCTCGCGCTGGGCGCGATCATAGTGATCTACTTAGACGAACTCGTCTCGAAATACGGGTTCGGCAGCGGCATCAGCCTTTTCATCGCAGCGGGCGTTTCGGCCACGATATTTTGGCAGGCGTTCAATCCGATGAAATCGACAGTTTATATCGACCAAACGGCGGGTGCGATAATAAAATTCATCGAAGCATTGATCTCTGGGAGCGGGTTATATGATGCATTCTTCAGGAGGGAGTTGCCCAACATGATGGGCGCGCTCGCTACGCTCATCGTCTTTTTCATAGTTGTTTACGCGGAGAGCATGCGTGTCGAAATACCGCTCGCATATGGACGATTTGGCGGTGTTCGTGGGCGCTACCCCATTAAATTCCTATATGCATCGGTCATTCCGGTAATTCTGGCCATGACGATATTCGCCAACATCCAAATACTCTCGAGGTTCTTGCCGCTCGGCGGCGTCGTTCGTTACATCGAGCCTACACATGGAATCGTCGAAGTGGTGGAAAACCCGCTTCAGGCAGGTGTCTACTTGGCGATCTTGGTGTTGCTTTGCGTGGGGTTCGCATGGCTCTGGATCCAGATGACAGGTATGGGTCCGCGGGACGTAGCTCAGCAACTCGACCGCTCCGGAATGTTGATACCCGGCTTCCGTCGGGATATCAGGATAATGGAGCGGGTAATCGGACGCTACATCACAACTGTTACGCTGCTGGGAGGGGCATTCGTGGGCTTAATTGCGGCCCTCGCGGATTTCACGGGCGCGTTGGGCAGCGGCACGGGTATCCTTTTGACGGTCGGCATCTTGTACGGACTCTATGAGGAGATAACTAGGGAGCGCGTAACAGAGATGTTTCCAGCTATAAGGAGGTTC
The DNA here is from genome assembly GCA_030018135.1 of Candidatus Hodarchaeaceae archaeon. Lineage (GTDB taxonomy): Archaea > Hadarchaeota > Hadarchaeia > Hadarchaeales > Hadarchaeaceae > JASEGJ01. The sequence continues at coordinate 54,120 of JASEGJ010000001.1, read as the reverse complement.
TTCGGTGAATAAACTGATCGTCGTGACGGGCGTGCCGGGCGTTGGAAAGAGCACGGTTATCGCCGAAGCGCTGGGAAAGCTAAGGGCGGCTGGCTTGAGCTACGAGTTGGTCAACTATGGTGATGTCATGCTTGAGTTGGCGCGCAGGCGGACTGGCGCATGTGATCGGGATGAAATGCGAAAGCTGCCGGCCGATGTATACCGCGATATTCAGCGCGGAGCCGCCGAGCGGATTGCCCAAATGGCAAAGCGCAAATTGGTATTGCTCGATACGCACTGCTCGATCAAGAAGCCGGAGGGGTATCTGCCCGGGCTCCCACGGTGGGTGCTTGAGGGCCTCAAGCCGGAATCCATCCTCATCATCGAGGCGCCGCCCGAAGAGGTGATCGCCCGCCGCACGAAGGACATGGCGCGTCGCCGCGACCAGGAACTCATCGCCGAGATAGCGGAGCACCAGCAGCTCAATCGCGCGATCGCGATGGCGTACGCAGCGATGGTCGGCGCCACGGTGAGGATAATTAAAAATAGGGATGGTAGGCTCAGTGAAGCTGTGGGAGAGATGGTGGAGGCGTTGAGGTGAAACTCGTGCGCAGGATATTCGTGATTTCGTTCATAGTCGGCCTTCTGCTATGTGCCGGATTTACGACGGCATCTTCCCAGCAGGTGGCCAAGGGCGACCAGGAGACCCTTTGGCACCTGCTGAACAGGATCGACTCATCCATCATAGCCCTTCGAAGGGGGGATAGCGCCGGGGCTCAGTCAGCTTTGGGGGAGGCATTTGCCTTGTATAAAAATATGAGCGAAAATAAATTCGAAAACGACGATCTAGACAATTACATAAAACAGGCATTTACCTCGCTCCAGCGGTCACCCAGGGAGGACAACATCCGAACCTTGCGGGCAGATATATCGCTCATCGCGGGCAAATTGGACATCGTTCTGCCGTTCATCTATGAGCGGGCGATATTCTTCATCCTCCTGCTTGCGGTCATCTTTAGCCTCGTAATTACGTTGATCACGAAGAAAGTCGTGAATTGGGCGAAGGTAAAGCAAGTTAAAGCGGAGGTGGACGCTTGGAGGAAGGAGCTGATGGACGCTCAGCGCAAGAAGGACATGAAGCGCATTTACAAGCTGCAGCAGGACCAAAAGCGCATCTATGGGCTTCAGGGTCAAATGATGATGGAGACCTTCAAGCCCGCGATCATCTACATCGTTCCCTACTTTATTTTCTGGTATTGGTTGAGCAGCCTGTATAAGGGGTGGGTCGTGGCTTGGCTGCCGTTCAGCTTACCCCTCCCATTCTATGGTCTATGGGCCTCCTGCGGTTTCCTCAGCTGGTTTTTGGTCTCCTACTTCGGGTTTTCATCGATTTGGAGGAAGTTGTTTATAGGTGATTAGATTGCCGGCGCGAAGGCATCGCTCGAGGACATACAAGAGGCGCTTTATCCGCACACCAGGCGGGCACGCGGTCGTTCACTACAAGGAGGGGAAGGTGGGCGTCGCGAGATGCGCGATGTGCGGGCGCCAGCTCGGCGGGGTACCACGCCTGAGGTCGAGCGAATTGCGCGCGCTGCCGAGGTCCTCGCGCAGGCCCAATCGCCCGTACGGCGGACATCTCTGCCCAGCCTGCGCGCGCCAAGTGATCAAAGAAGCAGCCCGGGCGTGAGGGCATGACGGTGATCGCGATCAGCGGTTTGCACGGCGCGGGTAAGACTACTGCCGCACAAGCGTTGGTGAAGAAATTTGGGCTCAAGTACGTTTCGGCGGGCACCATTTTCAGGCAACTCGCCAAGGAGCGGGGCATGACCCTTGATGAGTTTTCACGCCACGCCGAGCGCCACCCGGAGATAGACAGGCAGATAGACCAGCGGACCGCCGATTTCGCCAGGGAGGGTAATGTGCTGATCGACGCGCGCTTGGCCGGCTGGATGGCGAAGGGCGCGGACGTTAAAATTCTGTTGACCGCCCCGCTCGAGGTTCGCGTCCGGCGCATAGCTCGCCGCGAACGCCGAGATTACAAGGAGGTCATGGCCGAGACGACGAGGCGCGAGCGGAGCGAGGCCAGGCGCTTTAAGCGGTTTTATGGGATAGACGTTCACGACTGTTCAGTGTTCGATCTCGTGCTCAACACCGAACGTTGGACGGCCGAGGAGACGGGGCGCATCCTCGAACTCGCGGTCGAGTTCATCATCGGACGGAGGAAATAAAAATGGTCTTAGATATTGGAAGGGTCTGCGTGAAGATAGCTGGGCGCGAGGCGGGAAACAGGTGCGTCGTCGTCGGGGTCGTTGACAAGACCCATGTTTTGATCAGCGGGCCCAACGTCAAGCGGCGTCGGTGCAATGTGCGGCACCTCGAGCCCCTGCTAAACAAGCTCGGGATAGCAGAGGGCGCCTCGGATGAGGATGTCAGAAAAGCGTTTGAGGCAGCAGGTCTTTTATAGGTCGGGTGTTAACGGTGGGCAGGCTGCCGTCCGATGTGGTGCGCGAGGTGCTCGTTAGAGCTCAGGATGTCACCGACCCGGGCTACGGTTGCGAGCCGGGCAAAAGGCCGATAAGGGAGCACATGCGCCTGGGCGTCATAAACCTCGACAAGCCAGTTGGGCCGACCTCGCACGAGGTCGTAGCGTGGGTCAAGCGACTGCTGATGGTAAAGGGAGCTGGCCACGGCGGCACGCTGGACCCAAAGGTGAGCGGCGTGTTGCCGATCGCGCTCGAGGACGCGACGAAGATGGTCCAGACGCTGCTGCCGGCCGGCAAGGAATATGTTTGTCTGATGCACCTCCACGGCGATGTGTCCGATCACGAACTCGAGCAGACGCTGAAGGAGTTTGAGGGGGAGATCTACCAGCGTCCTCCCGTGCGCGCGGCGGTCAGGAGAATTCTCCGCAAGCGGCGGATCTATTATACAGAGTTGCTCGAGCGCGGGGGTAGGGACGTGTTGCTCCGGGTGGGGTGCGAGGCGGGCACCTACATGCGAAAGTATTGCGTCGACGTGGGCGAGGCCTTGGGCTGCGGGGCCCACATGGCGGAGCTTCGGCGAACGCGCACGGGACCGTTTCGCGAGGATGAGACGTTGGTCAAGCTGCACGACTTGGCGGACGCTTACGCGTTTTGGCGAGAGGGGGGCGCGGAGGAGCATCTCCGCAGGACGATTTTGCCCGTCGAGGCGGCGGTGCGGCACCTGCCCAAGCTCGTCGTGCGGGATGGGGCGGTGGACGCGCTCTGCCACGGCGCCAGCCTCGCCGCGCCGGGCGTGCTCACGGTGGAGACGGGCATCTCGCCCGGAGATTTAGTCGCGCTGATGACGCTGAAGGGCGAGCTCATATCCCTAGCTAGGGCGACGATGACATCGAGGCAGATCTGCGATGCCGACCATGGGATAGTTGCCGAGCCGGAGCGCGTGGTGATGTCGCCGGGCACATATCCGAGGAAGTGGAAATAGGGCATCACGATTTCGTTCCTAGCGTTAAAGGGGAAGTATCGGAATATCAACTGAGTTCTAAAGCGTTGCCTAGTTGTTGTTTTAAACTAAAGATAAAGTATATTTTTTATTAGGTGCCGGGGTGCCTGAATCTGGCCAAAGGGCGAGCCTGGAGCCTTGGACGGAAAGCTCGTGGCCCTCGCGGGCCTTCAGGGTTCAAATCCCTGCCCCGGCGCCATCCTCTAATGTTTAATAGGTGCTCGGACAAATGTAAACAGATTTCCTGGCGATAGCATGCCTGAGGAGTTCAAGCACATAGTGCGGATAGCGGGCAAGGACCTAGCGGGCGAAAAGCGTGTTCAGCTAGCCCTAGCTGACCTCAAGGGGGTTAGCGTCGCCTTCGCTCGATCCGTGGCCTACGCCGCGGAAGTCGACCCTTTTACCAAGCTGGGCGACCTGAGCAGGGAGCAGGTCAGGAGGCTTGAGGATGTCATTCGCCGCCCAGGCGAGCACGGCATCCCCGGCTGGATGCTAAACAGGAGGAAGGACTTCGAGACGGGCAAGGACCTGCACCTCCTAGGCGCGGACATCGACATGGCCGTGCAGACCGACATAGGCCGAGAGCGCCGCATACGCAGTCGGCGCGGCATAAGGCACGAACTCGGCTTGCCGGTGCGGGGCCAGCGAACTCGGACGACCGGCAGAAAGGGCATGACTGTCGGCGTCAAGCGCAAGGAGATCAGGATGCGCGAGGAAGCGGCCAAGGCGGCGAAGGGTAAGAAGGAGTGATACCGTGAAGCGCCAGCGCAAGAAGTACCTCAGGCCATCCCACCCGTGGGAAAAGGACCGCATGGACGCCGAGGACAAGCTGCTCCGGCAGTACGGTCTGCGCCGCAAGGAGGAGATCTGGAGGACCGAGACCCTTTTGCGAAAATTCAGGCGCCAGGCGAGGCGGTTGCTGGCGGCGTCCGGACCGCAGGCCGAACTCGAGGCGAGGCAATTGCTGGCTAGGCTCAGGAGACTGGGCCTGGTGGGCGAGGATGCGTCGCTCGACGATGTACTCGGCCTGAAGGTCGAGAACCTCTTGGAGCGTCGCCTTCAGACGCTCGTCTTCAGGAAGGGCCTCGCCAAGACCCCCAGTCAAGCTAGGCAGATGATATTGCACGGCCACATCTCGATCGGCGACAGGCGGGTGACGGTGCCCAGCTATTTAGTACCGGCTGATGAGGAGGGGGCGATAGGCCACACGCCCGGGTCGCCGTTCGTGGCGCAGCCGTCCGAGGGTCAGGCGGCGGTCGAGCAGGGCGCGCAGGGAGAGACAGGGCGAGGGGAGGAGTAGACATGGCGGATGGAAGATGGGGGGTGGCGCACATCTACTCGTCGTTCAACAACACGATCATTCACATCACCGACCTGACCGGCGCTGAAACGGTGGCGCGCTGGTCTGGCGGCATGATAGTCAAGGCGGACCGCGAGGAATCCTCGCCGTACGCTGCGATGCAGGCAGCGTCTAGGGCCGCCGAGGAGGCCATGGGGAGGGGCTTCACGGGCGTGCACATCAAGGTTCGCGCGCCCGGCGGGAGCGGCTCCAAGAGCCCCGGCCCAGGGGCGCAGGCGGCGATTCGAGCCTTGGCGCGGGCGGGCCTGCGGATAGGACGGATAGAGGACACAACACCCACCCCCCATGATGGGGTCCGACGTAAGGGGGGAAGAAGAGGTCGTCGTGTATAAGACGTGTATAAGAGATTTTGGCAAAGGAGGCATTTTTTGAGTTTATTTTTAAGAAGGGGCTTGAACCTCACCTCAACATTGACAAATTTTGACCTTGCAGATAAACAATAATGCCTCCAAAACTCTAAAGCCCGCCCCAACGTTATCTTCTTCTGATTCATAGCGATGTGATTTTTCTTGTGTCTATTCGCAATTTCCTTTTTCAAAATTACATTTCTTCCAGCCTCGGTATGCCTGGCCCAATCCTTAGCCACATTTAGTTCACGAGCTAGCCCTCCATGCGACGGACCAAGGCACATCCTTAACACGAATAAATACCGGTTATTCTCAAGAAAGAGTTCGGGCGAGAGTTCTTTAAATCCATGCGTCCTCACCCCGAGTATTCGAAGAGCTGAATAAACTGCTCCTCGTTCATCTCAAATCGCCCATTGCAATCGGCATTTCCGTTGCGTCGATTTGGGCTGCATCAGCCATCATTTTCAGCCCCGAGACAGCTCGCCGAAACGCTTTTTAAATCGCTTTTCCAGAGAGAGGTCACCGAAGTGATTTTTAGGGTGGTCAAATGGAACTCGAGATCCGAAAGCTGGTGGGCGACGAGATGGAGTTCGTGCTCTCCGGCGCGAACCCGGCGTTCGCGAACGCGCTTCGTCGGGCGATGCTTCGGGAGGTGCCCATAATGGCGATAGACGAGGTCGAGTTCCTAGTCAACGATTCCGCGATGTACGACGAGATCTTGGCGCATCAGCTCGCGCTGGTCCCCCTCCGCACGCCTGATGGCTACCTGCTGCGCGACGAGTGCGGCTGCAAGGAGGGGAGCTGCCCTAGGTGCAGCGTTAGTTTGACGCTCAAGCGAGAGGGGCCGGCGACGGTGCTCAGCGGCGACCTAAAGTCCTCCGACAATGAAGTCGTGCCGGTCAGCGGCTCGATTCCGCTCGTGAGGCTCGACGAGGGGCAGCGGCTGGAGTTCACCGCGATCGCCCGCCTAGGTTTCGGCAGGGAGCACGCGAAGTGGCAGCCGGGCATCGTAGCTTATAAATACGTTCCGACCTTCGAGCTGGACGAGAGGGCTTGCGATGCCTGCGGCGCGTGCGTCAAGCGCTGTCCCCGCAACATACTCGAGCTCTCCGACGGCAAGCTCAAGGTCGTCGATGTCGAGAAGTGCATAATGTGCAACGCATGCGTCGAGGCCTGCCCGAGGGAGGCGATCCGCATCGGCCACCACGAGGACAAGTTCATCTTTCGCATCGAGTCGACCGGCGCCCTGCCGTCGGAGCAGATCCTGCTCAAGGCGCTGGACGCGCTCGAGGGCAAGTGCAAGGAGTTCATAAAACAAGTGAAGAAGTTGTGATCTTCAACCGACTTGTGGCAGTTCAGACAATTTTTTAGAGCCGCTTGACGTATGTTGAAATTGTGCGGGGGTGGCCGAGCATGGTCAAAGGTGCAGGCTTGAGGAGCCTGTCCCGTAGGGGTTCCGGGGTTCAAATCCCCGCCCCCGCACCATAGGCTTCATGAGGTTGTCCGGGCATTTTCCACGTAGTTTTTACGAAAAGAGCTGTAATAAAGCTGTAATTTTTTTGGGAGATAAAAAGCGGCTTAACAAACGTATTTATTCCCCGAATCGCTGTTAAAACTTGCGCTATTTTTTACGATAAATTGTAAAGGATTGTTCCGGCAAAAAATCAAAATCCTCTACCAATTGATATCCGGCCTCTGCCATTTCTTCAACGATGATCTCCTTTTTTATGTAATGACCAAAAAACCCACGAAAGCTAAAACGTCCGCCTTGCTTATATTCTATAATGGCAATTCTACCTGCCGGTTTCATAGCGTTCCTTAGATTTCTAAAATATTCCACCCTATTCGGGATATGGTGAGTTACATTGCGCATAAAAACCAGATCTATACTTTTTTCAGGCAAATTCAACCTATCTCCCGTGGCGAGTATTGTCTCGACGTTATCTAACCCTTTCTTCCTAGCACCCTCACTGACAAATTCTAAAAATTTGAGGTTGGTGTCAATCGCATACACTTTTCCCTCTGGCCCACTACTTCCGCAAATCTTAGAGAAAAATAGCCGCCCCCGGCTCCAACATCGGCAATGTTTTGTCCTCGCACCAATGCCAGGCTTCCCAAAATCTGATCAGGTTTGTTTTTTGGATCAGAAGCTTTCTTATTAAACATGATTGCTTTGAAGTTTTTCATTTTTTACCTTTTTCAATTCGTTCTCATGGTAAAAAATTCTTTGCCCCCATGAAATAGAGGTCGCTTAAGATAAGAGAAATCTCCAGAGGGTACAAATTGAGTTCAAACCCCTAATACCGCATCATAGTCCTCTAAGCCGTTTCCACGGCGCTTTCACGGAAATCTGCTGTATACGTGCTGTTTTGGGTGCGGCAGTTTGAAACTGCCTCGCCAAGCCTCCTCGTGGATGTTGTAGTTCACGAACTCTGGGGGACCGAGAGGAGCTCCACAGGTCTCGCAATCTTTCCACTCCGACGCCACTACGCGATCCGGTCTTATGGTCGGCATCGTTTTGTCGGGATACCCTTTCGGTCTGCCGGGAAATCGCTTCCCGCCGCTTGAGCGTGGGCGGCCGGGATATCAAGGGCAAAATATCGATGTCTGAACTGATTATCATTTCGGCCAGACTGGCCTGATGTCCGGCCTGTAAGGTAACTCCACAATTTCAAAACGTATCTCCCTATCCGTCCTTTCAATCTTCACTATGTGGACCGGGCTGGTTACCGCTGGTTGCGTCACCTGCCCGGGCCGAGGGCTGTAGCGTGCCACTTTTACGACCAAATCCCCGGCTTGGTCGCGCGTTATATCTTCGATTCTTATTAGATGGGGGGAAACCATCTTAAGTCCATGGAACGCCTCCCTCCACCTAACCTCATCCTCCATGCGGCGAGGGAGGCGACGATCGCGATCAGTACAATTATCGAAAGTATATGCCTGTCCCGATGCTTTAGCACCTTTACGGTGATCACCGGATTTGGCGGCGTGTAGGAGTGGAAGGTCTCCTCGGACACGTCTATTGAGCCCGAGATGAAGATAGGGTGGTTCTCCGTTGGCGCGTGAAGCGCCCCATCGACGCCGGCCGCCCGAAAGACCGCATCGACGTTGAACTTGCCGTTTCTTGGATCACCAGCGGCGTGCCCCACGACGACGGCATATCGCCACAGGTTCTCATTATCGGGCGATGGGGTGGATTAAAAGCTTGGGTGGAGGCGTTTATTTGAACAGCATCGTAACCAATTAAGGGTAAGCTTATTAGAACGCTTTCAAAAAGTGTGTCGATATGTTAAGTGGTGTTAAAGATGCCAAAACCAACTGGCCCGACTAACCCCGCGCTGCGCAGGCTGGTGCGCCAACTTCGCTCCAAGGGGAAGGAGCTGAAGGCTTCCCTCTGGCAGGATCTGGCGGGGCGTCTAGCTAGGTCCCGCAGGAGCCGTGCCGAGGTCAACCTCGGTCATCTAAACCGCTATGCTCGAGAGGGCAGCATCGTGGTCGTGCCCGGGAAAGTTTTGGCCGCCGGCAGGCTCGACCACCCGATTTCGGTCGCGGCCTTCAAGTTTTCCCGCGCTGCGCGTTGCAAGATCGTCGAGGCCAAGGGCAGGGCCCTAACGATCCAGCAGCTGCTCGAACAAAACCCTGATGGCAGGGACGTCATATTGATGGAGTGAGAGCATGATAATCGACGCCACCGATTTGATCCTCGGGCGGATGGCGAGCTTCGTGGCGAAGCGCTTGCTCGAGGGCGAGCAGGTCACAATCGTGAACGCGGAGCAGGCCGTGATCTCGGGCAGGCGGAAGGCGACGTTCGATAGTTACGATGCCTGGCTCGAGGTTCGAAACCTGGTCAACCCGCGCAGGGGACCCTTCCACTTCAGGCGCCCGGACGACTGGGTGAGGCGCACCGTCCGGGGCATGCTGCCGTTCGACAAGCCGCGGGGGCGGAATGCGTACCGCCGCCTTAAGGTACATGTCGGCGTGCCGCCAGAGTTCAAGGGCAAGAAGCTCGAGGCCATCCCCGGGGCTGGCCTAGAGCGCTTGGGCACGAAACGCTTTATTAGGGTTGCGGAGCTTAGCAAACACCTAGGGGCAAAATTTTAGGGGATAAACTTGAAGGTTGTCCTAGCCGTCGGAAGGAGGAAGGCCGCCATCGCTCGCGCTACTGTGCGGGATGGAAAGGGGAAGGTTTTTGTCAACAAACGATCGATCGACGTTTATGAGCCGGAGCTGGCCCGCCTGCGCATCTCCGAGCCGCTAGTGCTCGCCCCAGAGATCGCGAAGCGGGTCGACATAGAAGTCGACGTGACAGGCGGCGGGTTCATGGGTCAGGCCGACGCCGCCCGAACGGCGATTGCGCGGGGACTGATCGAGTGGTCGGGGGATGCCAAGCTGCGCGAGTTCTTCAAGCAGTACGACTGGACGCTGATAAAGAGCGATGTGCGCTTCAAGGAGCCGAAAAAGCCCGGCGGCCCCGGGGCCAGGGCGAAATTCCAAAAATCATACAGGTGAGCCACCTGAGGGCGATTCGCTGCTTCACCTGCGGTAAGTTGCTGGGCGATAAGTACGAGGAGTTCGGGCGCCGCGTGGCGAAGGGGGAGAGTCCGGAGCGCGTCTTGAACGACCTCGGCCTCAAGCGCTACTGCTGCCGCTCCATGCTCCTCACGAGCGTGGACTTCACCGGCGAGATAGCCAAGTTCAAGCGGTAAAGATGATATGCTAAACCTAAAAATTGATTATGAAAACTTTGGGGAGGTTTGAAAACATGAAGATCGAGTGGTACCACGAGTTCATAAATACCAAATATAAGCCGTCAAGGACCGACATCAAGGTGCTTTTCTATTACGAGCCGGCCCCGGGCATAACAAAGGAGGATGCGATAGGCAGGATAGCTTCCGAGAGCTCGTCCGGCACTTGGACCACCTTAACCGAGCTGCCCAAACTTTTGCCCAAGACGAAGGCGTACGCATACCACTGCGACGAAAACTATGCGAAGATAGCTTATCCTCTTTTGATCTTCGAGGAGGGGTCCGTCCCGGGTATGATGAGCGGGTTCGGCGGCAATATCTACGGCATGAAAGCGGTGAAAAACCTGAGGCTGCTGGACGCCGAGCTGCCGCCGGAATACATAAAACATTTCAAAGGACCGACCCACGGAAAGGACGTTATAAAAAGGATCTTCAGGAGGAAATCTGGACCCGTCACCGCTGTGGTCCCGAAGCCGAAAATTGGGTACACAGCCCTTGAGCATGCCGCGAAGGTGGGGTATGCGATTTGGAGGGGCGGGATGGACTGCGTCAAAGACGATGAAAACCTCACGAGCCAGAAGTTTAACAGGTTTGAGGAGAGGGTAAAGCTCGTCGCCAAGTATAGGGACAAGGCCGAGAAGGAGACGGGAGATGTCAAGGACGCGTTCCTCAACGTTACGGCACCGAATTTAAAGGAGCTCGAGAGGAGGATAAAGCTCGTCCACGACCACGGGTTCAAATATTTCATGCTGGATGTCGTGGTCAGCGGTTTTACGGCGGTGCAGACCGCGGTCGAACTAGCCCACGATTACGACATGGCCATACACGGCCATAGGGCCATGCATGCGATGATGACGAGAAACCCTAAGCACGGCATGTCGATGCTCTACCTCGCGAAGTTGATGAGGTTGATGGGCGTAGACCAGTTCCACATAGGCACAGTCATTGGAAAGCTGGCGGGCGAGAAGAGGGAGATAGTCGCCATCAAGGAGATGATCACGCAGCGGGAAGTGGGCGAGATACCGGGCCTAAGAATGCCCCAAAAATGGGGGAGGATAAAGCCCATGCTGCCAGTTGCCTCCGGGGGCCTCCATCCCGGGCTCTTGCCCGAGTTGTTCGACATTTATGGGACGATGGACATCGTCCTGCAACTGGGTGGAGGGACGCAGGGCCATCCCATGGGGATAGAGGCCGGGGCGAGGGCGGTCATGCAGGCCATCGAGGCGTACAGGGAAGGCATCGGTTTGGACGAATATGCGGAGACCCACAAGGAGCTGAAGGCGGCTTTAGACAAGTGGGGCTACATGAAGCCAAGATAAACGATTCGTGATCAACACAGGCGGCGCCGGGCACCGCCAAACCGTGTCGGATGCCCTGCGTTATGGTGGAAACAACCAAGCTTTTCGAATCGCGCAATGGCTTTACTCAGGTGCTCATGCTTTCTTTGAGGGGAGATGAAAGAGGTACCTTAAGATGGCGGCGATTTAAGCCAAAGGAACCTCGGTCTGCTTAAAACTTAATGTAATAAATAACCAGCCCTTCACCTTATTACGGGGCCGTAGGGTAGCTTGGCCAATCCTCCCAGCTAATCTTTGGATCTGGAATGGGGTGCTGGAGACCCGGGTTCAAATCCCGGCGGCCCCACCATCAAAAATCTATTTGCTTAGGTACCTCCACGAGAGAAAGATACCGATGGCCGAGAAGATGGCGGCGAACGCGCCCAAGAACGCGAAATCGAAGGCCAGCTGGGATGTATTCGTTTGGTAGAGGAGGAGTTGCCTCCCCGCATCGGTGCCGTAGGTTATGGGGTTTATCTTCGATATGAACCTCAGCCAGTTTGGCATCAAGGAGGTCGGGAAGAGGCGTTGCTCGTAAAGAGGAGCGGCAGGTTCAAAAGGTTCATCACCGCCATCTGGGTCTCCCACCTACTGGAGCGTATGGCTATCAAAAGGAAAATCGAGGATAGCCCGATGCACATCAGGAACAGGGCAGCGAAAACTCCCAGCAAATTTATTGGGGTGAAATCTGGACCCGGGCGTAAACCAAGCAAGAAGGCGACGGAAAGGACTATGCCCGCTTGGACCAGGGACCTTATCACAGCCGAAAAAACCTTTGAAAAAAGTATCGATCCCCTCGCGACAGGGGCACTTAGGACCTTGCCCAGGAAGCCCAAACGTCTGTCCCAAACGATCGACATGCCGCTGAACATGGTCGTGAACAGCACGACGAAGGAAAGCATGCCAACGGCCACGAAGGAGAAATAGTCGGCGGTGCCGAAGGTGCTCTTCATAACCTGTTCTGCCGCCGCCGGTGGAAGGGCTGGACTGGAAAAGATCGTGCCTATGTTCATCGCCTTGCCGAAGAGACCCATCCAAATTATCGGTTGAACCACCGATATGAAGAGCAGCAGCGGTTCCTTCTACCATTTCTTCAGCTCCCTGTGAGTCAAAGCCCAAAGGCCGTGCAGGGGATTCGTGGAGTTTCCGTCTTGGCTCACGTTCTCGCCTTTCTTATCGTCCTTCTTCGGCTCCAGATGTTCGCCCTTTCCTCCTGTTCCTCCCTCATCGACTTACCGGTGTACTCGAGATACACCTCGTCGAGGGTGGGCTTTGTCAGGGAGAGCCTCGTCACGGCGTGCCCCATGTTCCTTATGGCCTCTATTATCAGCGGGGCAGTTTCCTCCCCGTCCTCAACCTTAATCCAGTAGGTGTTATCCTGCTTCTTCACCTCCTTCACCTTTGGAATTTTTTAACAAATTCCGTGATGCCCACATCTTTCCCTTGGATACCTAGGGTGATTATGTCTCCCCCGAGGCTTTCCTTCAACGCGTTGGGATTGCCGACTTTCACTATTTTGCCATTGTCGATTATCGCCACCCTGTCGCAGAGGGCATCTGCCTCCTCGAGGTAGTGGGTCGTCATGAAGAGTGTCATGTTAAATTCTTCCTTGAGCAGTCTAATGTAGTTCCAGATTGTTGCCCTCGTCTGGACATCCAAGCCCAATGTTGGCTCGTCCAAGAATAGCACGCGGGGCCTGTTTATTAGGCCGCAGGCGAGTTCCAGCCTCCTCCTCATGCCTCCCGAGTACGTCTCGACCTTTCTGTCCTTGAACCTCGTTAGTTCGACAAGCTCTAGAAGTTCAGCCGCACGCTTCTTTGAGGCCTCCCGCGGGATGCCGTAGAGGTCCCCGCACAGGATTATATTTTCATATCCCGTCAAATCCTCGTCTGCGGTATATTCTTGGGGGACGACACCTATGCGGTTCCTAACTTCGCCGGCTTGCTCCACGATGTCGAATCCGCACACCGCCGCACGCCCTTCGGTTGGCTTTATCACCGTTATCAACATGTTGATCGTGGTAGTTTTGCCAGCTCCATTGGGGCCGAGAAAGCCGAAGATTTCGCCCTCCCCCACGCTGAAGTCAATGTGGTCCACCGCCACCAAGTCCCTATTGAAGATCTTCGTCAGCCCCTCGGCTTTCACTTCGTCGGTCGTTTCGTCACCCCAACTTCCTATTTATTTCCTCTATTTCCTTGGCAGCTCGGTTAAGCACGTCTTTGGCATCGGCCACCGCTTGTTCTATATATTTTTCTTCGAGCCTGCCCCTTAAATTCCATAGCGCAATCACCAACTTTTTCATGGCCTCTCGCAACTCGCTTGCCCTCCCGGAGTGGAGATCGAGCCACATCGGTCCAAAGAATGGCGGGGCGAAGAACTTCAGCCTTCTGCGGAATTCCTTCTTTATTTTCAGGTGCTCCTCAAAGAATGTTTTTCCTCTGTCGGTGAGCGCATATCGCTTTCTCCCACCTTCTTCGGTTGACACTTCTTTTATGTACCCCTCGTCCTGCAACCACGCTAGGAGGGGATATATAGAACCCGGGCTGGGCTTCCAGCATCCTCCGCTTTGTTTTTTAATTTCGCCCATAAGTTCCGAGCCGGACATGGGCTTCGCATTAAGCAGTTCTAGGACATAATACCGAAGGAAGCCCTTTGGGGCGGCAGCAGTGTGTTTCATCCAGTGTTTAACGAGATGCAAATGTCCCATTGTATCACCATTAACACATAATATCGTTATTGATAATCAAATTTGATATATTTTAAAAATTGCGATGGAAACGTGAACTGTTCAGGCATAGTTCAATATCGGCCTTAAATCCCTCGACTCTATCACGACGTCCGCAACTCGTTTTAGTTTTGAGGAATTGGGATTGAACGCTATCCCCAAGCCCGCGGCCTCGACCATGCAGATGTCGACCTCACCATTGCCGACCGCGATCGTTTCATCCATGCTCGCGCCATAGCGCCTCGCGGCCTCCCGTAGGGCCGTGAGCTTGCAGACGGAGTGCCTTAGGCAGTCCTCATCCTTCGCCCAGCCCAGCGGCATCCGTATCTCGCCCGTCAGAGTTCCGTCTTCCACCGCGAGCTCGTTCGCCATCACGAAGTCGATGGGCAATCCCTCGACCGCGCTTTCGATCGCTCGTTTGTAGCTATCGCTTATTATGCCCGTGATGTAGCCTTTGACCTTAAGGCCATTGAGGACCTCACGGGCGCCCGGCATGAATCTTAAGTTTCGGGCCGCTTTCAGCACATCTTGCAGTTTAATGCCCCTCAACAATCGGGCGACCTTTAACGATTGTACGTGTCCCGGAACCGTGCTCTCAAACACCTTCATGAGCTTTTCCTCAAAGCCAAAGCGTTGGGCGAGGACGTCGATGAGCCTGCCGTCCATCAGCGTCCCATCGAAATCAAAGACTATGAGCCGCAAAGTCCCTCGCCACCTTTCAGCATTTTTAGGGCTCCTGCTTTTTGAGCCATTCTAATTTTCCTGTTGTTTTTCAGCCTCGGCCCCTTCGTGATGGGTGATCTTGCTCGCGGGGCGGGATATCCAGGCGACGCTCTTCAAGGCGTTTTCGGCCTCGGCCCTTTTTATTATGGCCTCCGCCACCTGATAGGCCATTTCCTGCAGGTCGAGGAGGGGCTTCATTATGTGGTCCTTGAAACCTATGTGAACCTCCTTGACCCTCGCGCCCATCTTCACCACATCTATTAGGATGCCGATGTCGACGCCCCAATTCTCCTCAAACTTTATTTGCTCGAATACCCACCGCCTGCCGGCGATTTCCCCGCCGAGCGGCTGCGAAAAACCAGATGCCTCCGGGAAGAACATCTTTAAGAGGGGTTTAGCGACAAGCTCCGTCACCCTCCCCCCCGCTCGTTCGAAGGTGCCCTTGACGAA
Organism: Candidatus Hodarchaeaceae archaeon; assembly: GCA_030018135.1. Taxonomy (GTDB): domain Archaea; phylum Hadarchaeota; class Hadarchaeia; order Hadarchaeales; family Hadarchaeaceae; genus JASEGJ01. The sequence goes on along the minus strand of JASEGJ010000001.1, from coordinate 38,971 downwards.
GTCGGCCTCGCCCTTCATTATCGGCTCCAGCAGCTGCTCGATCATGTTGGGCTCCATGTTGACGATGTCCGCGTCGACGTATGCGATCACGTCGTTGCGCGCCGCCCGGAGGCCGTCCCGCATAGCTATGCCTTTAGCCGGGTAGCCCCTCTTCGATTGCATCACGACTTTAGCTCCAGCCTTACGCGCCTCCTCGGTGGTGTTATCATCAGAATGGCCATCCACGACGATAACTTCATCGACCGATTGGGATTGCTTTGCAGCTTGCACGACCTTCGCGATGGTGGGGCCCTCGTTCTTCGCCGGAATGATGACGGTGGCCCGCATTTCATCGGAAATGTTTTGAACTGAATTGCTTAAATCATTTTGCCAGCGCTCGAGGTAGCTACTTAAACCTCGGTGATGATGTCTTGGGTGGCGATAAAAGTGCGGGCGATAATCAGCAGCATATCCGCGCGCAAGATCCTCGATAGCCGTGCCAACCCGACCGTAGAGGTGGATGTCGTGGCAGAGGACGAGGTAGGTACCAAGGTGGGCTTCGGCAGGGCGGCGGCCCCGAGCGGAGCGAGCAAGGGCAGGCACGAGGTCACCGCTTTACCCAAGGGCGGCGTCGATGGTGCCGTCGAGGGGGTTAAAAGGGTCGTCGCTCCAAGACTCGTCGGCATGGAGGTCACCGATCAAAAACGGATCGACGCCTTGCTCCGGAAGCTGGACGGCACGCCCGATTTGAGCAGGATCGGCGGCAACGCTGCGGTCGCGGTCTCGATGGCGGTCGCGAAGGCCGCGTCCGCCGCGCTCAATTTACCCCTCTACAAGTACTTGGGCGGCGAGCAAGCGACCAAATTGCCGTATCCGCTCGGCAACGTGCTGGGCGGTGGGGCTCATGCCGGCCGAATGGCGCCGGATATCCAGGAATTTTTGGTCATCCCGACTGACGCCGGCAGATTTGTCGATGCAGCTTTCGCGAACTCGCAAGTTCACCGAAGGGTTAGGGCCTTGATCGAGGCCAAGGACGGGACATTCACCGGCGGGAAGGGCGATGAGGGCGCTTGGGCCCCAAACTTGGGCAATGTTGAGGCTTTAGAGCTCGTGGCGCGGGCATGCGAGGAAATCAGCGAGGAGATGGGCTTCAAGATCAGACCTGGGCTGGACTTCGCGGCGAGCGGCCTGTACGACTCAGGGAAGAAAAAGTACGTATACAAAAGAGAGGGCGCGGCACGCGACACCGGTGAGCAAATAGATTTCGTGCTTGAACTCATCGAGACATACGAGCCCTTCTACGTCGAGGACCCGCTGCGCGAGGACGATTTTGAGTCCTTCGCGGAAATTACAAAAAAGGCGAAGAGGTGCCTGATATGCGGCGACGACCTCTTCGTCACGAACGTCGCCAGAATACGCAAGGGAATTAAACTAGGCGCGGCAAATGCAGTGCTGATAAAGCCGAACCAGATAGGCACGCTGAGCGATACGCATGTCGCGGTCCAGCTGGCGAGGCAGCACGGCTACGTGCCCGTGATGTCGCATCGCTCCGGCGAGACCTCCGACGAAACGATCGCGCACCTAGCGGTCGGCTTCGAGTGTCCGATCATCAAGACCGGCGTGGTCGGCGGCGAGCGCGTGGCCAAGCTTAATGAGCTCATCCGCATTGAGGAGGAGTTAGGAGAACAAGCAAGGATGGGGGAGTTGCCATGGAAGTAGGAGACTTTGTAGAGGGTGGCGAGGTGCTCATAGATATGGACCAGTACCTCTCCAGCGGGGTCCACATAGGCACAAGGCAGAAGACGGGCGCCATGGTGCCTTTTATCTATCGTGCTAGGCCAGATGGGCTTTATGTGTTGGATGTGCGTAAGACGGACGAGCGGGTTCGCCTAGCGGGCAAGTTTTTGGCAAAGTTCGAGCCGGAGCGCGTGCTCGTCGTTTCGGCTAGGCAGTACGGGCAGAGGCCGGCGACAAAGTTCGGCGAGGTAACGCGCGCGGTCGTCATGCCGGGCAGGTTCATCCCGGGGACGCTTACAAATCCCTCCTACAAGGGCTACATGGAGCCGAGCGTGCTCACGGTGACGGATCCCATCGCGGATGAGCAGCCCCTGCGCGAGGCCGCCGAGGTCGGCATACCCATAGTCGGCCTTTGCGATACCGACAACGAGACCGCGGACATAGATTTGGTCATCCCCACGAACAACAAGGGGAGGAAGGCACTCGCGCTCGTCTACTGGCTCCTAGCGAGGCAGGTCCTGCGCGAGCGGGGTGAGCTGGCGCCGGATCAGGAGTTCGGCGTCTCGGTGGAGGAGTTCGAGACGAAGCCCGAGCGGTGAGCGCTTGACGCGTAGACCTGCGGTGGCCGGGACGTTTTACGAGGGCGATGCCAGTTCGCTCAGGGAGCAGATCGAATGGTGCTATGCCCACGCCCATGGCCCCGGCGAGGTGCCGCGGGTCTCGGCCGGCGAGCGTTCATTGATAGGATTGGTTTCGCCGCACGCGGGCTACATGTATTCCGGCCCTGTCGCGGCCCACGGCTTCGCCTACATTGCTAGGGATGGCAGGCCGAAGTCGGTCGTGATCATAGGCCCAAATCACACGGGCGTGGGCTCGGGGGTCTCCATAATGACATCCGGCGAGTGGTTCACGCCGCTGGGCAAGGTTGGGATAGATCGCCCTTTGGCCGAGGCGATCGGGAAGGGGTCGGATTTGATTGATGTCGACGAGGTCGCGCACGCGCACGAGCATTCACTTGAGGTGCAGCTCCCCTTCCTGCAGCACCTTTTCGGCGATCGGTTCGGCATCGTGCCCATATGCATGATGATGCAGGATGAGGAGACGAGCAGGGAGGTCGGAGGGGCCATCGCCAAGGCGGTGGCGAAGGGGGACGCCGTCATCCTCGCGTCCACGGACTTCACGCACTACGAGCTCCAACAGTCCGCGGCGGCAAAGGACAGGATGGCTATAGATAAAATCTTAGCCTTGGACTGGCGAGGCCTACTGCGAACTGTTTACGATAAGGATATCAGCATGTGTGGGTCTGGTCCTGTCGCGGCCATGCTGTGTGCCGCTGTGGAGTTGGGGGCGAAGAGGGCCAAGCTGCTAAAATATGCGACCAGCGGCGATACTGCTGGACCGATGCCGCAGGTCGTCGGCTACGGCTCGATTGCGGTAATCAGGTGATTAAAACGAAACCCCTAATAGTAAAGCTCGGCGGCAGCGTCATAACCGACAAGCGCAGGAAGTTCTCAGTTAGGCGCGCCGCGCTCAGGAGGCTCGCCGGGGAATTGGCGGCTGCGAAGGAGCCGCTGGTAATTGTGCACGGCGGCGGTTCGTTCGGGCATCCGATGGCATCTAAATATGGTATCGCTGGAGGCTACGGGGACAAGCGGCAGCTAATTGGCCTCTCGCTCACTCATCGGGCCATGGAGAAGCTCAATGCCCATGTCGTCGAAGCCCTTCAGAGGGCTGGCTTGCCGGCCATGGCGGTTCAGCCGTCCGCATGTACCACGGTCATCGACGGGCGGATCAAATCCATGGAGTTGACGCCAGCGCGCAAACTGCTCGAGCTCGGCATCGTGCCAGTTTTGTACGGCGATGCTGTGCCGGATTTGAGCAGGGGCATGGGCATCCTCTCGGGCGACCAGCTCGTCGTCCACCTCGCGCGGGAACTCGGGGCGTCTCGCATTATAGTCTGCGTCGATGTCGACGGAGTTTACACCGCGAATCCAAAAGTGCGAAAAAGTGCTAAGTTGATACGGACGATAACGCCAACCAGTTGGCCGGGGATCGCCGAGCCGATTAGCGCGGCAGGCGGCCCGGATGTCACGGGCGGGATGGCGAATAAGGTCAGGGAGCTCTTGGCGCTCGCCGAGCACGCTGTGGAGGCAGAGATCATTAATGCCGCGAAGCCAAACATTTTGAGGCGCGCGGTACTCGGCGAACGGGGGCTCGGTACCATGATAACGATGGGATGATCGCATGGGTAAAAAAACCGTGGGTCGGAAACTTGACCACATCAATATATGTTTGCGCGAGGATGTCGAGGCGCGCAACAAGACTACCGGCTTCGAGAACGTAGAACTCGTGCATAATGCATTGCCGGAGCTAAATTTGGAGGACATTGACCTACGCACCACGTTTTTGGGGAAAGAGCTGAAAGCGCCCGTGATGATTTGCGCGATGACGGGCGGCCACCCGCGCGGTCGTAAACTGAACCTGACGTTGGGTCAGGTAGCACAGGAGCTAGGTCTCGCCTTCAGCGTGGGTAGCCAGCGCGCAGCGCTCGAGGACCCGAAGCTCGCGAAAACATACGATGTCCGCAGCGTTGCGCCGGACATCCTCCTCATCGGCAATTTGGGCATGGCTCAGCTGGCCCAGGGCTGCGGCGCGGCGGAGGCCCGAAAGGCGTTGGAGATGATAGATGCGGACGCGCTTTCCATCCACATGAACCCGTTGCAAGAGGTGGCGCAGCCGGAGGGGGAGCCTAAGTATCGAGATTGTCTCAAAAAATTCGCGGAGATCTGTGCCGCGCTCGATGCTCCGGTGATCGCGAAGGAGACGGGAGGGGGCATAAGCGCGCGGGTGGCGAAAAAACTTGTAGATGCGGGCGCTTCCGCGGTAGATGTCAGCGGGGCGGGCGGCACCTCCTGGGCGGGCGTTGAGGCCCTTCGCTCGGCCTCGAAGGCAAATCTGGGTGATGTTTTTTGGGACTGGGGTATTCCAACGGCAGTTTGCACCGCGGAGGTCGCTGAGGCGGTCGATGTGCCGGTCATCGCGAGCGGCGGCCTGCGAAATGGAGTAGATGCGGCGAAGGCGCTGGCGCTAGGTGCGGATATGGTGGGCGTGGCGCTCCCACTTCTGAGATCTGCAGCGCGCGGCAAACTAGCGGTCTTGACTTGGCTAAAGAGCTTCATTGACCAGCTCCGCGTCGCCATGTTTCTGCTTGGTTGCTCGCACGTCGGTGATTTTAAGAGGGCGGAGATTGTGGTCACGGGGACGACGCGCGATTGGTTTTTGGCCCGTGGCTTAGATCTGGAGAAGTTTGGCAGGAGGGGCAGGAATGACGGTTGAAATTCTCCCGTTGGGCGGCCTCGGTGAGGTGGGCAAGAACATGACCGCGATTGGGTTCGATGGCGAATACGTCTTGGTCGATATGGGGATCAGGCTCGATAGCATCCTCGGATTTGAGGACATCGATATCAGCGGAATGGGCAGGAGGGAACTGATTAACATGAATTGCATACCGAATGACACGCTCATACTTGACCGCGAGGTTTTGGCGATTGTCCTCTCCCATGGACACCTCGATCACATAGGCGCGGTAGGCAAGCTGGCGCATGCGTACGATGCGCCGATTTACGGCACGCCCTTCACCGTAGAGCTCGCAAAGCAGATAGTACGCGAGGAACGCACGTTTGAGGTCGGGAACGAGTTTAAGACAGCGATGCCGGGCGATGCCATCGATGTTGGTGATATTAGATTGGAGTTCATAGGCGCGACGCACAGCATCCTGCAGACGGCTTTGGTGCTGGTTCAGGGTTCGGACAGTTCGGTGCTCTGCGCGAGCGACTTCAAGTTTGACGATGAGCCCCTGCTCGGCTATACCACCGACTACGACCGCTTAAAAAGGTTGGCCAAGGACGGATTGTGCGCAGCCTTGGTGGGGGCGGTCAGGGTGGACGAGCCTGGGCCGACGCCCTCTGAGGCGCACGCGAGGGACATGCTGAGGGAGGTCATGACGGAGGCAACTTCAAATAGCGGCGCAATTTTTGCGACGACTTTCTCCTCGCACATCACTCGCATTAAGTCAATCGTCGACATTTCCTTTGATATCGGGCGCACACCGGTTTTATTGGGGCGGTCGTTGCACACTTATTGCAAGATCGCCTCCAAACTCGGCTTGGTGGATTTTCCGCCCGAGTTGCACATCCACGGGCGCCCGAACGCCGTGCATAACCTCTTGCGGGAGATAGATGGCTCTAGGGACGATTATGTGCTTTTGGTCACGGGCCATCAGGGGGAGCCGACCTCCTTGCTGACCCGAATAGCGGATGGGGAACTCCCGCTCAAGATTAGGAGCGGTGATGAGGTGATCTTCTCCGCTAGCACGATTCCGAACCCAATAAACGAATCCAATAGGGAGTTGCTCGAGACCAAGTTGCGCGCTCAGGGCGCGCGCGTCCGTAAAGACATCCACGTCTCCGGCCACGCCGGCAAGCGCGATGTCGTTGAGTTCATAGAGATGATAAACCCCGAGCACTTGGTGCCGTGCCATTGCACATTGGATAAACTGAAAATAATGGCAGGGGTCGGGCGTGAGTTGGGATTCTCCGATAGGCAGTTGCACATTTTGCAGAACGGCGAGTGTCTAAGGTTGAGTGGCTAAATGGAATTGATGAAATACCTGCAGGGGATGACCAGAAAAGTTGAAAAGGAGATCGATGAGTGGTTCCCGCGCGACGCTGAGCCAGAGGTCCTAGCGAGGGCATCGAGGCACTTGCTGGAGGCCGGCGGCAAGAGACTGCGCCCCTGTCTAGCACTGCTCTCGTGCGAGGCGGTTGGCGGCAGGGTAGAAGATGCGATGGAGGCCGCCGCTGCACTTGAGCTGTTGCACAACTTCACGCTCATCCACGATGATATCATGGATAGGGATGAATTTCGACGCAACGTCAAGACAGTGCACACGATCTGGGGGGAGCCCGTCGCGATCATTGCCGGTGACGCACTTTTTGCCAAGGTGTTCGAGGCGGTGGCCGCGAATGCCAAGCGGCTAGATCTACCGAGCGACAGGGTCGTCGAGCTTTTCGAGACGGTGAGCAGGGCGAGCTTCGAGATATGTCAGGGGCAGGCGCTGGACATGCTTTTTGGGGGGCGCGATGACGTCAGCGAGACGGAATACCTAAAGATGGTGAGCAGCAAGACTGGCGCGCTCATGGAAGCCTCTGCGAGGGTTGGGGCCTTGCTCGGCAATGGCAAGCCGAGGCAGGTGAAGGCGCTCGCGGAATACGGCAGGCTCGTAGGTATCGCGTTTCAAATCCAAGATGATATGCTGGGCATCGTCGGTGAGCGGGAAAAGTTCGGCAAGCCGATAGGCAACGATATCCGCGAGGGCAAGCGCACGCTCATGGTGGTCCGCGCGCTTGAGGCGGCGGCACCGAAGGATCGGGCAATCCTATTGCGCTCGCTCGGCAACAAGCGGGCGTCTGAAGCAGAGATCGTGGCCGCAATCGAGGTACTAAAGCGCACGGGAACGATAGGCTATGCCGCAGATAAGGCCAGAGAATTGGTGGCTTCCGCGAAGTCGAAATTGAAGGCGTTGTCCGACTCTAGGGCGAGGCGACTGTTGCTCGAGCTTGCAGACTTTACCATCAAAAGAGAATTTTAGCATTTAAATTGGCGGATGTCTTACCTAAGACGCGCGCTAAAATTGGTGTCTTAACTAAGACATCTTGTCTTACCTCAGACATCGTCTCTCTAGGGCGATTAGCAAATAAGCAGAAAACCGTCGGCGAAGGCTTATTATTTTTGATACACTTGTATCAAAAATCTCTCTCGCCCAAAAAATTCGAAAGTTTGCGGATGTCCTCGATCACATCCGACACCGCTCGCTCGACGAGTTCGACGCCCAAGGACTTGTCCACCCGAACACCTTGCCTGCTCACCTCCTGCGCATGTCGCTCTGCCCATGCATAGCGCCTCCGTGCGCCCTCTAGCCCGACGAACCCGACTTCCGGGTGGCTGCTGAAGTTCAGGTGTTCCGCGAGCCTCGAGCCATCGCAGATGCCTATCGCAGCCCCCATGCTGAGCTCGCCGGTGGCGGCGTGAGGCCCCTCGAATTCAACTATGGCGTTGTTGAACGCGACGTGCATGTCGAGATCTCGCTCGAGCGCCTGCAGGCGCTCCCGCAACGGTTCATTGCCCCCGTGACCGTTGACCAAGACGACCGCACAAATGCCCAGCACCTGCTTGGCCGAGAGCAGCCTTGCCCTGAGCTCATCGAGGAGTTGCTCGAGCGTCTGGTGGCGACCGGTGTCGACGTCCGGCAGCTCGTAGGACGAGTGAAGTACGCCCAGGAACTTCGCGCCGGCCCGTTTGGCGGCCTCGAGCGCGACGTGCGATGCGAGCTTGGCGTCTGTATCGGGCGGCAGGGCCGCGCCGTGCCTCTCCTCGTGCGACCCGAGCGCCAAGACGCCGACTTTAGGGTTCAAGCTCACACCTTCTGTAAGCTCCTCGCCGTTTTGACGGCCGCTTCCACCGCCCGCCTCGCGTACTCGTTCACCCTCTCTAGGCCCTGCACTCGGGTCATCCCCGGGCCCGAGATGCCGAGCGCGACGGGTTTGCCGTACTGCACCGCTAGGTCGATCAGCTTTCTCGCGGCGTGCTGCATCACCACCTCGTCGTGTGCGGTTTCGCCCTCTATCACCGCTCCGAGGGTGACCACGGCATCGATGTCCTGCCTCTCCGCGAGCTTCTTGGCCGCCAACGGGATCTCGAAAACGCCCGAAACAAGCACCTCCGCAACGACCTCCGCCTCCAAGAAAGCCGCATGTCGCCTCGCGAACTCTAGCATCGGTCCGCAGATATCCCAGTTAAATTCTGACGCCACGATTCCTAACTTGACCAATTACTCACCTCCTTAGGGGACCGGCGTCCGGGCCCCCCTCGCGCTGCCCGGTACCGGCCAGTTTCGTCAATTCCTCCGGCTTGAACAGCAAGCGGTAGACATTGCGCGCGTGTTCTCGAGCTCGCCGCTCAGCCAGTGCCGCCAACTCCTTCTCGCTCGAAGCTTCGTCCTCGAACACGAATACCTCGATCACGTGCTTATTCGTCAGCAACTGCGCCCAGATCAGGCCGAGCGAGGCCTCGTGGGCGCACTGCTTGTCGATGGGCGCCGCGCCTGGCATGCCGAACGCCATCGCGATATCGCAGCCCTCGTCCAGCGATCGCTTTACTGCAATCGGCAGGTCCTTGACCCCCGGCACAGTTTTGTGCGCAAATGTGACGCTGCAAAGCTGTTTTAGCTCGTCCATCGCAGCCTTGGCCATGTCGTAGCGCGCAAAGGTGGTGTCCACTATAGCGATCCGCATGCTAGCCCACCCACCCGCGGTACGCGCGCATTACGTCCTTCCCGCTCAAACATGCAAACCCCCGCATTTCAGCATATTCAACTGCGGCCTTCCAGCTCAACGCGCGATTCGTTTGTGCATCGAGCATCTCACAAATCGCCATGACCGGCGTTATATCCGCCATCTCCGCGAGCGCCATCGCGAGTTCCGTGTGCCCTTGGCGCTCGAGCACTAGACCATCGGCGGCGCGCAGAATCGGCACATGCCCCGGGCTGCGAAAGTTGCGTCCGAACTCCTCGGCCATGGGTCCGTTTAAGGCTCGAGCACCCAGCTTACCGAGCTCGCTAATGGTGAGCGCGCGATCGATGTCGGTGACGCCAGTACGGGTTTGGCGGTGGTTGACGGAGATCGAGAATGCGGAGCGCTCGTCGTAGGGCAGGTCGTTTGGCTTGGTCGCCGCGAGCGCGTGGTAGCGCGAGGAGGCGATGTCATAAATTTCGGTCATGTAGGGTAGCCCGAAGTTATCGGCTACCCGCGGATGCAACGCGACGCAAATTAGCCCGCCGGCGTCCCGCCTCATGGCAGCGATGTGCGCGGGCTTAACGGCTTCCGCGGCGATCACCATGTCAACCTCATCCTCGCGGTTCGACGCGTCGTGGATGAGCACGAAGTTGCCCGCGCGGAGTTCCTCGAGCGCGCGATCGATGCTCAAATTCTCACCTCGACCTTCACGGCGTCCCCGTCCGCGAGCCTTAGACTCCTGCGCAGGTTTTTGGGGGCTATGAGTTCGATCACGTCGGTATGATGGCTGCGAGACGGCAGGATCACTGCAACCCGAGTTCCGCGCAGGATGGCCGGGAAGCACACAACTGGTCCGAAGGTGCGCTCGGGCACCTTGAAGCCCTCGATGCGCTTGCCGGGCAGCTCCGAGAGCGTCGCCCGGAGTCCGAGCGAAGTTTTGTCAAGCCTGATGTCGAGCGTCCCGGGGTAGGGCTCGAACCCGAGTTCGCGTTTGAACTGCCGCCGATACCCCTCTTGGCTCACGTAGTAGCTTCCCTCGCCGAGGCCTGAGACAACCTGTCCCACCAGCTCCATCGCACGGGGCTTCTCACCCAAGGCCGCACTCAGTTCTAAGTGCAACGAGCGCAAGGTTGCCAAGCCCGTCGGTGTCAGACTTATGTTTCGATCCCTCGGTCCAAGCCTGCGGGCGATCAAGCCTCGCTCTTGAAGATCCGCCAACCTGCGCGCCGCAGTTGGTTGGGACATTCCTAGTCTGCGGGCCAACTCCTTGGTGGTGAGTCGGCGCGGTGCCAAGTGCGCCCCAGCGCGAACGAGCTCTAGGAGGACCGGCAAATCTCGCACTCTCTCACCCTATTCAAGATCGATTAATTTTCAATTTTGAATAATTAAGCCTTTCGGTCATTTTTGGACCGCAGAATCCGCGATAAAGTTTTATACGAGCCGAACTTTTACTAACGTGGGAAACTGGGTGAGATTTTGGCAAGGGTGAGGGTTGGGGTCAATGGCTATGGGGTTATCGGCAAAAGGGTTTCGGATGCCGTCGCGCTTCAAAAGGATATGAAATTGGTCGGCGTCTCCGATGTCGTAGCCGATTATCGCATCCAAGTCGCGGCAAAGAAGGGGTATCCGATTTACGCTTCGCTGGGGGAAGCCGCCGATGAAATGCGCGAGGGCGGCGTCGAAGTTGCTGGAACATTGGACGACCTGCTCGAGAAGGTCGATGTCGTGGTGGACTGCACCCCTGCCGGGATCGGCGCGAAGAACAAAGCCCTCTACGAAAAGGCGGGCGTGAAGGCGATTTTTCAGGGCGGGGAAAAACATGAACTCGTCGAGGCCTCGTTTGTGGCGCAGTGCAACTACCGCGAGGCGCTGGGCAAGGACTTCTTGCGCGTGGTCTCGTGCAACACCACCGGCCTCTGCCGCGTACTGGGTGCGATTCACCGTGCGCACGGCATCGAGAGGGCGCGGGCCGTGTTGCTGAGACGCGCCGTCGATCCCTGGGAGAGCCACAAGGGGGGGATAATCAACACCGTGGTGCCCGAGACGCACGTGCCCAGCCATCAGGGCCCGGACGTCCAAACCGTTATGCCCGAGCTGGACATCGTCACGATGGCGGCCAAGGGCCCGTACAACTTAAGCCACATACACTTCGCGGTGGTCGAGCTGAAAAAACAGGCCAAGATCGAGACGGTCATAAAGACCCTGGCGGAGGCCCCGAGGATCCTGCTCATCCGCGCAGCCGATGGACTTCAGGGGCTGAATAGCGTCATCGAGCTCATGCGAGACCTGGGCAGGCCTAGGGCTGATCTGTGGGAGGTCGCGGTTTGGCAGGACATCGCCTCCGTTAAGGAAGATGAGTTCTACCTCGTATATCAGGTGCATAACGAGGCGATAGTCGTGCCTGAAAACATCGACGCGATCCGGGCCGCAACAGAACTCGAGCGGGACGCGATGCGATCGATACGTAAGACCAACGAGGCCCTAGGCATAGTCAAATGAGGTGTAGGGGTTGGAATTTCCGACGCTGGATGACGCCGATGTCCTGGGCAAGACAGTCCTGGTGCGGGTGGACATCAACTCGCCTCTCGATCCCAAGACCGGGGAGATCCTCGGCGATAACAGAATTCGCGAGTGCGTTCCCACGCTGAAGGAACTCTCGCAAATGGGAGCTAGGGTCGTCGTGCTGGCCCATCAGGGGCGCCCGGGCAACGAGGATTTCACGACGCTCGAAAAACATGCCGAAAAGCTGAGAAACGTCATCGGGCAAGAGGTCAAGTACATCGCGGATGTCTTCGGGCCATCGGCCCGTCAGGCCATAAAAGCCCTAAAACCCGGCGAGATACTTCTGCTGGAGAACGTACGCTTCTGCGCCGAAGAGGTCCTCAGCCGCCCGGCGGATGAGCTTGCTAAAACTCACCTCGTCCGCACCTTGGCTGGACTGGTCGATGTGTATGTCAATGATGCCTTCGCAGCCGCACATCGCTCCCAACCGTCGTTGGTTGGCTTCGCCGCCGTGCTGCCCACCTTCGCGGGGCGCTTGATGGAACGCGAGATCAAGGGGCTGAGCAGGGCGCTCAAGCCGGAGCGACCCTGCATCTATGCGATGGGCGGCGCAAAGGTCGAGACCGCGCTCAGGATAATCGAGAACGCGTTCGACAACGGGGCGGTCGATGAGTTGCTCACCGGAGGCTTGGTTGGGCAGGTCTTTCTCGCGGCTGCGGGGCGGGATATAGGCAAACCCAACCTAAACTTGTTACTCGAGAGGGGCTTTAAGTCGGAGATCGCGCAGGCCGGGGAACTGCTAGCCATGTACGGCGAGAGGATAAAGATGCCCGTGGATTTGGTCGTCGACGACCACGGGGAGCCGAGGGAGCTAACCTTGGAGCAACTTCCCACCGAACTGCTGATATGCGATGTGGGCAGTCGGACGATAGGTGGGTACTCTAGGGTAATGGCGGGTGCAAGGACCATAGTCGCCGGCGGTCCATTTGGGATGTTCGAGAATCCGGCGTTCGCGAGGGGGACGTTGGGATTGCTGAGGGCTATGGCTGATTCTAGGGCGTTCACGATAATAGGCGGGGGACATTTGGTGGCCGCAGCCCAGGCGGCGGGCGTGGCGGATAAAATTGGGCACATCAGCACGGGCGGGGGCGCGTGCGTGAGCTTCCTCTCGGGGAAATCGATGCCCGTGGTCGAGATGCTAACGCGGGCCAAGCGCCAGTCTAAGGCCAGATCGTCGGATATGGGATAAAACTTGAGGCATGTAGTCATCATCGGCTTTGAATCAGCGGGGTTGACGGCTGCGTCGGCGGCGCGCAAGACCGATCGGACGGCTAGGATAACGGTCATCGAGCGCCGCTCTTACGCCGTTTATCACCCCTGCGGCATACCCTTCGCGATCGGGGGCGAGGTACCTGATATCGGGAGGTTGGTCGAGCCAGCGTCACCGCTGGAGAACGTCGATGTGCGCACGGCGACCGAGGCGATCGCTTTAGATGTACGCAATCGAACGGTCGAAGTTTCAGCGATTCGGGCGCGAAGGCCCGAGAGCTTGGAGTACGATGCACTTGTGCTGGCGACCGGTAGCTATGCCTTCAAGCCGCCCATACCCGGCATCGATCTGGGGAACGTCCACTCAGTCAAGACGATCGAGGACGGCCAAGCCATAATCTCGGCGTTGAGGAGGGCAAAGCGAGCCGCGGTCATCGGTGCTGGACCGATAGGGATAGAAACCGCTGCCGCGCTCAGGGAAAGGGGTTTGGACGTTACCATCGTGGAGGCGCTGCCATCCGTTCTACCTGGCATGCTGGATCCCGACATGGCGGATTTAGTGGCCAAGCTCCTGCGAGGGAAGGGCATCGATATCCTCTGCGGGCAGGTGGTACAGGAGATCCGCGGCGATGAGCGGGTACGCTCGATCGTTGCAGGAGGACAGGAATTGCCGGTCGACTTGGTGATAATCGCCACTGGCGTTAAGCCGGAGGTCCAACTCGCGAGGGAGGCGGGCATAGAGCTCGGCGAGAGCGGCGGGATCAGGGTGGACAAGTATCTCCGCACGAGCGCCGCCGACGTTTACGCGGCGGGAGATTGTGCCGAGAGCTTTTGCCTGATAACGAAGCGCCCGATATTGAGCCAGCTCGCGACGACCGCCATACGGATGGGCAAGGTCGCCGGCACAAATGCGGCCGGCGGCGAAGCCATATTCGAGGGCACGCTCAACACAGTCGTGACCTGTGCGTACGGTTTGGAGGTCGCATCCACCGGGCCCACTACCCACAGCGCCAGGGAGGCCGGCATCGATCCGATCACCGGAAGAATAAGGGCAATGAACAGGCCCCGCTACTATCCCGGGGCTAAGCCCATCGTGGTAAAGCTCCTGGTCGAGCCGAGCGAGCACAGGATAATCGGCGGGCAGGTGTTGAGCACGGAGGGCACGGCGGAGCGCATCAACCTGCTCGCGCTCGCGATCAAGAAGGGCATGACCGTAGAGGAACTCGCGCAAATTGAGTACTGCTACGCCCCGCCCGTCAGCGATTGCATCGAGCCGCTGGTCGTCGCGGCGGAGGCCATCCTGCGCAAGCTTTGAACTTGTGGGCGACGGCGACGATTGGGTCGTCGCGGCATGTCGCTCATGCGGCGATTTTCTCGATGTCGACGCCCAACTCCTGCGCGATCTGCCTCAGCTCTCCCCAGACCTCCTCAGAGATTTCGATGCCATCCCGCAACGCTCGCTCCCTCGCCTTGAGTTCCGGCTCGCCGGGGATCATTATCTCCGAAACGCCCGGCGCCTTCTTGGATTTCTTGATCTCGGCGATGAACTCTTGAACGCGTGACTCGAACTCCTCGAGCGGGACGAACGCCGTGGGGTCGACGGCGATCATGAAGTCCCCCTTCGTGCAGAAGTCCTCCACCGGCTCGAGCGTCCCCTTCACCCCCCGCCCGACGCCGGCGCGCACGAGCGGCCCGGCGAGCAGCTCCAGCACGAACGCCAGCGCGTAGCCCTTGGCGCCGCCGAATGGGCTCAGCGCCCCCCGCAGGCCCTCCGCTGGGTCCGTCGTCGGCTTGCCCTCGCTGTCTATCGCCCAGCCCTCGGGTATCCGCTCGCCCCGCTTCATGGCGTCGACCAGCTTGCCGCGGGCCGCGACGCTCATCGCCATATCGAGCAGCACGGGCGGCTCGGATGGTATGCCTACGGCGAGGGCATTTGTGCCGAGCAGGGGCTCCACTCCGCCCCAAGGGTGCACCAGCGCGTCGGTCGTCGTCGTCACCACGCCTATCATGTTTTCGCGCATGGCCAGCTCCGCGTAATAACCGGCGATCCCGAAGTGGTTCGAGTTGAACACGCCCACCGCCCCGATGCCTTGCTTTTTCGCCTTCTCGACGGCGAGCCCCATCGCCCTCGTCGCGACGTAGTGGCCCAGCCCGTGCCCGCCGTCGATGAGCGCGGTGGCATGCGTCTCCCGCACGATTTTCACTTTCGCGCGAGCTGCTATCGTCCCCCGCTTCAACCCGCGCAAAATGTAGGGCAGCCTTAGTATGCCGTGGGAGCCCAGGCCGCGCAGGTCCCCCTCTGCTAAAACTTCGGCCGTGGCGTCGGCTTCCTTCTCGGATGCGCCGAGTTTCCGCAGGAGCGCTCTTATGATCGTTTTTTCCTGTTCAAAGGTGAGGATCAAGCCCAACCCCAAGTCGATTTTTGCCTCGACCTATAAAGGTTGCACCGAGCTAGACCTCGGGCCATTTTCGCCCGTGGGGCAACTGGCGAGCAATTTTTGCCCTTCTAACCCAAGCCGGATTTCGCCGTCGGCCTCGAGCACTTTTCCGCTATTGATGCACGATTTCCCCGTTTTTGATCACCGCTTCCCCGCCCCCGGCCGAGCCCTCATCGTACAAGATCCAGGTCAACCGCGGCGCCGCCCTCGACATCTCCTTTATCGCCCGGACCACAGATTCCCCGTCGTCGCGGACGGTGGTGAAACCCCAGACGGCGTCCCGCGGCTCCAAGCACTCGAGGATGTCAGATTTTTTCCAGAGCCTAATCCTCCGGCTGCTCAGCCTGTGCATCGCGTTGTAGCTCTCCTTGACCTTCTTCAACAGCTCGAGCTCATCGGTGGTGACGGGTTCCTCGGTTTGGTAATGGAGCCTTCTCACCATCGTGTCTCCCGCCGGGCTGTTGGCCCAGAACCCCTTATAAGGGAAAAACAATGCTTGAAGTGACGAGCGGGTATACGCTCTTATTTTTGAATTCGCTCAGTTAATATCGCGGTGGATCGGGTGACGACCCTAACCTTCTACGGCGGCGTGAACGAGATAGGCGGCAACAAGATCCTCCTCGAGGACCGGGACATCAAATTGCTCTTGGATTTCGGCCTGAACTTCGCGCGGATGGGCAAGTACTACGCTGAGTTCCTCCAGCCCCGCACATCCAGCGGGCTCAACGATTACTTGGAGTTCGAGCTGGTGCCGAGGTTGGGCGGGCTCTACAGGGAGGACCTCCTCAAGCCAACCGGCATGGCATACGTTGAGCCGTCGATCCATGGGGTGCTGCTCAGCCATCCGCACCTAGATCACGCCGGCTGCATACCGTTCTTGGACTGGCGAGTCCCAGTTTATTGCACGGACGCAGCCCGAAGGATAATAAAGGCATATCAGGAGAGCTCCCGGGGCGGCTTCGACAGCGAGTACTGCTATGGCAAGGTAAGGCCATTCGGCGAGTACGTGTCCCCAAACAAGTGGGAGGAATTCGAGCGGGAGTTTAGGTCGCCCGAAGAAGCCGGGCTGGAGGTAAGGTCCTTCGAGGTCGACCACTCGACCCTGGGTGCCTGCGGCTGTTTGATTCACGCCAGCGAGGGCACGATAGCGTACACCGGCGACCTCAGGCTTCACGGACCGAGGGCCGGGCTGACGAGGGAGTTCATCCGGAGCGTTTCCGAGGAGGACATCGACGTGCTGATCATCGAGGGCACGAGGGTTGAGGAGGGCGAGGAGGATCAGCTGATCGAGCGACTGCTTGGGAGGCCCCAGCCTAAGCTCGAGAGCGAGGAGGAGGTCGGGCGCAGGAGCCTCGAGGCGGTGGGGGCGGCGGCCGGTCAACCGGTGTTCGTGGATTTCCCGCCCAGGGACTTCGATAGGCTTCGCACATTTTGTGAGGTTGCCTCGATGGCCGGGCGCAGGCTGGCCTTGCCCACAAAGCTCGCGTACTACGTCAGGGAGCTGTCCGACATCATAGGCATCGGCTTGGATGAGTTCGTCGTGTACGTCGGGCAGAGGGAGCTGGGGAGCTACGACGAGAGGGAGTACCACAAGTGGGAGAGGGAGCTCTTGGCGCTCGAGGACAGCAGGCGGTGCGACTGGATAAGGGAGCACATGGACGAGCTGATCATCTACATGGACTTCTACAGCTTGCAGAACCTCGTCGATTTGAAGCCGAGGCGGGGGGTCTACATCCACGCGGCGAGCGAGCCCATCACCGAGGAGCAGGCGATAGACTTCAGGAGGTTCAAGTCCTGGCTCGAGCACTTCAACCTGAGCTATCGCTACTTCCACAGCTCCGGCCACCTGTCGCGCGACGAGGTTTTCGAGGTCATCGGGCAGGTCGACCCCAAGCGGGTGATCCCCGTCCACACGAGGGGGTCGGAGATTTTCGCGAGGGAGGTTCAGAACGCTATGGTTCCTGAGGAGGGGGTCGCGTATAGCCTCCCGTAGCCGAAAAATTTCGTGGTCGCGCTCGACCTCGCATTGAAGTCGGCTTGTTGGCATGTCTTACTTAAGACATGGGACAGACCCTCGCCCCTTTGATGTTTCGCGCGACAGCCCTCAACCTTGCATCGTGTCTTACGTAAGACAACTCCGAGGTCGATATGTCTTACCTAAGACGCGCGCTAAAATTGGTGTCTTAACTAAGACATCTTGTCTTACCTCAGACACGCTAAATCGCGGCACGCCACCCACTTGTACGAAATCATCCGGGCGTTTGGCAAGGAAGTTCGCGGGTCGGAGGATGTCTTACCTAAGACATCTCCCCTTCGAGCTTGATATTTTACCCGAGGCGTCGCTCAGGACTTGTCTTACCTCAGACATTTCCAAAACGAGCGCGTCCCCCCTGACGAATGCCATCGCGCGCCCCCCGACGGCCGATATCAGCCGGGCAGCGCCCATGAGTGCCCGCAGGTCCTTGAACTCCCACACCGATTGTTGAACCCTCCTCGCGGCCTTCCTCAGGTACCTGTTCACCCGCCTCCTACCGGCGGTGTTGCCCCCCTTCAGGTCGAAAATGAGCAGGTATGCCATCGCCATCCCTCGTCTTACCTCAGACATCGTCCGCCGTGCCTTTGGCGGGGGCGATTTATAAGGTGGAAACACTGGCCGGCCGCGACGAGACCTCGGACCAAGGTCCAGCCGCTAGCACGTTAGGTGTAGGGCGGCGATCACCCTTTTCGATTTGGAGAGCTCATTGAAAACTTCGACCGCTTTTTGAGTGTTTTCGGCTACGAGTTCGATCCCCTTCGACCTGATGTATTCTGCCGTCTCCTTGGGCACCTCCATGAGCCCCGAGTAGCCGGTGCCGACCACGAGCACCTCCGGCCTTTCCCTCACGACATCCTCGAGGTCGTCGATGTACAGCCTGTGCCCCTCCCTCCGCCACCAGTCGCTCCTGATGCGATTTGGGAAGATGATGACGTCCGAGGTGTAAACCCGACCATCGACCACGATTCGGCCGAAATCGTACGACTCTATCATACCAATTCCTGAGGTATGCCGCTCGGGCTATAAGCTACCCTCGGCCTCAAGCCCGCGCGCCTCAGCCTCTCGACGACATGGGGATATAAGAATACGTATTCCTCCTCCACATTTTTCGACAGGCTCGGATCAATCTCGTTTAACCTGCTCGAAAGTTCATCGAGGCCTTCGCGGGGGCTGAAGGAGAGCATGACTGCGGGATGGCAGGAGACACCTGCGTCGAGGAGGTTGCCCAGGGCTTTGAGCTGAAGTTCGAATGCTTCGGGGGCTGCACCGGTAAGGGTTGAGAACTCCTGCTCATTGACGCCTTTAATCGAGACTCTAACGTGGACCTTGTCGAACTTCGACAGTTGCTGAGCGTAGTCCTTGTCGTGGCCGAGTAGGATGCCGTTGGTCTCGAGGATGAAGGAGTAGTCGGTCTGCTGGACGAGTTCGAGGAGCTTAAGCAGGTGCTCTTTGCCTATCGTCGGCTCGTTCCCGCTGATCCTGAGCTGCGAGTAGCCGAACTTGCGGGCGCAGGCGTCGAGCTTGCTGAGGATGTGTTCTGGCGTGTAGAACTTTCCTATGATTTCGGAGCTGTCTCGGGGCGCGCCACTCCAACAGAAGACGCATCGCAAGCAGCAGCCGCAGCAGTCGGCGCTGGCTATGCCCCCATACCACCTGCCGGGCCTAGCCGTGCGGTAGTACTTTCTGAGTTCCCCTTTGGCGACGATTTTTTCGATGTCGTCGGCGAGCTTTACAGGGCAGAAGGACTGCATGTTTTCGCCCGGATTTCATGAAAATAACTCTTCCAAAAATCTACGGAATATTAGCAAAAGGGAGATTTTAATCTGTCTTTGATTTGTTTATCTTTACTTTGGATGTTATACAATTCCTCAATTTCTTCGGTGGTTATGATCTTTATTTTGTCCTTTATTTGGTGGAATGCCCCTCCTATATTATCCCGAGCTTTTTTCCTTAATTTTTTGTCTATTACTAAAAACGGGATGCTATTCCACTCGTCAAATGCGTGTTTTAATTTTACCAAAGCTTGAAAGATATCGCCGCCGATCTGTACTTCGAATACATATGTCGGATTGCCCGTTGGGATCCTTCTCCACACAACATCTAAATCGCCTAGATCCTCTATTGGATACTCTGTTTCAGCTATCCAATTATCCACTTCACCTATCTCACGTATCATATCTCTGATTTTATCATGCACGCGAACGGGTTTCTCTTCCACTTTTGCGGTTCTAATTATTTCAGGAGCCAGTAGGCGTGAAACATCAATTTTCCATGCCACGTTAGCCCTTGTAAGCAGAGAACTTATGACATCCTTGTTTGTCAAAGAGTTAAGCCCAGCGCGGATTTCTATCTTCAAATCCTTAATGAAAACTTTATTCTCCTTCCACGGCTTCTCACATAGATGTTCGATTCTAAAATACCACCTGAATGGCCAAATAACCTGATTGCTTTCCACCTCTTCCTGCCAATAAGGTGTATTCTCTTCAGCTGACTGCTCCACAATACCAAAGCCAATTACTTCGCTTATTGGGGCTTTCACATAAAAAGCTAAAACGTCTCCCGGTGAGAGCTTATCCCAACGTTTTTTCAGATTAGGTCCCACACCCCACTTATTTTCTTTTAATGCTCTCTCCCAATGTTCTTCGCTCCCCGAGAGAACCCAAAATCTCATTATTTGCACATTTTAAACATTAAGAAAAGACATTAATTAATGTTTCTTCGTAAACTTTAAAGAAAGAATTCCACCAGTCTTTGACTGGTGGTAACCCGTAGCTCGTAGCTGAGTTAGTATCCTGAAGTCGAACCATTTCATGCCGCCGGTCTTTGACCGGCGGTTCTTGACACCTATAAAGTTCACAAAAAGGCTTGATGCAAATAAAAAACACGACAAAAATTGAAACAAGGAAACTCGAAAGAATCATCCTAGCCTGCTTTGAGCGCGAACACGTGGATCCCAACGGGTATCAAGTTAACGTGTTTAACAGTCGAGCTTCGCCCTTTCCTGATGGCTTTTCTTCCTTCAAGAAAAAGTGGCTAGCCGTTTACTGGCCTCCTGGTTTGGGTTTGACCCGAAGCTTTTCGCCAAGATCGTGATACACGAGCTACGCCACACGCTTGGGATCAAGCACGAGGACATGGGCGAGATCGATGTTTCTTGGGCATATCGGGTTTTCAAAAATAACTTGGAATTTCGCGAAGGGGAACCATGACAACCGCGCCTTTCCTAGAGGAATTCATAAGGCGGGCGCATGGCAAATATCCTCAGCTTCGGATCCTCCCCTTCGGTTCATCGATGCGGGGCGAGTGGAAGCCGGCCGAGTCCGACCTAGACATCCTAGTTTTCTCGAGTCAAAGTATCCCAGGCGAGGTGAGGGCCGACCTCTACAACACTCTCTTGAGGTCGGGCCAGAGCATGGTCTAGACCTGGCCCGAATGCCATGCCCGCATCCACCCTTGGTGTTCGTCGATGGTGCGATCAAGCGCATCGTCGTGAATTGGATTCCGAAGGGATAGGCTCAGACCCGTAAGGAAGGCCCTAGGCAAGGTTTTGCCCAAGGCTGAAATCGTTTGGCGGCTATTCGGGAGAGGGGCCATTTATTCCGATTAATAAAACTACACTCTGGAATGAACTTTTATAAAGAAAAAACGACGGGTTTTGTTTCATTTGAACAAATAGCAAGGTTAAGCATCAATGAACCTCTTTTCTGCTCTTCGTGATCGAGATCCCCTGCTCAGTCAGGCGTTATCCTCACCCGCTGCCTAGGCGCCAGGTTCAGGGACTTCGCCATAGCCTTCGGAATTGAGACGACGAGCGACCCGCCGAACTGCTTAAGCTCGCGTTCCTCCTCGAGCGGTGACGCCCAAACCCCGAGCCTCCTCGCCTTCTCCTGCGCCCGGGCTACTTGCTCAGTGGTGTAAAATACCTCCCGACCATCATGTTTTCCGCCAATAAACCACTTACACACAAATCTTAACAGGAATGCAGGAGGGGTAATAAATATTTATACTTTTGTATAAATCTTATACCGGAGAAGAAATGGTGGACGCTAAAACTCGGAGGTATGTTTATCCCGTTGATCTCAGCGAGCGCGAGGACGAGCTGAATTTGATCACGAAAAAGCTGGGTGTCTCAAAGGCTGAGGCGATAAGGGAGGCGATAAAGCACCACGCCGAGCACCTCCGTGGGCTTGAGGTGATAACCTACCGCGATGTGACGAAAAGGCAGGCTAAAGCAGAGGTCAGGGAATATCTAAAGGGCAAGGAACGCGTGAGGGCGGACGAAATAAGCGATGCATTACGCATAGACATGAGCTTGGTCAACGAGATCTTAATGGAACTATGG
Source organism: Candidatus Hodarchaeaceae archaeon (assembly GCA_030018135.1). Classification (GTDB taxonomy): domain Archaea; phylum Hadarchaeota; class Hadarchaeia; order Hadarchaeales; family Hadarchaeaceae; genus JASEGJ01. The sequence goes on along the minus strand of JASEGJ010000001.1, from coordinate 17,317 downwards.
CAGGAGGGCTGGGTTGAGCCAGAGCAATGAGCGCATCGAAGCCGAGAAGATAAGGTGCGTGGGCAGGCGAATCTCCAAACCGAGGCTGATCCAATGGACCGGCAAGCACAGGGCGATGGAGATGTTCGTTGAGGGAAGGCCCGCTATAGCCGAGGCGGTGAGGGTCTGGAGGGTGTTAAAGCGATAGTTGGGCCTGCTACCGTTGCTCTAGGCTTTGCACCACTCGACGACCGCTTTGAAAAGCTCCCCGCCGTCCGTCGGCTCGAGCACGAACTCGTTGCCCCGCTTTTGGTAGCGCTCGGCCACCAGCTCCGGATCGGCATCCTCTGGCTTAAAGCGCCCCAACTCCTTGAACTCCAGCGGCATCGAGATCAGGCCGGTTTTATAATGCATGCTGTAGGGCGCCCGAACGTCCCCCATGGGCTTTATAATCGAGGCGTCCAGCAAGACCTTGTCGACGCGCTCCTCCTTCTTCGCGGTCTCGGCCGTGGTCAGCCCGGGAAGGCCCTCTGCCACCCTCGCCTCGACGAAGCGCACGATGTCGGCGTAGAAGTTGAACGGGTTGCGCTCGCGCTTGCCCGCCTTGAGCTCGAGCGGCCTGTAGTCGCGGGGCAGCTCGTGTGGTTCGAACTGCGCCCATATCTGATAGCCCCTTGAACCCGAGAATTTGATCGCAGGTTCGATGCCGTAGCCCCTCAGCACCCCGTAGGCCTTCTTCACCACCTCCTTCGTTTGCTCCATCGTCACCTTCCTACCCGCGTCGAAGTCGATGACGAACCAGTCGGGCCTGTCCTCGCCTATTTTGTGTATGTAGGGGATGAAGTCTATGCCGTGGATGTCGAGCCACTGCTGAACGTCGCGCTCGCTCTTTATGGTGATGTATTTCGGCCCGAGCTTGCGCTGGAGCCAGGCCCGCTCGGTGAAGAGCCTGAAGACCGAGACATAGCGGTCCTTGCAGAACCCCAGCAGGGCGTCGACGACATGAGGGTAATATCGCTTCGCTCGATAGACCTTGAGGTAATCTTGGTTGAGTTCCCTGCTGACTTGGCGCCATCGCCCCTCGAACCACTCCCGGCCAGCGTCGGTGATGGCGTATTCTTCCGCCTTCTCCTCGGCCCAGCCCTTATCGACGAGCGAGTTCAGGATCTCGAGGGCCTCCTTTTCCGAGAACTTCCTGCCGGCGTCGCGCGACAGCTTCTCCTGGATGTGCGGTAGGTCGACGAACTTGCCCCGCCGCTTTATCGCGAGCGTCATGAGCGCATGGTCCTCGGGCGTGGCTTTGGCCAAGTAGATCACCCTTGGGCCGGCATGACCTCCCTGAGCTTGTCGCCCGGCAGCCCTTCAGTGCACCTCCAGCAGATGAAGCTCGCCCTCGCCTCGCCGGGCCTAAGGATCTTGACGTAGGCGGCGTCGTAGCTCATGATCTGGATCGCCCTCCCGCAAAGCTTGCACTTGGGCCCCCTCGCGCGCAGGCCGACACCCAGTTAAAATTATGGCGGGAGGGTATAAGTATTCGAAGAGGCCGGTGGCTCAATGCTCCCCATCTTAAAGCCTTCCAAGCTGGACCTCGACGAGCTGGCGAGGCTGCAGGAAAGAATAGCCAAGCGGGTGATCGCCGAGGACCGCATCCGAAGGCTGGAAACGGTTGCTGGCTGCGACATCTCCTTCCCCCGAGGGGACCGAGCCTACGCCGCCTGCGCCGCGCTGGATTACGAAAGTTTGAGGGTCTTGAGGCAAAGGGCGGTCGCCGTCAAGCTGAGGTTCCCGTACATCCCGACTTTCCTGGCGTTTCGCGAGCTCGAGGGGATGTTGAGGGCGGCGAGGGGCGTCGATGCGGATGTCTACATGGTCGGTGCCCAGGGGTTGGCCCACCCCCGCAGGGCTGGCTTGGCGTGCCACCTCGGGGTAGCGCTGAATAAACCGACGCTGGGGGCGGCGAAGGGCAGGCTTTGCGGAAGCGCCGAGGAGCCGGAGCTGGAGCGGGGCGCGTACTCGCTGCTTAAAGACGACGGGGAGGTCGTAGGGGCGGTGCTTCGAACGCAGCCGGGCTCGAGGCCGGTTTACGTGAGCGTTGGACATAAGCTCTCGCTGGAGACGGCGATCAAGATCGTGTTGCATACTACGCGCGACCACCGCCTGCCGGAGCCCCTTCGCGTCGCCCATCAGCTCGCCACGCGGGCGATGAAATCCGGCTGAAGTCCAAACGTTTTAAGCTGGTGGCGGCATCGTGGTACGGGGGTTCGACTTGCAGTACAAGAGGATCGGGGATTTTCTCGTCATCCGCCTCGATGAGGGCGAGCGGATAGTCGAGCGGGTAGAGAGGACGTGTCTGAAGGAGGGCATAAAAAGCGGCGTCATCCTCTCGGCCGCCGGGGCGCTGAAGGAGTGCACCCTAATTTTCAGGCGCGGCTGCCAGCGCGATTTCCGCGAGCACTTGGAGGTCGTGGGCAACGGCAACGTCAGCGAACTCGAGGGCAAGCCGAAGGTCCACCTCCACATCGCCGGCGGGAACGACTCCAGGACGGTAGCAGGGCACCTGATCGAGGGCGTGGTGACGGTCTTCTGCGAGGTGGTCGTGCAGGCGCTGCACGGCTTCGAAATGAAGCGCGCGGTCGAGAAAACTTTGGTCTCGGAACTCGTGCTCAATCCGTATGTCCTTAAACCATAGCGAAACCGATAGAGCCTCAAAAATGGGGTGGACACATGGAACTCGGGCTCTCCAGCCTGCTGTTTGTAAATGCGACGATGGAGGAAGCCATAAGGGCCACGGCTGAACTCAGCTTCAAATGCATTGAGATAATCTGCGATGTGCCGCACTTCTCGCCCGACTTTGAGCCCGGCGCTGTCCGCGACTTTAAGGAGCTGATAGATGCCTATGAGCTCGATGTTTCAGTCCATGCGACCATTTGGGAGTTCCTAGAAAACGTTAACTTTGCTAACATCCAACGCTTCCTAGTTTGACCCCTTCGCAGGGGGGAGGGTTAACTCCATACCCTCTAGCTTGGCCCTCATCCGGCCAACATCCACCGCCGAGCATCACGCTCAACCTCGGCAGAACCAAGGTAACAGCGGTGTGGGATGTGACCCGCTCGTCAAAGGCACTCTCCCCCCTGTCATCCCCGCAGGGCATCCTTCCATCGGTGCCAGGGCGGGGCATCAGGAGTTCGTGCCGATGACCGTAAAGTGATGAGATGATCCGAGCAGCGTGAGCACGGCGGCGCTTGGGGAGTTTCTCAAGCTGCTTCACGTTCAGTCGTTCGCCGTATCCAAGCGCACGCCTCCCGAGCACGAGGGCGGCGGGCTGGTGCCCGTTGAAGCACGAGAACTGCTTGCCGTACTTGAGCTCGCTCGTGATTGAGGAGTAACTCGCGTTAACCTCCGCACATACCCATTCGAGCTTGAGAGCCCGCAACTTTATCAGCTCTATGAGCTTGCGCCGCAGGAAGTTCGAGCAGGCCCGGTTGGCGCGGTGGTTGCCCTCTTGGACCGTCCCGAACTTAAGCCTCTCTACAACGACCGCGTTGCACCCGTAGCCCTTCGCCCAGCAGAAGGCCCGCTTGACGAGATTCGCGGCAAGCCACGAGCGCTTCTCCGTGCGAGCGTGAACTAGGGCGGGCTCATGGAACCAGCGCGAGGCGAAGAGGTTCCCGTCGGGCGTGACCACTGTGACGGCTATCCCCGCTGGGTTGACATCGATTGCGGCGACCCGCTTTCCGTCCCAAGGTTGCAGGGGTGTTTCATTGACCTCGAATGAGATGAGCGCTTGGTAATTCCGCTCGGTTCGCTTCACACGCACCGAGTATGCAACGCCCGAACCCAGCGCGGCATCGAGCAAGCGCTTGTAGTATCCGGGCACGCGCAACCCGACTTCAAAGTCTCCGCTCGGCCAGTTCCGCACCTCGAGCGAGTAGCCGTCCTCATGCTTGACTATCCGAGTATTCGCATTGCCATTCTGGTTGGCTTGACCAACGCTGAAAAACTGGTTCGAGCGCCTGCGGCGCCACCCCTCGCGCGAACCCTTGCCCTTCGACAGTTCCCCCATCAGTTTTCTGGAACCGAACACAGCTCTCGGCACGGTTCCGGCAGCGAGGTGTTTTTCAACCTCTGCCTTCTTGCGTTCGAGCTTTTCGATACGAGCTTTGAAACCCGCTTTCTTGAGCGGATCAACAACCCTATCCATCCTCTGTTTGACACTGGCAATCTTCTGCGCGTACATCTCAGCGTAAAGCGGTAGGAGTTCTTTCTGCGATCGGATGACTCCTTGGGCCCGAGCTATCGCCCACTGGCACCAGCGCCAGTTCTCGACGCCGTAGCGCACTTGAAGCGACCTTACAATCTCGTCCGTTTGCTTGTTCTCCGGGAGACGATTGTAGGCCGTGCGCACCATCGAGCTGAAGGTTCGGCAGATTGCGTCGAGCCTAGCCTCGTTGCCGTGCGGATCGACCAGCGCCCTAACCGTGTATTGCATGTTTGACCGCCCCAAACCACCTTTTTGAAATGGTGTTCAAGCGCCTTTCGGGGAGAAGTCGCCGAAAGTATTGTTATATATGTAACAAATCTTACGTTAACGTTGCTAACATTGTATGCAAAGCTAACGTTTTGCCCCAGCTGTTGACAAGACCACCCTTTTCAAGGACCTCAACCCCGCCAGCCATTACCCAGTCCTCAGGGAGCTCGCGTTAACCCAGGTCAAGAAGAGCATAGATGTCTGCAGCATCCTCGATGGCAGCGTGGTCGTGGTTCACCCCGGCCGCTGCCCAATCCCGGAGCTCGGAGTCGTGCTCGATAAAACCAAAAATTGGTACAAGGACTTCATTGGGGGATGTTTGAGGTACGCCAGCGACAGGGGGGTCACCCTCGCGCCAGAAAACATCGACAGCGCCCACTACCCCTATTCGGATGCGGACGAACTCAAGCTTTTGGCTCAGGACTTTGAGGGGCTCGGCATCACGTTTGACATCGGCCATGCCTACATCGCCAAGCGGAGAAAGGGCGTGAAGGCTCCCGAGGAGAGCATCGCCGACATGATTAGGAAAATCGGGCGCCATCTAGCCCACGTCCACGTGCACGATAACAAGGGTTCATGGGATGACCACCTGCCCCCCGGCGAAGGCGATGTGAATTTTGGACCGATCGTGGAGGCCCTGGACGCGGTGGAATACGACCGACTGTTGATAGCCGAACTCTGGGACCCGAAAAACCCGCTGGAACGGGGCGCATGGGACTGAGGTCAGTTCAGAAGTTGTTCAAGTTGTAAATACATAAGCTGGGGCATCGATTTAAGACTCTCAACCGATCCTCGCCACGACGGTCGTGAATATAGGTCCTCTAACATCGATTCGCTTTTTATTGTCGGTTATGTAGCGCTGCGCGACCTCATCGAGGGCCAAGTTGATGTCGCTCAGCAACTTCGCCGCGCGCACCCGCACCTTGACCTCACGCTCGCCCCGCCTAGCCGCCCGTTCGATCTCGTGCGCCGCGAGCGCCGCGAACGCATCGATGTAGCGAATGCCGGTCGAGATGCCGCGTTTTTTAACCTCCTGCAGAAATTTATCCTGCTCCCACCCCTTCGGCGGCAGGCCTACGATGTTGCCCTCGTGGACATAGATGGCATTAAAGCCGGCGGGCCCGATGAGTTTTGTTCCGCTTTCCGGCTCCACAACGCTGACGCTGACCCGCTTGCCGAAGAGCTCGCCATCGAACGCCTTGAACTCGCATGGACTCGGCTCGTCCGCATGCTCCTCGGCGACCCTCGCTATGGCCTCGGCAATTCGCCTGCCCGCCTCGCTCGTCGGCCCGCGCTCGATCCTCAGCATGCCAGCGATTTCAGCGTCAGAGAAGGCGGTCCCCCTGTAGAGGTAGGGGTACACTAGCGCCCGCATGTCTCTCTCGCCCGTCATCACCATGAGGAGGCGCTCGAGCCCCATGCCGAAGTTGAAGACGGGGTGGGGGATGTCGTACCTGCTCAGCGCCACCGGGCTGTAAAAGCCGGCATCGCCCACCTCTAAAAACTCGCCGGTCTTCGGATGTTTGACGAAGACCTCAAACTCGGTCTGCGGCGCGTAGTATTTCGAGGTCGCGGCCTTCACCTCGAACTTGATGTCATCAAACCCGAGCTTGTCGAGGATGTCCTTTACAAGCCCTTGGCCGTCCTCGAGGCTCATCCGCTCCGCCATCACCACGAGCGAGGCGGTCCAGGAGTCATAAAGGTGTGTTTCGTCCAGCCTCTGTTCGCGCCTGAACTTCGGACCTATCGAGAAAAGCTGGATGGGCAACGGCTCGCGGCGCCTCATCTCGCGCAGCACGGAGAACCAGCCCGCGGTGAGGTGCGATCTCAGCGTCAAGGTCGTCGGGGTCGGTTCAAGCTCCTTAAATTCCTCGAAGAGCGAGATCAGCGCCGTCGCATGGCCCTCCTCTATTTTTAACTCCTTAACCATGACTTCCACGAGCTCGTCCGCCCCGATCTTGCCCCGCTTGTAGCGCCTGAGTATACCTTGGAGTCGCTTTACGTCCTTGAAGCCGGGTATGAACTTTTGAATCTCCTGAATCCGCCGCTTGCTCAACCCGATGTCGGGGCGATCCAAGCCCGCGAGGAAGAACACCCGATCTAGGATGACGGGCGCCTCCGACCCGTACTGCAAGTACACCTCGCCGCGCTCGATTATCGTGGGCACGAAAACCTCGGCGAAGCCCAGCTCAAGCATGGTCTGCCTGATTTTGATTATGAGGTCGAAAAGCGGATGTGGCATGCGCTTATTCGACAGCCTAAAAAATTTTCCCCGTTTTTCTATCAGCTCGGCGCTCTCGAGCCAAGCGCGCTCGAAGTCCTTCTCGGCCCTCGCCCTGATCTTCCGGGTGTCGAATTTCATTTCCTCGCCCGCTCGGAGCGCCTCAGGGCGCTTTCCAGCTTCTGCTGCCTTATCGCGGTCGTTAGATCCCCCCGCGTCTTCTCGACCACATGCCTGACCATATCCTGCCTGCGCTTCATGCCGGGCAAGATGGCATCGGGGTAGTCGAACTCCATCAGCAGCTCGAGGATGTCCTCCATCAGCTTAAGCATGCGCTCCGCCGCATCGACCTCGTCGCCCCTGATTAGGTCGAGTGCGCGGCGCCTGAGTTCGCCCGCCGCGTCCGCGAGGGCGGCGAGGTAGGGCTTGTACGGGACGCCCATCTCCTCCGGCTCGGGCATCTTCCCCTCCTCGATTAACGCGCGCATCAAAACGGCTTCGCAGTATTCCTGATAGGCCGCCAAGATCGTGCCGGAATCTGCGAGGTGGGGTTCGGCTTTAACGGCTTCCGCCAGGGTAGCGATGCCCTCCTTAGCCTGGCTAATCATTTCCTTAACTGTGGCTGAATCACCGCGGTGCATCGCGGTTATCGCCCGAGCGGAAAGCCTAACCACTTGCCGCGAATTTTCGAGCACCTGTTCGCGCAGCTTCTCTTGGGCGTCAAAGTGGCGACGCATCCGTTCCACGATTTTCTTCATCAAATCCCCATTAATTCATCGCTTCATGTTCAAAAAACGTGTCATTCCTCCGAAGCGGCCGGACCTCAACAGCCAGCGAACTCCTTCGTCGGCTTGAGCACGTTGGTCTTATGATATCGCATCTTTGTTATTGCGCCCTTTCGCTCGAGGTTGTTGATGAGGGCGCTGAGCTTCGACTTCGAAAAGTCCAACTGCCGTCTGAGTTGATCTTGGCGAACCTCGCTGCCGGACCGCATTATCAGCTCAAGCACCTTTCTTTCGTCCTCCGTCAGGGTCATCATCGCAACCCTCACCGCGCGCTCCGCGGCGTAGCGGCTGAAGACGGCGTACAAAGCGACGACGATCGAGCTGGAAACGGCGGCCATCACGAGCACCGCGACGATGATTGAGTACAGCTCCAGTCCCGGTGCGGGTTTGAGCGGCCCGTAAATCAAAATACCTAGGCAAAGTTGGAGCACCACGACCAGCGCAACCAAGCCGAACGCCTCGCGAAGGGTCATAAAATGCCATATGGCGAGCGCTGATAAAAGCGTTTCGAGAAAGTAAATAAAAAGCAGTTATCACATAAATATTTGGAATAACCCGAATATGAACGAATTGGAGTATTAAAAAACTAAGTTTTTAAAAAATACAGCCAAAAAAGACTTTAAAATATGGAAAAATGGACGGTTTTTAGAGATTTTTTAAGTACCCCTTCAACCCGAGGTTTAAGTGGAATCGATGAGCCGCGCGCGCGATAGGGGCGGCGCGGGGAGCTGAACCCGAACAAAAAAGGTGAGGAAAATGAGAAGGTTGGATCAAAGAGGGATTGCAGCGGTGGCGGTGATAACGATAATCGCCGTATCGGCTGGTGTGACGACGGCGGTGCCGGTGGCGGTTGATGCAATAGATGTCGACCCCGATCACCCACTCTACGGGCTCGAGCGACTCGGCGAGCGAATCAGAAGGATTAACACCGAGGATCAGATGAGGGAGCGCTGGGGCGAGTACGCCCGCTTGGCTGAGCGCGGGAAAGGCCTCGAGTACAAGCGAATCCTAGAGGAGTTCGTGACGAGGATGCACGAGGTCGCGCCCGGTGACGTCGAGGCAAGGAAGGAGGCGGTGAGGTGGATGCAGGAGCAGATGCCGGGGATAGGCTTGGTGCAGTTAAGGCTCTGCCGGGAGTTGGCCGAAAGGCTTAAGGAGGATCTGGCGGACCTGCCCGAGGTACAAGGGGAGGTCGAGGACGAGATCGGGGAGATCGAGAACTACGTGCGGGGATGGCAAGCAGCCTCGCCCGAGCTGCGGGAAAACATCAGGGCGCACCTGCGCCTGATAATGGGGAGGCTCGAAAATATAGCGGAGCGCCATCGCGCGCGCATCCGCAAGCCATTTTTCGCGTACCTGGACATCGACAACATGCTCGTCGACGTGGACATCAAGGTGAACGTCGAGGCCAAGGTAAATACGATAAGGCCCCCGAACTGGGCCGCTGGCTTCGAGAACGCGCTAGGTGAGTTCGAGATACTACTGTCGGAAGTCGAAATGATGCTAGAGGGGGCACCAGAAAATGCCCCCGGCAGGCGCGCGGCCGAGCGGCTAGTCGAAGTGGCGATCGAGCTCAGGGACAAAGCTGCAGCGGCATATGAGGATAACAACACTCAAAACGCGCTCGGCCTGATCCATGCCGCGAGGATGCACCTGCTCAACGCGAAGATAATCCTCGAACGCGCAAGCGAGTGGGAGCCGAAGTTCAAGGAGGAATGGACCCAGTGGAAGCACCAGTGGGAGAACATGAAGCACGAGTTGATGGAGGAGGGAATCTGGGAAAACATCCTCCAACATCGCGAGCAATTTATGGAGAACATAAGGCAAAGATGGAGGGAGAGGATGCCTCGGAGGGGCTAGGGAAAGGGCATCGCCGAGGGGCATCTTCCCTCTCTTTTTGTTTTCAACGCTTTAGTAATACGACCCGGCTTGGCTCAGATCCATCGACGATCTCGTAGCCGCCCTCCCCCGCCAGCTCCGCCGCGAAGTCCTTGATCTCCCCATGGCTTGGCATGTTTTCCAAGCTAAGCCGCGCGCGCGCGAAGCCGACATGCATGTAAGCCTTTACCTCGATGTAGTCGCACTTGGCCCGCTCGATGAGCTTCGTATAGCCCGCCGCGTCCTTGAGATTTAACCCCTTGACCATTGTAAGGCGGATGACCTTGCGACACGAAAAGGAGGGCATGAGTTCAAGGCTCTCGTTCAACTTCCTCCAACCACCTTGAACCTGCGGCCTGCAAACAATTTCATATGTCTCCCTATCTGGGGCGACAACGGAAATGTAGAGTTGCGTGGGCTCGGCCATGTCCCTTAAGACCTCCGGGTGCAGTCCGTTCGTGACCAAAAAGCTCGTCATGCCACATTTGCGACACTCCTCGATGAGCCCACTCACCTCCGGATAGATGGTCGGCTCCCCGGCGAGGGATATCGCGCAGTGCTTCGGCTCCTGTGCCTCCACCCACTTTCGCATGTTCGTGTTCGGGTTGCCCTTAAACCCGCTCAACAGCTGCCGTTGCGCTTGAACCGCGCCGCTCAGGATTTCAGCCGACCCATCTACCCCGCCGACCCAGCTCGGGTAGGTCACCTCAACATTTCGCCAACAAAACACGCATTTGTGATCGCAGAAGGGCAGGCTCGGCGTCAGCTGCAGGCAGCGGTGGCTCCGCACGCCCAGCTCCCGCCAGTAGAACTGCTCTTTATAACAGACCCCACGATCCAGCAGGCTTTTCCTCGTCCAATGGCAGATCTTTACCGCCCCATGCTTATGCCCGCCGACGAAGCGATACCCGCTGCGCTCTAGGTCCGCTACATCCCGAGGAAGGATGGCCACCTCCACCACCGATGGGCTATTTTGGCTCCAACATGCGCTGCAGCATCTGCAGCGCCTGCTTTTTTGCCTCGGCGAGCTTGCCCTCGCCATTCATGCTCGCCGCGCCCGCATGCCCCCCGCCAGCGCCGCAAAAGCTTTTTGCCAGCTCCGACATTAAGTCGCTTAAATTCAGGTGAGTTTCCTCGCACAATCCCTCCCTCGCGCGAGCGCATATCCTTATCTTTCCCTTGTCCTCTGACCCGACCAATGCGACATCCGCGCCTATCCTGATGAGCATCGCCGCCGCGTCCGCCTCGAAAGAGCCCACCTCGGATAGAACAACTATCCACCCGCGGATGTGATGCAGCTCCAGCCTCTGGGCGGCCTTTAGCAACGCGACGCGTCTAGATAGGTCCTCCGGCAACTTCAGCGCCCCCAACACGCGTCGGTAATTGGCCCCAGCCTCGACAAGTGCATGGACCGCCTCGAACGTCGCCTCCTTGGCAAGCCTGAATTGCCCGGTGTCGCTCACTATGCCGGCCAGCAATAGAAATGCCATTTCCGGCTTTAGTTCGGCGCCGAGCTCGCGGATCAACTGCAGTACCACCTCCGACTGCGAAGTTTGATCCTCCAACACGAGGTAGAGCTTCGCCAGACGTTGCATTTCCTCGACCGGTTTGTGGTGATCGATGACGACTAGCTCAGCCTGTACCCCTTTTACCTGTTCTCCCAACTTTCCGAGGTGCTCTAAACTAGATGTATCTACCAATACGATGATGTCGGCGTCGAGCGGGGGGTCGATGGGGATGTCCAACCCAATGGCATCCAGAACGCTTCGGGCAACGCGGCCGATGCTTTCGGAGACGCCAGCTCGGGCCCGTGCACCTAGCTGATTGAGCGCATCAACGAGCGCAAGCGAGCTGCCAACCGCATCCGGGTCGGCGTTGTGGTGGCAGAGCACCAGAATTCGCTGCCCGCGCCTGGAGGCATCCGCTAAAAACCCCGCGATTTCCTTCATGGAAATTCCATTGAAAAATTTCTATCCGGCCTCGCCGCCGGTGGGCTGCCTGGCCTTGAGCGCCTCTTGGAGCTTCTCTCGCATTTCCCTCAGGCGTTCGACGACGCGCCCCTCTTGACGTTCGATGGTCTTTATCCTTAGGTCAAGCGTTTCCTTACGCTCGGTTAGCTCCTTGGTTAGATTGGCCTGTTCGGCCTTGATCAAAATCCCGCCGACGCTCTTGTAAACCGTCGCCCCTTCCTGCAACTTCCCCAGCTCTTCAAGTGCTCGCTCGGTCTCCCTTAGGGCTAGTTCAAGCTGTTGTTTTTGAGCCATCAGGGCTTGAGCCTGCTGCTGGACCTGCTGGAACTGCGCCAGCTGGTGGCGCAGGCTCGGGGGCAATTCTTCCAATTAATCCCTCCTCGTTTCGATCATATCCCGTGCAACCGTTGCCCAACGCAGGAATGAATTCAAGGCCGCGCGCAGGGCGGTTGTATCCTTTGCATCTATCTCCAAGCATAAAACGTTTTTCGTGCGCGTGATGCTGACCTTGCACCCCGCCGATTCAGGCAGGAGTTCCTCCGGTTTTAGGGAGCGATGGACGGCATCCGCAACTTTAGCGCTCTCGAAGGCAAGCTCGATGCTCGCGCCCGCCCTTTTTGCCTTTACCATCGGATCACTCGCTAAAGTTTTTTACGTATAGCACCGGCCCAACTAACTCAGCCTTCGGATGGGCCCGAAATTGAACTTTGAGCCCGTCGTTGCAGGTCACTAAAACAACAGCCCCATTGCCGGATGGCCCCTCCGACAATGGCAGGCCCCAGAGTTTGCTCAACAGGCGGGCGAGATTTTGCGCCCTGACGGAGTCGGCCGCGACGATTCTCACATCTGCGAGTCTAACTTTTCGACCGAGGTCCCCCCGAAGTTCAACTTCGCGCAACTCGATTCGAGCATCAAACCACCTCCAACCTACGGAAGCGTTTAAAAAACGCAGTTCTCGCGGCTGTCCCTCGCGGCTATTGATGATCATGACGAGTTCATGGCCCTTTGAACTGGCGAGCGAGGCAAGCCTTCTCACGGTCTTGATTCCACGGGGTACATATTCGGCGTTCGGCAGGACCCTTATCAATTCCCTCCCGAGCAGTCGCGCGCGATGACTAGGTCGCCTAGATGTGGTGACCAACATTTACTTCGCCTTAACTTTACGGACGACCTCCGGGCGCATTTTAAACAAAACACGCGAGCCGCAGAACGGGCATTTGGTGGATCCCTGTTCAATCTTTTCGAAAGTCCTATTGCAGCCGCTACACCTGTACATCTAGACCATCCCCTCGCTCCGCCCTTTCTCGCCGGGGACCTCAACCGGCTTCCTCGCCAGCATGGAGGGTGCATACGCCCCACCCGCAAATTTTGTCCCGCAGCGGCGGCACTGCCAGATGGCCATGCTCAAGCGCTTGACTTTTACCGCGCCACAACTTGGACACTCATACGCCTGCTTTTGCTTGCGCTCTATCTCGGCTATGAGTTTGCGTACCTTGGTACCGTATCTCGGGCCAAACCTGCCGGCAGGCCCAACCTTCTTCGTCCGCCCCACGCGATCACCCGATATGCTTTCGGAGATCCTCCGCCCTAGCTCGAGCTAGCTCGTATGCGGCCTCGAGGTCTTCACGCGTAAAACAGCCCACGCCGCCCTTTTGAATCGCGCAGATGCTGCCATCCTCCACCGTCGTTACGGTCGCCCGTGCATCCATGACGTTTTCTTCACTGAGACACGGGTCGACCATCAGCTTCTCGTCGATTTTGGCCATGGTTATAGCCACTGGCTTTTTTACAATCGGAAACTCCGGGAGCGTCCAACCCTCAACCTTTGGGGTTTTTATGCTCCAAAGCGCGGCTATCGCCGCCAGCGCGGAGGCGTCTATCAGGTTGCCGTCGTGGTCCAATACGTGAATATCAATAAATACGGCCCAAACCTCCTCGCCGGGGGTTATCCCGAGCTTATCTATGTCGATCGCCCCGGATTCGCGTATGCCTCTATCAACCACCCTGGCCAGCTCGATGGCGTTCTCGTCGGGTGGTCCGGGCTCGAACGTCGGGGAGGCCAGCGGAAGCAATTCAGCGTTTACCATGAGTACGCCGCTGGGCGGGGTGTCGGGGAACGGCTCGACGCGCTCCAGCTTCACGCCCGCCAATACTTGGGTGCTGCCGAGCTTTACCAGCGCGGAACCCTGAGCGGATTTTATCAGGCCGGTTTCCACCGACACATCCCGGCACTGGTCTAGAGCTCGCCCATCGACGCGCTTTCCTTGGCGCGCGAGGTCGACGATGTAGTCGCGCTTGACACTTGAAACTATTTCGTACATTCGCTCACTCCTCCTCAGGTTTAACCGAATACTTCTCCCTTAGAGCTCGTTTCTGCGCCTCATAAATTTGCTCGCAGCCGTTAAATGCAAGGGCGAGGGCCCGCTTGAATTCCTCGTGTGTGAAGTGGCCATCCATCTGCAGCAACGTTATGAGTTTTTTTCTGGGCATCAAGGCTATCGGCATATCGGTCGTGCCCCATTGGTCCTCCTCCTTCGTTAGATCTAACACTATCGTGTCGTCCACCTTGCCGACCGCGACTGCCGAGACGAGATCTCGCATCGGCACGCCCGCGTCCGCGAGTGCAACGGAAGCTGCGGTTATCCCGGTTGTGCGCGTTCCCGCATCCGCTTGGAGTATCTCTATGAAGATATCAATTGCGGACCTCGGGTAGAGTTCGAGGAAAACCACCGGTTCGAGCGCCTCCCTCGCTACCTTGGAGATTTCCACCGAGCGCCTGTCCGGCCCCGGCCTCTTCCGTTCCTCAACCGAAAATGGCGCCATGTTGTAGCGACATCTGAGCACCGCAGTATCCGGCTGCTGATGGTGCCGCGGGTGCATCTCCCTCGGCCCATAAACTGCAGCGAGCACCTTGTTTTTACCCAGCTCGACGTAAGCCGAGCCATCCGCCCGCTTCAAAACCCCCGCCTGTATCTTCAGGGGCCGTAGCTCATCGGGCGCGCGGCCATCAAGCCGTTTGCCGTCTACAATAAGTTTTTCAGGTTTCTCCATTTACTCTCCTCCCTCCGATTTTACTTTTTCCAGCATGAGGCGCACCCGGTCGGTTAGGCCCGATGTGTGCGCCTCGCGCTCGATCATGAGCAACGCCTCGATCACGGCGTTTACCCTCCGCGGGTCGTCCCCCCATATCATCACGCGTCCGTTCTGCCCCACCGTGAGCCGGCACCCGCCCACGCTTTGAAGCACGTTTAGCATTGACCCCTTCCGCCCGATGATGCGCGGGACCTTCGTCGGCACCACCTCCACCAGCTTACCCCCAGCGACCCTACCCATGCTCGGCTCACCCGCTTCAAGCTGAACTCGCATGAGTTCGTTGACGTCCTTTATCTTTGCCACCACTACATCCCCTATACCTAAATACTGACCGATGTCCTCCCTTACGAGGTCGACTTTTCTGCGCAATAGGTCCGAGACGAAGAGGTTGCCAACGTAGGGTGAGTTCAGGTCCAAAATCCAGCCGGAGTAATGGGTGTCTATGACTACGCCTATTACAATGTCTCCATGTTTGGGGATGTAGCGCCCCCGCAGGGGGATGACTCGGATTTTTTGCCCGTGTATGTCAGCGAGTCCGACGACGGAGGCATAAACACGGCCGCCCTCACGAAACGCCCCCTCATTAATTATGTATCCGCCCTCCGCGAGCAGTTGACCGGGCATGACTAACTCACGATTTTGTACGTGCAGCATTTAAAGCACCTTTGTTTGCACCTCGCCCCTCGTCAGCTCATTGAGCCTGTCGAAGAATTCCGCCTGCACGCCGGCCGGGATCTCGACGACGGCAGCCCACGAGCCATCATCGAGCCATTGCTCCTGCTTGACCGCTCCAAACCCCCTTACCACCCTACAAGCCTTGCCGGTGTAGGTTGGGGGTATCTTGACGGCTACCCTTCGAACCTCAAACTTTAGGGGCAGGATGGGCTGTAAGGCCTTCACGATCGCGGGGAGCTGCTCCTCCGCGCTCTTTAGGGCATCGATGTGTACGCCGGCCTCTTCCATCGCGCCCTCGATCCTCGCCGGCGGGTGCGGTAAGCCGGTCTGGGGATTAATCGCCCTCCTCGAGATCAGCGCCACGACCTGCCTCAACCGGTCCTCCCGCATCTTGCGGCGCTGCTCCGTGGTTATCTGAATCTCGCCCCGGCGGATTATTTCCCCCGCGACCTTCAGCGCATCGGTGGTCCCGAAGGTTTTCTGCACCATCTCGTCTGATGCCTTGTCGCCCTTCTTCGCATCCTTGAAGATCTTGTCGATCACCAGAACGCTGCGCATATCGACGCCCTGGCCGGACCTCAAGGACAATGCGAGCTCCGGATCGACGAGGACTTCAAATGTAGTGCCATGGCTCGATAACCTAGCAATTACCGCATCCTCTAATCGGACCATACGTAATCCCGCTACTCCTTGGCGGGTTTGGCTGGAGCCTTGGGGCCGAGCTGCCGCACGTATTTGGCTATCTCGTCCAGGGTCAACTTCCTAAACTTTCTGGTCTTCGCGGGGATGATCGCCATCTCCACCTTATCCGGCTCAAGTTCGCCCTCGACCACCGCGCGCAGCGATTCCAGTGCCAACAGGATCGCGTCGTCCAGCCCCATCCCCTCCTCGTATCGGCGCTCAACAGTTTCGGTGACCGTCGTCGCCCCGCCGCCTATCGCTTGAGCCTTGTAAGCCGCAACAACGCCGCTCGGGTCCGTCTCGAATAAATGCGGACCATCGGCATCGGCGCCTGCGATGAGCAACCTTGCGCCGAACGGTCGCACGCCGCCGTGCTGGGTGTATAGCTGTTTGAGGTCGCCTATGCGCTTCGCCAGCGATTGCACGCTGATGGGCTCGTCATAGCGCAGGCGATTGATTTGAGCCTCAATGCGCGCATGGTCGATCAACACCCTTGCGTCCGCAATCAAGCCGGATGCGGCCGCCCCGATGTGCTCGTCTACTTGGAAGATCTTCTCTATCGACACTTCCTCCACCAGCTTGCTCCGAACTCGCTTTTCCGCAGCCAAAACCACGCCTTCGTTGACCTTGATGCCGAGGGCGGTCAAACCGCGCTTGACCGCCTCCTGGGCGTATTGAACTTGGAACAACTTGCCGTCAGGGCTGAAGACTGTGATTGCCCTGTCGTAGCCTGCACCAGGTGGTACAAAAGCCATGTTCCATCCCTCTCACTCGATGAGCACGATAGCCATATTTCGTAAAGCGGGAGCATATATAACCCTTTGCTAAATCCCGAGGGGTGCCGTTCAAATAAGGCTTTAATTTTTGAACCATAATCCATCGTCAATGGAGATTTGACCGGGAGGAGGGGTGAACAATGCAAAGGAGGTTTGATCCATGCAACCGGAACTCAAAGAGTTCTTGTCCGCCCTCCTCCCATATGCTCTTGGAGGAGTAGCTGAAAAAGTTTTTGAAAGAAACAAGAAACCGCTTGAGGCGAAGGTCTTCGCCTGCTACCTTTACTTGCATGGGCCGAGCTTTGAGCAAACGGCGTGGTTGCTGAGGGATCTTGGGCTTAAAGTGGCGAAGTCGGCGGTCTGGTACTGGTTCCAGCGGGTGGGTGCTGAAATCGGGGAATCCATTGTTTCAAAAAGACGAAGGAGGTTTCTCGTCGTCGACGAAACGAACGTCAGCACAAGAGAAGGCCAAATTTGGGTTTTTGCGGCGATAGACCCAGAAAATCGCGAAATCGTTGGGGTGCACATTTCTAGGTACAAGGAGTCGGTCGATGTTTTGCAGTTCCTCAAACGCTGCCTCCGGCGTTGCGAGGGCAAGCCGGTTCTCATCAGCGATGGTGGCCCTTGGTATCGCTGGCCGGCGCGAAGGCTCGGACTTGAGCACATCGTGCTCTCTGGCGGAGGTCGAAACTACATCGAGCGGTTGTTCGAAACCATCAAGGACAGGCTGA
>JASEGJ010000019.1 GCA_030018135.1 Candidatus Hodarchaeaceae archaeon | reverse complement strand
CCTTTGCCTCCTGTTCGCAGATCAACTCTGGCAGAAGGGGCGAATCGTGCCTGTTTCCGGGCGTTACCAGCGCTTTTCGGGGCAATCCGAGCTGATCCACCGAAACGTGCACCTTAAAGCCCTTGAACGGTCCTCGCGAGTAGAAGCCAACCCTCGCCTCAGGGTCTCTCCGGTCCTCGAGCGGCGTCGAGTCGACGACCAGGAGCTCCGTCGGCGCGAGCGTCGCGATGAGACCCGCCAGCTTCTCTACGGCCTCCCGGACGACGGGCTCCAGCCTCCTTCTCCACCTACCTATCGTCGTCCGATCGGGAATGCCTTTCAGGCCGAGGGCTTTCGCAACGCCTCGGTTTTTCCTCAAGTGCTTCTCGAGCGGCTCGTCCTTGTGGATGCCCTTCAGCTGCGCGTAGACTAAAAGCCTCGCCGCCGGAAGGCGGCCGTAGCCTTTCCTGCCCCTTCCTCTGCGCTCTTCAACGATGGTCTTGTTGACAACTAGCCTTGCTAGCTCAACCGCTTGCATGAATAGTCATCAACGGCAAAAACAAAGGAATTTTGCACACCCCTATATAGCTAATCTGCTTCGTGATGACTATGGTGCGGAGGACGGGATTTGAACCCGTGACATTCGGATGCCCGCGTCCCATTGCTGGGAACTTCAGTTTTGTCCCTCGCGATTTTTCTCGACGAGGTCCGACACTTTTGGGTCGGGTTCACCCCGAACTCCCATTTCAGTTTGGAGGCCTTTTCGCCGAGCCAAATGGCTGAGTTACCTCCGCACCATTACGACAAAGGGTAAAGAATCGTTTAAGTCTTTTTGTTTTCTTTGGGTGCGAGAAGCCTACGTGCGTAGGGTATGGGTTCCCTCGCCATCAGCTAACGTCCCGATGAATTCTTTTAACGGATGTGGCTCATCCCTGACCCAACTCGGGACCCTCCAATTCCCGCTGCTTTTGAATTGGAAAATCCATTGCAAAGCCTTTCATTGCGCATGCGCTGTGTGCACATCATCTTTTCAGCCGTAACTTGGGCCCAACGAAAGTAATCAAAAATTTTATTTAACATGAACTCAATGGTGGCTGGGTACCATCGTGAAAAAACGGACGAAGCGCATAAAGCACATAGAAGTCGGAGGCAACATGACCGTCGACGAGCTTGTGCAAGAGTTCGGCAAGTCCGGCGTCTTCTGCGCAGGTCGAATAGCCGAGGCGACGGACATCGTTTATGAAATGGTCTCGCGAAGGGACGTCACCACCTATTTGGGCCTAGCGGGCGCGCTGGTGCCGGGGGGCATGCGGCGGATAATCACGGACCTCATACGCGACCGCCTCATCGACGTGCTCGTGACGACCGGCGCGAACATGGTCCATGACATGATCGAGGCGTTCGGGGCATCGCACTACAAGGGCAACGCGATGGTGGACGACGCGGAACTCCACAAGCTGCAGATAGACCGCATCTATGACGTCTTCCTCCATGAAAAGGACTTCTGCATGTACGACGATCGCTTCATAAAACTTCTCGAAGGGCTGCCGTCCAAGCGGATGTCGATTCGGGAGTTCCTTTATGAAATGGGGAAGCGAATCGATGACCCCAACTCGATCCTCCGCGCGGCGGCCGATCGCAAGCTGCCCATATTCTGCCCGGCGATTGCGGACTCGGCGATAGGCTTGGATGTTTGGCGGTTTAAAACGAAGCACAACCCGGACCTCTGCGTCGACGCGTTCGCTGATTTGAACGACTTCATGGAGATCGTTCGCAAGGCCAAACGCAACGGCGCCATCCTGCTCGGCGGGGGCGTGCCGAAGAACTTCATCCTGCAGGCGATGATCGTCGTCAAACGCGGGGGCTACGACTACGCGGTGCAGATAACCATGGACCGCCCCGAGCCAGGGGGCCTCAGCGGGGCCACGCTCGAGGAGGCTAAATCGTGGGGCAAGGTGGGCGGCCGCGCGAGGGCCGTTCAGGTCATAGGCGACGCGAGCTTGATATTCCCGCTCGTGGTGGCGGCCGTCAGGGAGCGGTTGGCCAAATCCAAGCTCGGGCGATAGATGGCTATGCCTATCAAGGTGGGCTGTTGCGGCTGGGGCTTCTTCTCAGGCGGCCTCAGGGCCTACGCGCGGAAGTTCGCGCTGGTCGAGGTCCAGCAGACCTTCTACAAGCTGCCGATGCTCAAGACCGCCCAGCGATGGCGTGCGGAGGTGCCGAAGGACTTCGAGTTCACCCTCAAGGCATGGCAGGCAATCACGCACCTGCCGACCAGCCCGACCTGGCGCCGCTCGGGGCTGCAGGTGACCGAGGCGCAGAGGGACAAATATGGCTGGCTTCGCCCGACGCGCGAAAACTTCGAGGCCTGGCGCCGCACGAAGGAAATCTGCGATGCCCTTGAAGCCAAAGTCTGTGTGATCCAATGCCCACCGAACTTCAAGTGCAGTTCCGAGAACATCGTGAATATGCGCAAGTTCTTCTCGAAGATCGACAGAGGCAAGCTGGCGCTGGCTTGGGAACCTCGAGGCGACTGGAGGGAGCATCCGGATGAGATCGAGAGGCTGTGCGGGGAACTCGAGCTCGTGCATGTCGTTGATTTGATGCGCCGCGAACCCGTCTCCAAACATTCGATTGCTTACATCCGGCTACACGGGCTAAACCCTCGCGAATACGATTACAACTACAGGTATTCGGTCACCGAGCTAAAACAACTGGCGACGAAGGCCAAAGCGTTGGCAGAAAAACATCGGGAGATCTACATCATGTTCAATAATTACTTCATGTACGATAACGCACCACAGTTGGCGAAAATGCTGAAGGTTTGATGACGGGCCCGCCGGGATTCGAACCCGGGTCGCCAGCTCGCTGCCAACGACCGCAGGCTGGTGTCCTATCCGGATGTTGAACATTGTCCAGGCTAGACTACGGGCCCGCTTAAACCTCGTTTTCTGCCCTTAAATCAAATTCGTCGAACTCTCGTGGGGGCCTCAATCGAAAATCTTCCAGCATCTTCGATGGGGATTCGCGCACCTCCTCCGAGGGAAGGGGACCCCCGACGCAAAGCGAAACGACCCCTCCGAGGGAAAGCAAAATTTTTTGTGGCCGGGAGCACCAGCAAAAGCGTTAAAGCAAGTTCGACGAAGATAGGTGGGGTCAACATGGCAAGCGTCTGCAACTCGTGCAACCGCGCGATAGCCTCGGACGACCGGGCGGTGAAGTTTCCCTGCCCGAGCTGCGGCGCCGTCGAGATATGGCGGTGCGCCAAGTGCAAGAGGCTCAGCAACCCGTATCGCTGCCCGAGCTGCGGCTTCACGGGGCCCTAGGTGTTCGAATGGGCGAGGTGGCCGTCGTGGTCCGGCTCATGCCGGAGAGCGCCGATGTGGACCTGAGGCGCATCGAGGCTGAGGTCAGGGCGCGCGTCAGGGCCCACTCGGTCGAGCAGGAGCCGATAGCCTTCGGGCTGAAGGCGTTGCGCGTGGTCGCGGTGGTCCCGGACGCCGCGGGGGGCACGGACCCGCTCGAGCGGGCGCTTGCGGGCATACCCGGCGTCGGCAACGTCCAAGTGATGGACGTAAGGCGACTCCTATGAGGTTTCGTGGATGCGCCGCGGAGGGCCGGTCATACTCGGCAGGTTTGGCCTAGGTTGGTGCCCCAGCTGCAACCCGCCGCCCTTGGGTAAGGCGTGCGACAAATGCGGCTCCGGGGCGGGGGAGGTGGCGCTGACCCCGCCGGGCGATTTTCGGCCTTTGATGGCGACCTCGAACTCCTGCTCTCGACCGTCGCGAAACAGTTCGGCCTTGGGGCGGCAGGGCCGCTCTTCCCGCCCGACAAGCTCGTGGTGCTCAACCGCCTGCCCGCGCTGGACAGGGCGGACGAGGTCGTGGTGGGCGGTCAGGTGGTCGGCCTGCTGCGCTTCGACCCCCGGAGGCTCGCGCTCGAGTTCTCGCCCAAGCTCGAGGGCGCCCGTCGAATCGCGCTCGCGGGGGCGATCTCGCTCGTCGGCGGGCGCGCGCGGATCGGCGGCGCCTGCGCGGGATGCCTCGATTGTTGTGCTGCCCCGCGCTGTCCTTCGCGCGAATTTAAGTTTCCGGCACAAAATTCGGTCCCTCGCACACGGGAATTTTGTTTTTGGGCACACTCGGCTCGCGCGATGTCACAGGTGTGACGGCGCTGCACCATCGCCACTGTCACAGGTGTGACGCCAGCGCGGGCATCCGATGTCACAGGTGTGACAAGTGGACTGTTCGCTTCTCCAACACCAACGCCTTCCCGCCGGCCAGACCGATCGAGTCGGCCAGGTTCTTCAGCTCCGCCAGTCTGCTCGACTCCCACACCGATTGCCGAAGCCTCACCGCGCGGATTTTTCTGAGGCGCCGGCTCACCCGCTGTCTCGTCCCGCAGTCGAGCTCCCTTATGTCGTAGACGATCAGATACGAGTTCGGCATAGCCCGCGAGGGCTTTGGGTGGAGGTCGTTTATAAGCGGGCAAAATCGCGCGCGTCGTGTCACAGGTGTGACATCCGCGGCGCTGCCCCGACGTCACAGCTGTGACAGCCGAACGATGTTCCGCTGGCCCCTCGGGCGAAAATCGTCGCGCAGCGGATAGCCCTTTAGGGAATCGCGGACAATTTTTATTGGGGTGAGCCGTGCCGTTGAGGGAATTCGGCGGAGCGGGTTACCGTCCTCTCCGCGATGACGACCACGGTCATGGGGGCCGCGGAGATTCTGGCGGGCGTGCTGTTCGGCAGCATCGCTTTCATCGCGGCCGGCGTGGATGCGCTCTCGGACACCGCGACATCCGCGGGCGTTTTCGCGGGATTGACGGTATCCAAGCGCAGGGCGGACAGGGGGCACCCCTACGGGCACAGGCAGGCGGAGACGCTGGCCTCGATGGCCCTCGCGATCGTGCTCGCACTGGCCGGCGCCCGCATCGCGTTCTCGGCGGGGTGACCTCTCTCCCCGAAAGCGATATAACAACCGAAACCGACTTCTTCACGGCGAAAGCCAAACGGGCCCCGGGCTACACGTCCGGAGTAGGGGCTCGACTGGAACCGACCAGTCAGCAGTGGCCGAGCCCTTGAGCGCACGTGGGGCGTTCGCACCTCCAGCGGGCTCCTGTGGAGAAAGCTGAGTGAAAGGTGCTGGCGTTGAGAATGCGCAACCTCGCGACCTTCCGGTAGCGAGGGCAAACCTGCGCTTCCTGCGAAGGGGCGTGGCACGAGCGAAGGGTGGAAGCCCCTTGCGAAAGCGAGGGGAGGGGTCACTGCATGGAAATAGCGTCCGATATCTAAGTCTTTCCGTAAAATATGGAAATTGGGCGAGCGCAAAAGGCTATCGCCGATTTTTCCACCGGTCCAAAGTCCCATCCAAACCCGCAGGAACCTCGTTGAGGTCGCACCCCTCTATGCTCGGGTGGCTAGGGCGACCGCTAAGGCAGCGTGGGGAGGTGGGACTTCAAGGAGAGGGTGCGGGACTACGCGATCGGCGCTACAGCCCTCGCCAGCGGGGCCAAGTTGGTGACCGACAACCTGAAGGGATTTTGGGTGGTTGCCCGAGGGAAGCGGCGCCACAGGCTGAAAAAGTTAGATCCGGCTTAATCAAATAGGTAGATGCATCCAAATCGAGGCGCTCCCCCCTCCAATAATAGAACTCAAACTTCTAAATATTTATAAGGCATTAGAAATAAAACTTTTGCTATGAAAAACCTGATTGTTGGACACAACGCTTGGTGGAAAGGGGAAGAAGACTACCACCTAGCGAAATGGAAGGGAATGAAACTCAGGTGGGTGCCGAAGTGGATAGAAAGTATCCCGTTGGAGCCCTTCTCGCTGAACTTCATAATAGGGGCAAGGCAAGTGGGTAAAACCACAGGATTGAAACTCTTGATCAACAAGCTGCTGGAGAAAGTGGATGCGGAGAGAATATTCTACTTCAATTGCGATTTTTCTCCAGATGCGTACTCGTTGAGAAAAGTTGTGGACGGCTATTTAGAATTTAGAAAATCTTTCGGGCATGGCTCCAGCTTCATCTTTTTGGACGAAGTTACTGGGGTGAAGGGCTGGTGGAGGGTGGTAAAAGGATACGTAGACTTGGGAACATTCAAAGATGATGTGTTGACCGTGACGGGCTCCTCCTCTTTAAAACTGAGAGGGGACGTGGAGCTCTTTCCCGGACGGAGGGGCATGGGAAGGGAGATAACGGTTCGTCCCCTGAGTTTTCGGGAATTTTTGGAAGTCCACGGCATGAAGGTAAAAATCACTGGAGATATGCACAGGGATATGAAAAAAGCTGCTCTCCACGAAGAAGAGATAAAACCAGTGTTTGAAAGGTATTTGGAAAAAGGCGGATTCCCGCTCTCCATAAACGATGATCCAAGGGCGGCAGAGGATTTCATAAGGGCGTTTGAGGGGGAGATTCTGAGGGCAGGGAGGAGTGTCTCCTTGACGAGGGAAATATTTTCTTCCATATTCAAAAAAGCCCCTTCTCCCCTCAGCTACACCACGATATCTGAGGACACCTCCGGGTATTCTTATAAAACCGTGGCGGAATATCTTGAGTTACTAAAAAATCTACTCGTTTTAGATTTGGCAATTTTCAAGGAAGGGAAGAAAATTTTCCACAGAAAAGAGAAGAAAATATTTTTTACCGATCCTTTCATAGCCTGGGTCTTGTCTTCTTGGAGCGGGCAAGATTTTCTGAGGAGTGCTTTATACGAGTGGGTGGTTCAGGCGCATTTGCTCGGAAAATTTGGGGAAGTTTTCTACTGCAGAAATTCGTACGAAATAGATTGCGTGGCGGATGGTTTGAAAATAGAGGTGAAAGCAGGGAAACCTCACAGGAAGTACCCCAAAAGCGTTGAGGTGTGGGATGAGGATACCCTGCCATTATTTTTGGCCGTGATATAGCCCCTCCCCAGCAGCTTTTAACTCTTGCGGCGGGAAGACCCCTTCCTTCAGGGGGGATGAGAGCAGCCATTACTTTCGGTGACCCCTCTCTGGAAAAGCGATTTAAAAAAGCGTTTCGGCGAGCTGTTTCGGGGCTGAAAAATGATAGCTGATGCAGGGCGCGAGCGCGAACCGCCTCTTCCACGAGTTTCCAGAGCTCAAGGAAAAGCTCTGGGGCGGACACCTGTGGAGCCAGAGCTACTGCCTGCTCACCACGGGGCAGGTGAGCTTGGACGTGCCGAAGAAATACGTGGAGTCGCAGGGTGAGCACTGATGCAACTGACCCAGAAAATCCGCAGATTGCATCGGGTATGTGACCGCCAAGCACGAAGGGGTAAAATTTCTCACCGGCGATGTTGCATTTAAAGGGCTAGAAAATGTCGAGTTCGTGAAGTAGGCGGGCCCCGATAGCAGAGGGGCGAGCACAATCCGGAGGTGTAAGTCCCCAGCAGGTCTTCGGTTCCTCCGGAAGTCGACGATGAGGTGCTTTTGCGGGCGCATGGCCTGTCCGAGATCTATAGATTTATCGAACAGCCCTGTGGACGAACGGATGAACGAAGCTCTTGTTGGATTTGTGGTGCTCGAGCTTCGTGGAGCTTGCCCGCCCGCCTTGACATAAGTAAATCGGGGCTTAAATCCCCTCCCGTTTCGACACGAAGGTAGTCCGCGCACTCGGCAGCCGCCGCCCCACCGGCGGGCCGTTGGCCGGCGAGGGGCCGGCTACTCCTCCTTGTGGCACGGGCCGAGCAGCCAGATGTCCATGTCCCTGACGCCCTCTATGCGAAGTATTTTATCCCGAAGCGCTTTTATCCCCTCGTACCCCCTGAACCTGCACTTGATCAGCAGGTCGAAGGAGCCCGTGGTGATCTCCCATATCTCGAATGCCGCCTCCTCCTTCTTCAAAACCCTGAGCAAACGCTCGACTACCTCGTCCGAGCAGACGACGCCCATGTAGCCGCATATGGGGTAGTTCAGCCTCTCCCAGTCTATTCGAGGCCTGTAGCCGGTTATTACCCCCTCGTCCTCGAGCACCTCGACGCGCAGGTTTACGGTGCTCCTCGGCTCGCCTATCTCCCTCGCGAGCTCGGTGAGCCTCGCGCCCACGCCCTTCCCCTTGCTCATGGCCTTCAGTATCCTCTGGTCAAACTCGTCCAGATCGGCCATCCTCCCAACTTCCGAAGCCTATAGTATTTCCTCCAGCTTTAATCCCTTTCGTATGACAGTTTGTCAACGCCCGCTTATAAGGTTATTTTGTCATGGGCGGGGCTGGTTTTATGGTAAATCGATAGGCTTATATAGCCAAAGCTATCATTTTTTATCTGAGGTTTAGGACCTCAAAAAAAGGAGGCAATAAGTGAGGACCGAGAAGTACAAGCGTGGCTTTACTTCCATCCTGCTCGTCTCAGCTCTGCTGCTGTCCATGGTGTTCATCGCCACCCCGGTGCTCGCGCCCGCGTTGGTTGGAGACCCGACGGGGACGACGATCACCGTCGGCCAAGGCGGCTTCTTCGTGGTCAGGTTCACCCTAAGGTGGGACAGGCCGGAGAACGGAGTGTACAGCTTACCTCCCATCGTGTGGGACTCCCCGAGGACCAACGACGCGGGAACGCCGGACAACAACCTAACTTTCGTCAGCGCCAGGGCGTACTTCATCAGCGGAGATAATGTCGGCGAAAATGTGGAGGCCCTCTGGGACTACGCGGAGGGCGCTCACCCGGAGGACCCAGCCCTCTGGCGACATTCGGTCTCGGTGTACAGCACGACGCCCGACCCCCGCAACGGCGACTTCAACGTCGAAATCGTGCTCCGCGCTGCCGGCGCCGGGGGCGTGCCCCACATCATAGGCACCCACATGCTCTCCACGATGGGCCTTAGCGTGGACATCGCCGAGGGGCCGCTGTTCAGCTATTCCACGGCTGCGGACTGGATCGCAGTTAACATCGTCTCCCCCTGGCCCGGGCCGGGGGTGATCGCCAGGGGCAAGGCCAACGCCTACGGCACGAGCCGCGACGCGACGCCGCCCGCCTACAAACTTTACGTGGCCGGAGAGTACCCGCCGATCGTCGCAGCGCAGAGGGTCGGCAGCGGCGTTGTGATCGCTTCGGGCTTGACCTCCACCCTCGACAATGGTAGGTGGAACAAGGTGGGCAGCCCGTGCCCATACTTCGACAGGTTCCTGCACGCGGCGATCCAGTGGGCTAAGCCCGGTGCCACCAAGATATTGTGGGATACCGGCTATGGGACATACAATAGAGGAGCCAGGGTGAAAGATCTTCGAGATGCCCTCACAGCCCTCGGCTACACCGTAACTGAGGACAACACCCAGCTGAAGGGAACTGGAATAATCGGAGAAAACGATGTCTTACTAGTGGCCGGCTACCAGCTGGGCGCTAGGTGGTCGGGCGGCGACCCGACATTGTTGCCCAGCGGGTACGTCGATAACATAAGCAGCTGGGTGTCGGCGGGAGGCGTTTTGCTGATATTCAACAACTCCGACTACTTCGGGTACAACTTCTACAGGGTGCAAAACAAGATCCTTCGAGCTCTGGGCTTCGGCTGGTGCTTCCAGAGCGACCAGATACTCGACCCGGTCGACAACTACGCCGGGGCCGCCTACTACCCGATACTGGCAGTCGACACGACTACGGGCATAGGCTCCGACTACCTAGCGCTCGCGGGCACGAGCGACCTAGGCGTCTACTCTATAACCTCGCTGGTCGAGTGGCCGACCTTCGGCGTCAGCGTGCTCATCTCGCCGGACCGCATCTCGAGGTACCCGGGGACGACGGGGGAGAACGTGTACTTCACCGTGACGGTCAACAACACCGGCACCGGCTGGGACAACTACACCTTGAGCGCGAGCGACAACCGCGGCTGGAGCCTTGGGATCTCCCCAACCAAGCTCCTAGTGCTCGCGGGCGGGAGCGGGACCGCGACCCTGAGGGTCGAGATACCCGACGAGGGCACCGCGCCCCCGTGCACCGAAGATCTGGTGACCGTCACCGCGACCGGCACGGAGTCCTTCTGGGATCCCGTGAGCGCCAGCGACAACGCGATAGCCCACTCCGGCTTCCCCTACGATGTCGACTTGGTCTCGATATCGCCGAGCCACCAGAGCGGCAGGCCCGGGGAGACGCTCAGCTACGACGTGGTGGTCAAGAACATTGGCGGCATAGAGGACAACCTGCTCCTGAGCGCGAGCGACACCCAGGGCTGGACCTTGGTGCTCGCGCCAGGCCGCTTCGACGGCGTGGAGGTCGGCGGTGAGAGGACCGCTGCGCTGGAGGTGACCATACCCGGCGACGCAATACCCGGCACCATCGACAATATAACCGTGATGGTGACCTCGGAGGGAGACAGCACGAAGAGCGACAGCGAGGTTTGCCGAGCGCAGGTCGCGCTGCTCAGGAGCGTCGATGTGGTCATCGAGGAGCCCCGTTCCGAGAATGCAATATTGGTCATCAACAAGGAGTGGTCGGGCAAGAGGTACGACCCGCTCTCCTTCAAGGTAAGAATCACCAACACTGGCTCCCTAGACGACAAGTACGTGCTGAGCGTTCGGGAGGCGACTGGCAAGGAGCTCGGGCTCGAGATAATGCCGCCGGAGCTGTTCATCGCCGCGGGGGAGAGCGACATAGCGGAGCTGAGCGTCACGGTACCGGACAACGCGAAGGGCAGCACCACCTACACCATAGTGGTCAGGGCTGAAGGGCAGCTCGCTTCGGGCACCGATTGGGACCCAGATAACGTGAGCGACAGCGACGAAGCGACGGTCCAGGTGCAGGAGGCCCGAGGCGTCAGGGTGGACATACTGACCCAGGACCAGACCGGCACGCCCGAGAGCACGCTGGTGTGGATCATAAGGGTCAAGAACCTCGGCAACGTCGACGATAACTACAACTTGAGCCTCTACCAACGTGTCTGGGACAACAACCGAGATTACGACAACTGGTATGGCGAGATCGAGGATAACCGCTTGGAAGTGCCGGCATGCTCGATCGGGCAGGCCAGGCTAAAGCTCACGATACCCAGCGGCCTGAGGACGGGCGTCAGGAACGACATCGTGGTCACGGCTACCTCCGAAAACTACTCAGCGATCACCGACAACGACGACGTCACGGCGTTCGTGCTGGTTCCAGGGCCTAGGATACCCCAGGCTTGGGCGAAGGTGACCGTCGAGGCCGAGGTCAAGGCGATCGAGCTTTGGCCGACCACATGGGACATCGGCGTCCTCGACGAAACGGAAATTGCAAAGTCCGATAACTTCACCGTCAGGAACGTCGGTAACGTGGACGTGAGGGTGGACATAATCGGCTCCGACGCCAAGAGCGCGCCCGGCGAGCCGGTGACGAGCTGGACGCTTGCCCAGGCGATAGGTGTCGACACCTACGCGATGAAGTTCGACAACAGCCCGCTATTGAAGACACCTTCAACGCTGGCAACGCTGGCGCCATCCCAAGAATACACCTTCGTACTCACGCTGCAAGCGCCTGGCGTCATAACCGTGCCGAGCAGGATGTGGACGATAGTCACGCTGAGGGCATACTGAGCATGAGTTCGGGAGGGGGCGCCGCGAGCGCCTCCTCATGGCTTTTATTTTTTCTCGATTTTGCAACGTTCACCCGCCGACTATCCAGTTCGGAATATCGCTGCCCTTTCAGCCCGCGGCAAGCAGGGGCTCAAACCCTTAAATAGTTCAAGGGGTAGAACTAGTTCAAGGGGTAGAACCATGTTGTTTGATCCCGAGCCGAAAAAGGATAAGAAAGATTTCTACAACAGGGAGGCTGAGCTGCAGGAGCTGCTTGAATCAATCAAAAGGGAAAAATTCGTGGTGATCCAGGGGATAAGGAGGCTCGGCAAATCTTCCCTGCTGAATGTCGCGTTGGCTGAATCTAAGCACCCATTCGTGAGGCTGGACTTACGAGAGGTTTACTTCACCTATGGGTCCGTTTCGAAGTTTCACCTTTACCGCGCGCTTTCCCAGGAACTCTCAAAGTTGAGCAGGATCCATCGCTTCACTTCATGGTTGGAGAAGGTGAGGGGGGTCAAAATTGCCGGATTCGAGATCCAGCTCGACTGGAGGGAAAAAGGGGCATCGCTCACGGATATCTTCAGGGCTATGG
The DNA here is from genome assembly GCA_030018135.1 of Candidatus Hodarchaeaceae archaeon. GTDB lineage: Archaea > Hadarchaeota > Hadarchaeia > Hadarchaeales > Hadarchaeaceae > JASEGJ01. The sequence goes on along the minus strand of JASEGJ010000019.1, from coordinate 8,358 downwards.
ATGGGTGGGCTTCAGCGCGTGGGGAAAAGGTCGTCATAGCCATAGATGAAGCACAGTACCTGAGGCTGGCTGGCAGGACGAGGTACGATGGATTGTTGGCATGGGCCATCGATAACTTGGGCAACCTTGTATTCGCCTTGACGGGATCCCAGGTCGGGGTGCTGCAGGATTTTTTGGGGACGGAGGACCCCCGCGCACCCCTTTACGGCAGGCACGCGAGAATCATCGAGCTTGGAAGGCTTAGCCACGAACAGGCGATGGATTTCTTGAAAGAGGGATTCAAAGAGGCGGGAGTGAAGCACCCTGATTTGGGGGAAGTGGTTGATGCCCTTGATGGGTTAATTGGATGGTTGACCCTCTATGGCTACACCTACGTCTCGGAGGGAAAGGCTGAACTTGACAGGTTCCTGAAGATGGCGGCAAAATTAGCGGCTGAGGAGAGCAAAAAAATTCTGCGGTGGAGCGATCGCTATCAAACGGTGTTAAGGGCAGTTGCGGGCGGCGCCCTCAAATGGTCTGAGATTCGCGAGAGGGCCAGCGTTAAGTTGGGCCCCATCTCCAAATCCGATCTCACTTACTTGTTGGACAAGCTTGTGCGATACGGTTATCTCGAAAGGCTGCAAAATGGTTCCTTTGTCATCCCCGATCCGGTAATTAGGTACATGGCGACCAAATTCTAACAACCGGACGTTGGCGATGTTCGGAAGCACGCCGGCTATGAGCCTCGGTCTCAACTGGGAAAGAACTTCCAAACTCCTTAGGTCTTCCGGGAGCTTCTTGAGTTCCCCTAAAAAAATCTTGGTTAAAGCCGCCCCGTAGCCCAAGGGGCTCGGCACCAAATCGAACTCCCCATCGGGGCTGCTTGGAGGCGGGCTTTACGTCCCCCCGCAGTTCGTCCACCGTGTAACCGAGGTGGACCCCGCGTCCGGGCATCGCCTCTATCATCTCGAGATGGTAACCCCCGCAAGCCCTCCCGATGGAGACCTTTCGTTCGCGCGGGAGCTGCATCGCCCGCTTAAGCTTGGCCATTTTTCACCTGTATAAATGATGAGATAGTCCCTTTGAAGCGAGGGCACGGCGAGCGCCTCCCCAGTGTTTTTATCCCATCGATGCGATAGAGTATTGGAGGAAATAATGGGGGATATCGAAAATTGGGTGGGGTTCGCGGCCGCCGTCGCAACCCTGCTCATGATCGTCTCGACGGTCTCCCCGACGCGCGCCCAGGAGGAGCCCGTCGGCTTCGGCATATCGCCGGCGGAGTTCACGGTCAGGGACGCCCCACCCATGGGCGAGCCCTACATGCTCGAGAGGAAGCTCGTGGTGCGCAACGGCGACAGCATAAAGCGCACCTTCATCATCTCCGCGCTCCCGCCCCCCACCGAGAACCTCAGGGAGGGCTATGGGCCGATCCCCAACGAAAACTGGGTCGTCCTCATCCCCCAGGTCATAGAGGTCGGCGAAAACTCGAGCGGCACCGTCGACATATACCTGAACATCCCGCGCCAGGAGAACCTGACTAGCCAGCGGTGGGAGGTTTGGATCTCGGTCAGGAGGCTGGCCGAGATCGGCGAAGTTCTCGAGCCGGAGCTGATCTGCAGGGCGAAGATAGAGACCACCGCGGAGTTGCCGCCCCCGCCGCCCCTGCTGCCGGTCCCCGCGATCGTCGCCTTGGTGATCGGAATCGCCGTGGCGGCGCTGGCGTTTGGCGCTTGGACGAGGTATAGGGGTAGGGCGAGGGGGAGGGCCAGGGGACGGGTATTCCCCTGAGGCTGGCGGGATGCGGGCCAAAATCTCAGCTCTAGCCCTCCTGTCGCTGGGCGTGATATCCGCGACCATGACGCTCGCCCGGCCGCAGCTCTTCAGCGTGTCGCCCGCCGAGTTCCTGGTCGAGGACGCCCCACCCATGGGCGAGCCCTACATGCTCGAGAGGAAGCTCGTCGTACGTAACGGCGACAACATCAAGCGGACCTTCGCCCTCTCCGTGCTGGCACCGCCACGGGAGAACCTAAGGGAGGGCTACGAGGCCATTCCCGACCCGAGCTGGGTGATCCCGACGCCAGCCGTCCTCGAGATCGACGAAAACTCGAGCGGCACCGTCGACATATACCTGAACATCCCGCGCCAGGAGAACCTGACTAGCCAGCGGTGGGAGGTTTGGATCTCGGTCAGGAGGCTGGCCGAAGTTGGGGAGGTCTTCGATATCGAGTACATCGTTATAGCCAGGATAGAGACCGCGAGCGAGCTCCCCCCGCCGCCGTCGCGCCTGCCCCTGCTCGTGGTTGCGATCGCCATGGCCGGGGTGGCTGTTGTCGCGTTCTCGCTCGGCTCGCTGGCTAGGCGTCGGAGGGCGGTGAAGAGGCCGGCGCTGCTGCGGCTTCTGCTCCCCTGAAACGACCTAGCCCATGAAGATGACCCCATCCAAACCATTAAAATCGGGATCGCCGGTCAAAATTTCGGCCTTCTCCCTCTTTGCCGTGGCGTAGACGATCGCGCCCCCCAGCCCCAACCCTTTCCTCAGCCTCAACTTGGCGGCATCCACCGCCACCTCCTCGCCGACATCGCACACAAACGCCCTTTGCTTCATCGCCTCCCTCTTCTCCTCAGCCGTCCTCTCGTCGTAGAACCGGAGGACCCAATGAAATACCTCGGCTACGTTGATCGCGCTCACGATCGCGACCTCCTCCGAACCTTCTATGACTTCCCTCGCCCTCCTCCCGGCCTCGCTCCCCCTGAAATATTCGACCCAAGCCCACGAGTCAACTAAGACGGTCAATCTCCTCCCTCTCGAATGCCCTAAGCCCAGGAAGCGAGCCGAAGTGGGATTTTTTAAGGCTCTTTGCGCTTTTTAGAAGCACTTTTATAACCTCCTCGGTGGACCTAGCCCCCATCTCCTTTTTTAGGGCATTCAAACGTTCGAGGACGTCCTCATGCACCTGAATGGTGGTTACCATTTTTCCTCACCTATTTTACCATAGGCTATAAACTATAAATACTTGGCGCCGATTTACGTCGACGGGAGCTTTCGTCAAATCAAAACCAGCCGACCACATCCAGCTCGATTCCAGGACCCCTTACGACCCATCTTAATTATCGCTAGGTTCAGTGAGCATTTCCCGATGTGGGCTGCGCTGAAGGGAGGATGCCAAGGTAAGAAGGAGGCGGAGGCGACCCATTCGACTTACTTGAACCTCGTCCCATCACCTACCCGCAGCTGGTGTTTGAACTTCCTCAAGCAACCCCTTGAGGTCATTCAGGTCCAGCGCCAAAACCCCATTTTCCTCGCAACGCCTCGAGCAGGATCTTTTAAAGCCCGACCTCGAGAAAATGGCGAAGTACTCCTTCCTCCTTTCCCCCTGCCAGTCCACCGCATCCCGCTTCTTGAGCAGGTCCTCGACCACATCCACGCCGACGGGCTTTTTCTGCCACTTGCACTCCGCGAAAGGACCTCCTTGGTCCGCTCGTTTAGCGCGACGATGTCCACCTCATCCTCCCTCGACCACCATTTTCCGAGCTCGGTGAAGGTGAAGGGCGCCCTCCCCAGCTTGAGCATCCACCAAAGCGCCTCCGAGCAAACCTCCTCGAACACGCGGCCGAGGTACGCATCGAGCCCCTCGATGATCTTTTTTATGACCAGCTCTGGCTCGCCCCCCTCGATGTAGCTTCGGTTGGGAAAGACGAACTCGAACCAAAATTTGAAAAAATTGTCCTCGATCTCGTACACCCCCTTCCTCGATTTATGGGGGTGCTTTTCGGTCACCGGGACGCTCCTCCTTATCACCCTCAGGTCCTCGAGGATGGAGAGATACCTCGAGAGGATGCCCCTCTCGACCCCCGTCGCCCGGCTGATGTCGTTGAGCTTCGTCCTGCCGAAGGCGATCTCCTTCAAAATGGTGAAGTACTTCCTGGGCTCCTTGAGCTCCCCCCTCAGCACGAATTCCACCTCGTTGTATAGGAAGGCATCCCTCCTCAGCACCCTCTCCCTTATGTTCTCGATGAGGTCCTTTTCCTCGGAAAATTGAAGCAGGTACGCCGGCGTCCCGCCCAGGACGGCGTAAAATTCCATTTGCTCGCCCAGACCCTTCCTCGGGAAGAACTTCCTAGCGTCGTTGAATTTTAAGGGTTGAAAGAACAATTGTCCAGTCCTCCTCCCGTAAAGGGGGCTCCTGTAGCTCGGGACGCCCTTCTCCATCATCGAGATGCTCGAGCCGCAGAGGATGAGGAAGACGTTCGTATGTCGGAGGTGCTCGTCCCAACCCCTTTGGAAGAGGGAGGGCATCGCCCTATTTGCACCGGCCAAAAATGGGAATTCATCCACCACCACTGGGACCCTTTTACCGCCCACTTTTTCCCTCAGATACTTGAAGAGCATGACCCAGTCCGGCAGCCCGGCCAAAGAAACTCCGATGTCGCCGAAAAACCTGCCCACCTCCATCGAAAATTCCTTGAGCATGTCGGAGTCGCTCCTCCTATCGCACAGGAGGTAAATGTGGGGCTTGCCCTTGAGCGCCTATGCGTTTTCGGGGAGGCTGCAGGGCGGGGACATGGCCGAACAATTTTCGCGCCCGTGAGGCATCAGGATGTTTCCCGCGACGCATATACGTCATCTCAGGGGCCGAGGAGCGTCGTACGCCGGAGACGCCCTCGCGACGCATATACGTCCATGCCGGCGAGGGTCGAGGCGACGTATATACGTCCAAATGGAGCGTCTTCGAAGGGCTGCACGCGTTTTTAGTAAAAATTCAAGTTTTAAGTCATTTTTATGGCAAATCGACAAGCTATATATCGTCCGACGCCCAAACAATCTAAAGGAGGCAGCACCCAGGAGGCAATGGTTGAGGGCCGAGCGATTAAACCGTGCTCCATCGAACTCGCCGTTTCGACCCCAGCGTCAGCCGCCGGTGCGCGAAGTGGGGAAGAAAGGCCCGAGGAAGTTCATCGCCTGGATCGTCATTGCGACCATTTTTTTAGCTTTCGTGCCCGCACCCGCGAGCGCCCCCTCGGAAGAAGTTCGGGTGATAATCGTCTTCAGGGGAAGACCGGACGCCGCCCTGATCGCGGGGGTGGGCGGCGAGGTGATCGCGACCTACAGCATCATCCCAGGACTGGCGGCGAGGGTGCCGGCCGAAGCCCTCGAGGGGCTCAGGGGGAACCCGGCCGTCGCGTACGTCGAGCTCGATAAAGTCGTCCGCGCGCTGGAGCAGCAGGTGCCGTGGGGGGTGGACAGGATAGGCGCGCCCAGCGCGTGGCCCATTTCGACCGGCGCAGGCGTCAAGGTGGCGATCCTCGACACCGGCATCCAACCCGACCACCCCGACCTCGCCGCCAACGTGAAGGGGGGTATCTCGCTCGTCGGCGATGAGAACAGCGCGGACCCGGCGAGGTGGAACGACGGGAACGGCCACGGCACCCACGTCGCGGGCATCGCGGCGGCGGTCAACGACGACGTGGGCGTGGTCGGCGTCGCCCCGGCGGCGTGGCTGTACGCGGTGAAGGTGCTCGCGGACAACGGCAAGGGCTACGTCAGCGATGTCGTCGAGGGCATAGACTGGAGCGTGCAGAACGGCATGCAGGTGATAAACATGAGCCTCGGCACGACGAGCGATGTCCCCGCCCTCAAGGATGCGTGCGATGAAGCGTACGCTCGCGGGATTCTCCTAGTTGCGGCTGCAGGAAACGAGGGCGAAAACGGCGTGTCCTACCCCGCGAGGTACGAGAGCGTGGTCGCGGCGGCGGCCACCGACGGGCACGACGAAGTGCCCACGTGGAGTTCGAAGGGGGCCGAGATCGAGCTCGCCGCGCCGGGCGTAGGCGTGTACTCCACCTACAGGGGCTCCACCTATGCGTGGGCCAGCGGCACCTCGATGGCGGCGCCCCACGTCGCTGGCGCGGCGGCACTGGTCTTGGCGAGGAGCCCGGGCCTGACGAACGCCCAGGTTAGGTCGATTTTACAGCAGACGGCTCAGGACCTGGGGCCGGCGGGAAGGGACAATCTGTACGGCTACGGCCTGGTGAGGGCCGACAAAGCCATCGAGACGACGATAACTGTGCTGAGGCCAAACGCGAGCGGCCAATACGCGGAGTACAGTACGGTCGTGGGGGCAACGGAGCACTGGGATGCGGTCGACGATGTGGCCCCAGACGAGGACAGCACTTACGCGGCGACCGCGACGCTCGGGCATAGGGACGTTTTCAACCTAGACGACGGCGGGCTCCCGGATGTCCCCATAAGCAACGTGCGCGTTTACGCGAGGGCGAGGAAGACCACGGCGGCAGCGACGAAGATCAACCTGATGATCAGGACCCACGACAACGATTACGTGAGCGAGGATATGGCGCTGACCACCTCGTACGCAAACTACTACAGGGATTGGGCGGCGAACCCCCCTACCGGCAAGAGCTGGACCGCCTCCGAGGTCGACGCCCTGCAGGCAGGCGTCAGGAGCGCCTCCTCCAAAAGCCATCGGGTAACCCAGGTCTACGTCGAGGTCGCCCACGCGGTGCCTAGGTACGGGGTCGAGGCATCGATCTCGCCGAGCGAGAAGAGCGGCCCGCCCGGCGAGGTACTCGACTATATCGTAACCGTCGTCAACACCGGCAACGTCTCGGACAATTACATCCTGACGGTCAGCGATAATTCGGGCTGGGGCCCGAGCGTTCAGCCGACCTCGCTGAGCGTGCTGGCCGGCGAGAATGGGGTCGCGACGTTGAGCGTCGTCGTGCCGGAAAATTCAGCACCATATGCCGAGGACAACATAACCGTCGTGGCGAGCGGGACTGGGGTTTCCGACTCGACAAGCTGCGTGGCCCGCGCGGCGCCCGTATACGGGGTCGAGGTTTCGATCGCCCCTGAAAACGCGAGCGCCCCGCCCGGGGGGACGCTCACCTACACCGTCACGGTCAAGAATGTGGGGAACGTGGTGGATAACTACTCCCTGACCGCCGCGGACAACGCGGGGTGGGGCCCTAGCATCTCGCCGCCTTCGCTCGAGGTGCCGCCCGGCGAAAATGGAACCGCCACGCTCACCGTCGTCGTGCCGCTTGGCACACCGGGCTCGGCCGAGGACAACATCACCCTCGTAGCTGCTGGCACGGGCGTCTCGAGGTCCGCGAACTGCATAGCCCGAGCGGCGATCGTCAGGGGCGTGATGCTCTCGGTATCGCCGGAAAACCAAGGCACCCTGCCGGGGACGACGTTGGAGTACGCCGTTCTGGTGACGAACCTAGGCAACGCCGAGGACAACTTCTCGCTCGAGGCGACCGACGACCTCGGCTGGGGCCCGACGCTCTCGGACAATTACCTGACGATCCCGGCCGGCGAAAACGTGAGCGTCGCACTGACCATAGCCGTCCCAGAAAACGCGGCATCGGGCGTCGAGGATAGCATAACCATCGTCGCCACCTCGCTCAGCGATAATGCGGTGAGCGCCGCCGCGAGCTGCATCGCGAGGGCGGAAAACGCGTCGGTCGAGTTCGACCTCGTAACCCTCCACGAAGTCGGCTTGAGCGTCAGCGCCAGGCTCACCGATGGCTCCAAGCTCGTGGTCAAGTTCTACACCTACGGCGGGAGCTACCAGGGCGAAAACGTCGTGTGGAGCGGCCCGACGCCGGATAACGTGAGCTTCTCGACGATCGTGCCGCACCCCGAGAACAAAGCGATCGAGAAAGTTAGGCTGGACCTGACCTACGACAACACCGAGAACGTGATTTCGACTCTGGCTAGCTTCGTCGTCACCAGGAGCGCGCTCTGGGGTAGAATACTGGAGATCAAGTCGAGGTGGCCCTTCGCATCGCTTGAGGAGAGGGCCGACCTGTGGTCTGAGATATTGGCCATAAAGGGCAGGTGGCCGTTCGCGCCAGCCTAGGTGGTGCTTTTATTGGCCCCCGATTTATCGAAAAAGTTGTCAAAATTGACGCCCCCCACCCTTTTACGCCAAAACGCCATAAAAACTCGAGGAGGCTGAGGCCGGAATGACAAGACGCGCGATGGTCGCCCTTCGAACGCTGATCCCTGTCGTCGCTATCCTTGCCGCCTGCTCGGCACCAGTTTTAGAGGTGCGTGCATGGGGTGGGGCCACCCATAGATCCATCGTCGAAAACGCCAGCTACGTCTTCTCGAGCGGCTCGTTCTTCTCCACCAACATCGCGACGATAAGGACATACTCCACCAAGCCGGACGAGTGGAAGAGCAGCGACCCGTATGAGGCCAATTGCAGGCACTGGTACCACGTCGACGAACCAGAGGGTGAGAACGAATACTACCGAGGCGGCCTTCCCAGCAATTGGACCTTGTTGGGGAAAGGCGTGCTGCCCTGGGTCCTGGAGGACAACTTCAACATGCTCGTGCAGCGCCTAGGGGAG
>JASEGJ010000018.1 GCA_030018135.1 Candidatus Hodarchaeaceae archaeon | reverse complement strand
GAGTTCAAATCTCGGCGACCCCACCACTCAACTCTCGTAAAATGAGCAAGATTTGAGCTCCATTTGGGCAAAGAAGCCACTCAAATCCTGCTCAATGTTTGCATCCTAGGAGAATTTTTATTCTAGGTTTGCACTAATGTTGTTTGGAAAGATCGAAACATTCTATGGGGGATCCTTGGGATGCTTATCTTGCTCACAGGCTGGATGAGAAAGGCTTTACGGGCCTCATCGCCGAGCTTGCTAGTAAAATGAACGATTCAATTGAAAAAATTGCTAGGCCCTTGTATCTCCTCTCCCTTGTACCGAACATCAAAGAGGCGACATTGAACTCGCTACTTGATGCTGTTGCTGAATATGAGGCATCAAGGGGATTTCTCGAGTATCTCCAAGATAAAACCAGTGTGCTTGGCGAGCTCATGGAAAAAGCTGTTGCTAGCGCAGCTGTTCGACGGTTCGAACTTAGTCGAAGAGAGTTGCAGAGAATCATTCAACAACGGGTTGAAATCGAAGTTGGCGTGGCAAATAGCGCTACTCAAGCGAGAATGATGCGATTGGCTCGTGAGGCCGTGTCTAACCTGCTGACGTTGTACCGGCGAATCGTTGCTTATGATTTAGTCAAAAGGGCGTTCGTGCACGAAGATATCTCAAAGCTCGTTGGGAAAACTACCGAATCTTTATCTGAGGTGACTTCCGTGGATTTGAATAAGTACGCTGATATTCTCGGAAGCTTTTTCAAGGGAATTGTCGTAACGAGATATGTCGAGGACGTAAACAAACTGGAAGAAGTTGTCGAGAAGCACATCAGAGAGCGCTTGGAGAAAGGCTTGATCTCTGAACTATCTGTCAACGATGTCGTGGAAAGCTTGTTACAGGGCGTCTACGGCATCGTTCCCTTAAATGGCGAGCTAGCCAAAATGGCGGTTGAACGACTAAACGGGATTCAAACAGAGCTCCCTGATGGTAGCCTTATTGAGATCGCAATCGAAGCTGGAGCGATGAAATTTAAAGCAGTGATGGCACCTCTGGCTCCTCTGGTTGGGCCGCCGGTCGAAGAAGGACCACCTGCCGGCCCACTGCAGAACCAAATTGTTTTAACAGGATTAAGCGTACCTGACATACGTAGCTTGGCGCAAGTAGTTAAAGGTGGCAGACTTGGTGAACCAGATAAAATCAAAGTCAGCTCGAAAACAGAAAACATTGAAATGTCGATGGAGATAAAAAGCAGATTTGAAGATCTAGTCTCCATATCTGGTGCGCTTGCCTCGATTTTAAGTAGATACGGTGCTCCGGCGGATGTTCAGATTTTATTGAAAAAGGGATTGCCCGCGGATAGGATTAAAGCAGTACTTGAGGAATTAGCCAAAAAGATGAAGTAGTGATGAGATTGTATCCGCCTGAAGCTATCAAAAAGTTCTCAGAAAACTCGATAACTTACTCCCTCGAATGGTAAATAAAGCAAGATTGATACATAACGTTACATTTGCAGCGTTCTTGGAAGCTATTTTAAACCTAAAGGGGAAATACAAGGATTACCAAATGGTTCTCCAGTCTATTAAAGCCAAGATTGGAATTCAAAGTGCTCGCGCGGCCGCGGAAAGACTCAGCGTGCTCGCAACCGACGTGGTTCATACCATATCTAGCTGCGTCCAAGAGGCGACCATAGACCAAGAAGCGAGCCTGCGTCGTGTTTACGAGGAAGCTGAGAGGCGTTATAAAAATAGGACGAACCATGTATTAGTCATTGATGCATTTTCACCTATAGAATTTGCATCACTTCTGGTTACGGCAAAAAGAACCGGGCTCGCAGCAGGTCTGAGCGATCAGGTCTTCGTTAATCCCATCGGTGTAACGTCATTCGTTCAAAACCAAGTTGAGAAAAACAGGCTCCGTGATTATGCTGCTGAGCTTGCTAAATCGGTTGGCGCAAGTGGGTTCAGTACATGCCCGCTTCCCGATAGGGCCCTTCATCATCAAATTGGCGACGTTGTCTCATTTGTCGAAGAAGAGAACAACCCTTTCACGCCCGCTTGGAGAAAATCTACCAAATCTTTGAGCAATCTAAACTTCCTTCTTGGACCATTCTTATAACGACTGATCACGGCTATGACGTATACGAGGAGGACAATATCCTATTTGTGGGGCATGGTAGAAGGGGGCTAGCAGATTTGAGCAAGATCTCCTTCTTCGCCCTCGTCACCAAAAGGTGGTGGGCAACCTGACGGAATCGGATTATTCTCTAGTTTACGAAGGACCCCGTGGGCGCGAACTAAAGTTGATGTTGTGCTCGACGAAAGGTGCCAAGCTACCCATCACACTTGTTAAGTTAACAGGGAAACCCGCGAGGGAAGCGCATGAGAAATTGTTGGCCTCGTTATCGACTTGTGGGGGCATCAAGCTTCTCGAGAGTACCCCCAAAAGAAAGAAGTATTTCGTGAGGGCAGACCTTGCTCCTACTGTTGGTTCATATATCTTGCTTTTGAGGCGAAGTAGAAACCCGAGTAAGTGGAGCAATGTTTTCAGCAAGGTACTCAGTGGTCCGCAATCTATGCTAGGAGAACACTTTGCAAACTTTATGCTCATGGGGGTTGACCTTTCCACGACCCTCAGGCAAGATAGGAAGAGTCGTGAAGTTAGTGGGACGATTTTACCAGAAGTCGCGGATGCCGTCTCCGCTTCTATGAAGAGCTTCTTTTCTATAGCCGAGAAGAAGCTTAAGAGATGATGAAAGTGAGAGAAAAGTTAATTGAAAGCTGGTTACCGTTACGTGCGCTAAGCGTTGATGCCTCGTTCGAACAATCATTCAAACCAAAATATGGGGAACTGCGGGACAAGTTAGGACTGAGCCGAAAAGGAAGTAATTATGATCCCAAGCTACGTAGTATACATACGTGGTTTGCTCGTAGACCTTGTGGTATAGCTAGATCACTTAATCTCGCTTCGTTACTTCCTTCACAGATTGATAAAAAAGTTTTCGAAGAAATTTTAGGTATACCAAAAGTGAGGCTTAGCACGAAATTTCCGCCGCTTCTTTTTTATACCGATCCTGACAGATCACTACTCTCAAGTGTTCTAGCCAGATTGGGGAGGAGACCCGAGCAAATCACCGTCATTGATCCTATGGCAGGAGGAGGCGCTATACCGCTTGAGTCGCTTAGACTCGGTTTCAAAACAATTGCCGTGGAGTACAACCCTCTCGCTTTTCTATTACTTAGATCAACGGTGGAGTTCCCCGCGAAGTACGCTGACGCTGAACTATTTGAGAAGACACTAGAAGAAGCGAAAGCTATGATAAATTGGGCAAGGGAAAATTTAGGGAGGCAGCAAATAGTTAACTTAATAAATAACTAAGTTTTTTTTAAATTGGGTGTTGATGTGTGGCCAGCGGAGTGGGTTGTCAAACGGTATTTTGATCTGGACGGTAGCTATCCGCGAGTCGTTGATAGATTGACCGCTTCTAGGTGTTGGGCAGTTGGTAAGAACTACGCTAGCGTGGCCCTACATGAGATGCGAAGAGCGCTGCTTGTCGATAAAGTCGGCAGAGGGGAGCACCTACTTGTGCCACCCGAAAGGTGGGTACGCATTCACCGGTTCTTGACCAAGGTCCCCGAAATCAGCAATGAGCTAGCGGAACTCCTAAGAGACTCCATGAATAATCTCGAAAGCCTGGTCTTCTACGGCTCCCGATTATGGGGCGGAGCAGATGAACTCAGTGATTGGGACTTCCTTGTCATCGTTCGGTCCGAAGAGGCCAAGGGACAAATGCTTTCAAGGATACCCGCTATTGAGCAGCGCACCCCCACGTTTGATGCTGAGGTTTTGAGCATACAGGATTTTGAGCGATTTTTACAAAAGGATCCGATTTTTCTCAAGCTGGTGGAGCGGGACGGTGCCACTATCTTGGATTTTGGCCTCATGGGGATCCTCCGGGCTACACGGGTCACACCCAAACACATCGCTGTTGAACTCCTCGCGGCCAAGGAAAGCATCCTACGCGGTATTGTTGCCGCCCGAAAGGACATGCAAGACATTGCCTGTTACTGGATCACGAGAGGGGCAAGGCGGACAATAGTGAGTGCACTCGCTGTGCAAGGCAACTTCTCGGGCAAGATGTTGGAGAAGGAATTTGCGGAGCGCTTTGCAGGGTTTAAAGAGCTTCGGGAAGTATGCAGGAAGGTGAGGGTGGGGAAACGGGTAAGCGTGAGCGACGGGGTGGTCAAGAGATTGGGGAGGAAAGCAATAGTAGAGTGGGAGAAAACATCTGCGGAGTTGCGTGAGCTTGGGAAAACAACGTAAAATAAAGAAACCAGCGGCATTATTGACACAGAAGAAAGTACACGAGCGCTACGTGAAGGAGTTTTCTGGGCGGGTGTCGAGCGATTTAATAAAACATTGGGAACGAGAAGCCGAGCGATTCAAGCTTGAGGAGCTGACCGAAGATTTTCCGCGAAGTTACCTCGAGGAGATCAACCGTGTGAGTAATGCCGAGGTGGAGCGGCTTCTTAAAAGGAAACGGAGAGAGTTAGGATTTAGAAATAAAGGAGGTAGAGATTTATGAAGAAGCGGGCCCTATCCATACCAACCGGTTTCGGATCAGATGGCGCGAAGTCCTTACGAGCTGACGTGCTTTCATGCCCCGTGACTCATGTGTACGTCCCTGATCGGGATGCGTGGTGCGCCACCGGATTTGGAACGGCAGGGATTGCCCGTGAACAACCCGATGGCCGCCTAGTTCACTCCTTTTTCATCATCAGCCTGCTAGAGGGCGGCATCGTGATGATGTTCGGTAAAGATTCAACTGCGAAAGAGCACGATGAATTTGTCAACAGAATGCGTGATGTGTTCCCTCCATTTGAAGACGGCACAATTGAACTCCTGTCCGAGTATGTGTGGGGAGCGTATGCATTGAGTGAAGAACATGGGGCATCGTGGGACGCGGAAGCAGAGCAATACCTCAGCTTGGTTCCGCGGCCGCCAGGGAACAGACGACGGTGGATAGATCGCTTGATCGGCCCGGGCGGATTGACCCCCCAAGACTTGGTCAAGGTTATTCGAGAAAACCCCTTGCCGGAAGATTTACCGGAGGGGAAAGAGATAATGATCCTCACCGAAATGAGTTTCCATATAGAGGATGAGCGGGATGTAGTTGCGGAGTTACGGAAGCGTGACCCGGAATTCGAGTACTGTGGTCGGGAAAAAGGTGGGGAGTACTTCAGCTGGACACGCGAATACCCTCCAGATCATTGGAGTCCTTTGGCCTCGCTGGGTGGGAGGCAGATCTTGGGTGATGTCCGCGTGGTGCCAGGCCGACTGATTGCCGAGGCCAAGACCCTCTCCATGGCGTGCCGTTTGATATACCTGCTCAAAAACATCTTGGCGGGAAAATTAACATTAGAAAAAACTACTTGGAGAGGGATGCAGGATATTCTGCAGACGAAAAAACAACGTGATAGTGTTTAGCAAATACACCCCATGTTTTCTCCCAGAAACACCCAAACTTTGCCCAAATTCCATATGTGGGCATGAGCGATTTTCATGCTAAATTTGCATCGGAGATTCCCAATTCTTGCCCAATCTTGGCGCATTAATTCAAGCGAAAATCTGAAGCTAGGCGACCCCACCGGTGAGCTTCACGTCTTAACGGCTTTCCGCTCGCCTCTATTTTCCTCGACTGCACCCGCTAGAAAAACGCGGGGTTTTTTCTGCCTAGGTTTAGACCTGATCAACAGAACTATGATGCCCAAAACTGTGGCGATGAGCAAATATACGATGCCCTTGGCGATGCCTGAATCGCCCATCTGATAGCCCAATGGCAGAAGCGCGACTGCCCGCGATACTTTCATCCCGGCCCCGAAGGATTTTTGGCTAGAACTTTAAAAATGCATATGATGCGTCACGGTTCAATTGGGAAAAAAGGGCGGTTTCATGGGCGCTGATTGGGGACGTCACAGGAAAATAGCTGATGACGTGACCGAACTCATAGGCCTCACCCCCCTGGTGCGCCTCGGTAAGATCACGGATGGGCGCGACATGGAGTTGTTGGGGAAGGCCGAGTTCCTAAACCCGTCCGGAAGCCTGAAGGATAGGATCCTGCTAAAGATCGTAAAAGACGCGGTCGAAAGCGAGAAGCTCAAGCCAGGCATGACCATCATCGAAAGCACCACGGGCAACACCGGCATCTCGACGGCCATGATTGGCGCCCTGCTGGGCTACCCGGTGCTCATAGTCATGCCCGAGGGTATGAGCGAGGAGAGGAAGAAGGCCATCCTGGCATACGGCGCAAAGATATTGACGATGCCGGGCGCTGAGTCCGATGTGGATCTGGTCGTAAAAAAGGTCAGGGAAATTATATCATTCGACCCCGAACGCTACTTCTGGATAAATCAATTCAACAATACGCTGAACGTCCAAGCCCACTACGAGACCACCGCGCCCGAGATTTGGGAGCAGACGGGCGGCGCCCTCGACGCCTTTGTCGCCGCGCAGGGGACCGCCGGCACGATAACCGGCGTCGGGCGCTACTTGAAGGAGCGAAATCCAAGGATCAAGGTCTACGCCGTGGAACCGGCGGAGTGCCCCATCCTATCGAAGCAACGCTGGGGCTCCCATCGAATAGAGGGGATAGGCGATGGGTTCATCCCGTCCATCTTCGACATCTCGATCCTCGATGGAGTGATCCTAGTCTCCTCCGAGGATGCGATTCAGATGGCCAGGCGCTTGGCAATGGAGGAGGGACTTTTCGTCGGCATTTCGAGCGGGGCGAATGTGGCCGCATGCCTCAAACTCCACGATCGCCACCCGGAGCTCAAGCGCATGGTCACCATGTTGAACGACCACGGCTTCCGCTACTTCACAACCCCGCTCTTCGGCGAGGTTAAGGAGATAAGGATCCCGGAGCGAGAGCACCCAATGGAGCTGACTGCCGAGCAGAGGAAAATCCTCTCAAAGCTCGAGGTCATCGAGTAGGCCTATGGGCTTTGTGCAGTATGCCCCTCGCGGCGAGCACGCCGGTCGCGGCCGCCGTGATGATGCCCCGCGACAGCCCGGCCCCGTCGCCCGCCACGAACAGACCGGGCACGCTCGTCTCCATGTGCTCGTCCGTGGCTATTTTCATCGCGTACAGCTTAACCTCCGGTGCGTAAAGCAACGTCGAGTCCGACGCAACCCCCGGGACGACCGCGTCCAGCCGCTCCAGGCCCTCGAGGATGTTTGTCACGATCCTACCCGGCAAAGCCATGGAGATATCGCCAGGTGTCACGCTCCTGAGCGTCGGCCTGACATGGCCCCGCTCTATGCGCTGCCAAGTTGAGCGCCTGCCGCGCCTGAGGTCCCCGAGCCTCTGCAGCAGGGGCCTTCCCCCACCGATCGTCGTAGCGAGGTATGCGATCGAGCGCCCGTACGCGGTGGTGTCTGTGACGGGTTGCGTGAGCTCCACGCGCGTCAGAAAGGCGAAGTTGGCGTTCGTCGACTTGCGGGCGCGCAGGGAATGCCCGTTGACGCCCACGTAGTCGTCGTAGCGCTCCTCCATCACGTATCCTTGGAAGTTGACGCAGAATGTCCTTATGAAGTCGTCAAACGTCTTGGTTATGATGTGGAACTTCGGGTCCCGGCTGACCCTGATCACCGGCTCCATCACGACCGCGGGCACCTCGACGCGAACCCCAACATCTATGGCGCCGTGCGTCAGCTTTATGCCCAAGGCCCGCGCCTGCTCAGCGAACCAAACCGCGCCGACCCGCCCTGGGGCGGCGAGGATGTACTTCGCTCGCACTCTCTTGCCCTTGATCAACACCTCGCCCTTGCGAACTTGTTCGACCCGCGTGTTCAACATGAATTTAACGCCCTGCTTCTCCAGCTTTTTCTTCAGCGAGTTAACGACATCGGGTAGGTATTCGGAGCCGATGTGGCGCTGGGGTATCGGTATGAACCTCACCCCCGCCGCGGCGGCCCGCCTGGTCAGCCGCTCGATCTCCTCCGATTCAACGCCGTAAACCTCCCTTGGTGCGCCGTGCTCCAAGAAGATGGCGTCGACCTCCTCCACGAGCTTTTGTGCCTTTGCGGTGCCCTTCGCCATCTCGCTGAGGTCTCCGCCTATATCGTGGCGCAGGTTCAGCGTACCGCTTGACATACCGCCAGCGCCGCCGACGCCGCACATTATATGGCAGGGCTCGCAGCGAATGCACGTGCCAGTCTCCATTGCCGGGCAGGCGCGCTTGTCCATCTCGCGCCCCATGTCGATGATGAGTACGGAAAGCTTGGACTTTGAGGAAATCTCATGTGCTGCAAATAGACCTGCGGGCCCGGCGCCGATTATGATGACATCCGCCAACAAATCACCCCGAGCCTTAATGCTGGCGCCTATATAAAAACCTTTAGAGGGAAAATCGCTTCGCCCGGCGCTTTTTTAAAATTGCCCCGCGGATAAATTTTACTCCATTTGAAGCTCCCTTAGGAGTCGCTTGGCCCTTTCCTCGCCCAAAAGCTCTATGAGCCTTTGCTCCGATTTCTCATCCCATCCGCGGAGGATATCCTCTACCCGCTCCATGTGCGCTGGGCTGAGGTCTCGCGCCGCCCTCTTGAGCATCCGTTTGCGCCCCTTTAACGCGTCCTCGGGTCCGAATACGACACCCATTTTTATCCAAGAAAAGGTCTTTTTTTGATGCTTTAAAACCTCCTGCCAAAACCCGGCGACTAAAAACGCCGGCTAAAATTCTTATTGATACACGTGTATCAAAATTTGGAGGCTTGGGGTCTGAGCCTCCGAAGCTCCGGAAACTCCAAGCAGCCTACCTCCTCGGCTATCCCAATCGCTCTTAGATTATCCACATCGACGAGTTCCCTCAGAATGGGCGATAGGAGCTCCTCCCGAGGGATGGTGTTAACTTGGCTCCCTTCGGCAAAAGTCGAAAAGGCGGGCAAAACTAGCAGCTTCTTATCGTTGACATTGCCGTACAGGAAGCAGTCGAGCTTCTCCCTGCCGCCGACCTCATCGTAAAGTACGATCGCGGGGTGTTCATGAGCCATGATGATGTATGTGGCCTCCGCAGTCAGTAACCTTTCCGGCACCTCGTGGCCGTGCATAAAGTAAAAGTCGCCAAGTTCGAGCTCATCGTAAAGCGCAATACCGTGGCGCCTAGTGACGCGGATTAGGTAGTTATCGTGGTTTCCTTTGAGTGCGATGACCTCCCGGAGATGCCCGCGGAGAAACGTGAGGAGATCTGTAACTTCGATAAACTCATGATAGCTGGTCTCTGAAAATTCATGCTTGATATCACCACAGATGACGATCCGGCCGGACTTCTGCTTGTCCATAATTTCTTTGAGGATCTTCATCTCCTTCTCGAACTGCACCTTTGGGACGAAGATGCCCTGCTCGGCCATGATGCCCTCGTAGCCCAAGTGGAGGTCGGCGATCGCGATGGAGTCGATCTCGGGGATGTAAACTGCCGGATAAGGCTCAATTATCTCAATTTTGTCCCAGAGCTTCATCGGCCCGCCTTATGCTTATGTAACATCATTTTTGGAAAAAAGGTTTATCCCGAAAGTTTTCCTTTCAAACGAACAATAAGTCAGTGAATGACTCTTATTCTCTGGCCACCTCTACCTGCTCGGAACTCATAATGCGGAGCCAGCAAGGGATACCGAGCTCGACATCGCACCGTTTCCTATTCTGCCCTTTCAACCTTCAAGGTGAGCTTAGCTGGCCATTTCGGCGAATAATCGTTGCCCATATAGAATACGTATACGCGGGTCTGAGCCCAGAGTCGGTTTCGATGGTTACCGGAATGAAGGCATTTTCGTAGGGCCCCACCTTCGGATGGGGGCATAGATCCTCATGCCTTCGGGCCAAGCTGGCCTTCCGTCGAGTCCAGTATAGCTCACGATCCAGTTTTCGCTTGCGGAATAGTACTTAGTTCTCAAGATGCAATAGATCTCTTTTGTCTCCCCTGGTTCTAAGATTACGTTATCTTGGAGTAATTCAACCCAAGGCTGTTGGAGGAAGTGTGAGCTGGGGATGGGTGCTCTTTTCTGGATATGGCCCCATAAAACCACAACTCCTGCAGCTGCGAAACCGAATGCTATGAATCCAACGATCCGGCGTCGCTTTAACGACCGGTGCAGGGTTTCATGTGCTCGTCCCCCCACCATAGATGACTTTCTCCCCATGAGGAACTTAGGCGGGTCTCAATGACTCCGCCATCCTTATCAGCTCTTCGGACGGAAGAAAACCGCTGATCGCGAATTTCAGGTATAGGTCGTTGTTCCACCAGTCTAAAAACACTGGTAGTTGTTCGCCAACAAGGTTGACGTGACTTTCTTGGACGAAGCCAGGTGACCCATTAATTTCGACTAACCTGCGGTATTTGGGATATTCCTCCACGAAAGCGCGCTTGAGTCCTTCGAGCGTCATCTTTTGGTACGATCGGCTGATGGTTAGGACGAGGTTCTCCTTGGAGAAGAAGAACCGAAATTCCCAATAGGAGTTATCTGAGATCAGTCGGTTGTCTTCCGGCGACCACAAGTGACCCCTTAATCCTCTTATTTCCTCTAACTGTATGCCTTCGGGCACGTAAGTTGGGATCAGGATGGGAAACGATGCCCTTTCCTTGACCTCCTCGAGCGTGAGGGGATTACCAATGCTGCGTTCGTCCATTTCAGGCGGTTTAGAAGGAAGGAGAAGGGGTTCTGGGGTCGATCTCATAGCTGGTACAAGCCACAGACATGTTGAGATGACGATGGCCAGCAAGATGATTGCAACTTCCTTTTTTCTATTCGTACTGCCCTCATGCAATTCATCACCAGCGAACTCAGCTACGATCGTCACGGAGGTTTCAGAGTCGACAAGAGGGGACTTATAGGTGATCGACGCTTGGCCGAGGGGAATCGGTCACGGTCTCAACCGGGAAAGGGTTTCCCTGGGGGTCGGGACCCCAGCCAGTCGGGATACTTGGAATCGAGGACCAAACGATAACTTTGCCCGCCAGCGGGTTGCCATCGGCGTCCGTTAGTGTCGCCTCAGAACATGCGTCGATAATCCCACGTAGAAGCTCGAAGGGGTGATGGAGAGAACCGTGCCCTTCTTTGTAGGCCTAAGCGAAGCTCGAGTAACGACAACCCCAAGAAAACCACCGCTAAAAAAATCACCAAGAGAAATAAAGTAACTTTACCCTTTTCTTTCATTTTTCCCCTCACGTGCCTCTGGTATCAAAATGGTAGGTGATGGTATTATTACATTTCGTCTTGGAGAATATCTCTTTTGAGTGGTTGTTAGAGATCTCTCGTTTTGCTTTCGGTTGAGCAAAGTGCGACAAGCAAACCATAGCCGAGATCAAGCTGGAGGAGGGCATCCTGTTAAGCATTTTCATCGCATTAAGGAAAGACTTTTGTTTTGTATTTAAAAAAATGCCGAAAATGTTAGGTTTTATCCGAACGATAAAGTTAGGAACGTGTGCGCATTCTTTTCCAGATGCGGAGGCCTAAATATGAAAGCGGTAGGCCGATCGAGATCAGTGCCAAACCTACGATGAGGTATGCCGGCTCATGAACGACCTGAGGTGGAATAATAGGAGGTGGAACTCCCGGAACTTCTGGTGCGACGGTAATGCCCTCAACGAACCTGTAAACTCCTAGAATCCCTCCACCAAAAGCTAGCGCTTTGAGCGCATTTTTGTCCAGGTAAATTTTCTCCTCCAAAAACCACACCCGGCCCTCTTCCAGCTAACGATATGTCGTAATTACTTTAAAAATTAAAAGAACGACGAGTTTTACATCAGAGGACGATGGGATAGTTCTCAAAGTCGTACCAAGGGTGGCTCACTCTAGAGGCCGTAATGTTTAAGCAACTTTTACTTTATCCGCTTCATCACGGCCTCATAAAGCTGTAGCAGGCGCTTCTTGCGGTCCTCCATCAGGATGATATCGGCCTCGCCGAGCACGATGAGGTTGTGGGCGAACGGGCTCGGCACATCCGTCGAAATTACATCGAGCTTGAGTTTGCCATCTCTGAGCCAATCGAGCACGAGCTTCACCTTCTTAACATCCATCGTGTCCTCGAGGATCTCGCGGTATGTTTCCTTTATCACGGGAAAGTTCAAGTCGATCTCCTCGGTAACGTTGAGCAGGGTCTGAGAGCTGAGCTGCTGCTTGCCGACGCTTATCTTGTAGCCCTTATAATTTCGGAGCACCAGAAAGCTTCTGGCCGCGCAGTGCCTGAACCTGCGCTTCATCAGCTCCGTGCGCCTTATGTTCGCCTTGAGTAGCCCCTCGAGATCGACGCGCGTGAGCTCTCGAACGAGCCCTTCGATATCTAGCTCCTTGTCGCTCGGGACCATCATCGCAAATCCATTGTCGCTCAAGATAACGGCCACGTTTGCATCGAGCATATTGGAAGCGATTATCGCGGCCGCCCTAGAGAGGGCCTCGTTGACTCGCCTCCCGAAAAGCGAATGAAATACATAGTAGCGCCTCCCCTCGAGGTCATAGGTGCGCTCGACCAGCAACTCGTCGCTCGCCGGCACCTTGCCATGAGTGAAGAGGTACTGCTCCCTGAAGTATTCATACAGCGAGTTTGCTGCCCTCTCATCCATCGGATATTCCTCTAGCAACCATTTCACGATTTTTTCCTTGGGCTCGCGTCGATCGAGCTTTCGCCTCATCTCATCCCTGAATTTCCGAACCTCAAGGGCCAAGTCGAAGCTCAGGGGCAACATCTCCGAGAACCATGATGGGATGGTCGGCACCGCGCCCCTCGGTGCATCGTCGACGAAGCATCGCATACCCCTGGCAAACCTAAATTTGTAGAGCCTGCCCCCGAGCACGAAGATATCGCCGGGACGAAGGCGCTCCAGGAAGCCCTCCTCTATGCCACCGATGTAGCGGCGGTCGCGGTGCCGATAGACATCTATCTTGACCTCGTCCGGGATGGCGCCGAGGTTTAGGTAGTAGATGATGCGGGTGTACTTGCCGCGTCGACCGAACATGTCGTCGCTTTCGTCGTACCATATCTTGCCGTATACGCGGCGATCCTCGAGCGATGCGTAGTGGCCTGCGAGATAGTGGAGCAGCGCTTTGAAGTCTTCCTCACCCAAGTTGCGATAGGGGTAAGCCCGCCTCACCACACGAAGCGCATCCCGCACGGTCCACTTTTTGGCCAGCCCCATTCCCACGACGTGCTGCGCGAGAATGTCGAGGCAGTTCGAGGGCATATCTATCTCGTCGAGCCTTCGCTGCTCAGCGCACCTGAGCATAACTGCACACTCGACCAAGTCATCCCGATCGAGCACGATCATCCTGCCCTTCGCCACATCCCTGAACTTATGGCCGCTCCTCCCTATTCGCTGCACCGCGCGGGTTACGCTTTTCGGCGAGCCTATCTGCGCCACGAGGTCTATGTAGCCTATGTCTATGCCCAGCTCAAGCGAGGTCGAGGATATGACGGCTTTTAGCATACCTTTCTTCAGGCGCTCCTCGATATCTAAGCGAATATCTCGAGAAAGTGAGCCATGATGAGCGCCTATCGTTTCATCGTTGTAGCGCTCAGGCCAGCGATCCTTCAAGTGATAGCTAACCCGCTCCGTGCCGCTTCTCGTGTTCGTGAACACGAGCGTCGTGGTGTGCGAACTTATGAGCTTGTCGAGAAGTCTGTAAAGGGCCGCATTTATGTGACCAGCGCTCGTTCGAACGATATCTCGCACAGGGCTCATGACCTGTAGGTCAAATGGCTTGTACCAACTAACGTCGACGAGCGTGCATTTTCTAGGCCTGCCCTCGTCATCGCTGCCCACGAGATATCTCGCTGCCTCCTCAAGCGGATGAAGGGTGGCTCCCATACCTATCCGTTGAAATTCTGCTCCGACCTCTTCACGTAATCGCTCAAGCGAAAGGGCGAGATGAACGCCGCGCTTGTTGTTTGCAAGTTCATGTATTTCATCGACGATAACCCATCGTACCGTCTTCAGGTGCTGTACAAATTTAGGAGCATTTAGTAAGACGGCGACGCTTTCCGGCGTCGTGACGAGGATGTGGGGAGGTAGTTTAAGCTGCCTCTGCTTTTCATGTGGCGGGACGTCACCCGTCCTAACGGCGATTCTCACCTCGGGGAGTTCTATACCTCGCTCTCGAGCTATCTCCCTGATTTGGGTGAGGGGCACCAGCAGGTTTTTACGAACGTCGTTATCGAGCGCCTTCAAAGGAGAGATGTAAATGCAGTAGACGCTATCTTGAAGTTTGCCGCGCTCACCCAACCTGAAGAGGTCGCTGAGAATAGCCAGAAAACCCGCTAAGGTCTTGCCGCTGCCAGTCGGCGCGGTGATTATGACATTCTTGCCCTGCGATATGAGCTTAAACGAATACTGCTGCGGAGGGGTAAGTTCGCTAAAGTTTCCGTGGAACCACTCGCGTACGTACTCCTCCAAGCAACCCAAGCTCTCTTCGTCGCTGGATGGTCGCCGGGCGTACCTGACCGCGGCCCACCGCTCGAGGGGCTCGCCCACCCTCATACGCGACGCGATGCTCAATGCTTGGCCCCCCTCAACTTCCTCAGGGCGGCTATGGTGCCCAAGAAAGTTCCATCTAGCATGTAGACCTCTGCCTCATCGAGCTTTACCGCACCAGCCTTAAACATGGGGCCGAGAAGCTCCTCGGGTATGGATTTATTTACCGCGGCACCACCCACCAGCTCGCTGAAGGCAGGCATCACCAATAACTCAGGACCGTCGCCCTCGATCGCACCCCGAAGCTTCTTCGGGAACTTCTTCGGCTCCAGCTTGCACCTCAACCAAACGTGCTCAATCGTGCGTGCCCCGAGTTCGTCCCTGAACTCAACGGCCGGGTGATTATGGGCGGCCACAAGTAGCTCGACATTCAGCACGCTTGGATTGGGCCACGCATGGCCGTGTATGAGACCTATCCGCCTGCGCCTCCCCAATACCACGCCCTTAAAATCATGGATGATTACCCCGGGCGATACCATGCCCTCGATATCGCCATCGTGGTTACCGGGTATGACCTCCACGCGCGCGAGTTTGGCCAGATTGGCGAAGAAATCCGGCAGCTCCCTCCACTCCTGCCAAGTCGCGATGGGCACGTTGTGTTTCACGTCCCCCAAAAAAAGCAGACGATCCGGCTTATGCTGTTTGATCAGCTCGATCAGTCTTGCCTTGGCTTTGGGTATTTGGCTGGGCAGTGAAACACCGCGAGCAACCAGCTCCCCTTCTATACCTAAGTGTAAGTCTGCCGCAACTAACACGCGCTCCCGTTCAATGTTTATCCTTAGGGCAGGTACGCCATAAATTGGAGCTGCAAGCATGGCAACCACGGACAAGTAACTTTAAGACGCCATAAATTATAACTTGGCAAAAATCGGCTTTTTGCGGGTGTCAACGGCCCGCCGATGTATTTGAGCTTCAGATCACATGCAGAACGGCCAGCAACCCGTAGATAAACAGCCCCGCGCCAACTAGCCTAACTATCCATTTCGCCATGCCAGCAAACACAAATAGGAGGCCCCCGATGACGATGAGGACCGCCGGCGATGCATCGCGAAGGTAAGTGGACAACTTCCCAACGATCTCGGGCAGATTAGATAAAAGTGTTGATTCCATGCCCTCACCTCTCCGGTGATAGTTGGGGGGGGCCCCACATAAATAATCATAGGTCAACCAAATGGCCAGTCATGCCGGACGGGGTCTAGCCCCTGAGCTTAAATCGGAGTAGGGCGGCGATGCCACCGAGTCCTTTAAGCTGTCTGCCCGCGTCGTGCTCTGTGCTCACCACAATAACCTTGCCCCGCGTTTCCCGTACCTGTTCGAGCAGCCCTTCAATTGCGTCGTGCTCGCGTAACATCTCGTCTACGACCAGCAACTTTTCAACCGCACCGAGAGACGCCGCTCGCTCGACCTCCGACTTGCCATAGGCCGCCAATCCCTCCTTCGCTATCTCGCCCATTAGCCGCTCGACCAACATAGTTTCAAATGAAACGCGGTCCTCTGCGGAAACTCGCTCGACCAAACCGCGGCGGATGATCTCGTAGAGCCCCGTCCTGCCGCCGGAGCTGACATCGTCACGCCTAATCTTGGCGGCGAGATCTGGATAGGCTTCTCGCAGAAAGGCGGAGAAGTTGTCCTTTGTGAAGCCGGGCCCAGCGACGATAGCAACTCGAATACCCTCGCGTGTCATGACATCGCTCATCGCCGCGGCAAGCCTGTGAAAAAATTTTAACTCATCCGCTTCGCGCTCGACCACGTAATGCTTGCCTGCCGTTGGGCGCGTAATCGTGCTCAGCTGCTCTAAACCATACTGTCGAACAATCCCGAGCTCAGCCGATGCATCGTCAAGCGCAACGAGCAAGACGCGGGGCCGCCTGCTCGCTTTCACCGCCTCTTGCAATCGCTCCAAGTGGTCTGGGCGCCATCGCTTGGTCAGGGTAAGCGTTGCCCCCGGCTCGAGGCTGAATGTGTGGTGCTTGCCCTTGTCCGGGCCGACCTCGATCGTGCCGAGCAGGCGCAACCTGTTCGCGAACCTGTGAAACTCAATGCCCTCAACTTTTATCGATAGCTTCAGGGGCTTTTTCTCCAGCCGCTCCGGTCTCAGCTTGTCCATTTCGGCTCGTTCCCGCCGCCAGGTCGGCATGGTGGCTAAATCGCCGGGCTCAACGAGGCGTTGCAAATGCCAGAGATCATCGAGCGTTTCAACTGCAAGCTTGATCTGTCCGTGTTTCAAGTCCCTGTAGATGATCCTCATGCCTCGGCCTCACTCAAGAGCTCGTCCAGCCGGTGTCCATCGGTGGGGTAAAGCTTGTAGCTAAGTCTTGTAGCCCTTAAGTGGCGGATTTGTTCGAGGGTAACCGCGAGTACAGGAGTACGTTTGAACCCAAAACATATGATGCCCCTCACCCCGGCACGAGAGGCAGACGCGATGAGGCGCTCGACCTCGAGACGCGGCAAGTAAATTGGCCCGATCGATGAGGTCTTCTTGCAGTTGACCAAATAACGCGGATTGCCATCCCTCGAGATCTTGAGGTCGATGCCCAGCGAACTCCCCGAGCGATCCCAAGTGTAGCCGAAGCGCTCAAAGATGTAGGCCACGCGATACTCGAAGTTGGTCCCCTGTCGCTTTGCGGATGTCATGCTAGCTCAACCGAAGCCACTTTATTTTCGAACGTTTAAATTTATGAGCGGTGGGCGCGACCATGACGCAGCAACTCATCAAGATCAGGGATTTAAAACGTGAGGGGGACATGCAAGCGATTTTGGACATCGAATATCGTTGCTTCCCCGACCCATATCCTCTGAGCTTGCTCAACCGCCTGCGGGAGATGCACCCAGACGGATTTTTAGTGGCCGAACTCGACGGCGAAGTCGTGGGATATATCATCGGAGTCATCAGGTGGGGTGCGAGCGGCCACATCTTGGCCATAGCCGTTGACCCGCCCTACAGGCGCCGGGGCATAGGATCCGCGCTCATCGTTAACATGCTCGATCGCCTTAAAGCGAAGGGCGCAAAGGGCGTAAGGCTTGAGGTGAGAAAGAGCAACTTCGCCGCGCGACAATTTTACTTGGGGTTGGGATTCAATGAGCGCGAAGAAATTCCCTATTACTATGAGGACGGCGAAGCGGCTGTGGTTATGACATATGGGTATCACTAGCGCCCATATGGCTTATTGTGAGATCTGACCCGAGATTGCCGGTGTAACTCATCTATTGTCAGGATACGCACATTTGCGGGCATCCTATCGACGCGCGCGCGCATGCCGACCAAATATTTGAGGCCTCTCTCCGCGGCGATGTCCGCGAGCTCCTGAGTTACGACGCCGTCAAAGACCACGGCACCTACGCTGGACATTTGGGGGAGTCTCTCCTTCAGGTCTCTAACCTGTACCTCGTCCATTTTCTCAAGTTTCTCATCGAGCAGGCAAGCCCTGAGCGTGCCACGCAACCTGCCCACGATGCTCGCGAGCTTGCTGAAATCGTGTTCTACCCGCGATTCCGGGGCGGCGGGCGCGACCTCCAGCGCCTCCGGCCTGCCCTTAAGCTCGGCCAGCGCTTGGTCGACGGGTATTTTGTTCCGCAAAGCCTTGACTATCTCCTTCTTCGTCAGCTCCTCGACTCCCTCGCCGGGTGGTGCCCTCGCGACAAAATCTATGTCGGCTACTTGGAGGAGTTCCTTAAGGATTAAATCCCCGCCGCGATCGCCGTCTAGAAATGCCGTCGTGGTTTTATTTCGGCTCAACTCGATTACTGCCTGAGGCACGCTCGTACCCTCAATTGCGATCGCGTTTCTGATGCCACACCGCAATAGGTTTAGCACATCCGCGCGCCCCTCGACGATAATGATGGCGTCCGACTCCTGCACCCCGGGGCCCGCCGGCAGGCCCTCGTACGTCACTATTTCCTCGAGGCGCACGAACTCCTTCACCTGCTCCGAGATCTCTTGGGTTTCGGGCGTTATTTCCTCTATTTGTCCCAAGAGCTCCTTAGCCCGGTCGATTATGAACTTGCGCTTTGCATCTCTGACGTCCTCGATCCTCTCGGCCTTTATCGTGGCTTCGCACGGCCCGACCCGGTCGATCGTCTCGAGTGCTGCGGCTATGATGGATGTCTCAACCCTATCCAAGCTTGAGGGTATGACTATCGTCCCCGTCGACTTACCGTGGCTTGAGGATATGTCGACTTTAATGCGGCCTATCCTAGAGGTCTTCTGTAGCTCGCGCAAGTCCAGCTCGTCGCCCAACAGCCCCTCGGTCTGACCGAATATCGCGCCCACGACATCCGGGCGCTCGACCACACCGTTCGCTTCTATTTTGGCGTGAATAAGGTACTTGGTCGTACCAATATCCTCTTTCATAATCGAAGCCTCCCTTTGGCCGATTTTCTCGGCAATTAACTCCTTCAGCGGTTTTTCTTCCATCGGGCAACACGCCCTTAAAAGCCAGATGAACTTGATTTGTGATTCTGGCTTTGATTTGTGATTCAATATTTTATTAATATTTCGGGTTAAAAAGGCATGCGGTCAAAGTAGCCCAGCAAGTGAAATTATGCCAAGCGTCGCTAACGTCGCAATCGCGCCTATTGAGATAACCCCTGCCGCGATGGCGATAATTGCGCGTTTTCTGTCCATGCCTAGCAAATAGGCTATAAGCGAGCCAGTATACGCGCCAGTGATGGGCAGTGGGATGGCGACGAATATGGCAAGCCCAAAGGACCCCCATTTTCGGTTATAGCCTCGCCTAAGAAACCAAGTAAAGAGGGAATTGACCCATTTGTACCTCTTGATGAGCGGGGGCGCAAACATATCCAAACCGAGGAAGACGAGGGGGACCACTAGTATGTTGAGGGCAACGCATGCTCCGAACGCAAAAGCGGGGTGAATATCGGTAAGCGAGATGGCCAACGGAATGGTATAGCGCGACTCGAACGTGGGCACGAGTGGGAGCAGGATTATTAAGGGTAGGTCTGTCAACCGGTGCCTCCAGGTCTATTTTGGGGGAAACTAATATTTGCTGCGATACCCATTAAACTATGGTAAACTTATGGAGTACAAACTAGTCGCATTCGACATGGACGGCACGCTGGTCGAAGAGGATAGCTGCTGGGGCATCCTCCACCGCCACTTCGGAACCCAAGGGGCTGCACTGAGGAATCTTGAGATATATGAGCGGGGCGAGATCGATTATCCAGAGTTCATGCGACGCGACATAAGGCTTTGGCAGCCCGTACCACATATTTCGCAGATCGAGCGAGTGCTTGCTAATTTCAAATTGGCCCCGAACACGACCGACATCGTTGCGGAAATTCGCAGGAGGGGTTATCAAGTTGCGATTATAACCGGCGGGCTCGATATCCTAGCCAATATTGTGGCACGCAAGCTGAATATCGACCATGTCCTCGCGAACGGGCTGGAAGTCGACGAACGTGGCTACCTCACGGGCGAGGGTATCTTTCGGGTTGAACCGTACACGAAGCATGAAGCGCTATTAGGGCTGGTTGACGAGCTCGGCTTTACGCTCGACGAATGCGTCGCAGTCGGCGATAGTAAGTATGACATAAATTTCCTGAAGCACGCTGGTCTCGGCGTCGCGATAGGCGGAAATGCGGCTTTAGCTGAGGTTGCGGATGTCGTGATTAGAGATTTCAAACAGTTCCCCCTGCTCTTGAATTATTTATGACTTTTATCGGGATCTCTTGCGCCCCGCTTCGCGCGTTGTTTGAACGCGCAGAAACTTTGCAAGCCCTTGAATTTCTTTTATGTCCTTGTGCAGAAGTGCCCTGAGTTCCTCGCGCAGGTCGACTATCGGCTTCGGGCCCAGCCTTTGGAGGTGTTTAAGGCAAAATTTCGCGAGCTCCTCGCCAGTTCTATCAAAATCTGTTAGAACTATCACTTGCCTGTGACGCGCCAAGCATTCTAAAAAATTTAGTGCGGTCCTCTTGCTGCTTGAGATCTGAAATATGGGGCCCTTAACATCGAGCTCGCGCAAGGCCTCTTCATCGCGGACTCCCTCGACCACGATTGGGATACCTTTGGCGGAGCACTCCCTGAGTTCATCGAGCAGCTCCCCAATCCGCTCAAGCGTTTCCTCCATATTCATGAAATATCCTGCCTTTCTTAAAACACTCGTCTTTGATACACATGTATCACAAAAGCCGTTGCCCAATTGCTATCTTGCCGCGCATGTGATGTAAAGTCTCGATTGCGAGTCGATAAGGCTCACCCCGGCCCGCGATCGCTGACCCAAAGCCCGCGTCTCATGCACTTCGCGCAAACGCCGATATCCGGCAGAAAACAGCGAGAGCATACAGTCACCCCGCAGACCCTACACGTACGTATGTCCACCGTCGTCCGCCCGCAGATCGCACAGGTACTAGCTATCTCGCCCATCGCATCTCCACAGCAACCTTTATTTGCTCCCCTTTTGAATTTATTCTCCCCGGGTGTTCGTGTGGAGCCAGTGCCAATGGGCTGGCATGAAGTCGAGAAGGCCGTCGCCGCGCTAGCTAACGCCTTAAGACGGGGCTATGATCCGGACGTGATCGTCGGAGTCGCGCGTGGCGGTTTGATCCCCGCTGTGCGACTGTCACATTTGCTCGGGGACAAGATGCTGCGCATCATTCACGTGAAGTACTACAAGGGCGTAAACTTGCGTAGGGAAGAGCCGGAGCTCTTGGCCGACGTTGGTAAGCTGGAGGGCAAAGTGCTGGTGGTCGACGATGTCGCGGACACCGGGACGACCTTGGAGTTTGTGGTTCGGCACCTCAAAGAAAGAGGGGCGAAGGAGGTGCGCGTCGCCACGGTTGCTTGGAAGCCTCACTCTCGCATAAAACCCGACTTTTATGTATTCGAAACTGACAAGTGGATCGTCTTCCCGTGGGAGGAGATGGAGGTTAGGCGAGGTCAGTAGGGCCTGCCCTTAAGGCCCAGCTTGTAGCCGATGAAGTTCGTGGCGAGGTGGATCGGTGGGGTGAGAATGAGTATCGCGGCAACCGTCTGCCAGGCCACCGCCTCAACGGGACTGGCGAGCGACAGGGCGACGACGACGAAGCTCAATTGATCCAACCCGGGGGCAGCCTCCCCTCGAGCTATGTTCAACCTGCGCTTGATGAAGCTGCCCGCCAAATCGCCGAGCATTGCGCCCAATGCTAGCAGAAAACCGACTGGGGGACGACCCTGCAGCATGCCCACGATCGTGCCCACTACCAGACCGCCGAAAAATCCTCGCGCTGTCTTCCCCTCGCCGAGGATCCTGTAGCCGTCCAGAAATTTTCTGCCCATGTCTAAGGGCGGCCCACCGCCAAGCACGGCCGAGGCGGCGTTTGCGAAATATGCTGGCAAGATGAACCAAATCGCAGATGCTATTGTCTGTGGCAGCCAAGTCAACTTCTCACCGATTTTGGTTCCATTCTTAGGTGGTGGTGGAGGGTTATATCCTATCGTGCGGTTGTCTATCCTCTCTGAAACCCGCAAATCTATCAATATGACGCTCGACAGCAGATTTTTATCGTCCTCTCCTACTCGTTGAATGAGAGTTCTGGAGGCATCTGGGAGGTGGAGACAGCTTGGTTAAGGTGTTATTAATCAATCCGCCAATCGGAACTCAACTAAAGGGTATAAATGCTGCTGGCTTGTCCGAACCCCTCGGATTGCTTTATATAGCCGCGGTGCTGGAACGGCGCGGCATTGAGGTGACGGTATTGGATGGGGCGGCGGAGGGGATTACGCAAGAAGAGCTGGGGCGCAGAATCTCAGAGTTCAATCCCAAAGTTATTGGAATTGCATGCATGATGACGGAGCTATGCCCGGATTCGATCGAAACCGTGAAAACTGCGAGGCAAGCCATTCCGGAAGCTAAAATTGTGGTTGGAGGACATCACGCTTCATTTGTGGCAGATAAGATCATCGAGACCTCCCCCGGACGTTGATTACGTCGTCGTCGGGGAGGGCGAATATACCTTCCTGGAATTGGTACACTCGATCGAAAATGGGCGGTCTGTTGGTGGGGTTAAGGGAGTAATGTGCAGGAGCGATGGCAAAGCGATTTTCACGGGGATTAGGGAACCAGCTCAAAATTTGAACGATATCCCATTCCCGGCTAGACACCTTATAACAAATATCCGCTATGGAAGCCTTCGTCACGAGGCCGGGTATCAAATATCAAACAAGAATTTTTTCCGGAGTGGTATCGTCCCGTGGCTGTCCCTTTGGCTGCACATTCTGTTCATGCACGGCGTTCTCGGGCAGAGGGTGAGGGCTAGATCTCCAGAAAATGTGGTGGATGAAATAGAAAATCTAGTAAACGATCGCGGTGTCGAGCAGATATTTATGGTGGACGACAACTTCACGATGTTCCCCAAGCGCGTCATGGAAATATGTGGGCTGATCAAGGAGCGCAACATAGATATCGATTGGATCTGCACGGGAGGGTCGACACCGCATCTAAAGAAATGCATAAAAGCATGGTCGGCGCTGGCTGTAGATTGACTATTTCGGCCTCGAAAGTGGAAGCCAACGAATTTTGGATTATTACGAGAAGAAAACTACTGTACTGTTGAAAAGGGAATGCAAGCCGTGGAGATGGCCCAAAGGGCGAGCCTGGATGTGATTGGCTCATTCATAGTGGGGGCACCGATCGAAACGGAGGAGGACTATCAAAAAACACTAGATTTTACTACTCAAGCTGAGTTGGATATAGCGGAGATGAGCTTACTCAAAGTTTTGCCGGGCACCGAACTCTGGCGGAGATTTGAGTCCAGCGGCGCGATCGGGTCAAATGATTGGGCCAGATACATAATCATATCCGACATATGCGATGCGCACTCGAGGGAGGAGTTGGAGGAATGGATGAAAAGGGCTTATAAAGAATTCTTCATTCGCCCAACATATTGGGTCAAAGAACGGTGCCGTTCAAATAAAGACCTCCACCCAAGCTTCTAGCCCACCTGCCCCGCCGGACGGCGGCCCCTTCATCGATTGATGCCGCCTACAGTGGTTGTAGAAAAATCCAAATGCATTGCAGAAATTTTGTACACTTTCTATCCCCTCCGTCGGGAAGAAGCAGTCAAAAGCTATCAGCCTGTCCTTGATGGTTTCGAACAACCGCTCGATGTAGTTTCGACCTCCGCC
>JASEGJ010000017.1 GCA_030018135.1 Candidatus Hodarchaeaceae archaeon | reverse complement strand
TCTGGGACTCCGATGTTTTTAAACTACGGCGTGACTTGTGGGAAATGACTTAATTGTAATTGAGATGAAAAAGCGTTCCCGAATGATGTTTGTTTCCCGATTTAGGAAACAATAAAAGATAGTTTTGAGTACATGGTTCACGGTGATAAAATACCCGGGAAACCCATCGTCCAGGTGGAAAAGTGGTTAGAAAATGATGCACTCGCCCGTGTCCTACTAGAGAGGTCTAATCTCGATCCAAGGGTGTTCAAAGCGATGCTGCTTTTTTACTGGGGAGATGGTGTGACATTTGAGAAACTGGCGGAGGAACTAAGAATCCAGAGGCCAGGCGCTTGGAAGAGGTGGCGAAAGGGGTTAAATGCTATCATTCGCTCGTTCTATACCATTGAACTAGCGATCTATGCAGGGATCCTCGATGCCGAAATAGCAGAAATCCTAGCCCAAGATTTACAAGGCTACGCTTCGCTCGTACGTGACAAAGGGGATTTGGAAGAACTGCGAGATGGCATCGAAGAGCGTATGGTGCGGCTAACAAAACTCATTCCTGTAAAATAAAGCGATGAACTCCACCTCATTCCATCAACGGGATCAAAATCGAATTGGCAGAAGTCCCCTTTATGCCGCTTATGTTTGAAAGGGACTTGAGCACTTTGTCGGGCTTGAGACGATCAACGGTTATTATCAAATCTACGTCGAAGTTAAACTTTACAGGAAAAATCTAACCACTTCGTGCCCTGACGCTTGCACCCAAAGCTAAAATGAATCGAACTCAAGTGCCGTCCTAGTCCTAATCGAAAGGTATTTATTAAGCCCGCTAATTAGAAAAATCCGCAAATCCAACCAAACAAGGAGGCGGGAACCAATGGCTGAAGAGAAAACAGCGGAAAATGTCGTTTTTGTTGGGGTAAAGCCAGTGATGAACTACGTATTGGCAGTGATTACGCAGTTCAACGAAGGGGCAAACGAAGTTACCCTCAAAGCACGTGGTAGGGCTATTAGCAGGGCCGTCGATGCCGCAGAAATCATCAGAAATCGCTTCTTGCAGGGAGTGGCGGTGCGAAACATTAAAATTGGGACTGAAGAGATCCAAGCTGAAAGTAGGGTAAGCAATGTATCCACCATAGAAATCGTGCTCGGAAAGGGCGCATGATCGCCTTTCCGACACTTTTTATTTTTAGCCTAGCTAGTTAACTTGGGGTTCATCACGAAGGCGCCTATTTGCGGCGTGTGCCTCAAAAGCGGCATATTGTGCCAAGGCTGCGAGCGCAAGCTTAGGGAAAACAAAATATCCGAACTCGACGTTAAAGTCTCCCGTGTCCTGTTCGGGCTTGCACAAAAATATCGCGGGATGAATGCGATAAATTTCAAACGCGCGATCGATGCCGTGGGCCTAACGGCTCTGGTTGTGGGGCGTGGTGAAATAAGCAGCATCATCGGGAAGGGGGGCAAGCTCATCCGAGAGCTGACCGAGCATCTCCAAACGAAAATCCGCATCGTTGAGGAGGGTGCAGACATCCGCAAGCAAGCTCAAGATATACTAACGCCGGCCCGAGTCCTTGGGGTGAATATTCTTTACAGCGGAGGTAAGCGTGAGGAATACCGAG
This sequence comes from Candidatus Hodarchaeaceae archaeon, assembly GCA_030018135.1. Lineage (GTDB taxonomy): Archaea > Hadarchaeota > Hadarchaeia > Hadarchaeales > Hadarchaeaceae > JASEGJ01. Next base: position 22,043 of record JASEGJ010000017.1, on the reverse strand, counting down.
TGCGAATACCTCGTACACATGTTAGGCGACTCCCCGCGAGCATCGATGCCATTCAATCGATATTCGCGAAGCTAACCGATAAAAACATCAAGCTCGTATTCGAGTAGGGTTAAACATGGAACTTGACCATTTAGGCGACTGGCGGAGGACCCACCTTTCCAAGGAGATAACTGCAGAGCTCGCAGGTGCTGAAGTAATCCTGATGGGCTGGGTTGGGGATATACGAGATATGGGGGGTCTCAAATTTTTCGTTTTACACGATATCGGGGGGTCCATCCAAATTACTGCGCCTAGGGCAAAAGTCAGCGAAAAAGTGCTTGAAAAAATAGATGCCTTAACTGCGGAGTCGAGCGTTGCTGTGAGGGGAAAAGTAGTTGCTATGGAACAAGCGCCCCGAGGCGTCGAAGTTGTGCCAGATGACATCAAGATATTGAACTTGGCAGCGACGCCCCTTCCGCTGGATCCAAGCGGCCGTATCAGGGCAGATCTCGACACCCGCCTGGACGCGCGCGTCCTAGACCTCCGCCGACCTAGGCAGCAAGCGATATTTAAAATAAGACACAAAGTGCTTCAAATGGTGCGAGAATTTTTAATTTCAAAAAATTTTATGGAAGTCAATACACCAAAAATCGTTGCTACGGCGACCGAAAGCGGGGCAGCACTTTTTCCGGTCTCATATTTTGAGCGTGAGGCTTTCTTGAGCCAAAGTCCGCAGCTGTACAAGGAGGTACTCACCGCCTGCTTCGACAGGGTTTTCGAGATAGGGCCGATCTTCCGGGCCGAGGAACATGACACCACGCGACATCTGAACGAGGTGATGTCGATCGACATTGAGGCAGCATTCGCGACCCAAGATGATGTCATGGATACACTCGAGGAGCTCATCATCTTGGTCTTCCGTCGAGTTAGGGAGGAATGCGGGGAGGAGCTGAAGACGCTTAAGCACGATCTGGTCGAGCCAAAGTCGCCATTTCCGAGGATCACCTACGACGAGGCGCTGAAAATGCTCGATGATGCTGGAGTCAAGGTGTCATGGGGCGAGGACCTGCCCACGCCAGCTGAACGAAAGCTTGGCGAACTTATTTCTGATGCTTACTTTATCGTGGATTGGCCACTGAAAATCAAACCTTTCTACATTCAGCTCCGTGAGGACAAACCGGACCTCTGTTACGCTTTTGATCTGATGTATAAGGACCTCGAGCTGGCCTCGGGCGGGACCCGCATTCATCGGGAGGAACTTCTTGTTAAACAGTTGAAGCAGAAGGGGCTGAATCCGGAACACTTTGAGTCTCACTTAAAGAACTATAGACTCGGCATGGTGCCGCACGGGGGTTGGGGTTTAGGTCTCGACAGACTAATTATGGTGTTAACTGGCATCGAAAATATTCGAGAGGCCGTCATTTTTCCCCGCGATAGGAGGCGCCTAACGCCTTAATTTTCGCTTCAAATCCTCAATCGATTCCCGCAATTCGATGAGCTCCCGCCTTACCCCCTCGAGCTCCTCCTTGTTGGTGCCGATCCTGAACATTTCGGTCATCGATTTCCCAGCCCTCATTGTAATCCAAAGCATCCCCAGCCAAGCAAGGACGGCCGCGAACGCAACACCGACGATGCCTACGACTATCCAGCCTATCGTCTCCATCACATCAAGCCCCTGAGCTTCCACAGGAGCTTCGGATGCGCCTTTAGCAGAACCCTTAACATGCCAGTCAAGCTGATGCCCTCAAATTTTACCTCGCTCAAGGCCTTAGCCAACTTATCGAGGTCATCGTCGGTCAGGCTCACGAGCACATTTTTCGCCTTGAGGTAGCGCTCGAGCCGTTTCCCCATAAGCTCGCGCCACCGTTTCTCATACTCCATCAATCGTTTCTCCGAGGTGTCGCCCTCACTCACCGCCTTGGCCGCGACCTCGCCAGCGATGTCTCCCGCCCGCATGGCATGGTCTATCCCTCCGCCGGTGAGCGCATTCACCTGCCGCGCTGCGTCCCCTACCACAAGGAGCCCATCCTTGACCGTCCTCTCAAGTGGTCCGCTAACGGGCACCCCGCCCGCATTTATCTCGATAATTTTTCCCTTCCTGAGGTTGGGCATCTTCTCTACAAAAGCCCGAAGATAATCGATAGCTGGCCCCTCGGCGCGGCCTCCGAGGACGCCCAATCCAACGTTCGCCATATGATCTCCTTTTGGGAACACCCAGGCGTACCCACCAGCGGCAATCTTGTTGCCGAAATAAAATTCCATCATCGTTTGCGACTCAAAGTCGATGTCAACCATTTGAAATTGTGCACCCGACTCGATGTCGACTAATTTCAAAGCTGTGTTCAGCCCCGCCCATCGAGCTACGCGAGATCCAACACCGTCAGCTGCGATGACAATGTCTGAGAAAAATTCAAATTTTCCGCCAACCCCAACCCCCTTGACGCCAGCTACCCTACCGTCCTTTATCATTAAGCCCGTGGCGAGTGCTCCGACCATGACATCTGCACCCTCTTTCGCTGCGAGGATCGCAAGATGTTTATCGAAGATTTTGCGGTCAAGGATATAGCCAATTTTACCCATCACCTCTTTCTCGACTATTCGCACTTCTATGCCCGAAGGTGAGACCAGCTTAACTGCATTAGTTTTGTTGAGGGCCCACCTGGGATCCGGGGCGATCTTTAGCTCCTTCAGAACGCCTTCGTTTAGCGCCTCACCGCACTGTACCGGTACGCCGAGTTCTCGCCGCTTGTCCAGCATTAGAACTCTTGCCCCTCCGCGTGCAGTCGCCCTGGCAGCCATCGAGCCAGCAGGACCCGCTCCTACGACCACGACATCGTATTTTTCCTTCAACCGCTATCCCTCACGCTTGTCTCCTTTGAAATCTTTTGACTCGCTTTGAGCGAGGATCGCCGAAGCCAATCGCCCCCACCGGACAGACCTTAGCGCAGAGTCCACACCTAGTGCAACCCTCTTGGATGTTCACGTGGGTACTTGAAACCTCGATCACATTAACCGGACAGACGCCCGAGCAAGCACCACATAGGATGCACATGGCCGCGTCAACCCTCATTTTTCACCAAACCTTTAACTTGGTGGCTATCACTAAATAAACTTGGTGGCTATCACTAAATAAACAATCTTGATGATTGAAGAAATACTCAGGATTTTTGCACGAGCCTGATTGATGAAATGAAGTCAAAAATTTTTTTGCTTCTTTGGAGAACTCTAAAATGTCGACCGATCACAAAGGAATAATAAACTTGGATATTTACCCAAACTCCATCAGAGTTTTTTGGCCCGAATTTTCTCGAACCTCGACCAAGTCGGGCGGCACCTCGAGATGACCGTAGCGACCACCTCCGCCCGGCATCACCCTCAACTGTTGCTCCCTAAACGCTTTAACCATCGCGGCTACCCTTCGGCCCGCGACTTGAGCCACACCATCGATCGGTGCATCTATCAACACCGCAATTTCATTTCCGAAACGATTCACGAGCTTGCCCCATAGGTCTTGAACCTCAGGGGCGTGGGCGTCAGTGTGACCAAATGCCAATGCTACCACCTCCGCCAAGGGCGCTATTCGCAGATAATTCGGACGATGAGGTGGATGCCTCGGCTCCGGATAATCAGCAAGTTCGTTCACGCGATCCCAGACGCCCTTTTTAATCAAACCCCTACATTTGTCGCATCGCCACTCAAGCATCTTCGCCTCTTCAAGCTTGAACTGTTTAAAGCACCGCGAACAGGCCGAACGATGATATTTTCCGAGTCTGGGGTCAAAACCGACGTTGAGGACCACCTTGCGACCATTCCTGCGCTCGATCGCCTTGATTATCTCCTCATATGTCGGCTCGGCCAATGCAAATCTATTGAATTCTCTGCCGAGCTTATCCGGCCAAGGTGAGTGGGCATCGCTATTCGACAAAAATGTCACATCGGAAAGTTCCCTTATTCGATCCGCCATGAATGTATCGGCGCTTAGACCAAGTTCTAAGAACTTGATGTCGCGCGTTCGATCTTCATAGCAAGCCCGTATGCTATCGAACTCTTTGTACATGCTCGTCCAAGGGGTAAATGCGTGACATGGCCCGATAAGGCAGCCATGTGCGGTCGCGGTCTCAACCAGCTCGGGGGCGCTAAGTTCAACACGTGCTCGACCATCTGCATCCATATCGATTGAATGCTTCGCAAGATCCTTCCGTAAATCTTCGACCGCGCTCAATGAGGGCAAAATAAATAAATGATGAACCCTGCGCTTGTCCTCAACCTCCACGGTCAAGACGAACCTCGTACCATACCTAGGATGTTCATACGTGCCTTCTGCGACCTCCGTCAAATCCGCCTTTATGCCTTCAAACCACTTGGGATGCAAGACATCGCCAGTACCGATAAACGATAGACCCTTGAGTTTCGCCTGTTGAGCGATTGTGCTAATGACCATGCGGTTGGATGTCGCACCAGAGTAGCATCCATGGATATGCAGGTCTGCGGAATATACAAATAGCTCCGACAAGCCAATACCACTCCGATATTGGCGACTTCGATTGTTTAAAAGTCGCTCGTTTGACCAATGTTCACCTAAACCACCACGCGAAACAAACTCTGCGAGATGGTTTATCCTATGTACCAAGCTTCTTCTTCCGCGCGATGCTTTTCCCTGCGAACTCTAAGTTCCATTTCCTTTCGCATGCGAGTGATGATGCGCTCCGTCTCCTTCGCCCGGTGCTCGATAGCAGCCATATCAACCTTTATCCCTAGGATGCCCGTCAACGCCTCGAGAACCGATTGAGCGGATCTGTGATCGACAACCATGCCGTGAGTTTCGCCGAGCAAGCAAATGCCGTACATGCCGCGTAACTTTCCCAATCCCAATAGCAGACCTGAGGCGCCTATTATCGGCCCACCGCCCTCTTCGATTTCAACCCCGTGTTCCCGGCATGTGTCCATAAGCTCCGGATGGCTGACCACCCCAATCACCTTTGGCTTAACTCGAGAATACCTACCAGTTGCATAGCCTCCCAGCGTGAAAAGTTGTTTCACTCCAAACTGCTCTGCGACATCTAGAATTTTGTTCGCTACCTCGTAGTGCCCCTCCGGCGTGATCGCCTGTACATCACCGGCTAAAATTATCATGTCTTTGCCGTCGGGGCTCGCCCAATAGAACTCGTTTCTGATCGGCCTTATTATGCCTCCGCCCTCCACGTAAACGTGATGTGGGAAGTAGGGAGAATACAAATCGGCAAATTTTTCAGCGCTAAGCTCGGCGACGAGATGTTCAGCCGCTAGCTTGCCAACATGCCCCATACCCGGTAACCCTTCGATGAGGGCCGGCTCCTTCAGCTGAGGCTTGCTTAAGAACTTTACCATCGACTCCTTCACTTTTCCTCACCCAAACCGAGTACCTGTTTCTTCAACAAACGTCTATACTTGCCGTATGGATCATGCGGTGAAAACTTAGGCGGATGTGGTGAAACTGCCTGACCGCCGCAACTTGAGCATGTATCTCTCAATGTGTATTGTCCGCAATTTTTACATTTTTTTATATTCATGGTTATTCGCCCTTAGGAACCGCATGGAATTCGCCCTTGCCGCCGGTCTTTTTTACTACCGCGATTGCGATCTCTGCAGCTTTTTGCATGGCGCCTTCCGCGACCTTATACGAGGGTGCGGTAACTTTTATGCGATAGCGCGGTGAACCGACATAGTAAAACTCAATATTCACCCCATTGCTTTTGGCCGAGTCAAGCGCGCTTAGCATCGCCGACTTAATCACTTCAACACCATTAGGGGCCGGGCAGCTCAAATCCACATAACCAACAACTTCGACGGTTGACGGTTCTATGGTTGAGACCGCGATCTCACTGATTGCATCGATCCATCGCTTATCGGTTGTGAGGTCGGCCAAGATTTCTTTGCCTTTTACAGCCACGGATTCGAATGCTGAATAGAGATCCCCGAATCGATCCTGCAATGCAAACCCTATCTCCTCGTAGGCCGCATCCAAGTCTTTGCCCAACCTACCCGCCACTAGTTCCAGCAGTTTCTCTGCCCTCTGCTCCCGCTTCCATTGCTGAGCCTTCCAACGGCGCTGGCTATCCTTAACTCGACGAATCGACAGATCTATCTGGCCTTTTCTCGGGTTCACTGCTAGGATCTTGCATACAACTTTCTGACCCTCTCGAACGAAATCCCTGATGTTTTTAACCCAACCGGAAGCGACCTCTGAAATGTGTACCATGCCCTCCTTTCCGTCGTATTCGTCCAGCTTCGCAAATGCTCCCTGCGGAAATACCTTAGTCACCGTGCACAGGACCAGCTCGTCCTCGGTTGGCCATTCAGACTTACGGCGAACCAAATTTAACACCTACCAAGCCACACCTATGATCGTTGCCCTTATCTCGGCCTTACCTCCGCGCGGTACCGCTAACGTTTTACTACATACAACGCATTTGACGGCTGAGCTTGCATGACTGTAAACTATCTGTTCATTACTGCAATCATTGCATCTAACCCTAAGAAACCGAGGGTTGCGCAATTTAACTACCTGCATTTCCTCACCTACTCTGTTATCTCTACGCCCTTGGCTCTAAAGCCGCGGTGTGGGTGCGATTTGCCGCATTGACTACATTTTAACATCAGGCTGATTTTCTTTGTGGTCTTGGCAAACTTCTTCTGTTCGGACCTCGGTTGGCTGCCGTAGCCCGCCATGACGCGATTGAACTGACGCTGACCCCAACTTAATGGACGTGGCGCTCGCTTGTGTAACTGAGAAATGGTATGTACCGTATGCTTGCGGCAGGACGGGCAATATGTGCGAAGCTTTTTTGGTACCTTCATTTAAATCCCTGATGGGTTTTTCCAAGAGGATACAAGGATGATTGTGGTCAAAAAAGTATCGCTAGGGTATTCTGACCTCGATTTTTCGAGCTATGCCATGCTTCATAATCAGTTCAGCGGTGCGCCTTGGTAGGAAAGCCACTTCGCCGCTTTTAAACGGGCCGTATTGTTTTAAGTCATCGCCAACTATTTGTGGCATTTCCGCCAAAAATACCAGAGGCACATTTGTTATGTCGCGCGGCGCAAGAACAGCGGCCTTGCCACTAAGCACGGGCGCGATCAGCTCCGCTTGCAACCTATCCAAAATTTGTCTGACCTCGACAAATGCTTGGCGCTCTCGTTCAAGCAAGGAACTCGGAAAGCTTCCCCTCGTTATTTCGTCCATGGCTTTAAGTGTGCGCAACAAGTGGATTTCCCGCAACATCCGCGCGATATTGCGGAGTTCTTCTTGAAGCAACTCCCGCCGTGGTTGTTCGCTACGTCTGAACTCGAGATTTATCTCTGCTACATGCTTTGCTGCGCTCAAATAAAAATCATGTGGCAATTCTCTAAGCTCTTGGGAAGCCTTTTCCTCCGTCCACATGCGTTTGATATCGTCAAAAGAAAAGCCCGCCATTATTGCATCCGCTCACGCACAAACTTAGGGGCTGCTTCTTCAATGGAAAAGCGCTCCATATCTCGCACCAACATACATTTCATGCTGACGCCGGAATGTAAGCTGGAGGGCAACCGGAGTATGCGCTTCGTGTCTATCGTGACCTTGCCATCCGTGAACTCTGAATTCAACCTAATAAAAAATTCAAGCAAGTTCCTAAATGTTTTCGGCCCCATCCCATTATAATTTTCAAGATCCGAAAGTCGCCCCGCTCGTATTGCGGTCAGCACTCGCTCTCTTTCCTTTACCAATTGTTGTGCCAACGCATTTCTCATGCCATGAACCTGTAAAAGCCTTTGCTCATCTAGGCGCTCAAAGGTGCGTGCGACGCGCCCCCTAAACACACGTGAATACCCCAGTGTTATTGTTACGTCCGTTGGTATAACACAACCAGTTATGTATTCCACAAGCTGGGCACGTTCCGCCTGCTCAAATGCCATTACCGATTCATCCGTTACCCTGATGTGAAAGCCTCGGCCTGAAAATACAAAATTGATATTATGCAAATCGAGGTCTGAACGCATCGTTTCTGCGAATTGTATGGCGACTTGACGAGCTTCATTCAAACATTGCTCGCACACCGCCCCGCCAACGCAACTGCAGCTCTTGAGCGGCAGATCTTTTGCATCCACATCAAAAACAAGCTCCGATTTTAGCCACCCTTTCCTCATGGAAGGTTGCTCATAGAGGGCGACGCTCGCGTATGCTGCATAAGGCGCCTTATTGCGTAAAAAGTCAGCCAATTGCTCGACCGTCATGAATTGGTTATATCTATGGCTCGGCCCTGTTCCGTCTAAGTCAAAACCGAATTCACGCAATGAAAGCGTATGTAAGATAAAATCAGGCAGGTCGCGTTTATTCCACTCTTCCTTATAAAATTGTAATCGTTCTTCGGGCGTCGCTTCCCTCAGTTGCACTTCAATCCCCCGCGCGTAGCCTAGAGTGTTCGGCCAATTGTCTGTAGTAATACGTAAGCGGGTTTTTTATTTTTTTGCAAAACTCATCTGGGTCGCAAAGCGCTGGTGTTGCTATCGCTATTTTGTTGCAGTTTGGCGTACGATACCACTTTGATTTGCCGCTGTCCTCCAAACGTGGCTCAAGCACCATGCCAAAACCAAGATGATAGAAGATGTTGGCCTTTTCCTGTGGCTGATCTTTAAAAAGCGGTGGATTGCATCGCTCTGCGGACTCGAATATCAACGGCGCGATTTCGTTTCGCACAACTGAAATATCTCCGATGAAATCTGCCATCCGTGAAACTGCCCTACCCGATGGCGACACGCGAGCGTATGATAGGAAAGATGTCAGCAAAACGGTGACCGCATAATTTCTCGCACCAGAGCCCACGCCGGCCAGAGCTTTCTTTACGCATGGGGGGAAGAACTCAGGGCGGAGCCTACCCGGCGGCACCCTCGCAAACCTCTCGCGCAGCCCGATCTCCGGAGGCAAGAGGGACACAATCCTCTCGCCAATGTCTGTAAGCAGTTTTGACGGCGCTCCAGTATCGGAAAAACGCTCATATACGGACGCGATATATTCCTCCGTCTTTACGCTTATGAATCCCGCAAAAAGATCCCAAAGCTCGCGGGGGGTTATGACTGCCCACCCATTAACCAAATACAATTTGGTCAACTCGACCCGACGGTGCTTTAACAGTAGCGCAAGATCTGTCCATCGTACGGCATACTTCGGGATATATTGCACTAATACGCGATCGTCAACAATTTCAACGCCGTCCTCGGCGAGACGTCTGTCACGCAACCTGAAGTAATCTTCTCGAGGGATTTCGACGTTGCCCAGCTTTGCCCCGTCGTCGCGCTCCAGCTGGAGGAACTTGAAGGAGCGCTGAACGACTTCTAGGCAAAGTTCTTCATAACCGCGCTTGAAAAGGTCGTACATGCGGTATTTTATCGTTTCTCTCGTCGCATCGCTCACTAAGCGTGACTCGCGCGAGTATGGATACGACACCGCAGCTATTGCTTGGCAAGTCAAATAAAACGAAAATATGTCTGCGCGAACTGCCTCGATGTCAAAATTCACAACCATGTCCCGGCCTGATCTCCATTTCACGCGTTCAACCGCAAGATCTGTTATTTTTTGCGGCATTTTATCGAGCGGCGGGGACTTCCGTACGAGTTCCTTTGCCTCGCGTGTGAACGGGTCAAGCGCGGCGGCATATTCTGGACCAATCAACGTCACCGCCTACTCCGCTTCGATCCGGGGTGCTAACAAAAATCGCAACCGACCCTTTCCCTCGGCGATTGGAAAGTCGAGTTGAATCGGCAAATTTGAACCGATACTAATTGTAATGGCATCTGCTGAGCCCACTGCCTTCGTCATGTCGATGAGATACTTTATGTTGAACATCGCCCGTGCTGGCTGTTTTACGTTCAACTTTAGTAGGGCTGGATCCCCCTTGTGCAATTTTAGCTCCGTGGCGCCCGTCTCGCTTTCCGTATACATGAAAAATCCCTCTTCGGTTAGCTCAAATTTCACATTGTCGCCGACTATCTCAGCATCGCGCAGCCCATCCTGAATTATGCCTGCAGTTACATCTGCAGTCGCGGTAAACTGTAGTTTTGGCTCTGGCAACTCCGCCTCGCTGATGTCTACCAATGGCAAACTAAACCGCCTTGTGGATGCACTTCTGAATGTTAATATCAAGCGATTTTTTTCCTCGTTGAGATCTAAAATGAATTCATCCTCAGCTTTTGCGCGCGCCATGATTTTGTTCATCTCGGTCAGGTCTACGCCAAGGATGGCTGGTTGCTTAACATCGTATTCGATGAATGCTGCTGTGGGCAGCTCGAAATCTACCAGCGCAACGTGCGAGGGATCCATCGCTTTCATCTTTATGCCTTCGGGCGTGAGTTTAAATGCCGCTTCGTCTATGAGGCTCGCTATGGCGCTAACGCAAGTTTTCCATAATTTCGAATCTGACATGCGCATACGCACCACTGCAATCCCTCCTTCCTATTTTATTTCAAGCTCCTTTTCAAATTTTTTAATTTCTCGCCTAACCTCTTCATGCAGTTCGAGGTCTAGCCTATCAACTTTTTGTACTATCCCGGCATGTAGCTCAAGGATATTGCCCGCGTTGAGTGGTACCCCGAAAACTCTAACTTTTGAGCCGATAGAGACGCCTTCCGCCAATGTTGGGTCGTCGAAAAGTACTGTGATCTGACCCGATCCATCGTCGATTACAAACTCGGCATTTCTTTTTTCTACCACCAATCCGACTATTCTGATGTGTTCGTCGGCAATCTTGATCTCAGAAATCCTTCTGTCTCTTGCCGGCTTTTTCCTCAGTTGAAATTCCTCCATCCCCTCCCCCCATTACTTATGCTCTCGCTGGACACGACACTTTGCAGGTGTTATAGCCCTCGACGTGTTTATCAATAATTCCAATTAAACCCCTCCTCATCTTATACCCATCTTTTACTTTTAAGACACTTTGGTAGAGAAGTCGCCGAAAGCAATAATCAATTATGTATATTCCCTCCAAGTGTGATCGCACTTTGCACAGCGGTAAAAGCGCGTCGTTGCCTCATCCGCTGCGCGTGTCTGCCGCAACCACCAGTAAGCTTTATTGTGCCCGCAACTCGGGCAACGGGTATGCGTCGTTGGTAACGTGACGGGCATACCTTCGACGACCATTGGTTCCTTCCTTTCTTTAGATGTCCGTGTGAGCCTATAGCCCTCGAGCGCGGACGCTTTTGTTGCATACCCGCAACCGCTGCACACCAAAATCGGGCCTTCCTCGATCTTCTTGGGCAGCATCAAATTACCGCACTTCGGACAAAATTCCATGCGTCCACCCTAGCTCGGCATTTTTTAAAATCTTTGCGTGGTCGAATGCGAGTTTTTTCCAAGGTATCCGCTTGAATGCACGCGCTTCTACAGCATCGTCTGAAGCCATCAACTTGCCCCCTATTTTCGCCGCCAAAAAACATATCGAAATAACATGTCCGCGAGGGTCCCGTCCTAGGTCGGAGTATACCCCGACGAGCTTCTGTAACCTGACCCTTAAACCAGTTTCTTCCTTGGCCTCACGGACGGCTGCATCCTCCACCCTCTCGCCGTAATGTACAAAGCCGCCGGGCAGCGCCCACTTGCCTTTGTACGGCTCGCGGCCCCGCCTAACTAGAACGATCCCATCCGGCGTGGAGATGATGATATCTACCGTAAGTAGCGGATGGCGCTTCAAAGCCATCTAGCTACCTCTTAAGAGAAGTGATATGTGCCCTAGCTTAGGAATCATGAACGTCACCTTGCCTTTTATGTCTTCAGGCCTAACTGGCGTTGGGTCCGGCCCGGGATTGGCATCGCCTTGAGTTTTAAACCAAACGCGGCCGTTTTCATCTATTATTTTTTCGATGACGCGATGCACGATCAGTGCCGATTGATGCTCGGATCGAAATACAATGATGTCGCCGATCGCTATTTCCGCCGGTGAGCTAACGCCCCTAATCAATAGCAGGTCCCCGCGCTCAAACGTTGGCTTCATGCTATTTGAAACAACAGCCATCATCGGCGACTCCGTATTGAGGGCGAGCATCAAGGCACCGCGTAGACCAAAGTAAAGAATTGATATGATTAGAATCGCTATAATCACCTCGCGTACCACTTCGTGCCCAACCACGCGGGCAAGCCTGCGCCTAAGCGTCTTACCCTTAGCCTGTCTTTTGTTTTTAAACATGGTTAAACCGTCCCTGCGCTCTCACCGCGCACGATTCCCGTTGCGATCAGGTGGGCAACACGCAGTGGTTCAGGTATTAAACTACGTGTGGACGTTAATTTAACTACCTGCTCCGCATCGGGGCGCCCTATGCCCGCTATCTGCATGTATACCGACTTTACACAACTCCTCGATTTTACTTTGTATATTTTTCCAGCTGACCGCAACATCTTCCAACGCCTCTGCCAATCTGGCAGATTTTTTAAAGCTTTTTTTACCTGCGTCATGCGTGGCCGCTTTCTCGAAACAGCAATTACGGGCAAACTGGTTTGCTTAAAAATCTCTTGAATATCTACGACGTTAAAGCCAGCGAATGTTATCCCGTCCACCATTATAACCCGAAGTTGACCCTTATGCTTACTCTCGTTGATCATTTCGATTATTCGTTGTGTTGCATCGGAACCATCTATTGTAACGTATGTCCTCAAGACCCCATCCAACCAATGACCGCCCCTGAAAACCGCGCCCACAAGTAAAACATCGCCCTTCATGCGCGGCTCGAATGGACCATCGTCCACCCCCACCACTCGAATCTCTGACTTTATATCCCAAAATTTAACCTGTTCCAAGCCAACCCCTCGGGTAGCTACCAACTGTGTAAATATCGGCACGCTAACATCACTTTTTTAATTCCCTCAACAATTTTTTCTGCAGCCCATCGCAGCTTTCTATTATCCGCTCGGCCGCGTCAGTCAAGGCACGCTCCGGTGTCTTTCCTTTTTTAACGTTTACATAGAATGTCGGATGCTCCAGTAGCGGGTGTTCGATTGTATAAGAGGCAGTGATGACATGCTCATCTTCATGTAGGGTTTTGCGTAAAATATTGCACAGCGTATGGTCCTCGCCTATGATTTTTACCGTCAGGTTGCGCCCATCCTTGTTAACGAGTTTAAGCTCCATAGCAACACCTTTTTTTAACTAAGTTCAGCTAACTTTATGAGGGTTGCGACTTCGCTGAGGTTAATGCCAATATCCTGCGCTCGATGTTGCGAATCTCCCCCTTCGACCCATAGATGCGGATTTTGATTGTGCCTGGGCGTGATTCTGCAATTATGTCTGCATCAAGCTCACTTAATGCTCGCATTAGCTCAACTGTCTGCCTTGTATTGGTCACCTTTATGTTTAAAACTCGCTTGAGCTTGGGCATCTACAGAACTCCTTGGCGATAATCGCTAGCAACTTTTCTGAACTCAACATTTCCGCAATTTGAACACCTGAGCCTAGCATCATCCTTCTCCAAGCGTGCGCGACATCGCGAACAAGTTGCAACTATAACGCCGAGGTTATCGCCCACCGTCGATAGCTGAATCTGACCCCTGCGCGCATTTACGACGCGAGCCCTCACTATGTCGCCTGGTTTAAATTCACGGCCTAGGTCCTTGACGTAACCCCCGCGAACCTGCGACACATGTATTACGCCGAGGTCTGGAAGTGGGAGTTGGCGATCCTCGCGTCCCCTCAGAACGCCGATATGAACGTTTGCCGATTGATCGCGCACCTCCTCGACCCGGCCAATCACCGTGTCGCCGCGCTTAAGCTCCGGCGGGACTGGGGTCCGAGGAAAGACGGAGATCCGTTTCGTCCTAGCGTCCACTAGTACGACCCCCGTGCGAGAGGAATAAATTTTGCTATCCTCCTCATATGCTCCCTCGCCGGGCATGAATTCCTCCGCTGTTGCGAGAAAATCGCCTGGCACGACGAAATCGCCAGTTTTTATTTCCTCATCCATTTTTGTCCCCCCTCTCAATTCGGTAGAGGTCAACTTTAAACTTATACGTATCACGGGTGTGAAACTCGAACTGCCGCGGGATGCGGAAGTCGAGCTCGAGCCTATCCGTTATTTTTACATCCAACTCTTTCGCGCGCTTGGCTATAAATGCGCGGTTTCTCGGTGTCGCCTTATGTAACGAGTAAACCACCCCTGCAAGCTTCAGCGCCCTATGTAAAAATTTCATGTCCGCGCCCCTGCGCTGCACGCCAAAAGGAGGATTCTGGATTACCGTATTTATGCCGGAGGACTCGAATTTACCGACATCGCATCTTATCCACGTTATGTTTGCCCCCACTCGTCGGGCATTTCGCGCGGCTATCTTCAGTGCTATTGGGTCGATATCAACCCCGATGACCTTCTTGGCCCCCAATAAGGCTGCGCCGATGGCCAAGCGCCCAGTGCCGCAACCCAAATCGCAAATGGTCCTTCTCGCGATATCGCCTCGTGCGTACGCCATATGCAATAGCGTGGCCGCCACATCGCCAGGGGTCATGTACTGCTCGAGTTCCGCACTCGGACTAGGGTGGGCGGCAAGCTTTTGAAGGGCTATTTCAAGTTGCTTCTTGCGCAAAGTTGCACCCTCAAAAATCGTTTTGGCGCACCTCATCTAATTTGTATGGTCCAAAGTTAGCCTTGCCGAGCATCACCATTGCTTCAAAGGGAGTTAAGATGGGCCTATCAAAGCGATCCGCCTCATCTATGGGTATGCGAGGGCAGGCGGCACATACAAAAGCGTCCACATCAAAATCCGCCAATCCCTCGGGCACCACCTCATCTACCGCCAATACATGGGCAACCAAGCCCGCACCTCTGAAGCCGTCCGCGACGATCGTTGCTAGCTTGAAACGCAATTGACCGAGCTTGGTACTGACAACAACCGCAAACTTTTCGCATGCGGCCGCTCTTGATATCATTGCTCTTCGACGGCTCAAGAAAACATCAGGATTCCAATGCAGTTCCTCGGAATACCCCGCAACCGGGTTCGCTATGACGATGTCTTTACCGGTCGAAAGGGCGATGCCGAGGGGGTGAAATCTGCCGGTCCCAATGTAAATGAAACCATCCACCCGATCCGCGATCGACCTCACGCAGCCGGAGTCGCATCCGAGTATCTGTCCTGGGTACTTGGCCCGCTGCCCGGGCTCACCGATGTATGGCCTAAAGCCGCGAGAGCGCAGAAACTCGGCCACTTTCTTGAGGTGACCTATATGCTGCACTGTTGTGGCCAATCCCACCCGCTTGAATCTCAACTTCGGCAATGCTCCTTCGACGGCCTCGAGGGGGTTCACCGTCATGCGCGCCTCAACGTAGAGCGTTGGTAAGCAGGTCGGCAGGCCCATATCTGCGTGACCATAATGAACCAAGGCATCGCATCCCAGTTGTCTAGCAACGACATCCGCAACATCACATCCTCCGTAGCAACTATCAGCTAAGACCAATGTCTCGACGCCGGATTCTTTATATGTCGGTATGATCTCCGGGAGATATCTTCTTAGGCCGGCGGGCAACTGGATCGCCACTCGCCCCACATCGTGCCGCCTGAAAAATTGCTTAACCCTTTTTGGCTCAAAATCGTACATTTTCGCACCAATTAGCGTCTTACAGGTCCCATGCGCCCACCTTGGTAAGCGCCCATTTTTCAAATAAGATTCCGCAACCATAAAAAAATTGGTAAACGAGAAACCTTATTTATGAGGTACTGTAATCTTCATAAGATTAAAAGCTCACGAGGTGTTCAAGATGAATACGAGCGAGGAAAAAACCATAATATGGTTTGAAGATTTGAGAAAAGAAGATATACCCTTAGTTGGCGGGAAATGCGCGAATTTAGGGGAGATGATTTCCGCCGGCATACCGGTCCCGCCAGGGTTCGCTGTTACTGCTCAAGTTTACAAAAAATTTATCGAGGAAACCGGAATCGAGGGACGGATCTTTAAAACCATAAAGGAGGCGGACCCAAAAGATCCCGCACAACTTCAAGAAGCCTCGAAAAAAGTTAGAGAACTTATCGAATCGACGCCCGTGCCAGAAGACATAAAACGAGCCATAACTCAAGCCTATGAAAAACTCGGCGAGAGGGTTGGGCTGGCAACCATCTCCGTTGCCGTTAGGTCATCGGCGACTGCTGAAGACCTACCAGACGCAAGCTTCGCGGGCCAACAGGAAACTTATCTCAACGTGAAGGGGGCCGAAGAGCTGATAGAAAAAGTTCGAAAATGTTGGGGCAGTCTGTTTACGCCCAGGGCGATATTCTATAGAGTCGAGAAGGGATTTAAGCATGAAATCGTGCTCCTAAGCGTTGCGGTGCAGAAAATGGTGAACGCCAAAGCTGCTGGCGTTCTCTTCACAATACACCCGGCGACTGGCGAAGCAGACAAAGTCATCATCGAAGCGAACTGGGGGCTTGGTGAGAGCGTCGTGAGCGGATCCGTCACGCCAGATCGATTCATCGTTGATAAGAATAAGCTTGAAATTCTTGAAAGGCAAATCGCCGCCAAAAAAATCGAATACGTGAGGGATCCCAAAACGGGAAAAACTGTCCATTCGGAGATCCCGCCGGAGCGAAGAGATATCCCGTGCCTTACCGACGACGAAGTCAAAAAGCTCGCCGAACTCGGAAAGCTAATAGAGCGCCATTACGGCAGAGCCCAAGACATTGAATTTGCCATCGATCGTGACGAGCCTTATCCTCAAAATGTTTACATCGTTCAATCGCGAGCCGAAACCGTGTGGAGCACCCGAACGCGTGAACGGGTCGGCTTAAAGTTGGCGGCTGAGCACCGCGTCGTGACGAAAGGATTGGCAGCCAGCCCTGGGGTGGGCGCAGGCAAGGCCAAGGTGGCCATGTCGACGGCCGAGGCCTCCAAGCTCATGGAGAAGGGGAACATCTTGGTCACCGAGCTAACAAACCCAGATTGGGTCCCGTATATGAAGCTCGCGACTTCCATCGTCACCGATAGCGGAGGGCTCACTTGCCACGCGGCGATAGTGAGCCGCGAGATGGGCATCCCCTGCATCGTCGGCACCCGAAATGCGACCGAAATCATGCAGACCGGGAATGAGTATACCGTCGACGCCGAGGTTGGAAATGTTTATGAGGGGCTCGTGGAGGAGGTCCTCACAAAGAGGAAGGAGGTCGGCATCCCCAAGCCCGAGGAACTCCCCAGGACTAAGAGTAAGGTCTACGTGAACCTATCCATCCCCGAACTCGCGGACAAGGTGCATGCCGAGACCCTCGCTGACGGCGTTGGGCTGCTCCGCGCTGAGCACATGATGCTCGGGATAGGCAAGCACCCGCGCCTGCTGATTGAGGAGGGCGGTGAACAACTCATGGTAGACCAGTTCGCGGGGGGGGTAGCGCAAGTTGCGAAGGCGTTCCACCCCGGCCCAGTAGTTTACCGATTCCTCGATTTCAAGCCCGATGAGTTCTTGGGCATGCCCGGGGGAGAAAAATACGAGCGCGAGGCTGGCCATGTCGGGCCCAATCCGCTCATCGGCTATCGCGGATGTTTCAGATATGTGAAGGAACCCGATATCTTTAGGCTTGAATGTAAAGCGATCAAAAAGGTGCGCGAGGAGTACGGGCTCAAAAACGTCTGGGTCATGGTACCATTCGTGCGTACGATCCAGGAGTTCCGCGAGGCAAGGCGAATCATGGAAGAGGAGGGGCTGAGACGCGGGCCCGACTTCAAGCTCTGGATAATGTGCGAGGTACCTAGCACGGTGCTTCTCATCGACAAGTTTATCGACGAGGGCATAGACGGCATCTCCTTCGGCACGAACGACCTGACGATGCTCATCTTGGGCATAGATCGCGACGATGCCTCAATACAGGAGATCTATGATGAAAGAAACCTAGCGGTGTTGCGCGCGATGAGCCATGTTATTCGGATCTGCAAGGAACGGGGTGTTACGACGAGTATATGTGGACAGGCCCCAAGCAATTATCCTGAGATAGTGGAGTTCCTGCTCGCCGAGGGGGCGACCAGCCTCTCGGTAAATCCGGACAAGGTCGTAGAAACCAGACTTCTCGTCGCGAAGATTGAAGAAAAGCTTAAGGCGGGAGGCAAGCCCGAGCGGATTTTTGCGCCCCAATGGTCGAAGAAATTGACCTAAATTGCCCTGCGCACAAAGGTTTTGCTCAAATTTTTTCAGCGGCAATGTAGCTAATTAGGAATGGAAAAAAGACCTTCATCAGGGTACCAAATGCCAGCCGGCCAAGTTAGATGGCTCCAGGATGTCATACCTCCGGAGCACGTAGGCGAACTTGCGGCATTTGAGGACATCAAGGTGGTAGAGACCCCTTCGAGTTCCCTTTGCCTGCTATGCAAGGGAGGAAGGATGTTATGTGGCAAGTTGAGGTGTCCGATAATGGCGAGGGCTCAATCGCTCGCCAAATCCAGCGTCCTAGTAACCTCGGAGCGCGTTCAGGGTTCCACCCCTCCGGGCGTGTTCGTCGGGCGTATGGGCTATCCGAAGGTGTACATCGGGCCAATGGTGCCCCCATACTTTGGAGACACAGAAATTTTAGACACCCCTGAGCTTTGGATCGGGAAGAGCGTGGATGAGATCATAGATTATCGCTTCTCACTGATTCGGGGAGAGGTTCGAACGAGCGTGTTCGACGCACAGGCGGGGGGAAAGCTCCTCGACGCGCTTCAGGAGCTAGCGATGGGCTCAAGGCCGGTCGAGGCCGAAGCCCTGCTCACCAAAATGCCAAGGAAGGTTATAACCTTGAGCGAGGATTCCCAACCGTTTGGGCCGTCCGCACCCCTAAAGTCATTTAAGGTCTCGGACATAAGCGTGGACCGGAGGATCGAGAAGGCCTATTATGACCGAGATTTGAAGGCGGCCGAAGCCATCACCAACCTTTACGATGAGGGGGTTCTAGTCACAAGGCTTCAGAGGGCCCTCAGCTTGGGCGTGTTCGGCGTCAAGCAAAGGAGGAAGCTCGTGCCTACGCGATGGAGCATAACGGCGGTTGACAGCATCCTATCTCAAGAACTCATCGACAGGGTAAAGCAGCACGACACCATCGACGAGTACCGCGTTTACTCATTTAAAAACCTCGATAATAGGTTTGTGATCATTATGATGCCTGAGCGTTGGAGTTTCGAATGGATTGAATGCTGGTTTCCAGGCACTACATGGAACCCTAACGGGCCAGCAAGAAAACCCGCGATTATGGGTGATCACGAGCCCTATTGGGGGCGAAAAACCTACCCGGATATCGGCGGATGCTATTACGCCTGCAGATTGGCAGTCGCAGAAAGGCTAAACCAGGAGCAAAAACAAGCCTCGGCGCTCGCGCTTAGAGAAATTCATCCCGGCTATATCCTACCCATTGGCGTCTGGTTTACTCGTGAGTCGGTAAGAGCCGCGCTGAGGACCGAACCACAAAAATTTGAGAACCTGCAAGATGCCTTAAAACATGCAAGTATCCTATTAACCGTTCCTTTAGATGAGTGGATTAAAAACAGCCATATATTACGACAAGCTCTCTTTCAGAAAAAGATTTCCCATTTTCTATAAAACTCAGGCCGCGGTTCAATGGGTGAATACTTTCGGTGACCTCTCCCCAAAAGACGCTTAGCTATTAAGGCTAACAAAAGTGGAGGTTAAGATGGGGGGATGTATGACAAAAGAGCCGGTAACTTCGTTAAATCCGGTCTGGCATCAATTTAGCGATGGTCTCTATGTGAAGCTCGCCCAAGAGAAGTTAATAAAACTAGCATGTGAAGCACTTAAAAAAGCAGGGTCAAAGGCTGCTGTGGAGCGTACAACGGGATGGGGCAGGCACCAGGTGGCCCGTGTGCTGAATGGAAAGCAAGTTTCGCTACGCATTTCGAATTTAAAATCTCTTTTGAGTTATTTACATAAAAACCCTATGAACATTAAATATTTACCCATCACCTGCAGGACGGCGCTCTCGCAGAGCAGGCTGCCGGGCCTTCGCTACTCTTTGAACCCTTACCTCGGCTGCGAGCACGGCTGCATCTATTGTTACAGTCGGTCAATTTTCAGGGACAGGCAGCTGGCTCTGAATTGGGGGAAATTTGTAAAAGCCAAACAAAACATCCAGGAAGTTCTAACGCAGGAGCTGAAGCGCAAACCCAAGGGAACCATCGGGCTGAGCACGGTAACGGACCCCTACCAACCACTCGAATCAAAACTTCAGCTGACGAGGAAGTGCCTTGAAATCCTGTCCGCTCATGATTTTCCCGTATCCATTCAAACGAAATCAAACTTGGTGCTTCGAGATGTGGATTTGATCGAGCCCGGTAAGTTCGATGTCGGGGTGACGATAACGACCATGGACGAAGATCTGACGAGCAAAATCGAGCCCAGGTCGCCAAGGCCCGATGCGCGGACTCAAGTGCTTGAGGAGTTCGCCTCACGCGGCGTGGAAACATGGCTCTTCTTGGGGCCAATAATACCCGAGGTAAACGATTGCAAGGAAAGCCTCGAGCAAGTCGTCGAAGTAGCGAAGAAAACCGGGAGCAAGCTCATGTACGATAAATTGAACCTGAGGCGATGGGTTCTGGAGTCCATTGCGCCTTTTATCGAGGGGGAAAGGCCTGGGCTCGTCGAACAGTTACCGGCACTTCTCAACTTAAAATCGGGTTGGTGGCTGGAAATCTCCTCCATGGTAAAAACTTTGTGTGCTGGGCAGTCGGTTCGGTGCGAGCCGGCCTTCCCGACCTAACTTTGGTAGAGCCGCCGGTGAGGACGGCCGCCGAATGCTAAAACCCTTCAACACTTCTTTGTGAGGTTCAAGTATTTGTACATTGCGGTGATGCTGGATGGGGAAGTCAGCTTCCAATGATTTTATTGATTAGAGTGTTATGTTTTGGGTTGTGAAGCAATTACAAGGCAAAATTTTTATGTTTTTGGAGGTATCTATTGTCTATTGTTCGGCCTGATTGGGCCGCACGCTTCGGTTCAAAAATTCCTGGCGATGTAAAATAATTTCGTCAATCCATCTAAGTTCGGCTTTAGGCCGAGATGGCCTAGAATTCGCTTCAGTCTGCCCTTTTTGGAGAAATTATGCGCGAAGTTATGGACTTGGAAGAAGCGGTCGCCCTCCTCCAGATTCTTGATGCCCCGCATGGAGCGGATCTTCGGCGCTATCTGTGAGTGGTAACGTTCAATTTTTTTGTTATTGCTGAGCAGGACGACGCCCTTACCGTAGGGGATCAGCTTCCCCTTGAAATGGGTACGGATGTGCCTCGTGCGCCTGCCGAGCACGTTTACCCCTCGATCATATGCGTTGTACTTATCGCTCACGACGATCTCGGGCGAGAAACCCGCTTCCTCCTTCGCCCGCCTCAGGGGCTTGCGGATGGCCTTGGTACTCCGCTCTGGGGCTAGGTAGCTGGCAACAACGTTGCCCTCGGAATCAAGGACCGTTATCTGATAGGCCCACTTCCGCTTGCCACGCTTCCACCGCTCCGACGGGACGCGCTTGTGGGGCGTGAATTTCTCATCTACGTGCCAAATCTTGGAGAACTTAACCCTGTAGCGCTTGGCGATTTTCTTCGCGAAATGGCCGAACCGCTGGGGCCATCGCCCAACCGAGGAAGCGGAGACCTTGACCCCGAAGAGTTCGAGGAGGTCCGCGACCTGGTAGGTCGAGAGAGGGTATTTTGTGTACAACAGCGAGGCCGTCAAAACATCTCTTTCCTCCTTTTTTAGGTGCCAGTACGGCGTTCCGGCTCGATCGTTGAACTTTCTGCCACAAGACTTACACTTATACACACGGCGGCCGCTTCGGCTGAAGCCGTTTTTCCAGGAGCCTGTTCCACAGGCTGGGCATTTGGGGTTCATCCTACCACCTCATTGGGGTTTGTTCACCCCCCGTCCCCGTCAGCCTCCAAGAGCGATAACAACTACGTAATATTATGCCTTAAAACCAGCGCAGAACCCAATGCCGAAACAATTTAGAACTACATCCTAGATTATTAATCCCGCGCCATCTTATATTCGCTTCAACCTTTCCGGCAAAAACTTTAAGTCATTTCCCACAAGTCACGCCGTAGTTTAAAAACATCGGAGTCCCAGAA
>JASEGJ010000016.1 GCA_030018135.1 Candidatus Hodarchaeaceae archaeon | reverse complement strand
CTGAAACATTGAAGAATGCATCTCCCGAAGAACTGCAAGTACTTTCTTTTGTAGGGAAGATAATGGAGAGAATAAAAGGAGAGTTTAACGATATGCCTCTATCTTTTCTAATCTCTGAGGTTTATGCAAAATACCCAATAGGGTAGCCAAATAATTTGTAAACTCCCCGTGCCTCTCTGGGTCCGAATACCACTCTCCAAACACCTTCTGAAAACTTACTCTCCCACCCAGCTTTTCTTTCAAATAACGCTCCAACTCCCCTGTGTAGATAACAATCCCGCCCTGCATCTGCACATACTGTGCGAAGTTCACCATCTTGCCAGCCACCTCAATTTCATCCTTGCCCTTCCATGTGGCAATCATCATCTCCTCCTTGACGAGATCTTGGTAGACGCTCTGAAGCTCCCTGATGATCAGCGTGGCATCCTTGGATCTAGGCGAGAATAGCTCCCGGTGGGGCGTGAACCTATGCTGCGTTTCTGTGTTGAGCCTTATCCGCTCATAAACCGCCTGCTTAATGCCACTCAGCACGTTTCTCTTGGCGAGCTCAAAATGTCACTCATCGAGGCCCGCCTAGCTCGTCGATGACCCAAGATCTTTGAAGGTTTTCCCATCGCGGCCCCTCAGTATATAGGGGAAATGGATTTAAAGTCGGGCTCATAGTTTACTTCCGATGAAATGAGGTGGCCATTCAAGGGAAAAAAGAAGGAGGCACCAAAGGCTGCACCCTGTACGTGCGCATTGTGCACGCTGATGGATAAGCTGGAGCCGAGGCTGAAGGGCAAGCCGTACGCCGAATCCCTGCCCAAGTTCGTCGTGGCACCGATCGCCCTAGAGGATAAAAAATCGCCGGGGGAGATACTGAAGGAGGCGAAGGGCAGCGAGAAAAAGGGGAAAGTTGACGAGGCGAGGAAGTCCTATCACCTGCTGGTCGGCGCCGCCCTAGCCAAGGAGGGCGCGCCAGCAAGGGATGTCAAAAGGTACTTGACCGAGTACATGAATTTTGTGAAGAGGCGAAAGCTCCCCACCTCCGGGTATTTCCCGACTAAAAGGGATTGTCTGACCGTTACGAATCACTTGGATGAGATTTTGAGCATCGTCAGGGAAGCGTATCGAAAACCAGAGGCCCCTAAAGTTGAGCTTAAGAAGTAAGCAACCCAGTTTTTAGTTCGCTTGTTCGACTCGGACTATGTTGTGCCCAGCTGCCTTTCTGAGCCTGTTCATCACCGCCAGCCCGATGCCGACTGGCTCAAGCCCCTCGGCGGCGGCGAAGTCGACGCCTTCTGCGTCGAACTCTCGCAGGACCCTGAACAGGTTTTTGGCGACCGTCCTGGGGTCTCGACGGCTCCCGACGACCTTCACGATGTCAGCACGATACCTCAGCGCGGTTTCCTCGGTGGCCATGACGCCGACCCTTTCGCCGCGCTCCCTACGCGCGTCCACAAGTTCCTGAATTTTCGCGATGACACCCTCCAGCGGCCCCTCGACCACGACCACCTCGGCGACCGGGGCGTAGTGGCGATACTTCATGCCGGGCGAGCGGGCGATGGCGACCTCCACGGGCACCTCCGCCCTCGCGGCGGGATGGACCTCCACCCCGCCGATGACCTCCTTCAGCTCCTCAATCGTGACCGGGCCCGGCCTCAGCACCGTCGGCGGCTCCGTCGTCAGGTCGAGCACGGTCGACTCCACGCCGTAGCCTATCTCCCCCCCGTCGATCAGGACCTCTATCCTGCCGGAGAGATCATCCAGCACGTGCTCCGCGCTGGTCGGACTGGGCCTGCCGGCGAGATTCGCGCTGGGCGCCGCCACTGGCACCCCCGCCTCGGCTATGAGGGCGCGCGCGACGGCATGGCTAGGCATCCGAATCGCCACCGTGCCCAAGCCGGCCGTGACAGCGTTCGGCACCGCCTCGGACTTGAGGAAGAGGAGCGTCAGCGGGCCCGGCCAAAATTTATCGATCAACCTTTCTGCTACCTCGGGCACGTGCTCCGCCAGCACGTAGACATCGTCCCTGTTCACGACGTGCACTATTATCGGGTTGTCCGCCGGCCGATTTTTCGCCTCGAAGATCCTCAGCACGGCCTTCTCGTCAAGCGCGTTTGCCCCAAGTCCATAGACGGTCTCGGTGGGGAACGCTACCAGACCGCCATTCCTCAGCACCCCCGCCGCGATTCGGATCTTATCCAGCTCCGGTCGCTTGGGGTCGACCTTCAACGCGAGCGTTTCCATTTCAACCACTTAACTTGTCTCGCCCAGCGGATCGCTTGGCCACGAGGGCGGCGAAGATCCCTCCCCCGAACCCATTGTCGATGTTGACGACCGCCAGCTTCGGTGAGCAGGATTGGAGCATCGTCACGAGCGCCCCGATGCCCTCGGCGCCAACGCCGTAGCCTATCGAGGTCGGCACGCCTATCACCGGCACGTCCACGAGGCTCGAGACCACCGAGGGCAGGGCACCCTCCATGCCCGCGACAACCACGATGGCGGCGACGCCTTCATCGGTCATCCGCTTGAGCGGCTCGAACAGGCGATGGATGCCGGCTATGCCCACATCGTACGCCTTCAGCACCTCGCAGCCCATAACTCCTGCGGCGACCGCGGCCTCCTCGGCGACTGGTATGTCCGCCGTGCCAGCCGCGAGCACGCCTATCCGGCCGACCTTTGGGAAGGCATGGCCCCTACGCTTCACCACGACCGTCCTAGCCATCTTGTTGTGGTCCATCTCGAAGCCCCTCGGCAGCGCGGCGCGGAGCGGCCTTAGGTGTTTTTCGTTAACTCGCGTCACCAGCGCGTAGCCGCTCTCCCTCGCCATCGCGATCGCCGCCTCCGCCGACGCTTTCGGGCTCTTGCCCTCCGCCAAGATGGCCTCGGGGATGCCTACCCTGTGAGTTCGGCGCGTGTCGAGCCTCGCCAGGTCGGCTATCCTCTTTATGTTCAGCGCCGCCAGCTTACGCTTGGCCTGCCCGACGGTGAGTTCGCCCGCCAGCAGCTTTTTGAGCACATCCTCGACGCCCAGCTCGAGCTCTTTGGCCATCCCGATTCCCGCATTAGCCCTCTATATCAAATTCGCACATATCCTTAAATGATGACGTGGCGAAATTCAGGGGGGGGTTGCGATGGAGATCGACCTGCTGGGCAAGAGCGTGAACGCGCCGAAGTTCCTCGAGGTGCTCGAGAAGGAGTTCGACTGGTTCATCTCCTACACCTTGCTGCTCGCGGAGAAGCACTTCGAGGACCCCGAGACGAAGAGGATCTACATCGTCATAGTCTTCTTGGGCGACTACCTTTGGGACATCCACACGTTAAGGTTCGAGGAGGCAGTCTACGACAAGGACCGTACTAGGCGCCATAAGATCGCCGCGCCCCCCCAGCCAGTGCTGGAGAGAGCGCTCGCCGAGCTCAAGGCGGCGTACGAAAAGACGAAGGAGCTACCACCTCAGATAAGGAAGCGGATTGAGGAGGCCAAGGCCGAGCAGGCCAAAGTCGAGCAGTGATCACCTCGATAGCTCCTTTGACCTTTTGGCGGCGGCCTTGACGGCGTCTTTAAATGCCTCGAAGGCCCTTCGCCCCTCCAGAACCTTGAGCCCCTCCACGGTCGTCCCCTTTGGGGAGCAGACCATCCTCGTCAGCTCATCGAGCCCCCTGCCCGAGCGCAGTGCCATCTCCCCGGCGCCCTTCGCCGTCTGGGCCGCGAGCCTCAGCGCGACATCCTCGGGCAAGCCGAGCTCGACGCCGGCTTCCTGCAGGGCTTTTATGACGAGGTAAAAGTAGGCTGGGCCACTGCCGCTTAGTCCGGTGATCGCGTCCATCATCTCCTCCTTTACTTCCATTGTTTCGCCCAAGCCGCCCAGCAGTTTTTCGATGAGTTTCCTATCCTCTTTCGATGCCTTGGTGCCTAGGGAAAAACATGAGGCCATCTCGCCGACCAGGCAGCAGATGTTAGGCATGGCCCTTATCACCCGTGCATCGGTCCTCCCCTCGACGAATTTCGCCGACACCCCCGCCGCAACCGAAACCAGCAGCTTGCCGCCGGAAAATTCGCGTATCTCACCCAGGACATCTCCGACGACATCGGGCTTTACGGCTATGAAGATCACGTCGCAGAGCCTCGCCACTTTTCTGTTATCGCCTGTGACCTCTACTCCGAGTTCCCTCAGTTCTTTTAGCCTGTTTTCGTCCGCGTCGCTAGCGACGATCTCTTTGCCTTTCAGCAAATTTGCCCCTAAGAGACCCCTTATCAAGGAACTCCCCAAGTTTCCGCACCCTATAAAGCCTATTTTCATCTTAGGCCCCGATTCATATCGAACGGAGAAGAATAAAAAATGAATTCTCGGGAAACCTTTTAGGTCGTGGGAGCGATTTTTAAATGTGCCCCGGTGGCTCAGCTGGTAGACCGCCCTCAGGGCGGACCAAAAGTGTCGCCTTGGTAAGGCGAAGGTCGCGGGTTCGATCCCCGCCCGGGGCTTTATACCAATACCTTTCACGGTTTTCCGAAGATTGAGAACTCAAGCGTGGCGGGTCGAGGTGGAACGCTTTATCAAAGTGCTCCGACAGCGCCTCGATCTGTCGCTTCACGGCCGCGAGGTCGTCCTTCATCTGGCCCGCTCTCCCGGGGCCGCCCTCCGCCTTCGACGACGCAGCTCCTCAATCTTTCGGAACTTCCGGGCCACCTCGTCCATACCCATCACCAATATGCGGATTCACCTCGGCCATATAAATAACACGTTTAGCACGTCTAACTCTCTTAACGTGTTGCCATAAGCTAGCTCTGGGATTTTAATCGGCCGGAGGATTCGTAGCAAGCGCGCCAAAAAGCTCGTCCGCTGGCACGATAACCTAGTCGTCTTTGTGACGCCAGAGGCCAAGGCGCTAGGTTGGAGCGACCGCACGATCGTGAAAGTCTCGGTGGCCGATGGGAAGATCATCATTGAGAAGGGGATGGAGCTTTAATTGGTCCACCTCGATTTTCCAGAAACGATAGAGCGCAGTAGGGGCACCCTCTGAAGGCGCCTAAGTGAACGGCCTCGAAAAGCTCGGGGTAGCTACAAGCTTAGCCACGATCCCGTCCATCTTCGTGGGGGAAGTAAACCTCAAAGCCTCCGCACGCCATCCGAAGGGGTTAAAATGCCGGGTCCCGTCCGTGCGACGGCAACTGCGGCGCGCCCACTCGCCCCGCCGAATTAAACCCCGACATCTTTAAGTACCATCGAACAGAGTAACGCTGGGCTGGACCATGCCGGAATGGTTGCTCAGTTTAATCGTGCTTGTTGTCCTGGTCGTGCTGGCCCTGCTGCCGTTCGCGATAAAGATACTTCGCGAGTACGAGCGCGGCGTGCTTTTCAGGCTCGGCAGGTTCGTCGGCGTGAAGGGCCCGGGCATTTTCTTCATCATACCAGGGTTCGATAAGATGTCGAAGATAGACCTCCGGACGATAACACTTGATGTGCCGAAGCAGAGGGTCGTGACAAAGGACAACGTCAGCGTCGATGTCGATGCGGTCGTCTACATGCGGGTCTTCAACCCCAGCGATGCGGTCATGAAGGTCGAGCATTACATCCTCGCCACGAGCTTGCTGTCCCAGACGACGGTCAGGGATGTCCTGGGGCAGGTCGAGCTGGATGACCTGTTGACCAAGCGCGAGGAGCTCAACAAGAGGCTTCAGAAGATCTTGGATGAAGCGACTGACCCGTGGGGCGTGAAGGTGAGCGCGGTCACGATAAAGGACATCTCCCTGCCGGAGACCATGCTTCGCGCGATAGCCAAACAGGCGGAGGCGGAAAGGGAGCGAAGGTCGAGGGTGATCATGGCGACGGGCGAGCTCGAGGCGGCGACCAAGATGTCCGAGGCCGCGCAGCGCTACCAGAAGAACCCGGCGGCACTCAGGCTGAGGGAGCTGCAGACGTTGACGGAGATCGCCAGGGAAAAGAACTTGATAGTCGTCACCCCGTCCCAACTTGGGACCCACCTCGGAGAAGTTTTGGGCCTGACGACGGCACTTCGGAAGCAGGAAAAAGGGTGAACTAGGCTTTAGGGCGCCTCCCGACGACCAGTTCTATACCCTTCACATCCTTGACCAAGACCTCCTCCCCTTTCCTGATGCGTTCCTTCGAGGTCGCGGTCCAGAGCTCTCCCCTCACCTTGACCAATCCCTTCGGATCTACCGCGGTCTCCGCGACCCCCACCTCGCCTATCATCGCCTCCCTGCCGACCCTGATCGGCTTTTTCAGGGAGCGCCTGACGATCGCTAAGATGACCGCGAAGATCGCAATTAGACCAAGGAGCATGCCCTTCGCGATGTCGCTCGCGATTTCCACCCAAGGCTCCTTGTCCACCATGGCGAGGCCCAAGATCAGGGCGATTATCCCGCCGACCCCGAAGGCCCCAAAGCCGGGCGTAAAAATTTCAACTGCAAGCAGCACGGCACCCAAGACGATGAGGGCAACCGCTGCGTAGTTCACCTCCAAAATGCCGAGGCCCCACAGGGCTAGCAACATGCATATCACGCCCGCGATGCCCGGGACGCCGACGCCCGGCGTCGTGACCTCTACGATTATCCCGAGTAGCCCGGCGATGAACAGGATGAGGACCACCTGAGGGTCGCTCAAGATCCTAAGCGCCTTGCTGAATAGTCCCATCTCAATCATTTTTATTTCAGCGCCAGGTGAGCCGAGGTAGTTCAGTACCTCCCCACCGCTACTGGCGATCAAGTTTATGATGCCGTGGTCCAAGGCTTCCAGGGGTCCCATCGTGCGATTCTTTAACACAAAATCCTCGGCAACTTCAGGCGGGCGCCCGCGGTGCTCCGCGATCTCCCTAATCCATCCGACCATCGCCTCCACGGTCTTATTGTCCGCCGGCTGAGGCTGCGCAGCCCCTATCACCGTGCCGTTGTCCATCGCGGCGACATTCGATGCGAGGGCGATGTAAGCGCCAGCGGAGTAGGCCCAAGCTCCATCCGGCGTGACCCAGACGACGATCGTTGTTTTGGCGTTTAGCATTCGGTCCACGATGTCCTTCGTGGCCGAGACCAAGCCGCCCGGGGTGTTGAGCTTGATTATCAGCGCGACGCCATCGCGCTCGGCCTTGGCGATGGATTTTTCCATGAAGTTCGCGACACCAGCATCTATGGTGCCCCTGACCTCTATGGCATAGACGAAGCCCCCCCGCTCGAGTTCGGCGCTGGCTAGGACGGAACTGCCCAGAATTGCCAGAAGGGCTACGAGCATCAGCGTTCGTTGGTCCATGGTCCGCCTCACCCCTTGATTTCACCCCTCCCGGGCGGTAGCGCGCGCATCAACTCATCGATCGAAACGTCCACGCCTTTTACGCGCAGGCGTGCTTGCACCTTTTTCGCCAGATCGGACTTCTTGAGTCGCCCGGGGACGATTTGAATGACGACCTTTGAGCGGCGCTCCACCGCGCTCGGCGGCCCGCACATTATCACCCGTTCGTCGTCCAGGGCCACGACGCCGATCGCCGCCCTCACTGGAACCTTTAAAAAATTGCGCTTGTCCCTGACCGCGTAGCTCCCCCGCGGCAGGTACTCCCCAGAGGGCGCCTGTCTTGAAACCTGTTCCGGCAGCACCCAATAAACGTCGAGCGCCCCTAGGCCCTCGCGCCAGGCGCGCGAGTGCATCGCCGCAAGTTCCGCAGCTTCCCTCAGCGTGGTCTCGGGCACCTCCTTGCCGTCCGCCTTGACTACTACGTGTGGTGCCCCGACGATGTCAGCGTGCAGGTAGCGATCGCCCGGCTGCATGTGTTTTTCCACGACCTCGCGATTTGTCGCAACATCGCGTCCGCCTATGACGAGGATGCCGTCTGACGAAATGAACCACCTGAAGCGCTCGAACCACCTCGGTTTCCTACGTTTTCGAGGGGCCGGTGCAGCGACTTCCACCATGCCCGCGGAGAGCAACTCGCTCAGCTCGAGTTCAGTTTTCGCGACCGCCTTCTTGGCACCCTCTGCCTTTTCAGCCAGCTTCTTGTACCTCTCGTACAATTTCGACGCGTTTCCGAACGCCGGGAGGCGCAAGTCGACGTCCACGGCTTTCCCCTCGAGTTCCATCTCCACCACTCCCGCGCGAACATCGACGGCTTTTACGAGCTTCGCCCAAGCTTCCCCGGATTCCCGAGCCCTTTGCAACGCGTTCATAGCGACCTGCCAGCCTTCGGCGCGCCTGAGTTCGGCGAGGCGGCGCAGGGCCTCTTCAACTTGGACATGGTGGGTTGCTATGAGGTCGGCCTGCCCCTTTGCATCGCTGGCCTTGGCCTCAAGCTCAGCGAGGCGTGCTTCTTGTTCAGCCAAGCGTCGGCGCAGCCTTCCCGCCTTCAGCTCAAGCCTGTCCTTTTGCCTCGCGGCGGTGGATTGAACGGCCAGCGTGCTGAAGTATTCATCCAAGGCTTGATTGAAGGATCCGAATCGCCTCGCGCGCTTGCCAAAGTGCGAAGCGAAATCGAACGGGAGGACATCGATCGGGTAACCGTCGTCGTAGACGATGTGCGGCGCCAGTTTTTGATCGAACAGGGCGACGACGGCATCCACCAGGGACTGCAACTCCGGCTCGGACAGCTCGGCTGGTTTCCTGCCCTTCTGGACCCTCGCCCGAGCGCATACCTCCTCGGCGAGTGGTCCACCGAGATTTAAGTTGACCGCCAAGCCGCGCACGATGTCAGGGGCCTCAACGAGCGCGTCCCGCAGCTTTACCTGGTCGAACTCGCGGATGTCAAGGCCCATCGGGGGGTGGAGGTACCTCTCGCCGGGCTTGAGAGCGCGGTGTCGCCACACCTCCACGCGATAGGGCTGAATGATGACCAAATCCCCATCGCATAAGATCAGGTTTCCGGAGCCGAATAGCTCCGTTATCAGCACGCGTTCCTCTCTGCCCTTAAACCTGAACTCCAGGATGCGCTCAAATTTTGGCTGGTTGATGTCGGCTAATCGCGCGTTCGTCAAATGTTTCCGCAAAAACATCGCGTATGAGGTGGGCTGCCTTGAGGACTTGTATTCCATAGTCGTCAGGTGCACCCGCCTTCCCGGCTCTATCAGTAGGTCTAAGCGTCCCTTGCCGGGTGAACGTAGCCGGAGGATGAAGAGGCCATCCAGCTCGTAGACTTTGTCGACGCGGGCACCTACGGCAATTTTCAGCTCCTCGACGCAGGCCGCGATGTCGAGGCTACTCATGGCGATCTTCAATGTGATCCCATTGAAACTACTGAGCTACGGGTAATAAAGCGTCGATGCTTTTCCCGAGGAAATCATTGGGGGCTATTTTTTAACCAATACACAAGATTTCTATTGAGGTGGAGAATCATGTCAAAGAGAGGGAGAAAAAGATTGGCGCCAGAAACCATAGGAGAAATAAGGAGGCTCAAGGAAATGGGGATAGAGCCAAAGGAGATAGCCAAGAGGCCGAAGTTAGGCGTTTCAACCGTCTATCGTTACCTACAAATTAGGGAGGAGGGGGATTTATCAAGAAGTTGAAGAGGAGGCTGGGCCTGAGGTGATAAGGCGCCCATCTTAAACCAAATGCTGATAAGTTTTCCAGTTTTTGGTCAAAGGGCAGCCGGGTAGTGGAGACGACGGCCAACTCACAACCCAAACGACCCCAATGGCACCGATAGCATTTTTAAGCTCGCGGGCGCAGACCATAGTTCCGAGCTAAACGTGGATAACCTCGCGACGAGTTGGTGTACACATGGACGCTGTGGGTAAAATTACCATTCTGTTCGCCGCATTCGGCGCCCTCGTCGGACTTATCTCCGGCGTGTTATCCAGTGAGGGTGCGGCATTGCTGCTCGCGATCGTCTTTTTCTACGGCTCGTACAGGTTGGCCTGCTCCATGTTCGGCGTCGTCAAACCCGCGCCGTCGCCCCCCGCCTCGACCACAACCGCGACTCAGGTTCAAAAGCCAATTGAGAGGCGAAAAATCGCCACCACGGGCGCATTGCCATTTTTCATCATGTGGCTAATTTTGTGGATAATAACATACACCATTAAATTGACCGCGTGAGGATTAGATTATTCGATGACGATCTCCCTCGCCGAGATTTTTCCCTACCCGGAGGTTAGACCAGTTCAGGCGGAGATGATCAATGTCATTCGAGGTGCCGTCAGTGCCGGCAGGCATGCGGCGCTTGAGGGCTCGACTGGCATGGGAAAGACGATCGCCGTGCTCTGCGGCATTCTGGTCTCCCCGGAGGCGGCCGACCGCCGAATAATCTACTGCTGCCGCACGCACAAGCAAATGGACCGGGTGATCGAGGAGCTCCGTGCACTCCGCTCGAGGTTCCACATCTCCGGTATATCCATGCGCGGGCGCAGGGAAATGTGCATCAACCCGCTCGTGAGGCGGTTCGCTGCGAGCGCGGCCGACGCGGCTTATACCTGCGGTATGCTTCGCAAGCTCGAGAGGTGCGAATTTTACGAGAATATGCTCAAGCAGGAGGAAAGAGTCTTAGAGCTTCAAGACGTTATTTTGGCTCAGCCGACGACCGCGGGCGGACTCATCGACATTTGTAGGGAGGAAAACTTTTGCCCCTACGAGCTAGCCAAAAGTGCTCTCGCGGACGTTAAGGTGGTAGCAGCCAGCTACATCTATTTACTGGATCCAGAGATAAGACCGCTCTTCCTGCGCAACATGCATGCGGATCCCTCAGATTTGATCGTCGTCCTCGACGAGGCGCACAATTTACCTGAGGTTGCGGTCGAACTCGCGAGCGGCGTGTTGAGCACCTTCTCGATCGCCTCCGCCGCGCGGGAGGCCCAGGAGTTCGGGGACGAGCTGGCATATCAAGTTGCAAAAGGCTTGCACGAACTCGTCGACGAGATGGCGACGGAGCGCATAGGCGACGGGGATGGCGAGGAGCTGCTTCGGGGCCGGGAGTTCTTGGACGCGATAGCCGACATGCTCGAGCGAGCGGGGTTGGACATCGAACCAGCTGACATCTTTGAGTTCCTCAAAAGAGTTGGCGAGGAGCACATGCTATACGACCTCAGGCGGGGCAGGGCGCCGCGCTCCTACATACGCAGGCTCGCGACGTTTTTAGAGGCGTGGGACGCGACGAGCAAAAGCCCCCAGTACATGCACATAATATCGAGGGGCACCGGGAGGCACGGGCAGCCCACAGTAAAGCTCGAGGTCCAAGCGCTTGACCCGAGGATCATAACATCACCCGTCATAGATGGCGCGCATTCCGTCGTCAGCATGTCTGGGACGCTCGTCCCGCTCGATGCATATCGAGACGTCATCGGCCTGCCCGAGGACACGATCACGGCGCAATTTTCGTCGCCGTTCTCCAGCGAAAACGTGCTCGCGCTGGTGGTGCGAGGCGTCACGACGAAGGAGACCTACCGCGCGCGAGAGATGTACGATAAGCTCGTCGACCGCGTAGCCGAGGTGACGGATGCCGTGCCGGCAAACGTGGGAGTTTTCACGGCAAGCTATGAGGTCCTGGAGGGCCTGCTCGACGCCGGTATAGCTAACAGGGTCCAAAAGCCGTTGTTCGTCGAGGAGCGGGAGATGTCGTCGTTAAAAAACGATCGTTTGGTCAGAGACTTTAAGTCGCACGCCGAAAGGGGCGGGGCGGTGCTCCTAGGCGTCGTGGGCGGCCGAAATGCGGAGGGAGGCGATTACCCGGGCAACGAGATGAACGCCGTCGTTGTGGTCGGCATCCCGTACTCCCGTCCGACCAAGCGCACCAAGGCGATGGTCGAGTACTACGAGTCCCAGTTCCCGGGCAAGGGGGAGTTTTACGGCTACTACCTGCCCGCCCACAGGCGCATGAGCCAAGCAGCTGGCAGGGCGCATCGCCTGCTCACCGACAAGGCAGCCGTCATATTCATGGATTGGCGGGTCGCGACGGCCTTCGTCAAGCGCAGCATCCCGAGCTGGCTGCGCGAGCGGCTGGAGGTCGTGCAGGATGAGCACGGGGCGCTCGCGAGGCGCTTGCGGGAATTCTTCGGAGGCTGACGCATCTTATTTTTTATCGCTCAGCTTTTTTGAACGAGTTCGGGAGTTTAAGTTTGCCGTCCATTTTTCCCACGTTTTGCCCCCTCGATGCCTTATATCTCAGCCCGATGATATTTCGAGTTTGATGTCGATGTCGCACGTAGATCATCCGTTGATAGAGCCGAACTCGATGGAGGCCAGGGCATATCAGCAGGTGATTTTCAGCTCCGCAGTTCGAGGAAACACGTTGGTCGTGCTCCCAACTGGCATGGGGAAGACGCAGATCGCGATAATGGTGGCCGCCCATCGTCTGGCTGGATTGCCGGACAGCAAAGTTCTGGTGATGGCACCTACCCGACCGCTCGTGGTGCAGCACTGCCAAGTCTTTGGGCGCTTGATGAGGTTGCCGCGGGAGGAACTTCGAGCGCTCACAGGTCACACATCGCCAGCTCGAAGACAAGAGGCATGGCGGCGGGCGAGGTTGATATTCGCGACGCCGCAGGTCGTGGAGTACGACTTAGTCGCCGGCAGGCTCTCGCTCGGGGATTTTTCGCTGCTAGTGTTCGATGAGGCGCACCGCGCCGTCGGCGATTACCCATATGGCTTCGTAGCCGAGCGTTACATGCGCGCGGCGAAGAACCCCCTGATCTTGGCGCTTACGGCCTCGCCCGGCGCCGAGGCGGGCCGAATTGAGGAGGTCAAGCGAAACCTCTTTATCGGGCAGGTCGAGATCAGGACCGAGAGGGACGCGGACGTTCATCCATATGTTCAGCCCACCGAAATAGAGTGGCACAGGCTGGAGCTTCCGCGGGCATTTATCGATGTTAAAAAGCTGTTGGAGGAGCAGCTGAGGGAACAGCTGACTGTGCTAAAAAAATATGGGTTCATAACAAGCGTACAGGGGGTCGGAAAACGCGACCTCCTCGAGGTTCAACGTAAAATTCGCGAGGTCGTGCATGGACTCGGGCCCAGCGCGCCGGAAAATCTTTACGTCGGACTGATTGCGCAGGCCGCCGCCATGCGGCTGTGTCATGCGGTCGAGTTACTCGAGACCCAGGGCTTGGCAGCGCTCGAGCGCTACCTGGCGCGATTGTTGCGAAGGGCGCGCATGCCGGGCGCCGGCAGGGCATTGAAAATTTTAGCCAACGATCCTAGGACATGGCGGGCCTTTCGCACCGCTCAAGGGCTACGCGAAAAGATGGAGCACCCCAAGATTGCCGAGGCAATCGAGGTCGTCCGCGGGCAGTTCGTGCGAAAGCCCAATTCGCGAGTGATAATCTTCGCCCACTACCGGGACTCCGTCGAGAGGCTGGTCGATGTGCTGAGCAAGTTGAGCGGCGTGAGGCCGGTAAAGTTTATAGGGCAGGCGGCGCGGGAAAGCGAATCCGGGATGAGTCAGAGGGAGCAGGCCCGGATTCTTGAGAAGTTCAGGGCCGGAGATTACAACGTGCTCATAAGCACCGCGGTCGGAGAGGAGGGCCTCGACATCCCCAGCGTCGAACTTGTGCTCTTCTACGAGGCTGTGCCAAGCGAGATCAGGTTTATCCAGCGGCGCGGGCGGACCGGTCGCATTAGGCCGGGACGGGTCATCGTGTTACTGGCCAAGGGGACGCGGGACGAAGCATTTTACTGGTCGGCCGTCCGTAAGGAGCAACGGATGCGCGAGGCGCTATGCGGACAAGGGGCGGCGCCAGCGCAAATGGGTCAGAAGATGTTGGAGGAGTTCACCAAGCCGGCAATGGTGAGGGTCATCGCAGACCACCGCGAGGTGGCGTCGGGCGTGGTTCGCGAGCTGGCGCAGCTGGGCGTCGTAATCGAGGCCAAGCAACTCGAAGTCGGCGATTACATCCTCAGCGACCGCGTGGGCGTGGAACGCAAGTCCGTGCAGGATTTTCTGCAGTCGATGGTAGACAAGCGATTGCTGGGCCAAGCGAAGTTGCTGGCGGAGACCTTCGAGCGCCCAATTCTTATCTTGGAGGGCGAGAGCAACGAGCTCTACATGATCCGAGCCATTCATCCGAATGCGATAAGGGGGGCACTGGCTGCTGTGGCGGTCGACTTCGGCGTCTCGGTCCTGCCCACCCGGAACGAGAGGGAAACGGCGGCCGTGCTTGCCATGATTGCCAAGCGGGAGCAGGCGGAGAGAGATCGAGAGGTGGCGGTACGCGGCGAGGCCAAGGGCTTGACCTTGCAGGAGCAACAGAGGTTCATCGTCGAGGGGCTGCCGGGCGTCTCGGCGGTGCTGGCCGAGCGGTTGCTCGAGCACTTCGGCACGGTGGAGCGGGTCATGGCGGCGTCGGAGGAGGAGCTTCAGCAGGTGCGAGGTATAGGGCCCGAGAAGGCGAGGGAGATCAGGCGGGTGCTGAGCAGCTCGTACGTGCCCTGAGGATTTTTCCGCGACGTAAATTCTGGATTTCACATTCGAAACTTAATTTATAACAAAGTAACATGCACGAAAAAATTGGAGTGCAGAACATGAGGGCCCTCATCCCCTTGCTCTTGGTCGCGGCGCTGTTGGCGAGCACTGTATCCATTCTTTCTTTTAAATTGGGGGCCGAAGTTGAGCCGCAGGTGAGGAGATTTTTCTCTTATCAGGAGTTGAAGGATTTTTTGAAAGAAAGGCAGGAGACTTCGATGTCAGCGATGTGGAAAATCCCAAGGAGAGGGCGAGGTACACCATCGGCGATCGCGGTACCGACTCCTATGCCTTAAGAGATCACAAGGCATTCCTGTTCAGCAGGGAAAGGGGTCTTTTGATCATACCCATCTTGCTCGCTGAAATAAATGAAGAAAAATATCCAGGAGGGGTGCCCCCATTCACCATCGGGGATTACGTTTTCCAAGGGGCCTATGTGTTCGATGTTTCCTTGGATGGGGGATTTGAGTTCAGGGGTAGGGTTACCCACTTACGGGGTGAGGAACTCGCAAAAAGCGGTTTCTATTTCTCTTCCCCCCTATTCGGTACAAAGGTCCCTTTACATCGAGGATGTGCTTTACACATTTTCGGAACGCATGGTAAAAATGAACCGACTAGATGATTTAAGCGAAATAAACCAAATTGAGTTTTTGGGTAGCTGACCTGCCATGAGCTGATGGTGATAAAGGTCAGTCCTCTGGGGAAGAGCCGAAAAGTGGGTGAGGATAGCAAATGCTGAAAAAAATAATCATCGTCGCGGTTTTAGTCGGTACTTGTCTCGGTGTTGCTGTGCTCTATGTCGCGCGGGGGGAATTAAGCGAAGCGGAGATGAAGAGCATCGTGATAAAGTTTCTGAAGAATACCGACGTATCCGACCACCTCGACGAAAACTCGGTCGAGATCAAGGAAGCCTATAATCATCAGCCGGGTGGTAAGGTTCTGGTCGTGGACTATACCACGTGGAGTGGAGGACATCCGCACTTTATGCTCGAAGCGCTCGAGGGCCACACTGCAATAATCACATTGGACGCAGGCCGAAAAGTCGTGTCCGCATTTTGCGTCCGCGGTGATTTCCACGGGCAGGGGATTTGGGATCTGGTCAATCGAAGGTGGGTTCAAATTTAAGGCAACTTCATTGTTTTAGTGAATTCTGGTTAAAAATTCTGATGTCAAATTTTGGCTAAAGTCGCGCGACGGCCGTTTCGATCCTTTCGAGCGCCCTCTCGATTTTTTCCATGGATGTGGCATAGCTGAAGCGCACGTGCCCCTCACCGTACGGACCGAACTCGCTCCCAGGCACAGCCGCGACGCCCGCCTCGCGCAGGAGGTACTCGCAAAGCTCGAGCGACTTTATCTCGAGCCCCCCGATGCTCGGAAAGGCGTAGAAGGCACCCTTCGGCTTAACGCACTCGAAGCCATCAATGGAGTTAAGTCCCTCGACGATCACATCGCGCCGCCTGTGGTACTCCTCGCGCATCCGCTCGACGCAATCCTGTGGGCCGCGCAGGGCAGCGACGCCAGCGGCTTGGACGAAGGAGGTTGGACAAGATGTGGAAGCCTGTTGAATTTTTACCATCTCGGCAGTTAGCTCGGCTGGCGCGGCGGCGTAGCCGAGCCTCCAACCGGTCATGGCATAAGCCTTGGAGAAGCCGTTGATATAGATGGTGCGCTCGTGCATCCCGGGTAGAGAGGCGATGCTGGCATGCTTGCCATCGTACACCAAACAATCGTATATCTCGTCGGACAGCACCCAGAGCTCGTGGTCGGCCGCGAGATCGGCCAATGCACTTAGGTCGTCCTTAGTCATAGTTGCACCAGTCGGGTTGTTGGGGTAATTGAGTACGAGCATTCGGGTCCTCTGGGTGAGTTTTTCCTGTACGTCTCCGACCTTTAACCTGAATTCATCTGCCTGGGTCATCTCGATGTATGTGGGTTTCGCCCCGGCTGTGAGCGCGATCCCCTCGTAGGTCCAGCATGGGCTCGGGATGAGCACCTCGTCGCTTGGGTCGAGAGCCGCCGCCATGGCGCAGAATATCGCGTGCTTGGCGCCGGGCGTCACTAGGACCTCCTTCGGTGCTGCGGGAATTCCCTTCGTCGTCAAATGCTCCGCGATGGCCTCGCGCAACTCAGGTGTGCCTGCGCTCGGGGTGTACTTCGTCACCCCCCGCGCAAGAGCCTCCTCCGCGGCCCGCTTGATGTGCTCGGGTGTGTCGAAATCGGGCTCGCCAACCTCCATGTGGATGATATCGCGCCCCTCTCGCTCCAGCCGCTTGGCTACGTCGAGCATCCTCAGCGTGCCAGATTGCGGCATCGTCGCCATCCGCCTCGCTGGCCTCAATTCATCACCTCTTGAGCAAATTCGATTAGTTGCTCAACGCTATAAAGACAAGTGGAAATCTGGACCTACAAGTTTTAAAAAATTTCTACGTATAACAAAACCATGCATTAAAAAGAAGATGCTAATAAGTAGAACCACAGATTTTATTGTATGCATTGGATCGACCGTGTTGCAAAAACCTTGCTTCGCCGGAGTAGAAAGAATGTCATTGCTAGCGGGATCTCAATTTCGGGCCACATCCATATCGGTCACTGTAATGACATATTTATAGCAGACGGTATCCGGCGGGCCATTGAGGAGTTCGGCGGTAAGGCGGAGGCTATATGGTACGCCGACGACTTCGACCCCATGCGCCGCATCCCTTGGCCGTTGTCCGAGGACTACAAGCAATACCTGGGCATGCCCTACCTCAATATACCCTCACCAGATCCAAATTACAGAAACTTCGTCGATTTCTTCGCCCGCCCGTTCATCGAGTCGCTCGAGGACTTCGGCATCCGCGTCAAGATTTATTCGGGTGCCGAAGTGTACCAAAGCGGCAAAATGGCGGTACTGATAAGAACCGCACTCGAGAAGGTAGACGAAATTCGAGCGATTCTCAATAAGTACCGCTCGAAGCGATTGCCCGAGGACTGGCTGCCGTACGATGCGGTGTGCGAGAACTGCGGCAAGCTCGCCACCACTCGAGCCTACAGCTGGCACGACAACTACGTCAGCTACAAGTGCGAGGGCTGCGACTACTCGGCGGGCTGTGGCCACGAGGGCGAGGCCGACTACACCAAGGGGGAGGGGAAGCTGACTTGGAGGGTGGAGTGGCCAGCGCGCTGGAAGTTGCTCGGCGTCACCTGCGAGCCATTCGGCAAGGATCACGCGGTGGTCGGCGGGAGCTACGACACCGGCAAGCTCATCGCAAAGCGAGTGTTCGATTGCGAGGCGCCCTATCCCGTGCCGTACGAATGGGTCAGCCTCAAGGGCAGGCGGATGTCGTCATCGAAGGGCGTGGTCTTTACTTTACCCCAATGGCTCGAGATAGCAGAACCTGAGCTATTGCGCTACTTCATCTTCAGGAGCAAGCCCATGAAGGCAAAGGAGTTCGACCAAGGCCTGCCTCTGCTGGACTTCTACGACGAGTACGATTTGGTCGAGGGGGTGTACTTTGGCAAGGTCAGCGTTGGCGAGAGGCGCAGGGCGCAGTTTAGGCGGATATATGAGCTATCCCAGATCCTTGGGCCCCCGAGGTCGCAGCCACAGAGGGTGCCATTTAGGTTTGCGG
The DNA here is from genome assembly GCA_030018135.1 of Candidatus Hodarchaeaceae archaeon. Taxonomy (GTDB): domain Archaea; phylum Hadarchaeota; class Hadarchaeia; order Hadarchaeales; family Hadarchaeaceae; genus JASEGJ01. Next base: position 6,178 of record JASEGJ010000016.1, on the reverse strand, counting down.
CGGTGCTGGGTCAGGTGATGCGCGACCCGCAACATGCAATTGACATCTTGACCGCTAGGGGCATGTTCGTCGATCAAAGCGAGTCTGACGTAAAATTGGCCCTAAGCCGCTTGAACCGCGCGCGCAACTGGGTGACCAAATATGCCCCGCAGCATCTCCGCTTCGAGCTATTGAGGGTGTTGCCGGACGAGACGAGGCAAGCGTTGACGGAGGGACAAAAAGCCGGACTAAGGCAGCTTGCGTCGGACCTAGCTGCGCGCGAATATGGGCCGGTTGAACTCCACAACCGCGTTTATGAAGTTGCACAAGGGGTCGGGCTAAAACCGCCCGAGCTTTTCGAGGCGATATACTTGGTGCTCATCGGGCTTGCTTCAGGCCCCCGCGTGGGCGGCTTCATCTCCGCCCTAGACAAGAAGTTCGTGATTGAGCGCTTCAAGGAAGCCTCGATGTAGAGCGCTATTTTTCCTTGAAGCGAAGCTTCATCGCAGGATTGCCCTCGATGAGTTGCTTGAAAACAGCTTCAAAATTCTCATCCGGCGCGAGCTCCCTCTGCAAAAATATGCCAGTGTGTCCTATGTTGGCGCGGCGCCTCAAAATCCGCACCCGCTCGCGGACGATGTCCAAGCTGACGCCGACCCTCTTAGCGACCTCCGCCTCCCGGCCCACAACCTGGCTCTCGATGTGCCCATCCTGCGTTGGCTCGATCAGCATCAAACGCTTATCCACGCCGGGCACGCGAATCTCGTGTTGAACCTGCTTTAAATCGGCCGCACCCCCGAAGTAATAGAACTCGAGTTCCAAATGCTTCGGCCTCATGAGCGGGAAGGTAACCAAGTAATCTTCCTCGATGTAGATGTGCGCCTTGGGCAAATGCCAGGGTGTGGCCATCACTATCTCGCGCTTTATCGGGTGAAAATCGGCGTTGCGCAGGGCGAGTTCAATCGCGTAGGAGGGCGTCAAATCTGGCACGAAAACATCGACATCGCTGCCCACCACTACATCCCCCCGCGCGACGCTGCCGTGAACCGCGGACTCAATGCCCTGTTTGGCCAATGTGGTCATCAATTCCTGCGCTTGCCGGCGCAGACGCTTCAACAGCTGCCATCTGCCTTCTTCGTATACGACCTTAATTGCATCCGTAACTCGAACTGGCCTGACCATGATATCAGAGCTCTGTCGTGTGGTCCCCGATGATGAAGGACTTTCCGGAAAGGTGCAAAAGCGGTTTGACCTGCTCCACATTTAGCTTGCCAGCCCTCAGCGTCCCCTTTCTGACGTTCATCGCCACGACCCTGCCAGCGACGACGATATATTCGGGGCCCTCATGGGTCCACTCGAGCTTGCACTCAAGGTTCGCCGGGCACTCGACCACCCCGGGCGGCTTTACCTTCTTTGACGGCTCCCAGTGCAGGCCAGCCTTCTCCAGCTCATTTACGCCGCGCGGGAAGCTCCTTCCACATATATACATTTGCTTTTTGACCTCCGCCGTCACGAGGTTCGCGACGAACTCACCCGTCTCACTTATGTTGCGGTAAGTGTCGCTCTCGTAGCTAGTCGAGAAGGCCAAAATGGGTGGATCCATCTCAACCGGCATGACGAAGGACATTGGCGCAGCATTGATCCTGCCATTTTTATCGACGGTCGTGACGAGCACAATTGGCCTCGGCGCGACCAGCTTATAGAAGTCCTCTAGGGCTATGCTCGTGCGATCACCTCAGGCTTTCCTCCAACCATTTTAAGTACTCGGGCGAGCCCCGCTCGATTGGCAGTGCCAGAATCTCCGGCACCTCATAGCTATGGAGCTCCTTAACTCGTTTAAATAAATAATCTAGCTTCTCCCGGGAGGTCTTCATCAGCAACAGGGCCTCGCTAGCACGTTCGACCTCGCCCCGCCATACGTATGTCGAGCTCACGCCGGACACGACGTTTACACAAGCCGCAAGTCGCTCGTTTACAACTTGCTCGGCGATTCGTTGGGCCTCGTCTTGGTCCCTTGCTGCCACGAGCACGGCGTAAAACATGCTTACCCACAGGGGTTTAAGTCGTGATGCGTTATTAAGACTGCGGGAAGCGCATGGGTGCACAATTCAGTTGGCTAACGTGGATATTGCTGTTTGTAGCGGCGCTGTGGATCGTCCTCTATCACATCAACCGCGCCCACGATCTGAAGAAACATGGCATAACAATTGAGTACGGAATGCTGATGTGGCGCACGAAACGCGGGCTGAGGCTGATCGACCGCATTGCTGGTGCCTCAAAGCGCGGGTGGCTTGCGTTCGGAACCGCCGCGGCTGTAATCGGAACAGCTTTCATGATATTTGTCTTCGCTAACTTCGCGTTAAATGCGGCATTCATCCTCAAACAACCGGGAGATGCCATCCCGGGCGCGCGATTTGTGATACCGGGCATCACCATTCCACTCGCAGCCGGGGTCATCGCGATACTCAGCGTGCTGATCGTACATGAACTCGCCCATGGCATAGTGATCCGAGCACAGGGGCTCCGCACGAAATCAGTTGGGGCGCTATTGCTACTGCTAATCCCTGGTGCCTTCGTCGAGCCGGACGAGGAGCAACTTAAGGCTTCCCCCGTGCCAAAGCGCATGAGGGTCTTCGGTGCTGGCTCATTCGCGAATGTCGTCCTCTCGTTAATTTGTTTGGGCGTCATCTTGCTCGCGGTAGCCCCCAAGCCCGGGGTTTACGTTTGGGGCGTCAGGGAGAATGGCCCCTCCCACGATGTTTTGAGCCCGGGCATGCGCCTGCTTGAAATCGACAACGTGGCGATCGACAGCTATGAGAATTTTTATGAAAAAATGAAGGATGTCGAGCCCGGCGATAATCTCAACGTTTTAACGGACCAAGGATCTTTTCTCATTACGGCCACCAAGCACAGGAAGGAAAACTTTGGGGACATAGGGATAATCCCGATTTCAGCCATTCCTCCGTCCAGCTTCAAGAACCCATTGATCGTGGCCCAGGTCATGGTCGAGGAGCTCCTCGGCTATCCGGTGTTTCACAAGTATACGTACGATGCGCGGGTGCCTTGGTCATTCATCGATCTTTTCAAGTGGATGTTTGTGCTCAACATGGGCATAGGGCTTTTCAACCTCTTGCCCGCGGTGCCGCTCGACGGCGGCTACCTCATCAGCGGGCTGGTGGAGTGGCGAAGCTCTGCCAAAACCGCCCGCCGCGTGAGCTACGCGCTATCGATTTTGGTGCTGGCTATATTGATCATAAACATCGCCCCCATGCTATGGTGATAGGTTGGCCCGCATCACGGTCACCGTTAGGGTGTTCGGCCAGAGGGGCACGCGAAGGCTCAGGCTGCAGGCGCGAGCTAGGGTCACCGACCTGCTGAGGTCGCTCGGTTATAACCCGGAGGTGGTCGCGACCAGGCGCGACGGCAAGATAGTGGCCGAGGGGGAGCGCCTTGCTAATGGCGACCTCGTGGAGATAATACCCATAGTCACTGGTGGTTGAGTGCTCAGGTGCAGCCTCTGCGGGCGGAGGGCGGTTTACGATCGCCACTACGCGGGCGTGCTGCTTTGCGATAGGTGCTTGGTTAAAAGCGTGGAAAGGAGATTTCGCAGGGCGATCGCCGAACACAAGCTCATCGCGCCAAGCGAGCGAATAGCAGTCGCGGTTTCCGGGGGCAAGGATAGCGTAGTTTGCCTGCACATGCTGGCCGAGCATCTCCGGCTGAGAAATTGCGAGCTTGCGGCGATAACTATAGACGAGGGGATAAAGGGGTATCGAGACCGCAGCCTGCCGATCGCGAAGGAAAATGCCGAGTTACTCGGCGTTAGGCACCTCGTCGTCAACTTCGAGGACGCCTTCGGCGCGACGCTCGATCGGATGGTTCGCCTCGCCAAGCGCCGCAAAACTGGCTTGAACCCATGCACCTACTGCGGGGTGATGCGGCGCTCGCTGCTGAATCAAGCTGCACGTGAGCTGGGCGCCGACAAGCTGGCGACGGCGCACAACCTCGATGATGAAGTACAGGCGATAATGCTGAACTATGTCCGAGCGGACCTCTCCAGACTTCATCGCCTCGGCCCGATCTACTCGCCGCGCGAGGGATTCGTGCCGCGCATCAAACCCCTCCGCGAGATACCCGAGAAGGAGGTCGCGCTCTACGCCTTGCTTCGGGAGCTGAGGGTGCACCTCGCGGTCTGCCCCTACGCTGGCGGCATCCACATCGAGATCCGGGACTTTCTGAACAACCTCGAGGCAAATCATCCGAACTCCAAATTCATGATCCTGCGGATGTTCGACCGCCTGAAGCCCCAAGTCGTCAGGGGCGTGCCGGAGTTCGAGATGAGGAGGTGCGAGGTCTGCGGCGAGCCGACATCGACGAACGTCTGCAAGAGCTGCGAGCTTCTGAAAAAACTCGGACTAGAAAAACAGCGAAAAACGCTTATTTACTGACACCAAGTTTTAGTTGGCGGCGAGCTAGGTGGAGGGATACCCCTCCTCTGTACCACAAATGGGGTTTACGGTGGGCCGAAGCTCGAGGGCGGCGTTCGGAACTGCGCGCCGACCTGGCTTCCGACGAAGAAGTCCTGTCCCGCAGGGTCGGCGGTGGTGGGGCCTCGGTCGTAGGGCTGGGGTGAACCACCTTCACCTGTCGAATCCCCTAGGGGCGGAAGTCAGCGAGGGTAGGCAGGACGTGCGGCGCTTGCGGATCACGGGATGGAGATCGGGGTCAGCAATCGACGCGCGGGGAAGGCGTCCACTTCGTGCGTGCTCGCCGCCCCTTCTCAGTAGAAAATTTCTGGATCAAGTCGCCCGGAGAGAATCGTTATTCTTTGTTCAAGTGTAGTTCTGGGCGGGCAAAATCCGAATCTTTTCCAGACTTCATATTTGCTGGAGTGCACAGGGTTCGAAGACACTATCTCTTTCATCCACAACTTGAGTTGGGTAGCACCGTTTATCGTGGCAAGATATTTTTTGTTTTTCCCTCTCCCATTCGGTGCCACCTCATAAATGTTGTAGCAGAAGCCCATAGATTCCAGCATGTGCTCGATATCTGTAATAATCAACTCTTTAGAAATTGAGCAGAGGGAGATTTGGGGGTAATAATGATGGATCTTCTTGAATTCCGCGCTTCTGTCTTGCCTTCCTTTTTTAAAAGACAGATAACCATCAGCATCAAAGTACCCCCTTAAAAACGCTTTTTGAATGGCACCCACACTAGCGTCCATTACCACACATTTGAATTCCACAGAACTTTTGGGTGATGGCAAAATGCCTGCTCAAAAAGAGATGCCAGATAGTCCAGCCATCCTTTTTCATCTTTGCTAGCCGCTATCGACAGTTTTAGTTTTCCACTCTTGGTAGCACTCATTGTTCCGTCCCCCACGTAAGCCCCAAAGAGTTCGGCAAGTTCTGGTGTAACCTCCATTCGACCACCCAGTTTTATGGATTCAAATGAAAGGCAAATGATGGTACATAAGTGCCTATTGGGGAAGAGGTCACCGAAAGTAACTTAAAAGGCATGGAATTTGCCACCTACCACCGGTCAAAGAGGCGGTTGAGTTAAATAACTGCGAAGCAAAAGTTTAAATGCGCCGGGGTGGCCCAGCCAGGTAAGGCGACAGGCCTAACTTGGGCCCGCCAAAGGTTGCTAACCTGTTTGCGCTCACGCGCAGCGTGGGTTCAAATCCCACCCCCGGCGCCACGATTTTATGAGCTAGTTTTTGTGGACCCCTATCTGCTTTTAAGACAGCTCCATCAAGTCTACCATGATCCCATGTTGGAAGAGATCCTAAAGTCATCCCTCTCGCTGTTTGTGATAATGGGCCCATTTGCGAGCATGCCCATTTTCATCTCCCTGACCAAAAATATGGGCGGCAGGGAAAAGGGGCTCGCCGCCATCCATGCCGTGGGGACCGCGGCCATCGTGCTATTCGTATTCCTGTTCTTCGGCAGGGGCATCCTCTCCGTTTTCGGGATCGACTTCCCCTCGCTGAAGATCGCGGGAGGGATAGTCCTGACCATTCTAGGAATTGAGCTCGTGCTCGGCTTCTCGCCAGCTCGCGGCAGATTCAGGTACTCGCCAGCGATCGCGCTCATCGGTACGCCCTTGCTCACAGGGCCGGGAGCCATCGTCACGACAATGATTCTAGTGCAAGAGTATGGGCATGTCGTGACCGTGATCGCTGCGGTCGCCTCGCTTG
>JASEGJ010000015.1 GCA_030018135.1 Candidatus Hodarchaeaceae archaeon | reverse complement strand
TCTGGGACTCCGATGTTTTTAAACTACGGCGTGACTTGTGGGAAATGACTTAAATAAGCTGCATGCAGGCCATGTGTTCCCTTTTGAAGGCACCAAGGATCCGTTCACGGGCCCATCAGCGATCAAGACCTCAGCTTTTGCTGCCCCCTCTCCTCTCAGCGGTCCGAACCAAACGGGCCAGCTAACTGGTCAATTCCGGAAAAGTGGACTTACCACGCTATTTAGTGGCACACTTTGTTTGTAGAAAAAAGCGGAAAGGGCGGGCGGTTTACTTAACCGCCACGCACCTGACATCATCCGCAGTTACCGTCTTTCGGCCGGCAGCCTTACAGGATCTAACTGCCTCCTTCGCTAGCGCGACCACAACCTTATTAACCGCATCGGCGACATCGCCGGAGACGCGTACAGCGCCAGCTTCTTTGAATATCCTGAGGACGGTCGCCTTCGGTAGTTCGGTTACCATTCCCTCACCTCCCAGATTTTAGCGGTTAGATGACAAATAAAAGGATTCCGCCCGCCTTAAAAGCTCAGCGTTTGCACCACTTGCTGACCGGGCAAGCTCGACAATTTGACTTCCTGCAGTAAAGCCTCCCCAAGCGAGAAAGGGCAACTTCAAATTCCACAAAGCTTCTATGTGGCGGAGCGTTTGCTCGCCAAACCCGCTGGAGTTCATCGAACTCCGGAGCCCCCCCTCCCAACTTAATTAGGCCGAGGTTTCGCGCGGCGACAAAAACATGTTCCTGTGGCAATGGCTTGGCTTTGGGCCAAATTTCGCGGAGTTCGCGGAGAAATATGTTTACTGTAACATCACCTACGCCCTTGAATTCTTTTAGGCGAGCCTCGAGGTCAGCCGCATCCCTAGCGCTGTCGTGCAGGCGGTTGAGGTCGCCGCCATAACTGCGCAAGAGGGAGTCAGCGAGTGCCAGAAGCTCATCCGCGGTGCTGAAGTCATAACGGACATACCCTCCGCGGTCCAAACTCTCCACGAGGCGGGACCAACCACGCGCAATCATCCGGTGAGGGGTGAGCAGACCATCGCGCTCAAATTGCTCGTAGGTGTTCATCGCGATGCGTTCGGATATCCGCGCGCCAAAGAGCACCGATGCGATAAACCATTTGAACATCTCGCCGCCATCGCGTTTACTCAGGTCGATGCCCAGGGCTCGGTGATAGGGCTGTCCCAACCTATCGATAAGCTCGAGGACGACCTTTCGCCTCATTCATGCCACCCGTGCTGCAGATTTGTGAGCAAAAATTCATGCAGATTTTCTGGCTCTGAAGGGATGCCTTAATAACTTCTTCAGCTCTTCGTCCTCCATCGCGTAGCTGTGTTCGATGGATGGGAATTTACATGATTTTACTTCTTCCCTGAAATTGGCCAACGCTTTCGCTACGATGCCCTCCATATCAGTGTAGCGCTTGACGAACTTTGGGATATGCTGCCCCGAGAGCCCAAGCAGGTCGTGCAGGACCAACACTTGTCCATCGCAATAGGGGCCAGCCCCGATACCTATTGTCGGAACGCTAACGCTTTCGGTAATCATCTTGGCCAACTGCCATGGCACGCACTCCAAAACAATGCTAAAAACGCCAGCTTCCTCAAGCACCTTGGCATCCTCGATTATCGAACGAGCGGTCGTCTCGGTCTTTCCCCGAACCTTAAAACCGCCGAATTGATGGACCCACTGGGGGGTCAGGCCCAGATGGCCCATGACGGGAATCCCCGCCCGTATGATCGCCTCCACCTTGTCGACCACATTGCGGCCCCCCTCCACTTTCACCGCTTCTGCCTGTCCCTCCTTAACGAGGCGACCAGCGTTTCTGATCGCGTCCTCAATGCTGGCTTGATACGAGAGGAATGGCATATCGCCGACCAATAGGGCATATTTCGTCCCCCTCGCAACTGCCTTAGTATGGTGAATCATTTCGTCCATGGTCACCGACAGGGTGTCCCGATGGCCCAGAACGACATTGCCTAGGGAATCGCCTACTAATATTGCCTCAATTGCCGCCTCATCTATCATCCTCGCCGTCGGGTAATCGTAGGCGGCAAGCATGGTTATTTTCTCCTTCTTACCCTTCATCTCTTTTAGCACGGTGGTCGTGACCTTTTTCCTCTCCATATGCGTTCCCCACAAACGTGATACAGTTTTTCGCGCGGATTATTTAACATCGTTTAACTGCTTTGACCGCATCCACGACATCGCTAGCCGCGCGCATCACATCCTTCGCCTTGGTGATCGCGCCTCCGACCACGATGATCGATGCGCCGCACCTAACCAGCTCAGGTGCGGTCTCGGCCGTTATGCCGCCCGCAACCGCCACCGGTATCTTAACTGCCCGCACGACTGCGCGCAATTGTTCAAGTGGGCTGATGCCCAACTTTTGTTGATCTATGCCAACATGCACGCCGACGTAGCTGGCGCCCAGTTGCTCGACTTGTTTTGCCCTCGTACGGGGATCGGCTGTTGCAAGTAGGTCAACGAGCACCTTAACCCCGTGCTCCCCCGCGGCCCTGACAGCCTCGGATATCGTGGGGTCGGCCGCCACTCCTAACACGCAAACCACATCGGCGCCGGCCTTTGCGGCGAGCCCAACCTCAAGCGCACCCGCATCCATCGTCTTCATATCCGCAACTATTGTTTTGGCTGGAAATGCACGCCTGAGCTGTTTAATCGCCTCAAGCCCAGCCGACTTTATCAGCGGTGTCCCTGCCTCCACCCACTCGACCCCTCCGCTCACGGCTTGCTTACCTATTTCAATCGCCTGTTTGAGCTCGACCACATCGAGTGCAACTTGGACAACCGGCTTCAAGCCATCACCCACGAGATAACCTTTCCAGCCTCTCAAACATAAATCCAAGCGTCGCCCTTAGGTTGGCGGAATTGTCGAAACTTTTAAGGATTTTTCTAAGCTCGACGCGCGATTTTCGCGACAGGCGCTCGGCGGTTTTAACCATGAGTGGGAGAGCCCTGACGATATTGTCCACGATGGTGATGTCCGCCGCTTGAGCGGTCCTCGACATCGGATTTAAGTCGATCGCTATGAGCCCCTTACCTAGCTTTTTAAGGGCCTCCGTGCGGTCCCCGTCCTCAAGCGGGACGAGCACGACATCGGCCGCCGCGATGCCCCTCCTGTCGACCTTGCGCCTATTGCTATGCACCTCGGATATTTGGATCGAGAATTTTGGCTCTACGCCAAGTACCCTTTCGGCACCGTGCTCGCGCAGGTGTCCAGCTATCGCCTCCTCCCTCTCAGCAGAGCTGTGAAAAAGGTTAACCTCGAGGGCCGCATCGACAGCTCTAGCTAGCCTGACCACCTCTGAAGGCACGAGCGCTGCGACGTTGCCGTTCACGGAAATTACCGGCCGCCTAGCGGATAACAACATCGCAACCGCCGCCTCCACCGCTCGGCGGGCTTGAACCGTGGTTTGCTCACCTAAGATGTAATCGAACGCCTCGCCTCGCCCGTGCGCAGCCAGCCCCTCCGGGGCCACCAGACCTGCCCTAAAACCATCCGCGAGGCGTTCTCGGATGCGCAACGACTCAGCTCTGGGGTGGGTCGGCAAAATGTCGCTCAATTTACCACCTAAGGGGATACCAATTGTTTTTGACCAACAGGAATTAAACCTTAACTACGGAAAGCTTTTTGAACAACAAAACTACCTGAAAAACGATGAACATGCGCATATCCCCCATAGCCATCGTAGCACTTGTCCTAGCTTTTGTCGCGTTGATTGTCGCCATCGGTGCCGAAGAGGAGATATTGCCCTTTATGATCATGCTCGCGGCGGCAGCGGCTTTGGTCGCCATCGCCACACTCTTTCAATATACGAAACCTTCAGCTGATGTTGCACGCATGCCCATCGAGGACTTCAGTTTGTGGATGGATGTCGGAGAACCAGCCGCTGAGCTACGACGCCTTGGTCCACAAGAGATAGATTCAGCTATCCAGATAGCCAGCGCGGATATGGGCTCGCTCGCTTCAAACGCTGAGTTGCTAAGCGAGCGTTTATCCGTGCTCGTCGGCAAGCATGGCTTTGACGAGCTGACGAGGGAGAAATCGCATAGGCATGCATACAATCTCGCGGCCGACCTTCGCGCCATGGTCAAGAAGCTTGGGTTGCGCGAGAACTGGTCTGGCGAAGGTATACAGCGGGTGCTGGAGGGGCTTGAGGGGTGTGCAGCTCAAGCTGATCGGATCGCCAATAAACTTTACGACTTTCAGCGAGAAAAACCGGAAATCGTGCGAGCGTATACCGAGCCCCTGCGCAGGGCCGCAGAAAAACTATCTCGTGACCTTAGGCTAGTGGCGACCAACTTGGGTAACTACACGAGGGGCGCTGCAGCGCCGCAGGCTGGTTCCTGACGCTCGGTGGCAGGATGGCAAAACCACACATTAACCTAGTTTTCATAGGCCATGTCGACCATGGCAAGTCCACACTGATAGGCAGGCTATTATTCGAGACTGGCTTGATCTCGGAAAAGGAGTTGCGTGAAGAAGCCGGATCGTTTAAGTTCGCCTGGGTGATGGACAGGCTTAGGGAGGAGCGGGAACGCGGATTAACAATAGATCTTTCCTACGGAAAGTTTGAAACCTCGAAGAATGAGATAACTATTATCGATGCTCCTGGCCACAGGGACTTCGTCAAAAATATGATTACGGGCGCCAGCCAGGCGGATGCCGCCGTGCTCGTCGTTGCGGCGGACGACGGAATAATGCCCCAAACCCGAGAGCACGCCGCGCTTGCCTTCACGCTCGGCGTCGACCAGCTCATCATCGCGATCAACAAGATGGACTTGGTGAATTTTGAGCGCGCCGCCTATGAAAAAATTAAGCAGGATCTCGTTGCATTGCTCAGCGGCATCGGCTACAGGGATGCGGGCGGTTTCCTCTACCTGCCAATTGCTGCATTTCACGGCGAAAACATCACTAAGCCGAGTTCGAGGATGCCATGGTATGATGGGCCGACAATCATACAGGCGCTTGATGTCTTAAAGGAGCCCGAAAAGCCGATCGACAAGCCCCTGCGCATCCCCGTGCAGGATGTGTTCTCCATTTCCGGCGTGGGTACGGTGCCGATCGGTCGAGTTGAAACTGGCGTGCTGAAGGTCGGCGATGTCGTCGTCTTTGAGCCATCCGGCGTGAGGGGCGAGGTTAGATCGATAGAGATGCACCACCAGCCCCTCTGGCGCGCCGAACCAGGTGATAACATCGGCTTCAACGTCAGGGGCATCGCAAAGGGCGACGTGAAACGGGGAGATGTCGCTGGACACCCCGAAGCGCCGCCTACTGTTGCACGGGAGTTCACGGCAAAGATCATCGCGCTCGCCGTGCCTACCGCCATTGCGCCTGGTTTTGCACCGCTTTTCCACTGTCATGCCGCACACATCCCCGGTAGAATCGAGGAGATCCTGCAAAAGATCGACCCGCGCACCGGGGCTGTGGTGGAAGAAAGGCCCGATTCCCTGCGCAGGGGCGAAGCGGGGGTCATCAGAATAGTGCCAAGCAAGCCGATGGTAATCGAACGTGTTGGTGAGATACCATCGCTCGCCAGATTTGCGATGCGCCACGGGGGACAAACCGTGGCCGCTGGCATGTGCATCGATTTGGTGCCGGCAAAATAGTCACAAAGCTGGAATCTCCGGAGCCCTAAGCTTATGGGCCGACCTTCGCTCGCGCTCCGTAAATCGGCTTACGTCCTCCCTCCTTACACTGGCGGCTTCAGCTATGACGTTTGGCTCGAGCCCCAGATCCAAGCCGACGTAAACCATATCGAGCTTCTCATACGGCAGGCCTAGCTCCGCTTCATCGGTTTGACCCCGCCAAAGGCCTGCCGAAGGCACTTTCCGAATTACCTGTTCCGGTACTCCAAGGTGTTCTGCCAGTTGCCTGACCTGTGTTTTGTACAGGCAACCGAGCGGCGCTATGTCGGCTGCGCCGTCGCCATATTTGGTGAAGTAACCTGCCCGAAGCTCGCTCCGATTGCTGCTTCCAACAACTAGGCGGTTGAGCAAGTTCGCGTAATAGTAGAGGATCGTCATCCTCACCCTAGGTTTTATGTTGGCGGCCGGGAGAAACGCACCTATTTTAAAATCCGTCAAATTTTTGCGCACGCCCTCAACGGCTGGTGTGATGTCCACGACCCTAAAATGGATGCCGAGCTTGTTGGCCACCTCGCGAGCGTCTGCCACATCTCGCGGGTCGGTCACCCCCGCCTCGGGCATCGAAACCCCTAACACTCGACCTGCATCTAGAGCTTCGACACAGAGGAATGCGATGGTTGAGGAGTCCATCCCACCGCTCAGGCCCAATACGAGGCCCTCAGCGCCCGCCTCCTCGACCCTCTGTTTGATAAACGTCGTTAACTTGCGCTTAACAGCTGGAGGATTTATCTTCAACGCCTGTTTTATTCTTGCCGCAGCATCCATTCTACCCGCTCAAAAGCGTTTTGGATACGATCCGACGACCTTGAGCATCGCTACCTTGGTCTGCAGGGCCTCTAGGGCCTCGCGCACCCGAGCATCTTCACGGTGACCCTCAAAATCTATGAAGAATAGATAATCGCCCAATACCCTCTTGGAGGGGCGCGACTCTATCTTCGTCAGGTTGATGTTCCGCACCGCGAACTCCCGCAGAATTTCATACAATATGCCCGGCCTATCCTCCGCGGTGTAAAAGACTATCGATGTCTTGTCGTGGCCAGTTGGCCTGCTGTCCTCTTTGGCCAGACACAGGAACCGGGTTATATTCATCTCGCTTGCTTGTATGTTTCCCCGCAACACCTCCAGCCCGTAGGTGTCCGCCAGCGCTCTAGGTCCTATCGCCGCCATATATGGCTGTTTAAGTTTGCCCACTTGTTCAGCGGCCCTCGCCGTGCTCGTCATTTCGATCAGCTCAGCCTTTGGTAGATTTTTGCGCAGGAAATCCCGACACTGCGCCAGTGCCTGGGGGTGGGAGAGCACCTGCGTGATATTTTCGAGTTTTGCACCCGGCACGCCGATCAGGCAATGAGATATCGGCACCACAATCTCCGCCTGAACCTTTATATCCGTCCAAGCGAGCGCATCCAGTGCCTCGCCCACCGAGCCCTCGCGTAGGCTTTCGACTGGTATGATGCCGGCGTCGACCTCACCGCGCGCCACTGCCTCAGCCACATCTGTAATCATCGAATACGGCGCGATTTCGGCGCTGCTACCAAACCTCAAGCGGGCAGCGATCTCCGCGTATGTGCCGCGTGGACCAAGTATGGCAACCTTCATGTTCCTTCCCCGCTCTCTAGGTACTTGTACAATTGCTTATATGCGGCTTGCGCATCCGCCCGACCCAATAGCTTCAACGAATCGCTGAAGATCTTGCGAGCTACCTTGATATCGCGTGCCGCGAATGCCACATCTAGCGAGTGACAGGCCTCCATCAACTTGCTGCGCGTAAGTTGCGCATACCTATTTAGGACTTGAACCTCGCCGTAAAGGTCCGGGTTTCCAGCTAGGACGGATTTGGCCAGATTGAGCAGGGCTTCGGACATGGGCGTGCATAGTTGTTTCGCGCGCCTCGAGTCCTTCATCGAATTAAGTGCGGAGAGGTACGAAAGGAGCACAAAGTGCGTTAGACATTGAGAGATCGCCATTATGCGGTCGTGTTCCTCCGCCTCCATTTCGGTTACACGTGCGCCTAGCTCCACCAAACGCCGTTTAAACTCGGCGTAGAGTTTCCCCGGCTTTACGGGAACGACCACAAAATCTTTTCCGCTCATGGTCGCCGCTCCTGGGCCAAAGAGCGGATGAATCGAAACGAGCTCAAGCTCAACATCGAGTTCACGCATCGTGCCCACCACATCGCTCTTCGCCGACGCGATGTCCATCATGAGCGAGCCCTTCCGCATGCATTTCGCGAGCGATTTAACAACATCCGGAGTTTTGGTGATTGGCACTGCGACTATGACGACATCCGCCCGAGCAGCTGCCTCGGCGCCCGTCTCCGCTGCTTTCACGCCCAGCTCATCAGCGACCTGCCTAGCCTTTGCGGCACTTACGTCTGCTACCTCGACCTCGCCCAAGTTTTGCTTCGCAAAGCTGGCAAACCATTTACCCATCGCGCCCGCGCCGATGATCGCGAACCTCAAACCTTCTCACCCCGTCTGCGCAGCTCACGTTTAACTGCTGTCCTCATAAATTTAATCGGCGCCCTCCTGCCCGTCCATATTTCGAACGCCAATACCCCTTGATGCACAAGCATCCCTAAACCTGTTACCGTCCTAGCGCCAGCTTTTCTTGCCTCTCGGAGCAGCCTCGTCTGAACTGGCTCGTAAACTATATCGTTGACCACTAGATCGCGGTGCATCATGCTCGCCGTCACGAGGGTTCGGTTGATGTTCGGGCGCATGCCGATCGTCGTCGCATTTATGAGGATATCCGCCCGCTTTATGGCACCCGCAAGCTCCTTGCGCCCTATTCCTATTTGCCCCACGTCCACCCCCAGCCTCTGTTTGATCGCGGCGACCAGTCCCTGCGCCTTGAGGGCGGTGCGGTTCGCGATAGTTAACTCCGCCCGCGCTTTGGCCAGCGAGAAAGCTATGGATCGAGCCGCCCCTCCAGCGCCGAGCAATAAAACTCTACGACCAGCTAGCTTACCGACCTCTCGCTCGAGCGCTAGAACGGCGCCAGGCCCGTCCGTGTTGAAGCCTACGAGCTTGCCCCTATCATTTTTGATGGTGTTGACTGCATCAACCGCGCTCGCCGATTCATCCAGTTCATCGAGCAAATTTAAGACATTGACCTTGTGCGGGTGTGTGACATTTAGGCCAGTTATGCCCAATGCACGGACGCCAGCTATGGCATCCGCCAACATCGCCCTTTGTACCCTGAGCGCGAGATACACGCAATCGAGCCCGAGCGCCCTAAAGGCTGCGTTGTGCATCGCCGGCGAGAGGCTTTGCTCCACGGGATCGCCCATCAGCGCGAAAAGTTTTGTTTTACCCGATATCATGATTCGTCCCCAAGGCCAAGCTCGCGCAACAGTCGCTTGGTGGTAGCGACATCGAATTGTCCGGGCGCGGTGGCTTCGCCAACCGCCGCGTAAGCTATCGGCGAGCCCAGTATCGGGGCAGCGATCCGCGATAGCCTGCCAGCTTCACCCATCGCGAAGGTCACAACCGGCGCGCCCAGTTCATCCGATGCCCGAATCAGGAAGTCAAGCACCGTCAACGAGTCCCGCGGCTCCCTTGCGAAGGTGACAATTTTGGCCACGTCGCAGCCAGCACGCACCATGTGCTCGGCGATTCCCATCATGGCGTCAACTTTCGGCGTCGCGGCGAAGTCGTGGTAAGACATCAATATACTCACGTCACGCTTCCTTGCCTCGGACACGACCTCGCCAAGCAATTGTCTTGGAGTCGAGAGCTCCACATCGACGCATGCAACTTTCTCGACGATGCCCTCCAACAATGGCTCAACGCGTTCCCGCTCCTCTCCGCCGAACCGTCCACCCTCGCGCTCCGCCCGGTTGGTTAGAATGATTGGCGAGTCGGTGCGCAGCAGCTTCTTCCAGCCCACCAGCCCACGCAACCCATCCAGCCTGAGTTCGATCAGGTCGGCACCCTGCTCGAGGGCCAAAGACATGCCTGCCGCCATATTACCTATTTCCTCGCCTATGACGGATCCACAGACCGCCGGCGTCCGCAGCTGGTGCCTGCCGAGCTTCAGCATGGAGCTACCTCTCGACGATGGTCTCCGCCACTTTGACACCGAAGTGACGCCCCACGCGCTCCACTCGGACGAGCACCTCGTCGCCCTGCCTGAGCGAGGTGACGGATATCGGGTTGCCATCCTTTGCGACGAGGTTTATGGTCTCGGCATTTTGCAGCAACACCTTGAACACCTGCCCCTCGCGCTCCGCCTCAACTAACAGCAGGGGACGGCGCTCTATTTTGACGCGGCCGACGATGCCAACGCGGGCCTCACCGCGGGCATTTATGAGCAATACCTCATCGCCCGCGCGCAATTCAGAAAGATACTTGGTCTTGCCCTCCGGCAGTCGCACGTACGCGTGTACTGCGCCTGCATTCACCCTAAAGGGCCGGGGTTCAACGTATTTGCTGACGAGCGATTCGGAATGAACGAGGAACATGCCGTCTGCTTGGCTACCGACTAGGATACCCTCCCCGAGCGTCATGAGCGAGCAGGTGTCGACGCAGGCGCGGTCGCCCATGCCCACTGGCCTGGCAGATACGACCCTAGCTGGTACGAGCTCAAGCTTTTCCATCGCCAAGCTCTCGAGCGCCTCGCAAACCCTGCGCACCTCCCCGGGGCCCCTCTCACGAGGATCCAAAAGCACGCCGTCCGCACCGATCTCGAGGGTCCCAACCGCCGTCTTGGCCTCGTCCGCATCCTTCACGCCTGCAAGGATTTTGACGTTTGCGCGGTGGAGCTCGGCTATCAGGTTTTCGAGCGGTATCACCTTCCAATCGTGCCCTATCGCGACGATGAAATCGGACGCCCTTCCGGCCCTGACCGCTGCTCGCTCAAGTTCCTTGTCGACTATCTCGACGCATATCGCCGTCTTTCCCCCCTGCTCCCGAAGTTCCCTCGCGGATGCCACTGCCCGCTCGACATCAGCCACCGTGCTCGCGCTCAACATCACCACATCTACCCCTGGCGCTGGTCCGCCCGCGACGATTGTTATTGCGCCAAGTCCGCGCGCAACGGCTGCCTCACTTGGCTGCACCACGACCGCATCAGCGCCGGCTTCGAGCGCGGCCGTCACGAAGCGCTTTCGCTGCTCCCAGGGCTCAACCCAGTCCGCCCTGACCCAAATGCTCCTTCGCAACCCCTCACCGCTTTAGCTCACGCATGGCCCGTTCGACGGAGACCTCCTCATGCACTATCCGAGAGAGCGCCCTAATCATGCCGGTCGGGTTGCGATGCTGGAATACATTCCGACCTATCGAAACTCCTGCCGCACCAGCTTTGATCGCATCGGCAGCCATCTCGAGCACATTCCTGTCGGTCGTCATCTTAGGACCACCGGCGATCACGACGGGCACCGGGCAACCCTTGACGACCTTTTTGAATGAGTCGATGTCGCCCGTGTAGTTGGTCTTGATGATGTCTGCGCCAAGCTCTGCCCCGGCGCGGGCTGCGTGCGCCACCATCTCGAGCGCGTGCTCGCTTTTAACTTTTGGGCCGCGGGGATACATCATGGCGAGCAGGGGCATGCCCCACCCCGCACAGGTCTCGGCCACCGTGCCGAGGGCTCGAAGCTGCTCTGGCTCATTTGCCGCACCAATGTTGATGTGCACGGACACCGCGTCGGCACCAAGACGAATCGCCTCCTCTACGGAGGTCACCAACACCTTGCTGTGCGGGTCCGGGCCCAGCGCGGTGCTGCCAGAGATGTGTATGATCAAGCCTATATCGCGCCCGTAACCCCTGTGGCCAGCCCGCACGATGCCCTTGTGAAGCACGACCGCATTTGCTCCACCATCCGCAACCTTGTTCACGATCGCTGCCATGTCCTCCAGCCCAGCGATCGGGCCCATGCTCAAGCCATGATCCATGGGTACTATCACAGTGCGGTGGGTCTCGCGTTTGGTTATACGCTCGAGCCGAATTTGTTTACCTATCTCTGACAATCAACCACCCCTTCCGAGTTAAGAATGTACATGTTAAAATGCATGCCGAATTGGCAAAAAAGGTTCCATCTACTGAAACAGGGGCTACTCCAGCAATAAAAGCAACAGGGCTCCGCGCAGCACCCTGCCTTCCCCATGTTTTTCACCGTTGGCTAATCATTGAGTTATCAAACGCTATATTAGGGCTTTTGAAGACTGTTTAGCGGGAAGTTCATGGCCATCCTAAGGGTCAAGCCATCGACGCTTGCTGGCGAGGTCACCGCCCCACCATCGAAGAGCTACACGCATCGGGCGTTTTCCATAGGCCTGCTCGCGCGCGGCGAAAGTAGAGTCATCGACCCGCTTCTGAGTTTTGATACTCTGGCCACCATCGATGCCTCTCGAATCCTCGGCGCTGAGGTCAAACAAGAAGGGACGACTTGGCGGATTGTCGGCACCGCGGGGCACCTCGAGCCAAGAGCCGACCTCATCGATGTGCGCAACTCCGGCACCACGCTTCGCTTCATGAGCGCGATCGCCGCGCTGTCGCCGAGTTCCGTGCACCTGACGGGCGACGCTTCGATTCGCGCGCGCCCGATGGGGCAGCTCATAGAAACCCTGGCGAAGCTGGGCGCCAGGGCGAGGTGCGAGGGACCGAGGGGCAGACCGCCGGTCGTTGTGGGGGGCGGGCTCAAAGGGGGGGAGGTCGAGATCACCGGCGCGGTCAGCTCACAATTCATCTCAGCTTTGCTGCTCGCATGTCCGTATTCCGAGGGCGGCGTCGAGCTATCGATAACCGAGGAACTGCGCTCCAGGCCCTACGTCGAGATAACGCTCGAGGTGCTGGACGCGGTTGGGGCAAAGATCAAGCACAATCGGGCCCTCACGGAATTCTGGATCCCGGGAAGGCAAGTTTTCAAGGCAACCCGATTCAGCATCCCGGGCGATTTTTCATCCGCAGCATTTGTCCTCGGGGCTGCGGCGCTGACCGGGGTTGAAGTCAGGGTGAACAACCTCGATGTCCGCGGGGCGCAGGGGGACAAGCGCATAGTCGACATGCTCCGCGAGTTTGGGGTTGATTTGAGGGTTCGGGGCAGGACCGTAGAGGTCACCGGCGCCGGAGGGCTGACCGGGATTGAAGCGGATTGCGGCGACAACCCCGACCTAGTGCCGGTGCTCGCGGTGCTCGGGGCGGTCGCCGATGGTCGGACGGCACTCACAAACATCCCACACCTCAGGTACAAGGAGACGGACCGTCTCCGCGCGCTCGCCAGCGAGCTGCACAAATTGGGGGCCCGGGTGAAGGAGTTGCCCGGCGAACTCCACCTGCGGGGGGTAAAGCAGCTCAAGGGCGCCAGCCTTACCTCCTACGGCGACCACCGCATGGCCATGGCGCTAGCGGTCGCTGGTCTGGTCGCAAAGGGGGAGACGGTCATAGACGGGGCGGAGAGCGTTAAAGTGTCTTACCCAAACTTCATCGATGACATGCGAAAATTGGGTGGTCGGCTGGAACTTGTGTGGTGACGTTTACCTCTGGGGCCAAAGGTTACAAAAGCAACATGGAGATATACATTCAGCCGAAAACATTGAAAAATGGAGGATTTTAAAAGGCATGTTAAAGCTCAGATGGGGTGGCATTATGGGCGGAAACACCTTTGGAAAGATTTTTCGCATGATGTCGTTCGGAGAATCGCACAACGTCGCCATCGGCGTAGTCGTGGACGGCGTGCCAGCGGGCATGCCCCTGAGCGAGGCCGATGTGCAACGGGAGCTTGACCGTCGCCGCCCGGGTCAATCGATCGTCACGACCCCAAGGGCCGAGAGGGATCGCGTTGAGATCCTATCGGGCGTGTTCGAAGGCAAAACTTTGGGCACGCCGATCTGCATGCTCGTGCGCAACGTCGATGTCGACTCAAGCCCCTATGAGGCGATAAAGACCAAGCCCAGACCTGGGCATGTCGAACTCCCTTATTGGCTGAAGTTCGGGCACATCGACCACCGTGGAGGTGGCAGGGGGGCGGCGAGGGAAACCATCGCTCGGGTCGCGGCCGGTGCTATCGCCAAGAAGCTCCTGGCCGCGCACGGCATCGAGGTCCTTGGGCATACCGTCGAGGCGGCCGGCGTGGCGGTTGGACGAGAGGTCAAGCCGGACGAGATCAGAAAAAATGTTGAAAAAAATCCGATGAGGTGCGCCGACCTGGGCGTTGCCGAAAGGATGAAGGAAGAGGTGCTGAAGGCGAGCGAGGCGGGCGATAGCACGGGCGGCGTGGTCGAGGTGCTCGCGCTCAACGTGCCAGCCGGGCTCGGCGATCCAGTGTTCGATAAGCTCGACGCTGAGATTGCTCACGCACTGATGTCGATCGGCTCGGTCAAGGGAGTTGAAATAGGCGCTGGCTTCATGGCAACGAGGATGCGGGGCTCCGAGATGAACGATCCTCTGGCGCTGAGGAGGGGGAAGATCGTGAGCCTGACAAATAACGCGGGAGGAATTCTCGGCGGGATAAGCACGGGCATGCCGATCGTCGCCAGAATAGCGGTCAAACCCACGCCGTCCATAACCAAGCCCCAGCGCACGGTCGACATCGCGCGCATGGAGGAGGTCGAGCTGAAACTCAAGGGAAGATTCGATCCCAACATCTGCCCGCGCATAGTCCCCGTAGCTGAGGCCATGCTCGCGATCGTGCTGGCCGACCAAATGCTCCGCGCTGGCAAAATAGATCCCAATCGGTTCGAGGTAAGAAAGTGAGGGGCATCGCCTCCGCCTGCGGCTCCGCGACCGTGGTCAACGCCATCGCGACTGGCAAGGGGGCCGCATTCGCCGTCGACCTGCGCGTTCGAGCGGAAGTTGAGCTTACGGATCGGGCTGGCGAGATCGTGGGGCGAATAGCTGACGAGCCATCTGAAAGCCCGCGCCTGATAGAGGTTTGCGCGCGGAGGGTTCTCGAACACCTCGGGTTAGATCGCACCTATGGCGCAAAGATATCGACGACCTCCGAGGTGCCAATAGCCGTTGGCCTGTCCAGCAGCAGCGCCGCAGCCAACGCCACAATCTTGGCGACCTTTGCCGCGCTTGGCGAAAAGCCTCAGCCCAAGGTCGCCGTAAACTTGGGCATAGACGCAGCCCTGGAGGCGGGCGTTACAATCACGGGCGCGCTTGACGATGCCGCTGCCTCCTTTTTTGGCGGCGGCGTGATAACGGACAATTTCAAGCGGCGCGTACTGAAGCGCTTCAGGGTCGACCCAAAGCTGAGGGTGCTTATCCACGTGCCACCTGCCAAACTTCACACCGCTCGGGTCGATGTCGAGAGGACTAAACTCCTGTCAAAATTTGTCGAAGCTGCCCACAAACAAGCGTTGGGAGGGGACATCTTGGGCGCCCTGACGCTCAACGGTTTGCTCTACTCCTGTGCGCTCGGACACGATCAGGACATCGCGCTAGATGCGCTGAAGATGGGTGCCCTCGCAGCTGGCCTGACTGGCACCGGGCCAGCAGTTGTGGCAATAGCTAGGCCGGGCGACGTCGGCAGAGTAAAAAGGATATGGCAAAAGAGACCGGGTAGGATAGTAGTTACTAGGCCGTCGATAGAAGGGGCGCGCATGGAGGTTAAATCATGAGCGAGAGGAAATTGGGGGCCCTGCGGCGCGAGATAGATCGGATCGATGAGCAGCTGATAGACCTGCTCGCTCAAAGGCTGAGGCTCGTCGAGGACTTGGTCGCCCTAAAGAAAAAGCTGGGCGCGGGCATCCGCGATGAGGCGAGGGAACGGGCGATTGTGGCTTTGGCGAAGGAGAGGGCGAAGAAGAAGGGCTTAGACCCGGCGTTCATCGAGAGCCTGATGAGGCTGACCATTGCCCAGATGGCTGGTGCTCAGATCGAGCGCGCGGGCGGGGCGGGGATGTGGGCCCAAGTTCAAGGGGCATTCGAGGGCCATCCCGCGCAACTAAACGTCGTTCGAGTGCTGTTTAAATATGGCCTGCGCGTCCGCGATGACGGCGAGATCGCGTGCGGGGACATCCGCATCCCCGCCGTTCAAATCGCCAAGGAAGCTGGCGTCGATAGGCGCGTCGTCGATGCAGCGGCTAGGGCAATCCTCCAGAACAGGGAACTGCGGGAGGTGTTTGCAAACCTCGAACCGATCGCCTACCTCAAGGGCGTGTCTCGGCGGCTCGGGCTTGGCGTGGTGGAGATCCTGCCCAGGGATGCCACTCGGCCGGGCATAATAAGCGAGGTCACTGGCGCGATCTCAAGGTTTGGCATAAGCATCAGACAGGCGATTGCTGACGACCCGTATTTTGTGCCGCAGCCCAAGCTGACGATCATCACCGACGAGCCAGTCAAGGGGGAAGTAATCGAGGCGCTCCGCAAGCTGCCGAGCGTGCAGAGCGTCATCGTCTATTAGCGAGCATGACAGCGGACAAAAAATCAAAGTTGACGGGACTCAATCAATACATCTGATTTTCTCAGTGACGGTGTGGTTGTAGAGGCTTTTTCTTCTCCGTACAATTATGTACAACAAAGCCTTAAATAGTACAAAAGCCCTAGAAACCTCTTTGGGCTTAAACTTGAAGGGAGAAAAACCATCGAAGCCGACCCCAAGCATCGAGGAGGCCAGCCAACTAGCCGATGAACTCGGCAGGCCCTGCCTAATTCCGCTTGCCATCGCGATTGGAGGCTGCACGGATCCGGCCAAGACGTACCTGCGCATCAGGCGACTGCATCGCTCGTCCTACCTGCTCGAATCGGCCGAGGGACCGCAGCATGCCGCGAGGTACTCGGTCATGGGATGCGACCCGCTGCTATACGTCGCTGTCCGAGACTGCGTGTTGGAGGTCAGCGGTAGGCCAGACGTTGTCGAACTCGCTAGGAGCCGCGCGGAGCGTGTTAGACACGGTTCCGACTCACTCGAGGTGCTGAAGGAGGCCATGTTCCTCAAGAGCATGCAAGTGCCTCGAATACTGGGCCCGCGTTACATGCTCGGTGCTGTGGGTTACATCAGCTATGATTTCATCCGCTCCGTCGTCGACCTAGACAACCATGCTATCGACGACCTTCGCCACCCAGATGTGGAATTCATGTTGCCCGAGCGAGCGATGATCTTCGACCACTTGGAGCGCCGCACCTACTGCTACTCGCTGATGTTGCTCACAGACGGCTTCGATGTGCGAACGGCATACGAGCGAGCGCTCGCCAATATCAAGTGGCTCAAGGCGATGAAACCCACCCCTAGAGCCGAGGCCGACTCAAGAATAACGTTTAAGTCGAACGTCGAAAAGGCTGACTTCGAGAGAAGCGCTGAGGTAGCTAAGGACTACATCCGCGCAGGCGACATCATTCAAGTCGTACTTTCGAGGAGGATCAGGCTCGAACCAGCGCCGCCGCTCGGGCGATTTTATATGAACCTCAAGCGGATCAACCCCTCTCCATACATGTTCTTCTTGGACTTCCCGAGGCGAAGCATCGTCGGCTCAAGCCCGGAAATCCTCGTGAAGGTCGACGGCCGGGAGGTGGTGACGAGGCCAATCGCTGGCACCAGGCGAAGGGGTAAGGATGAGCAGGAGGACAGGGCTCTCGAACAAGGTCTGCTGGCGGATGAAAAGGAGCGGGCGGAGCACGTCATGCTCGTCGACCTTGGGAGGAACGATATCGGGCGCGTCTGCGAGTTCGGTTCGGTCAGGCTCACGGAGTTCATGAAAATCGAGAAGTATGGTCACGTCCAACACCTCGTGAGTACGGTGGCCGGGCGGCTGCGGGAAGGCGAGGGTGAACTCGACGCGCTGCGGGCAACCTTTCCCGCCGGTACCGTCACCGGCGCGCCAAAGGTTCGGGCGATGGAGATAATTGAGGAGCTCGAGCCGACGAGGCGCGGAATTTACGCCGGGGCGATAGGCTCGCTGAACTACGCCGGCCAAGCCGATCTCGCGATCACCATAAGGACTTTGGTGGCCGAGCGCGGCGTGGGCTACATTCAGGTCGGCGCGGGCATAGTCGCGGATTCCACGCCATGGAAGGAATATTATGAAACCGAGAACAAGGCGAGATCTTTGCTCGCGGCGGCGGGTGTTTAAATGCGTATCGCCGTGATAAATAACATCGACTCTTTCGTCTACAATCTCGTGCAGTATTTGGGCGAGCTCGGCGCCGAGCCTGTGATCTTCACGAACGATATCTCCCTGCGAAAGATCATCGAGGCAAAGCCGGACGGGGTGGTGATCTCCCCTGGCCCGAAGACCCCGAAGGATGCCGGCGTCTCCGTGAACGTCGTCAAGAGGCTGGGCAAAAGGGTGCCGACCCTGGGCGTTTGTCTCGGGCACCAAGCAATCGCCTATGCATTTGGCGGAAGGGTGGTGCAGGCAAAGCGTTTGATGCACGGCAAGACCTCGCTCATAAGACACGACGACAGCAGGCTTTTCGAAAGGGTGCCGAACCCCTTCAGGGCAACGCGCTACCATTCATTGGCCGTCGACCGCGCAACCCTGCCGAGCTGTCTGCAGGTGGTGGCGGAGACCGTCGACGAGGATTGCGAGATCATGGGGCTCAGGCACAAGCGATACCCCATCTGAGGGGTCCAATTTCATCCGGAGTCCGTGCTGACGCTGCAGGGAAAACTCATCGTAAAGAATTTTCTTGAGATGGTCGCGTGAACGTCATGCATGCCATAATTGGGAAGCTAATCGATCGCAAAGATTTGACGGACGCAGAAGCCGAGGGCGCGATGAAATGCATAATGTCCGGCGAGGCCACGCCGGCTCAAATAGGCTCATTCCTGACGGCCCTGCGCATGAAGGGCGAGACCATCGCGGAAATCACGGCCTTCGCCCGAGTCATGCGGGAGTTCGCTGCGCGGATAAATCCAAACGTGAATGGGTTGCTGGTCGACACCTGCGGCACGGGCGGCGATAAGATCAAGACCTTCAACATCAGCACGGCAGCCACGTTCGTCGCGGCCGGCGCTGGGGTCGTGATAGCAAAACATGGAAACCGTTCCGTAACGAGCAGAGCGGGGAGTGCCGATGTGGTCGAAGCCCTGGGCGTGCGCATAGACTTACAGCCGCGGGAGGTCAAGCGGGTCATCGAGGGCACCGGCATCGGCTTCATGTTTGCGCCAGTCTTCCACGGTGCGATGAAGCACGCGATAGGGCCGCGCAGGGAGATGGGCGTGAGGACCGTTTTTAACGTGCTTGGCCCACTCACAAATCCCGCCGGCGCGCAGGCGCAGGTGGTGGGGGTTTACGATGTCGCCTTGGCGGAAAAACTCGCGCACGTGTTGGCGAGGCTCGGCTGCGAGCGTGCCATGGTCGTCCATGGCTTGGGTGGCTTGGACGAAATTTCGACGATTGGGGTAACCCAAATTTCGGAGGTCTTCGATGGCGGCGTCAGGAGCTATACGATATCGCCGGAAGATTTCGGCATCCGGCGCGCGAGTCCACACGCAATAGCCGGCGAGGACGCGGCGGAAAACGCGCTGACGATGCTCAGGGTGCTGCGCGGCGAGGAGGGACCGAAGCGGGATATAGTTCTGCTCAACGCGGCGGAGTTCTGCTCAACGCGGCGGCCGCCATCGTGGTCGGCGGCAAGGCAAACGATATGCGGGAGGGCTTGGAGGCCGCGGAGGAGGCCATCGACTCAGGCAGGAGCTACGAGAAACTCGTCCGGCTCGTCGAGGCCACGGGCGGAGATATGCAAAAGTTGAGGGCACTGGAGGCGATCCTCTGAACGTCCTCGAAAAAATCGTGAGGGATGTGCGGGCTGCGGTAAGACAGCGGGCCAGCGTTAAGCCCGCCGGGGAGATGATCATCGATCGCTCACCCAAGCGCAGCCTACGAAAAGCCATCGAGGGGGCGCCCGAGGTACCGCTGATCGCCGAGGTGAAGCGGGCGGCGCCTTCCGCCGGGGACATCAACCTTGACGCTGATGTTTTCGAGGTGGCGCGGGCGATGGTCGACGGAGGTGCGATCGCTCTGTCGGTGTTGACCGAGCCAAAGTACTTCAAGGGGGACCCGAGCTACCTGCCGAGGATACGAAAAATCGTGGACGTGCCCGTCTTGCGGAAGGATTTCATCGTCGAGGAGTACCAACTTTATGAATCGGGCGAGCTGGGCGCCGATGCAATCCTGCTGATAACCGAGCTCTTGGGGAGGAGGCTCCCCAGATTCATGGGGCTGGCTCGAGAGCTCGGGATGGAGAGCCTGGTCGAGGTCGGCGACGAGGGGCAGGTAAAACTGGCCACCTCGGCCGGAGCCGAAATCATCGGCATAAACAACCGCGACCTGAGGACCATGCGGGTCGACATCGGTCGCACCAGGCGACTTGCCCCCCTGGTGCCCGACGATGTGATGCTCGTGAGCGAAAGCGGCATAAGTGGGCCGGGTGATGTAAGGGCCGTGCTCGAGGCGGGCGCGGATGCCGTGCTCGTCGGCACCGCATTGATGCGCTCCAGCGAGGTTGCGAGTAAGGTGCGATCGCTCGTCAGTGCGAGGTGAGCTCGTGGTCGTGGTCAAGATATGCGGCTTCACGAACGGCGAGGACGCGAGGATCGCCTGCGAACTCGGCGCGGACATGATCGGCGTGCTAGTCGGAACTCCAACTTCGCCGAGGAACGTCGCACTCGAGCGGGCGATCGAAATCCTGCGCGTTGTCCCCGAGTCCGTCGAGAAGGTGGTGGTCGTCGTGCCCAATGGTCCAATCGAGATCAGGAGGATAACCCGGAAGCTGAAGCCGGATTACCTGCAGATTCATTCGGGCCTTCCGGCTGAGCGGTTTGAGCAGGCGAGGAGGATCACGAGGGCCAAACTGATCGGCGTGGTCGGGGTGCCGCAAAGGGTTGAAGACCCGGAGGGAGTTTTCAGCCGTGCACTCGAAGCTGGCGAGTTTGTCGACTATCTCTTGCTCGACACCAAGGGGCCGTCCGGCGGGGGCACTGGCTTAACGCACGATTGGAGGATTAGCCGGATGATCCGGGATGCCGTTTCCAAACCGGTGTTTCTGGCTGGAGGCTTGAACCCGGCCAATGTGGGGGATGCGATCGAGGCCGTGAGACCCTACGGCGTGGACGTGTCGAGCGGCGTCGAATCGAGCCCCGGCAAAAAGGACCCGGCGTTGATGAGGGCTTTCGTCGAGGTGGTGAAGGAGGCGTTTTGACATGTCCCTTGTTGGTAAATACCCGGACGAACATGGATACTTCGGAAAATTCGGGGGAAAATTCGTCCCTGAAACGCTCATGCCCGCGCTCAAAGAACTCGAGAAGTCTTATCTAAAGGTGAGTAGGGGGTCAAAGTTTCAGAGGGAGCTTCAAAAATTGCTGGGAGATTTTGGCGGTAGGCCGACCCCTCTTTACCGCGCCAAACGGCTTGGGGCCGAAGTGGGATTGAAGGTGTATTTGAAAAGAGAAGACCTTTTGCACGGAGGTGCACATAAGCTCAATAATACACTCGGGCAGTGCCTGCTCGCCAAATACATTGGCAAGAAACGTGTCATCGCTGAGACCGGTGCTGGCCAACACGGTGTGGCCACCGCGACGGCCGCCGCGATGCTTGGGCTGAAATGCGAGATATACATGGGTAGCAAGGACGCGCAGCGGCAGCGCCTCAACGTGTTTAGGATGCGCTTGCTCGGCGCTGAGGTGCACGAGGTGAGGGCTGGCTCCCGCACGCTCAAGGACGCGATCAACGAGGCCCTGCGGGACTGGACGACAAACGTCCGCACCACGTACTACCTGCTCGGCTCGATAGTCGGCCCACATCCCTACCCCATGATCGTGCGCGACTTTCAGCGCGTGATAGGGCGGGAGACCAAGGAGCAGATCTTGGAGAAGGAGGGTCGCCTGCCGGATGCCATCGTCGCCTGCGTCGGCGGCGGGAGCAATGCGATCGGCATCTTCTACGATTTCCTCGACGATGATGTCAAGCTCTACGGCGTCGAGGCCGCCGGCGAGGGGCTTCGCACGGGAAAGCATGCCGCAACGCTTTGCGCCGGATCGGAGGGCGTCCTGCACGGCGCGCGCAGCTACGTGTTGCAGGATGAGTTCGGGCAGGTCATGCGGACGCACAGCATAGCGGCTGGCCTGGACTACCCCGGCGTCGGCCCGGAGCATGCGTTCATGAAGCTGCGCGGTCGCGTCAAGTATGGATGCGTCGGCGACGACGAGGCGATGAAAGCTTTCAGGCTGCTGTGCGAGACCGAGGGCATCCTGCCGGCGCTGGAATCCGCGCACGCGCTAGCGTACCTGCCGAGGCTGAGGCGGGAGCTGGGCAAGGGGGCGCTCGTCGTGATCAACCTGTCGGGCAGGGGCGACAAGGATGTGGAGATCGCGGCGCGCTACATGGGGGTCGAGACTTGAGCAGGATAGCCGCGAAATTTGCCGAGCTGCGCGGACGAGGGGAGGGCGCGTTGATCGCGTTCGTCACGGCTGGCGACCCCAGGCCCTCGCTGACCCCGAGAATAGCCGAGGTGCTCGTCGAACATGCGGATATCCTGGAACTCGGCCTTCCCTTCTCCGACCCGATCGCGGATGGTCCGACCATCCAAGCCTCGGACGACCGGGCGCTCTCGGCGGGCACGACCCCAGAGACGGTTTTCGAGATCATCGAGCGAATCCGTAGCGGAAGCGATGTGCCGCTGGTGGTGCTCTCCTATTGCAACATCGTGTTCAGACCTGGCGTGGAGAACTTCGTGCGCAGGCTGGCCGCGGCGGGCGGCGATGGCATCGTCATACCCGATCTGCCGGTGGAGGAGTCGGGCGAGGTGCTGAATGCCGCAAAAAATCAAGACATCGACCTCATCCTTCTGGCCTCGCCCACCACCACGCCGGAGCGCCTGAGGCGAATCTGCAGCCTTTCGAGCGGCTTCCTCTATTTGGTTTCGCTGCTCGGCGTGACGGGGGCGCGCAGGGGCCTGTCCGACGAGGTCAGGGGGCTGATAGCTAGGGCGCGCGCCTCCTCGGGGGGCAAACTGCCGCTCACCGTGGGCTTCGGGGTATCCAAGCCCGCGCACGTCAGCGAGGTGCTCAGGTGGGGGGCGGACGGCGCAATCGTCGGTAGCGCCTTCGTCGACATCGTCGCAAGATATCGTGAAAATGAGCGGAAAATGCTGAGGGAACTCGACGGATTTGGAAGGGCCATGAAGGCAGCTACCAAGCTAGAACATTAGCCTCAGCGCCTCTCTGCCCAGCATGCCCTCCTTGACCCCGAGCCGCCTCGCTTGGGCAGTGACCCTCGCGACCTCCGCGCCGAGCACATCTTCAAAGCTCTTGACGCCCGTCACCACCGCGGCGACCTGCCCCAGCCTTTCCG
The DNA here is from genome assembly GCA_030018135.1 of Candidatus Hodarchaeaceae archaeon. Lineage (GTDB taxonomy): Archaea > Hadarchaeota > Hadarchaeia > Hadarchaeales > Hadarchaeaceae > JASEGJ01. Next base: position 1,398 of record JASEGJ010000015.1, on the reverse strand, counting down.
CGGTTTCTATGTTCAGGTACCCACACATGACGTAGCCCCTGGGAGCCACGAGCAACAACATCGGTGCTCCCGGCAACTCGACCTTCAGACCGAACGCTTCCTTTCCATCGATCTTTACATTCCGTTTTTCGATCATCGCCCCCACCTCCGATGACGATTTCAATTTGGGGCCAACTGTCAAAAAACAAGTTCTGACCCCAGTAGCCAAATACATAAGCAATTTTCGTGCGTATTCAGCTAGCTTGAAGGAGGGTTTGGCACGCGTGCGGCTTCTCTGCTGGAATATCGTTTAATTGTCACAGCTGTGACGTTGAGGCGGCACCGTGGATGTCACACCTGTGACATCACGCGAGCCAAAAACGTGCCCCCTTTCCCTTTTCTTCTTTATAAACCGCCTTGGCCAACTTAATGTGAGGTCAAATGATCCGTTGGGTCAAATGATCCACAAATCGATCGGTAAAAAGTATTAAAAGTAGAAAAGTATTCAAAATTGGATGATGATCTGATGGTGACATCGGTCAAATTAAGCGAGCGGAGCAAGCGAGTGCTAGATGCTTTGCAGGCAGAGGCAACGCTTAAGGCGGGTAAGAAGGTTTCACAGCAGGAGCTGTTGGAGTTGCTGCTCGCCGACGCGAAAGAGAGGAAGGAAAAACTCATCTCAAAAATTTCCAAACGTCCGAGGGTCCCGCTCGGCGAAGCGGAGATCAAGCGCCTCCTCAACCTGCCGAAGAGCTGGGGCGTCGCCACATGCGAGGATGACATCAACAAGTACCTCTACGGCAAGGGGTGAAGATGACTGCATTCATCGACACGGGTGTCTTCGTCGCATTCAACAATGTCGATGATCGAAATCACGCTAGGGCAATCGAAATCCTGCAGCGGGCTATGAGTGGAGAGCATAGATCAGTTTTTACCTCAGACTACGTGTTCGACGAAGCGGTGACGCTTGCGTTGATGCGAACCAAGAAACCAGCCACAGCGATCGAGATTGGCGAGCTGATTTTGGGCAACCCGCCGCGTGGCATTCCCAGATTTATCGAACTCTTGCATGTCGACGATGAAACCTTCGCGAGGGCTTGGGCTCTCTTCAAGCGCTACTCGGCCAAGGGACTCAGCTTCACCGACTGTACGACCATCGCGCTGATGAAGGAAGAGGGAATCGAAAGCCTGATCAGCTTTGACCGCAGCTTCGATGGGATCGTCAAGAGGCTCGAGTAGTTTCATATCTGAAGTGTTTCCGCTTAACTTCTCCAGCCCCCTGAATCGCGTCCCCTTGCTAGGCGGCGCCGATCAAGACGTATATGCGTCTGCTCGGTGTTGAGGATGTGGAGGTGGAGATGGGAGGTTTTCCTCGGAATCCGTGAGTTAGGATGATTTTTTCCTTTTGAAAAATCTCTG
>JASEGJ010000014.1 GCA_030018135.1 Candidatus Hodarchaeaceae archaeon | reverse complement strand
CTCCATTGACGATGGATTATGGTTCAAAAATTAAAGCCTTATTTGAACGGCACCCGAAATCCCGCAGAAAAAGTTTAAGCCGCACCCCAAGTACTGCCTTCAGTTGATGTGGAAGGATCGGGCGGCATAAACCTCAGAACCTTTATTTGAAAAGTCGACGATGTCTATTCGATGCGCATGGAAGGCCTGCTGCTGGATAACGATTATACGGAGGAGGAAGAGCACCCCTTCATCCGGCTTTTTCTGAGGCGCGAGGGAGACACGATAATCGCCATAGATCCGAGCTTCGAACCTTATATCTATGTCACCGCCGATGAGCCGACGCGCGCGGCCAAATTCATAAGTGGACTTCAAGTTCAGGAAGGGGAGCGTACCCTCAAACCAAAATCGGTCGAGCTTGTCGAGCGCACCTATCTCGGACACAAGGTCAAGGCTATCAAGGTCACCTTTCACCACCCGAGGGAAATGCCCAGGCTCAGGCATGAGATGCGCGAATTGCCGGGCGTCAAGGAGATCTATGAGTTTGATATCCCGCCAGCGAGGCGTTACCTGATAGATCGCGACCTCACGCCAGTGAGCGGCATCAGGATAAGCGGCAGGGTCGTCGACAGAGGGAGCATGAAGGTCGTAATCCTCGATAAGCCGCCGGTATCAGCAAAGGTGCCAGAACCAAGGTTGAACATGATGAGCTTCGATATCGAGGTTTACAATCCCGCCGGCTCGCCGCGACCCGATAGGGACCCAATTATCATGATAAGCTTGGCGGACAACCGAGGCTTCAAGAAAGTGATCACTTGGAGGGATTTCAAGGCCGGGCTCGGTTATGTCGAGACGGTCGCAAACGAGCGGGAAATGCTCGAGCGTTTCATAGAACTCGTCAGGGAGCGGGACATCGATATCTTGCTCGGTTACAATACTGACCTCTTCGACTTCCCGTATCTTCGCGAACGCGCCAAGCAGCTTAAGGTCAAGCTGAGGCTGGGACGCGATGCCTCGGAGGTCATAGCGCGAAAGAGGCGCTTTGCCACCGCCGCGCGCATACGCGGACGCGTCCACATCGATGTTTACGCGATGGTCAACTTTTTAGCGACGATCGGGGCGATCAGGCTCATCCACTACACCCTCGAGAATGTTTACAGGCACTTGCTGGGCAAGGAAAAGCCCGAGATAGAGTTCACGGAAATCAGCGAGGCTTGGGACCGCGGCGACGAAAGGGCGAGAAAGTTGTTGGAGTACTCTATGTCCGATGCGCAGGCGACGCTCGAGATAGGGCTTGAGCTTCTGCCACTGTTCTTCGAACTGACGAGGACTGTGCGACAAACGCCGTTCGACGTCAGCCGCATGACCCCCGGCCAGCTCGTCGAATGGTTGCTCATCGCCGAGGCGCATAAAAGGGGCGAGCTTGTGCCAGCAAGGCCCGTTGGCGAGGAGTACCGCGAGCGGCTAGAGGAAACGTATGTCGGCGCATACGTCATGGAACCTGTCAAGGGCTTACACGAGGATTTAGTTGTATTTGACTTTCGCTCGCTTTACCCATCCATCATAGTTTCTCACAACATCGACCCGGCGACGTTTAACTGCAAGTGTTGCAAACCAAGTGAAGCAACCGTCGTGCCGGAACTCGGCCACCGCTTTTGCGCAAAGCAACGCGGTTTCATACCCACAACGCTCGAGAAGCTCATCCACGAGCGAACGAGGCTGAAGCGAGAGATGAAGAAACACAGGAAGGGGAGCAGGGAGTACGAATCGCTGAATGCCCAGCAGTGGGCGCTCAAGATAATAGCAAATTCCTTTTACGGCATGTTGGGCTACCCTCGAGCGCGTTGGTACTTCAAGCAACTGGCAGAGAGCGTCACCAGCTTCGGTCGCCACTACATCCGCAACACGATTAAGATGGCGGGGGATTCCGGCTTCGAGGTGATATACGGCGACACCGATAGCCTGCTCTGTAAGCTCAATGGCAAAAGTCGAGATGATGTCATGCAATTTCTGAGGCAGGTGAATGAGAGCATGCCTGGGATAATGGAACTTGAACTCGAGGGCTTTTACGAGAGGGGAGTGTTCGTGACCAAGAAGCGCTATGCGATGATCGATGAGGAGGGCAGAATCGTCGTCAAGGGATTGGAATTCGTGAGGCGCGACTGGGCAGCGATCGCAAAGAAGACGCAGGAGGCCGTGCTTGAGGCAGTACTGCGCGATGGCTCCCCGGAGAAAGCCGCAGAGATCGTGCGAGGGGTAACGAAGGATATTTACGAGGGGCGCGTTAGCCTGGAGGACCTCATCATCTACACCCAACTCACGATGCCGCTCGAGAGCTACAGGTCCATTGGCCCGCATGTCATGGCCGCGAGGAGGCTAAGGGAAAAGGGGCTGGAGATCGAGCCGGGCATGATCATCGCTTACATAGAGGCCAAGGGCAGCGGGAGCATAAGCGACCGAGCCGTGCCAATCGAGGATTTTAAGGGCATGGAATACGACGCGGATTACTACGTTAAGCATCAGGTGCTGCCAGCGGTGATGCGCATCATGGAGGTCTTGGGCTACAAGGAGGAAGACCTCCGCTACGAGTGGGCAAAACAGGTGAGTCTGGCCGAATTCGTAGGCAATAAAAGTGCATCCTTATAGCATCAAGCTTAAATTGAAATCCCGTTAAACGACCATTCGTTTAGAGGTTGGGGAAATGTTGACGGATGCCGAGCTCGAGATTTACCGCCGTGCGGGCAAACTGGTTGCAGAGGTGCGCGAGGAGGTGCGCCCGCTCATAAAACCGGGCGAGATGCTCCTCACGATCGCCGAGACCGCTGAGGACTTGATAAGGCAAAAGGGTGCAAAGCCAGCCTTTCCCTGCAACGTTTCGGTTAACGAAATAGCAGCCCACTATAGCCCGCCCGCGACGGACGAGACACGAGTAAAGGAGGGCGATTTGGTAAAGATCGACATCGGCGCCCACATAGATGGCTACATCGCGGACACGGCGATGACCGTAGCGACCGACAGCAAGGCCGAAATGGTGCAAGTGGTCGAAAGCGCGCTCGAGGAGGCAATCAAAGCAGTCAAGCCAGGCACCAAAGTGGGTGAAATCGGTGGGGTCGTCGAGGACACGGCGACGGCGGCTGGCTTTAAACCCATTCGAAATCTTACGGGACACGCGCTCGCGCGCTGGACTTTACATGCAGGCTTGACGGTGCCAAACGTGCGGGAAGGAGCAGATGGAGAGTTAAAAGTCGGCGACATCCTCGCACTTGAGCCCTTTATAACGGATGGTGCCGGCCACGTTGAGGACGGGCCACAAGTTTTTATTTTTAGATATCTGGGTGATCGACCAGTGCGGATGCGGATGGCGCGTAAGATGCTTTTTGACATCAAACGTGCATATGGCAGTTTGCCTTTCGCCGAGCGATGGCTTGCGAAGGGGATATCGAGGCTTAGGCTTGAGCTAACGCTCCGTGAGCTAGTCGGTGTGGGCGCGCTCCATCCTTACCATGTGCTCAAGGAGCGCGCTGACGGTAGGGTGGCGCAAGCCGAACACACTGTAATAGTGACGGAAAATGGTTGTGAGGCCATAACGCGCTGAAGGAGAAATTTCCCCTTTACGGGGGCAGCCACTGCTTTCCCATACGCAAAACCAAAATTTGGTGTGATGATATGAGAAAAATCACGTTGGCTTCCGCATCCCCCAGAAGACGTGAGCTTCTAGAGCAAGTGGGGCTCCCTTGTGAGGTTATGCCGAGCGAGGTAGCCGAACATAATTTTGGCATGGCCGATCCAGAGACGCTAGTTAAGCGCTTAGCCCTGAGTAAGGCACGCGATGTCGCGCGCAAGGTGAAGGAAGGCATAGTGATAGGCGCCGATACCGTGGTGGTTTATAAAGGCAAAATACTGGGCAAACCGAGTGACGAGGCCGATGCTGAGAGGATGTTGAGAAAGATAAGTGGGCGCGAGCACGAAGTCATGACCGGCTTGGCCATAGTCGACATCGATCAAAACGAGGAAGCGGTGGAATGCGTTAAAACCAAGGTCAAGTTCAGGAGGCTCAGCACTGAAGAGATCAGAGAATACATCGCCACCGGTGAACCCCTAGATAAAGCGGGTGCCTACGGTGTTCAGGGAAAGGGTGCTACGCTCGTGGAGAGCATCGAGGGCTGCTATTACAATGTGGTTGGGCTCCCCTTGGCAAAGCTGATTGAGATGTTGAAATCCTTGGGCGCTGCGGAAGAGTCGAGAAAACGCGGATAGCCAATCGGCGCTCATTGTGCGCTAACTTTCTTTCCTCATCACAAGCATGGCATGGTCTCTTTCGTAGGGCTCGAGAATTTTTAAATCCACAATCTCAAGCTCTCGTTCCAGCCTTCCCATTCCTTCCCGAAAAACCTCGCGCGGATCCCTTGTGACATCGATGCTTCTCGCTTTAAGGGCTAGCATGGCATACCCGTCCTCCCGCAAAAACGTTTTGGCATTCGTCAGCAAAATCTCGGTTTGTTCAGGCTGCGCGATATCTTGGTAAATTACATCAACCTGCTCGATCAGCAGGCGATAACCCTCGAGTCGCATGGCGTCGGCAAGTATCGGTATCATGTTTGGCCGTTTTCTGCAAACGATCAGGAGGTCGCGAAATGGACGAGATGAGATCTCGACGCAGTAGATCGAGCCGTTGGCCCCAACCATGTCCGAAACGTGGCTTGCGGTGGTCCCGCTCGCCGCGCCGAGGTATAGCACTTTCTCCCCGCTGGCGATCGGCACGTGTTTAATGTCCCTCAAAATGGCAGCTGCGAGTTTGCTCCGGTAGGGATCCCAAACGCGATACTCGACATCATGGATCTTTACGAGCTTCTCACCGTAAACCTGCGTACCCGGCGCGAGATTGGCTGTCGCTGGCCTCCGCGCGCCATCGTCGAACTCGACCCAATATACGTCAGCAAAGCGTTCATGTTTGGTTACTTTCATCATCTGCGCCTCTCTGGCCCCTCACGCTTAGCCCTTATGTCAGCGATGCGCGCCTTTAAATCGGCAGTTAACTTATCACCGATGAATTCGCCGGACATGACATCGACGCGCGCGGCTATGGAGAGCTTTCCAGCGAGCGCGCGAGCTATTTTGCCCCGCTGCCATCTCGGCGCCCCACGGATATCCGGGTACTGATAGATGACGCCATGCTTGGGCGGCTTCGATCTGGCGCGAAGCGCCCTGAAAAGCGCCTTTTCAGCGCCTAGGATCTGGACCGTGCTCGCTGGCATGCGGGCAAGTTCTTTGAGCCCGCCGGCCAGCGAGATGAGGCGCGCCCCTATTGAGCCACCGACCACGGCGCGGACGTTGGGCGCGAGTTGGGCCATCAGGCCATCGATATATTCCGCCATTTTCTCCCGCGCTTCATACATGGCGAAAACTTCCTTTGCGCAGCCGTGTATCGCTTCTATATCGAGGCCATCGAATGTTGCGCCGAACGAACTTTGTGCCGCTTGGGCTATTTTCTCCGCATCTTCGTCTGAGAGCTGGACGGCCGCCTTCACCGCCGAAGGCGTGAAATTTTCACGCGCCCCCAGTTCCAGAATGAGTTTCAAGTATGTTTGATGATCCGGCACTAGTCTATCAAGCTCCGGAAAATGTATGGAGTACCATTCGCGGATTCGTCCGCATATTATGTTTGTCGACCTATCTAGTTCATCGAGCATGTTTATAGCTTGGATTATTAGCTTGTCCCGTTCGGCCGCTTCCTCGCGCAACCGCTCGCGCGTCAGCAGGAGATTGACATCGCGAATGAGCTTGTCGGCCCCCTCAACTTCCAGTTGGCCCGCTATCTTGCGCAACGATCCGCGCAATATCTCGCCGGCCTTGTTCGGCATTTGCGCTACAAATCTGGCGCGCCTAAATTCCTCGCGCAATCGTGCGGCCAGCTCCTCGGACTCTAAACAAAATTCACGTTGACCCTGCTTAATCAGCTCAGCAATGAGCTCGCGATGCTCGTCGGTTGGCGTGCCCATCTGAATACTGGCTAACCGGCCAGCGATTTTTACGGCATCTTGTGGAAATTGTCTTAAACCAAGCATTTCCCCCTTATCGTCGAACGCAAATACCCCCAAAACGCACTCTGCGATGTACACGACCATGTGAACACCAAGCTAAACTTGGCTGAACTTCTATAAGACCCTAACAGAGAAGCCATGGGTTGCCTATCCTGACCTTCCACAAGCCCTCTTCCTTGCAGATGCGCAGGAACCTCTCCGCGTCCTCGCGCCTCGTGTAGGGCATGTCGTCCATGTAGTATAGCGGGTGAAAAGCCAGCAGCGAGTAGGGTATTGACGGGTCGAGATCAGCGATGAAAGACGCAACGCCTCGGATCTCCTCATCGTCGACGTAGTCCGGCATGAGCAAAGTGCTGGCTCTGGCGAAGGGCACCTCCGGCCGTCTGCTGTGCCGCTTGCCCAGCCACTTAAAGTTTTCATATGCCACTCGGTGCTCGATGCCCGAAAGTGCATATAGGATCTCGGATGACCAGCATTTTAGGTCCGCCTTTATACCGCCCCCGCTCCCCATCGAAAGCTCGGCGAACTTTTTGAGGTGCTCCGAGTTCATGCTTAGGTTCGTCTCCAGACAAACCCTCAGGATCCGACCATCTTTCGCGGCATTTGCCCTAGCGAGTTCGGCCGATTTGATCACAAACGGCATTTGACTGGATGGGTCCCCGCCAAAATAGCAGATGCAACCCACGCTTTCATCAGCCCTTTCGGCGAGCTCGGCGGCGCTCATTACAGGTTTTCCGCTCGTGGTCAGTTCCCTGAAGCCGTAGTTTTGACAGAAAAGACAGCTATAGGTGCAACTCCCGAGGAAGACGGACAGGTTGTTGTAGCTGATGTCCCCCCTCGGCGTGCGGCACCATTTTGGATAGCCGGCGCCGGACGAGCCAGCGCAAAACTCAGCTGGAACGCAGTTCGTGGGCAGCGGGTCGTAGTACCAGCTCAGCAGACCTCGATCGGGAGTACCGAACTTGCGGATGAGCTTCCCTCCCACGTTCTCGACGACTCCACAGAAGCCCTTACCTCCTTCAGGTATCCTGCAATCATTGCCGCAGGCCCCGCAGCGCACACCGTTCGGGTCCTTGGGGGCCCTCGCCGGCAGGCCATATCGCCCCCTCACTTCGGCATGCGCCGCTTCGAGGTAAGGCCGGGCATCGTCGAAGTGCTCTCGAACGCAGGGCGCACATACCTTGAGCGCGGCCGAAATATCCTCCGACTCCCTGCCGCAGAGCTCGCACTTCGCCCTCCAGCCCTTTAGGTGTCGCGAGAACATGCTGATACCTGATACCAAAATGTTTGTTGCCTCCATAACATTAATTCATAATGTAACGCGATCCGGGGCACCCAAGGGCATTGCTTTCGGCGCTTCCAAAGTGGCTTAGCCTAAAGCTTCTCCAAACTTTCCGTCACTTGACTCAAGCGGGCTTTGTGCCATCACAAGTTGATTAATAGGGCATAGAAAAGCAAGGTTGAAATACCTCTTGCGGAAAAATACACCATAGCAACAAAGGGTGGGAATATGCACAGGAAAACCGAGGAGATAGTCGTAAAATTCGGCACCGAGCGGTTGAAGCGCGGATTTGCCAGCATGTGCAAGGGAGGCGTAATCATGGATGTCACCAACCCGGAGCAGGCCATCATAGCCGAGGAAGCCGGAGCGGTAGCGGTGATGGCCCTGCAGGCGGTGCCGGCGGATATCCGTGCCGCAGGCGGGGTGGCGCGGATGGCAGACCCAGCGGTCATCGAGGCGATCATGAATGCCGTCACCATCCCCGTCATGGCAAAGTGTCGCATCGGTCACTTTGCCGAGGCGCAGGTCCTCGAGGCCCTTGGCGTCGACATGATAGATGAGAGCGAGGTCCTAACGCCCGCCGACGAGGAGTTCCACGTCGATAAACGAAAGTTTAGGGTACCATTCGTCTGCGGTTCACGCGATCTGGGCGAGGCTTTGCGGCGCATAAACGAGGGAGCGGCGATGATTCGCACGAAGGGCGAGGCTGGCACCGGGAATATCGTTGAAGCCGTTCGACACATAAGGCTTACCAAGAGGCAAATTGCGGAGCTTGCCGAGCTTAATAGAGACGAACTCGCAGCCAAGGCGAGGGAGTATCGCGTGCCGCTCGAGCTAGTCGAGGAGACCGCCAAACTTCAGAGATTGCCGGTGGTATGGTTCTGCGCCGGAGGGGTAAGCACGCCGGCCGATAGCGCATTGGTCATGCAGCTCGGCGTGGATGGCGTCTTCGTCGGCTCGGGAATTTTCAAGTCAAGCGATCCGGCGAGGATGGCTCGAGCGATCGTTGAGGCGACTCGTTATTTTGATGACCCGCAGGCTCTGCTGGAGGCCAGCAAGAACCTGCCTGAGGCGATGCGCGGAATCGACATCAAGGTGCTGAGGGCGGAGGAAAAGTTACAGGCAAGGGGCGTCTAACCCAAGCTTTTTGTGTATTTTTAAAGTTTTCAACCAAAAAGGCTATGAGCAACATGAAGATTGGCGTCGTCGGCCTTCAGGGCGCAGTCCATGAGCAAATCGAGGCGACAAAGCGCGCCATGTTGAGGTCGGGTATCCAAGGCGAGGTATCTTGGGTCAGCAGGGCAGGACAGGCCAATGAGTTGGACGGCATCATCATCCCGGGCGGCGAGAGCACGACGATCGGAAAACTGTTGGTGGCCACTGGGCTATTCGAAAAGGTTAAACAAAAGGCCATGGCTGGTACGCCCGTCCTGGGCATTTGCGCGGGTATGATCGTACTTGCAAAGGAGGGCGACGAGCGGACGATGCATGCCGGGCAGCCGTTGCTCGGCCTAATGGATATTAAAGTTATCCGCAATGCATTCGGGCGACAGCGCGAGTCTTTCGAGGTCGATCTAGGAGTTCCGGCGTTCGGTAAAGAACCATTCCGTTGCGTGTTTATCCGCGCCCCGGTGATCGAGAAGGTTTGGCGCGATGTCGAGACCATGGCGAGGTATCAGGGGAAGATCGTGGCTGCCAGACAGCACAACCTGCTGGCGATGGCATTTCATCCGGAACTCACGCCCGACACTAGGGCACATGAATACTTTCTGCGGATGTGTAAGGGTTAGCATCGGGGTGAGTTGGGGTGCCCTTTATTTCGACCGAAACATTTCTGGCGACGCCTACTGCCGAACGGGCTGCTCGACGATGCCTCGTCATATCTTGGACAAAATTCGCAGATGATGTAATTCACGGCCATAAGCCAAGCTTCTCATGGGCATCCTTTACTCGGCTTATCGCGAGTATGTAGGCCGCATCTGCCATGCTTACATTGTGTTTTTTTGCGACCTCCAACACATTGTCGAAAGCTCTTACCATTTTTTCCTCAAGCTTTCGATTCACTTCCTCCTCGGTCCAATGCTCTCGGTGCAGATTCTGAGTCCACTCGAAGTAGCTGACCGTCACGCCCCCGCCATTGGCCAGGATATCTGGCACCACAAAAATTCCTCGTTCTTGCATGATTTGACGAGCTCCAGGCGTCGACGGACCATTCGCCCCCTCAACCACAATTTTTGCCCTAATCCTATCGGCATTCGCCTCGGTTATCTGATTCTCGAGCGCCGCGGGCACGAGGACCTCGCACTCGAGTTCGAGTAACTCTTCATTCGTGATCCCCTCGCAGCCCTCGAAGCTCGATAATTGACCCGCCTTAAGCTTATGTTCGATGACCGCAGGCAGGTTTAAACCGTCGGCCCTGTAAATGCCACCTCTGGAATCGCTGACCGCGATGATCTTACAACCCATCTCGTACAACAGCTTTGCCACGGCCTTGCCGACATTGCCAAAGCCTTGAACAGCTACCCTTGCTCCCTTCAAGTCGATGCCAAGATGCTTGGCTGCTTCCCTCGCGCAGATGGCGATGCCCCTCCCGGTCGCCTCCTCCCTACCCTCCGAACCACCAAGCTCAACCGGCTTGCCGGTGACCACCTCAGGGACCAAGTAGCCCTTGAATTGGCTGTAGGTGTCCATTATCCAAACCATGGTCTGCGCATCCGTGTAGACATCGGGTGCGGGCACATCCTTGTACGGGCCTATCTCGTCCAACAGCATGGCCGTATACTTTCTGGTTAAGCGCTCGAGTTCGCCCTTCGACATCTCCTTTGGGTTGCAGGTTATGCCCCCTTTAGCCCCGCCATACGGGATGTCCATGACCGCGCATTTCCAGGTCATCCATGCTGCAAGTGCTTTTATCTCGTCCAAGTCAACGTTGGGATGGTACCTAATCCCCCCCTTGTAGGGCCCTCTAGCCATATCGAACTGCACTCGGTATCCAGTGAAGACTTTGATTCTGCCATCGTCCATCTTGATGGGGACCGAGACTATCACGATCTTTCTAGGATGCTTAATTTTCTCCACGGTGGAAGGGTCCAATTTCAACTTCTCCGCGACCATGTCGATTTGTTTTAGTACTGCCTCGAATGGGCTCGGTCCTTTCTCCATCAAGATCATCTGCTTTACTTATCATGGCTCCTTTAAAAATTCTTTCGAGAGTTTTGGACACCTATTTTTTCCCAAAGTTTATGTTGGCCAGTAGTTAATTAAAAACTAGACCAGGGTCGTGAAGTCCTCCTTTATGGTATTCAGCACGACATGGGTGACGGTGCGCTCCACATGTTCACTTGCAATTACCTCCTTTATAAAGCGGTTCAATTCCTCCCTGCTTCTGAACCTCGCGATCACCATCGCGTCATAATCGCCCGTAACATCGTAAACGCACTTCACCTCCCGCAGGGCCGAAAGCTCGCGCTCCACCTCGACAAGTTTTCCGCCCTTTACTCTAATGCCGATGACGACGGTGAGATCCATCCCAAGCTTGGATGGGTTCGTCCGAGCGGAGAACCCGATGAGTATCCCCTCTTCCTGCATCTTTCTGACACGGTTGTGGATTGTACCCTCCGAAACCCCAAGCTTCGTCGCTATCTCTTTGAAAGGCGTTCGCGCATCCTGTTCTAGCATTCTGATGATTTCAAGGTCTATTTCGTCCATTTAGGATTCCTCAATTTTTTTATTAAATTTTTATAGATTCCATAATCTTTTGTCCCTAAATGCTTAAATACTTATTCTTAAGATTAAATTCGGGTCTAAAATGAAAGCCTCACGAAAAAGGGTTGCTGTGAGGGAGGCTAGGGAAGCGCTCGAACTCATGGCAAGGGAAAGGATTGAGTGGGTCGACCTCCATTTCGTCGATGTCCCCGGGTATCTCCAACACATAACCATCCCAGCAAAGAACTTTGACCTCGATAGTTTTAGCGCGGGCTTCGGGAAGTTAGATGGTTCCTCGATCAAGGGCTTCAAAGCCATCTACGAGTCCGACATGGTCCTAGTGCCAGATCCGGAAACCTTAGCTATCTTACCTTGGTCTCCACCGGAACGTCGCACCGCCAGGATGATGACGAAAATCTATGAGTCATATGGCGGGGGAAGGTTCACCAAGGACTCGCGCTTCGTCGCGGAGAAGGCTGAGGAGGCGGTGAGGCGGGCTGGATTCACCACTTCCTACTGGGGCCCGGAGGTCGAATACTTCGTGTTCGATAAAGTCGAACTCTTCCCGAGTGCTCTCGCAGCTAGGGATGCTTGGGCAGAAAGCGGGTATAGGATCGAGTCGAGAGAAGCCATCTGGAGTAGGGGTGGGACAAACTTCCCGATTAGATTCAAGGAGGGATATTACCCTGCTCCTCCCGAGGACACCCTCCAGGACTACCGCTCAGAGGTCTCGAAGATTTTGGAGGGGCATTTTGGCATCAAAATTGACGCCCACCACCATGAGGTTGCTACTGCCGGGCAGTGCGAGATAGACATGACCTTTTCCCCCTTGCTAAAGGCGGCCGACAGCATCGTCAGCTATAAATTCGTCGCAAAGGTGGTGGCACATCTCCGGGGGATGATCGCAACCTTTATGCCCAAACCGATCTTTGGCGATAATGCTTCTGGCATGCACGTACACCAAAGCCTGTGGAATGGGAAGAAAAATATCTTCTATGATCCGGATGATGAATACGCCGAGCTTAGTCAGCTGGGGAGGTATTACATAGGCGGGCTTATAGAGCACAGTCGATCTTTGGCCGCGATTGTCGCCCCAACGACTAACTCCTATAAGCGGCTCGTGCCAGGTTACGAGGCACCTGTGTACACTGCCTGGAGCCGAGCGAACAGGTCGGCTGGCGTTAGGGTACCAGTTTACTTCAAAGGGACGAAAGTTGCACATGATACGAAGCGAGTCGAGTTCAGACCCCCAGATCCAGCGTGCAACCCCTACCTCGCCTTCGCGGCGCAAGTTGCTGCTGGGTTGAATGGGATCAAACGAAAGATCGACCCCGGTGACCCAGTGGATGAAAACATCTACCTCCTATCCCCCGAGCGCAGGAGGCAGCTCGGTATAAAAGAACTCCCGGGCTCACTTACGGAAGCCCTCGATGAGTTGGAATCTGATCACGGATATCTCGAAGACATCTTCACAGCAGACCTGTTGGAAACCTTCATCGAGCTCAAACGGGAGGAGTACAAACAGCAGTCGCTTCGGCCAACCCCATATGAGTTTTACTTATACCTAGATATCTAATGGAGGTGCATCGAATGGGTATTGAGGTGAAATGTCTATGAGGGCGTATGTTTTAGTTACAACGAAACCAGGAACTTCGGAAAACGTCGTCAAATCCATCAAGGAGAAGGTGAAGGAAGTTACGCAAGCCGACTCGCTGTGGGGCCGCTTCGATGCGATAATTATTATCGAGGCGCCCAACCTGCAAAAAATCACGGAAATCGTCTACAAAGTTGTCGCGGGTCACCCAGATATCGTCCACACCGAAACCGCGATAACCCTCTGAGAGTGAGCGAATGTCTGTACGAGCCTTCGTGCTGGTTGAAACGAAACCTGGAACTTCGGAGGAAATCGTCAGGGCAAGGCGCGTGCGAGGGGTAAAGCTAGCCAACTCGGTCTTCGGGAGATTTGATGCTGTGGTTGTTATTGAAGCGAAGAACTATGAGGAACTTAAAAGAAACATCTACGAAATGCTAGAGCGGATGCCGGGAGTAACTCATACGGAAACCCTTCTGTGCTTACCATCGACCGAGTGATTAGGAGAACTGCTTAGCCATTCCTTCCATTCAAATATAGATGGCGAACATTAACGGGCTTCGAAGTGCTGGCGTGTTTTTCTGGGGCTCGAACCCTTGGTAATGATAGGTGCTTCGAGCTGCGAAGGGGTAGATAGGGTCGGAGCTCAGGATCCCAGATCTTATGTGCAACCCCCTACCTGCTTTTCGCTGGCTAGACGGCGTTAAGAGGAAGCTCGGCCTTAGGCCTCGGCGCTGGAAAATGTGTGCAAAATGGGCGAGGAGGAAAGAAATAGAAGGGGGTAAGGACGCTTCCATCTACGCTCGACGATGCGCTCGACGCCCTCGAGAGCGACGATGTCATCAAAAAAGCGCTCGGAGAGAGGATGTGCGACACGTATGTAAGGACGACGAGTGATGAAGCTTCGGAATCTGGATAACAATCTGATCGCCCGACCCAGATGCTAACCTTTTACGTTGGATGAACGCACATAATACAAACCGAAAACGATGGTTAAGGGGTGTTTGAATGGTCAAAAAGCGAGGGTTTACCGCGCTGCGAAGGCATCGCATCTGGTTGGCAGTGATAACCCTAGTTATAGCTGCCGCGATCCTCTACGCTTATGGCGTGTACTCCGTGTACTCGACCCGCATCGGAGTTATTCGGATAGAGGATGAAGTAACCGACTTCGGCTACGCGGATCAAATCGGGAACGCGCTTAAGGATCCCAGCATACGTGCGGTCGTCGTCGTAATAAACAGCCCGGGGGGGACGGCACAGGCTTGTTTCGAGACCGAGGAACGGCTTGCGAAACTAAAGACCGAGAAACCCGTTGTGGTGGCGATAGACCAATACGGGGCTTCTGGGGCGTATCTCATCGCCTCAGCATCCGACTACATTTTCGCCCGCAGCCAAACGATAACCGCTGGCCTCGGGATAATAGCAGTTTGGGTCAGCTACGAAAACAAGTTTCAAAAGGAGGGAATCGAATACTTCGTGTGGCGCTCCGGCGAGGCGAAGGATGAGTTTGCGCCGTGGCGTGCTCCAACCCAGGAGGAGAATGACCGCATCCAAAAGCTTGTGGACGACCTCATGAACGAACTCATCTACCGCATCCAGAGGAATCGAGCGAAAGTGAAGATCGATGACCTCATGGATGGCTCCACCGTTTACGGCTGGGAGGCTTTAGGGTACAACTTGGTCGATGAAATTGGGGACTACGACAGCGCGATGCGAAAGGCGGCGGAACTCGCGGGTCTGAAAGAGGGCGAGTATCTGACGGTAGATATGGCAAATCCGCCGAGTTTTTGGAGCGCCCTCAGACAGGCGCTTTGAATTCTCGCAGCTTCGGCCCTAGAGCTGATGATTTGCCTTTATAGTTCTGTCTAGCTACGAATAGGATGGAGACGTATGGGCGCTGTAGCTTCCGAGCTCCGTCGGAAGAGCATACATTTGATCGGTCTTGCGGTGCCTATTGTTTACTGGATTACGGATTATAGCCGCGGAATTACGCTGTTGTTTATCGCAATTTTCTCGTTTGCCTTCACAATTTCCGAAATATATCGCATCAGATATGGCATACCTGTCAAGGAGGCGGAAACCTTGGTAAAGCCCCTCATTAGGCCTCAAGAGAGGCGCGGGATAGGCGCGCATGTCTTCTTTGCGGCGGGAGCCTTTGTCGCCATATTGGCATACCCCAAGGATATCGCAATAGCAGCCATGCTGATATCAACATTTGCAGACGGCTCCGCAGCCGTCGTTGGCAAGCGATGGGGCCATCATACGATATCAGGTAAAAAAACGCTCGAAGGTACCTTGACCCTACTTTTGGTCGCGTTTTTAGTCGCTTCAATTGTGTTCGCCGCATTTTTTGGACATATCATCACCGAGTCAATTGCGATAGCCTTTGCGGGCGCAATTGCCGCAGCAAGCGTCGAGCTGCTTCCCATAAACGATAATCTGTCAATCCCAATTGTCGCAGGGTTCGTGATGCATGCCATGCACTATGTTCTCTGAAGTGGCTTTAACTTTTTGATCACAAGCTCAACGATTGCGGCTGCGCTGCCCAAATATTTTTTGGGATCTAGCAGGGACTCTATTTCTTCTTCGGAAATAAGTTTTAATACGCGGGCATCTTGGCGCAGCACGGCTGCGAGCGGCAAGTTCTTGCGTATGGCGGCTAAGCTGCACTCCCTTAAGACAGTGTGCGCAATCTGACGACCCATGCCACGCTTCGTTAGTTCGATCATCACCGCCTCTGCCATGTTCAAGCCGCGGGTCAATTGCAAGTTGCGCTCCATTTGCTCCGGGTGCACAACTAGCCCGCTGAGCACATCGCAAGCTGTCTTAAGAACCTCGTCCGTCAGCAGGAAGCACTCCGGCAGTAGCACCCGCTCGCAGGAAGAGTTGCTCAGGTCGCGTTCATGTTCGAGCACGATGTTTTCAAGGGCGGCGTGCACATTCGCGCGCAAAACCCGCGCCAAGCCGCATATCTTCTCGCACTTTATCGGATTTCGCTTGTGGGGCATCGTGCTGCTCCCAACCTGCGCGGCGCCAAATGGCTCCTCGAGTTCGCCTATTTCCGTGCGCTGTAGATTTCGTATTTCGCGGGCAATTTTGTCGAGAATGCTCGCGAGCAAGCCCAAGAATGAAATGAGCTCCGCGAACCTATCCCTTTGCACTATTTGGTTTGAAGCTGTAGCGCCGGATAGCCCGAGGTCTTTCATCACGAGGTCTTGAACCTCAGGTCCGCTAGTGCCCCAAGCCGCGCCGGTGCCGACGGCTCCGCTCATCTTGCCGACCAGAATGCGGGGTTTGAGCTGTTCGAGGCGCTCGATGTGTCGCGCGAGCTCGCACGCCCAAATCGCGGACTTCAGGCCGAGCGTCGTGGGCACCGCATGCTGGCCGTGCGTTCGGCCAACCATGACAGTATTCTTATGCTTGAAAGCCTGGTCGAGGGCAATGCCGAGCAACCTTTTCAGGTCATGCTCGACGATCTTCAAGGCATCCATGATTTGTATGGCAGTAGCGGTATCGAGGACATCGTTGCTCGTCGCGCCGAAGTGGACGTATTTGCCAGCACCGCCGCAGGCTTCAGCGAGGGCCAGAACGAGCGCCATCGTCTCGTGTTGAACTTCCCGTTCAAGCTCGCAAATCCTTTCGACCTTCACGTATTTAGTCGAAGCTTTCGCCGCAATTTTTTCAGCAGCGTTTTTGGGGATCATTCCAACTTTAGCCAAAGCTCTCGCGAGCGCGGCTTCGACTTCTAGCATGCGCTGGAAACGGGTCTCCAACTCAAATATCGAGCGCATCTCTCGACTGCCATAGCGTTGTTCAATTGGGTGAACTGGCATTCAACTCCTGATAGGACAATTTTGGTGGGGCAATAAAGCTTTGCGGTCTGAGTTGTTGAGCAGGTGCTGACGATCCTCGCGATCACAGTTGCCTTTGCAATCCCAAAGCCGCGGACAGTTGATTTCGCGAATTCAGTTTTTATGCCGGACGGGACGGCGATGGTTTAAACTTTAGCAGCCAACTCCCCGCCTTCCTCGACCTGCCGTTTGATGCTCCGTGCGATTTCTGTGCCGATGTATGGCACTAGGGCCAGCTCCCGTTCCGTGGCCCGCTTGATATCCGCGAGCTTCCTATAGCCCGCCTTGAATAAGCTTCGCCCCCGAACACGCCCTATCCCATGAAGCTGCACGAGTTCGAGCAGCTCTTCCTTGACGCCGTATCTGATCCGTTCGCGTAGCTTGCGAAGCGGGGCGAGTGCGGGTTTGGCCTTGAAGAGCCTCGCGAGCTCGTGGGCAGCGTAGAGCAGCCACTCGGCTGTATCCACGTTCCTCCGGATATCTCCCGCCCCAACCCCAAACAGCTCGTGGATGTCATCCTCCGACGTTTCCTCGAGCCAAGCTTGCAGCATCTTGGCCATCTTCACCTCGGCCATAAAAAATTCGTACTTGTCGGGTTCGCTGTACTGATCAGGTATGGGGGTCAGAAACTCTTCGGCGTGCTCGATGATGAAAGCTTCTACATCGGGGTAGTCTTGCCGCCTGAGGTAGAGCCTCCCCATGTCGGGCGTGTGGCAGACGAGGTGGAGCAGGCCGAGGGCGGTCGGTTCTCGCGTGGAGATCCCCTTGATGCCATCGCGCAACATGACCGCCGATAGCGGATCGATGTAGAGACGGGAGACGCGCTCCCCGAAGGGGGTCGCGAGCAAAAGTTTTCCCTGTCTGCGGACCATCTCCCCCCGCTCTAAGAAATCAAGGACTCGCTCGACGACGAGCTCGACGTCGCCGATGCTGTATTGATGGGCGAAGAAAGTTTGCCCCATGAACTTCATCATTCCATCGGCATCGCTCACGTAGCCCGCCGCAATCGAGGCCAGCACATGGGTCCGAAGCGCTGGCTCGGTCGCGAGCTTCGAGGTTATGCGCCCGGGCTCGGCTCGGATGAACTCCTCGAAAAGCGCCTCGACCTCACCTTTCCCCTTCGCGATCACGACCGCTTCGCCGTATTTGTCGTATTGCGGCCGACCCGCCCGCCCGCACATTTGATGAAATTCTAGCACGGGGATGAACTGAAGCCCGTAAGGTTCGACGTAGCGGCGGTAATCGCGGATGATGGTACGGCGCGAGGGGAGGTTCACGCCCGCCGCCAGGGTGGGGGTGGTGCATACCACCTTGATCAAATTCCGCCTGAACGCGTCCTCGACGGCCTTCCGCTGGGCGTGGTGAAGCCCGGCGTGATGGAAGGCCACCCCTTGGCGAACGCAGTCGGCGAGTCGGCGGCAGGTCCGCGTAGGCTCTCCGAGCGCGCCCTCAACGGCTTTCGCCACCGCGGCCAGCTGCTCGCGTTCCTCCTGTGAGATAACCCCTTTCACGTATTTCGCTACGAGGGCAGCGGCCGCCTGCGCTGAGCGGCGGGTGCTGACGAAGACAAGTGCCTGCCCTCCCTCCCTCACGGTGTCGATCGCGAGCGCCCCGAGGTCGTCCTCGACTTCGGTCTTCACCGTCCGCTTGCTCCCGTCGTCGAACTTTATCTTCCCATCGAGGTACACGCCCTTCTTGAGCGGCACGGGGCGCCAGTCGCTCTTGACCAGCTCAGCGCCGAGCCATTCGGCGATCTCATCGGCATTCTTTATCGTCGCGCTGAGCGCCAGCACCTGAAGTTTCGGGTTCACCTGCCTGAGCCGGGCCGTCAAGACTTCGAGGGTTGGGCCCCGTCCTGAGTCGTCTATCAGATGTACCTCATCGAGCACCGTCACCGAGATAACGTCGGCGAGCCACTTCGCACGGTGGCGGAGGAGGGAGTCGACCTTCTCAGAGGTGGCGACGAGGATATCGTAGCGGGCGAGCCTCGGGTCAACGACATCGAAGTCGCCAGTTGAGTTATGTAAAAAAATCTGGCCAAACCCACCGATAAAATTCTCAATTTTTTTACCGCTTGGCTTAACTTCGACATCATACACATGTTGTGAGCTGGGTCTTAGAACGCGAAGTTCTTTAATCTCATCAAATGCCACCCACCCGTTTATCAACTTCAATAGGTTCGATTTCTCTTTAGATGAAGACATCTTTTGGAGAGATTCGTGTATAGCCTCCTTGCTCACCGTTGCTTTTTCGCTGTAGACCCCTCGATATTCGCCGGCTATTTTAAACTCCCTCAAAAGTTTTAGTAAACTTGTATGTTTGATAGGTATCCTCTCCGAGAAATGAGCTTTTCTCATTTTGGTCTGAGCAAGGATTGTTTTTATTTTTTCATTTTTCCACGGTTCTACAAAACCTATCTCTTTGATAAATCGTGCCAGTTGTTCTCTACCGTAGATACAAATCTCGGTCAAACCCTTTACCAGGCCCCGTTCTCGATGTACAAGGTTTGTAACTATTCCAAACCTCAACAGAAGAAAGCTTATTTGGTTTATCAGTCGCTTGCTCATAGAATTTGCTGCGATTAGCACACCTTCCTTTCTATACCGCAAGTATCCGTCCCCTGAGAAGTAAGCTTTGAGACATTCAGACACAATCGGCAAAGGTGCTGAAAGAATGTGGGAGGGTATATTTTTCGTTTTAGCATCATAGCCACATTCGAGCACATCTCGCATGAGGCCAACTGCTGCTGGGCTACTTATCCTGATAATAAATTTGTGGTGCTTCTTCTCTATTTTTTGTTGAAACCCAAAAATGCTTTTTATGCACTTAATAGCATCCTGAGCCAAGAACCGTTCATTTGGCCCAAAACTTATGCTGATTCCGTATTTATCGTGGCAACCTTCTGCTAGGTAGTAACCAATAAATTTGGCTAGTTTAGCATCAACTCGTATGTAATTGGGCATAGAGTTCGGTGAGGTCCCTGAAGCAATCCTGCATTCTTTCGGCAATTCCGAAAGTTTTTCGATGCCAAGATATCCTGTTAGAGTTTGCAAGGGTACAGAGTCATTACGGAACCAATCCTTAACACGCCTCCTTCCAAACTTTCGGATGAGTGCATGTTTATGGGATAATAAAAAATGGGATATCCCGCGCAAGAAATAATTTACTCTAGACTTCTTCGCTAAAACTTGCGCGATATTGATGACATCATTTTTACTGGCTGGAAACTCTATTCGCGATGGAATGACAATGTAGTCCCTAGGCTTAAGCGAACCAGCTTTCACGGGCATTACCTCGTTGTTATTCAAACTGAAAATACTGTGATCAGTAGTAACGATACAACGTCTTCCGCTCGTTGTTACAATTTGGAGCATCTTTTCCGGGGCCGGATGTCTAATAAGCTTGGTAACCCGAAATTTAGCATTTTTAAGCGTGCTTGGGTCGAAACCGAACACATATAAGGGGGGATTTTCAACCCATTCAAAGCGACCGTTAGATCTAGAATTAATAAAAAATTTGTCTAATTCACTAACATGGACAATTTTTAGTTTGCCATTCTCCTCAACGACGATCTCTTCTTGAGCGTCGATGGAGATGCCAACCTTCACCCCGAGCGGACCATACTTCTCCTTGAACTCTTCATGCTTCTCGCTCGCCAGCGCTCGAAGCGGAACGATATAGAGACATTTTCCTTTGCCAGTGAGGATCGATTTAAGCATGCAAAGTTCTGAGATCAAAGTTTTTCCGCTGGCGGTTGGTACGGCTAAGACCAAATTTTTATTTTCCAGTGCTCCTTTTTTTATTGCATCGCTCTGAGGTGGGTAAAGTTCTGTTATGTCAAATTTTCTCAGCACTTCAGCGATTTGTTCAGGTAAGCCGTATTTTTTACAGACATCAAGTACCTTCAAGCCAGTCACCCTGTTCAAACCTGATTATACCAGACACCAATTAAACGACTTTTGGGAAGGGGTCACCGAAAGTATTGTTATAAATACAACGAATCACGAGTAGCTCTTTTTTATATCGGATTCCAACTTTCACCTACACCAACAACAAAATTACCCCCAAATACAAACTAACTTGGGGATGCTGGTGGATGCGATGTCCGTAGCTTGCAGGGGAATCCTACAAAAGATCTCGAGCGGCGAGATAACTGATGCGCGAAAGCTAGCTCGGGCTAAAATGCAATCCTGCCGAGAGTTCGGGCTACCGAAACCGCTGAGCAACTCCGAGCTCCTGGCAGCCACGACTGCTGAGGAGAGGGGCAAAGTCCTCCAGGTGTTAAGATTGAAACCCGTGCGCTCGATTTCCGGCGTCTCAATAATTACGGTCATGCCGAAACCCTATCCTTGTCCAAAACTGGAACCATGTATTTACTGTCCCGGGGGTCCAAGCGTGGGCACACCTCAGAGCTATTCCGGAAGGGAACCGGCCGCGATGAGGGCGATTCAACACAACTACGATCCATACAACCAAGTGAAAAACCGAATCGAGCAGCTCCGCGTGATCGGACATGATGTTGATAAAGTCGAGCTGATAATTTTCGGCGGCACCCTCACGGCTTATCCTCAAGATTACCTCGAGTGGTTCGTGATGCAGTGTTTAAACGCGATGTCAGGCGCAAATGCCATAACGATCGAAGGGGCCCAAGCCGCGGCTGAAAATGCGGAAATTCGAAACAGCGACATAGCAATCGAAACACGCCCGGACTATTGTAAGGAACCTCACGTTGATTTCATGCTTCGCCTTGGGGCTACTCGTGTCGAGCTTGGAGTGCAGACGGTTTATGATGATATTTACAAACTTGTTAATCGAGGACACACAGTTGAGGATGTTGCCGAGGCCACACGCATAGCCAAGGATGCTGGCTTCGCTGTAGTCTACCATTGCATGCCGAATCTTCTAGGGTCGACCTACGAACGCGACCTCGAGGCCTTCAGGACAATTTTCGAGGACGAGCGATTCAAGCCCGATGCCCTGAAGATCTATCCCACCCTCGTCATGCCAGGGACAAGGCTTCACGAGTTATGGCAGCGCGGCGAATACAGGCCCTACCCCTTCCAGCAGCTCGTGCAGCTTATCACCGAGGTTAAAAAGCGAGTACCGCCGTGGATCAGAATTCAGCGGATCCAGCGCGACATCCCAGCCAACCTGATAGTGGACGGGGTCAAGCGCGGCGATCTAAGGGTTTTGGTCCAGGAAAAACTTAGACAGGAGGGCGCCCGCTGCCGATGTATTCGGTGCCGCGAGGTCGGTCATGTAGAGTACAGGCTCGGACTGAATCCAACTCCAGACAACGTGAAACTCTTGGTCGAGAAGTACCGCGCATCCGAGGGAGAGGAGTTCTTCATTTCGTTCGCGGATGTGAGGCAGGATGTCTTGGTAGGATTGCTCAGGCTCAGGGGACCATCGCCGAAAGCGCACAGGGCAGAAGCCAGAGCCGAACGCTCGACGCTCGTGAGGGAGTTACATGTCTACGGTCCGCTCGTGAGGGTCGGAGAGGGGGCTAAAGCGGGCGAATGGCAGCACCGCGGTTGGGGCAAGCGATTGCTGCGCGAAGCAGAAAAGATTTCAAGGGAAGAGTTCGATGCGCGGAAAGTCATTGTGCTTGCGGGAATAGGGACACGAAACTATTACCGGCGATTTGGCTACAGACGGGAAGGGCCGTACATGGTGAAGGAGCTGAGCTGATGCGCCCCCTCAATTTAATCGTCCTCGGAACCGCTGGCGCCGGGAAAAGTGCTCTGACAGCAACCCTCGGGAGGTGGATTGAGCAAAATACCGATCAAAAGGTTGCTTATATCAACCTCGACCCGGGATGCGACTTCGTCCCTTTCAAGCCAGACTTCGACATCCGCGATTACTTCACGATAGCCAAGATAATGCGCGACGAAAACCTTGGACCGAATGGAGCGATGATCCGCGCATCCGAGCTGCTCGAGCAGAAAGCGGGAGAATTTTCGGGACAAATAAACAAAATCAAGGTCGATATCAGACTAATCGACACGCCGGGGCAGATGGAGGTCTTCCTCTTCCATGGCGGACCGGAGATAACAAGACTCATGGGGGGCGTGACGATCTCGCTCTTTCTGACCGATGTAGGAATAGCGGCGAAGGCCGCGGGATTGATCTTCACGCGCCTCTTGGGGCTATCGGTGGGGCTTCGCTTGGGGGTGCCGACCGTGAGCGTCTTAAACAAGATGGACTTGGCCGAGGGCAAGCTGGCCGATGTCGACCGCATGCTGGCGGATGTAGAACTCCTGAAAGAGCAGGTTATAAGAGAGAGCTCGGGCGTGATGATAGACCTGACCCTCAGCCTATCCAAGGCGCTACCCGAGCTCCTGCCAGCCGCCAGGCTTGTAAAGGTGAGCGCCAAATCCGGCGAGGGTATGGCCGAGCTTTACGACATGGTGCACGAGATATTCTGTGCGTGCGGCGATCTCACGTAGATTTGGAGGACCCTAGAACTTGCATAAATGGTTCTTCGGGGTTATCTTTGACGGTGCTATGAACTATGAAAGTTTCCGTCTCCCTCACGCCCTCCAACGCGTGGATTTTTTTGATGAGGTCGGTTAGTTCCCTGCCATCTTTAACTACGATCTCTAACACTGCGTCGTATCGTCCGAAGAGGCGGTAGAATTCGGATACCTGATGAAAATCTTTGATTATTTCCTCATTTTTTTTCCTTATTTCGGCCCTCGGATCTTCACGCACAAAAACATAAGCTTTGGTGGTAAGGCCAAATTTTTCAGGGTTTAACCTTACCACAAAAGAATTTATAGCCCCAGATTCTTTTAGTTCCTCAATTTTTTTAGCGACCGTTTGCCTTGTGGCCCCCACATTTTTCGCTAATTCTGAAACTGATTGCCGGCCATCCTTCATCAGCTGGATAAGGATTTTCTTATGCACTTCTCGTAGTTCTCGCATATTTAACGTTTTGTTAACAAAAAGCTTAAAAAGATTTACGTATATAAAGGTTTTTCCAATAAAAATAAACTAAGAGTAGAACAGAAAGGGAAGTATCCATAAATTGCAAAAAGCGGTGGCCAAAATGAGAGAAGCGTTGGACCAAAGGAGAAAAATGAACGAGTATCTTGAGGGACTCAGGCCAAAGATGCGCGAACCCGACTACGGGAAGCTATGCGCCATACCAAACCAAAAGGTACATCAGTTCGTTGCGGAGGCGGCTGAACTCTGCAATCCAAAGGATATCTTTATCTGTAGCGATACCCCCGATGAGGTCGCATATATCAAACACATGGCGATCGCTAGCGGCGAGGAGAGAGCCGCTCTAGCTATGCCGGGACATACCTTCCATTTTGATGGCCCCTATGATCAAGGGAGGGATCGCGAGGTCACCAAGTTCCTTGTGCCAAAGGGGGACTCCTTAAGCCCAGCCCTAAAACAGATCGACCGCGAGGAGGGCCTAAGGGAGGTACTGGACTTGCTCAAGGGCGCGATGAAGGGCCGCACGATGATCGTTCGCTTCCTAACTTTGGGGCCAGTCAACTCCCTATTCACCATTCCTTGTATGGAATGTACCGACTCCTGGTATGTGGCCCATTCCGTGAGCCTCCTTTATCGGAAGGGATACGAGACCTTCCTCCAATTGGCCCCTGAGGTGGGGTTCTTCAAGACCCTGCATTCATCCGGCAAAGTGAACGAGAGAATGATAAGCGTGGAACATGATAAAAGGCGCATCTATATCGACTACGTAACGGACACCGTCTACAGCGCCAATACCCAATATGCTGGCAACTCAGTGGGTTTTAAGAAGCTTGCTCTCCGTCTAGCCATCCGTAAGGCCCATAGAGAAGGATGGCTGGCTGAGCACTTCATGATGATGGGAGTAAACGGCCCCGGCGGACGTAAGACCTACCTAGCCGGCGCCTTCCCCAGCGCCTGCGGCAAGACCTCCACAGCCATGCTCCCGGGGGAGACCATACTTGCAGATGATATCGCCTACCTTCGCAATATCGATGGAGTTTGCCGCGGCGTAAATGTAGAGGCTGGCGTATTCGGCATCATTCAGAATGTCAACCCTAAGGATGACCCCCTGATTTATCAAGTAATCACCACCCCCAACGAGATCATCTTTTCGAATGTTCTTGTCAAGGATGCTAAGCCGTGGTGGCCAAGCATGGGCTGTGAGCTTCCCAAAGAGGGGGTAAACTTTTCAGGAAACTGGCATAAGGGCAAGGTTGGTCAGAATGGTAAGGAGATCCCGCCCGCGAGCGAAAATGCCCGTTACACGGTGGCTCTTAAAACATTACCAAATTGCGATCCAGAGCTTGATAACCCCTTGGGGGTGGGATTGGGCGGCATAATGTATGGGGGCCGCGATTACAGGGCCTATGTGCCCGTTCAAGAGGGATTTAACTGGGAGCACGGCGTCATTGCCTATGGGGCGGCCCTTGAGACGGAAACGACTTTTGCAATCGTGGAAGAACAAGGCGTCTATGAGATAAACGTCATGAGTGTCCAGGACTTCATCTCAATCCCTCTCGGCCAGTATATTAAAAACTACTTGGAATTCGGGAGAAAACTTAGGAAAGTCCCCCTTGTCTTTGGGGTTAACTACTTCCTGTGCGATTTAAAAACGGGGAAGTTTTTGAATAATCGTCTCGATAAACATGTGTGGGTAAAATGGATGGAGCTTCGTGTGCATAATGATGTGGGGGCGTTAAGGTCGCCCACCGGCCTCCTCCCCAAGTATGAGGATTTGGCCATCCTCTTCAAGCAGGTATTGAACAAAAACTATGCGGAGGAGGATTATGTCGGGCAGTTCACAATTCGGGTCCCTGAAAACTTGCGCAAGATCGAGCGGGTGAGGAAATTCTGGAAAGAAAAAGTTTCCGACACCCCGGAAGAGCTCTTCAAAGCACTTGATGATCAAATGGAACGCCTATTAAAAGCTAGGGAGAGCTTCGGCAATTACATCTCACCGCTGTGCTTCCCAGAGGAATAAAAAAATGGCCACAAAAAACTTACACCTAGGGATGTGCAAAATTCCTTTGTTTTTGCCGTTGATGACTATTCATGCAAGCGGTTGAGC
>JASEGJ010000013.1 GCA_030018135.1 Candidatus Hodarchaeaceae archaeon | reverse complement strand
AGCCCCTACAGTATTCACTTAGCAAGCTATAAAATCAACATTTCCGAGGAAAACCCTATCGCCTAATTTAGGGCCCAAATTGAGGAATTTATTAACGATCGATCAGGGCAACGGTCCAAGAATCGCGTGTCAACTCGTTTTAAAAACTACGCGTTCTGAGGTCTTGCCCTCCCTAATCTCCCTTAACCCTTGGCTCGCCAAACGCGCGGCAAGTTCGGCGGTTGGCCCAGCACCGACTCCCGCCTTGAGTTCTATCCCAAGCGTTTGCTGTACTTCGTCCATGACGGCTTGAAGCTCTCTTGTGTCAACGCCGTTTGAGGGGGCCATGAAATTGTCGCCCCCCGTGTAGAAGACGAGCGCCCGGCGTTGAGATAAGGCTTTCATCAGCAGGAGATGCGTTTGTTGGAGCAGCACATGCGTGTCGTATATGGGCCTTTTGTCGGTCATCAGGCTTGCGTGGTTGATGTCCATGTGCGCGATCTGCACCCAATTTTCATCCGGCTGACCAACGCCATTGCCCGCGATCACCCCGCGCCGCTCCACCGACCTGCTGCTGCCGGCCTGCTGAAGCGCGCGCGTCGCGAGCGATTGTGCCTCGTACGGCGTTTCCGCGGCGCCGATGCCCATGCTCACCGTGATCGGGTAGCGGTTGTGGATGCTCGTTTGGATGGCGCGATGTGCGTCTAAATCAATGCCGTTTGAGATCGCGAGCATGTTGTCGAACCTCGTGTAAAACACCAGCCCCTCACGGGCTGCAAAAAGTCGCTCCAAGTCGGCGAAGAGTTCCGCCTGCAACGTTTGAAGGTCCGCCTCGCGTCGATGAACCGGAGTAACTGTCCAAGGGCCATAGTTGTCGATCTGAACTAGAGTCAACTGGATCTTCTTCATTCCACCACCGATCGCCTGATTTTATTGTCGGAAGCCGTAAATAATCTTGGTGGCGGCTTGCGGGTCTTCTGCGAGACGTTTGGCTGCACCACGAACAAGGGCGACAGCGAGATCATGCTCGGTTGTCTCAAGGTAGCTGGGCATGAACCAGTGGGTAGGTTGGCGGACGCAGACGTCATAGTCGTCAACACCTGCGCGGTCAAGGGCCCGACTCAGCGACGGGTGTTGCGCAGGCTGAGGGAGCTACGCGAGCTCGGCGGAAAGTTGATAGTTGTAGCGGGTTGCCTGCCGTTGATAGACCTCGCGTCAATTGAGCGGTTGGGAACATTCGCCGGCATAATATCGTGCCACTCGGTCGATTCGATCGTACCAGTGGTCGAACGAATAGCCCGTGGTGAGACGGATGTCCGCGTGCTTGGACGCGTACCCCGCGAGAAGCCATGCTTGCCGAAATTCCGTCTCAGCAACGTCAGCGCCGTGGTCGCGATTTCGGAGGGCTGCGTCTCAAACTGCAGCTATTGCTCGGTCAAGCTGGCGCGCGGTAGATTGCATAGCTTCGATGTGGAATCTATTTTATCGGAGATAGGAGACGCCGTCCGAAAGGGATATCGCGAAATCCTGTTGACATCTCAGGATACAGCTGCGTATGGCATGGATTCGGGTAGGAGCCTGCCTGAATTGCTCAAAGAAATCGTCGCCCTGGATGGCAAGTTTAAGGTTCGCATAGGCATGATGAATCCAAATACAGTTAAACGCATCTTACGGGGGCTGCTCGACGTTTATGAGAGCGAAAAAATTTACAAGTTCTTGCATTTGCCCGTGGAAAGCGGTAGCGACGAAATACTTGCGGCGATGCGCCGTGGGTATACCGTCGACGAGTTCTTGAAAATCGTGAGCGCGTTTAAGGGCAAATTCGAGGACCTGTATCTGGCAACGGACATCATAGTGGGCTTTCCGGGCGAAGGCGAGAGGGAGTTCGGGGATACACGTAAACTAATCGAGGGGGTTAGACCGGATAGGGTGAATTTAACGCGCTTTTCACCGATGCCTGGCACCGAAGCCGCCAAAATGGAGCAGGTGGACGAGCGCGAGGTCAAGCGGCGGTCCAAGCTGCTGAGCGTCAGGTGCAGAAAAATAGGTCACGAACAAAATCGCCGCTACATCGGGCTGGTTACGGAGGGGCTGGTGGTTGAAGAAGGCCAAAAGGGCGGTTACGTGACGAGGTTGCCAAACTATAAACCCGCGATACTCAGTAATGCTAGGCTTGGGGATTTCTTGAACGTCAAGATAACCGATGCCCGCCAGACATACTTGGTCGGCGAACCCATCGGGTGAGTACATGAGGCTTCCATGTGCGTTGACGATCGCGGGCTCCGATTCAGGCGGTGGAGCTGGGATCCAATCCGATTTGAAGACATTCGCCGCGCTAGGCGTGCATGGGCTGTGCGTTGTAACAGCGGTGACTGCACAAAATACCCGCGGCGTAGATGCTATATTCGAACTACCGCCGGAGTTCGTGACGCAACAACTCGACACCCTCATGCGAGACTTCGACGTCGAATGGGCTAAGACTGGCATGCTGAGCAATGCGGCGATCGTTCGGGCTGTCGAAGCGTGCGTCAAGAAATATGACATCCGCGTTGTCATCGATCCGGTTATGGTCGCGGCGACCGGTGCGCCGCTTTTACGAGACGATGCATTTGAGTCGCTGATAAAATTGTTCAAACGTGCGGAACTCGTGACGCCAAACGTGGCGGAGGCGGAGAGGCTCTCGGGCATCAAAATTGGATCTAAAGCCGACATGAAAAAGGCGGCGCGCAGGATAGCAAAACTCGGTCCGAAGGCTGTTTTAGTTAAGGGAGGGCACCTTCCGGGAAGCGAGGTCGTTGATATCCTTTACTTAAACCGAAGGAAGTTCCAGGAGTTCAGGGGGCCGAGGGTACCAAGCGGACCGACGCACGGCACCGGGTGCTCCTTTTCCGCAGCCATAACGGCCGAGCTGGCGAAGGGGGCGGGCATTCGTGAGGCCATCGAGAGGGCCAGAAGATTCATCGCGCGCGCGATCGAGGGCAGGTTGGATGTGGGAAAGGGCGTTAAGCCCGTCAACCCCATGGCAGCGCTATTTTTTGATGCCGAAAAGGCGCGCGCGATCGAGGAGGTCTGGGCGGCCGCGCGGTCGCTTGCGGCCGAGCCAAGGTTTGCGAAGCTCCTGCCGGAGGTCGGGTCAAACCTCGCGGTGGCTCTGCCGGGAGCGAAAAGCACATCGGAGGTCGTTGGGCTATCTGGCCGCATCGTCCGCGTGGGCGGTCGTCCGCACTTGACCGGTTTTCCAGCGCTGGGCGGCTCCGAGCACATCGCTAACATTATACTTGCCGCGCTACGCTACAATCCCGGAATTCGGGCGGGTCTTAACATCCGTTTTTCCGAGGAGGTTTTACGCGCATGTCGTAGGTTAGGACTTGGCATGGCCGAGTTTGATCGCAGTAGGGAGCCACCCGGCGTCAAAACCATGGTCTGGGGCACCGAGCAAGCGATAAAAAAGATGGGTAAAGTGCCGGACGTAATTTTCGACCGCGGCGGGCTGGGCAAGGAGCCGATGGTGAGATTGCTTGGCCGTTCCGCACCCGAGGTAGCAGACATGGCATTGCGCATAGCGGAGATCGTCGAGTAAAGTAACTCGAAAACCTTTATAGAGCCATACGCTAAAGCCCAGCGGGCGGGGGCAGCGTATGGGCAGGATACGTCCGACGTATGTAAAGCGTGCAGCTAAGCAATTGCTTGAGCGATATCCAGACATTTTTTCAACGAATTTCGAGCACAACTGCCAAGCGCTCGAAAAGCTCGCGCGCGTGGAGAGCAAGCCGCTCAAGAACAGGGTAGCTGGTTATATAACCGCGCTGCTGAAACAACAGGGGAGGGGAGGGTGAATGCCGCCGAAGATAAACGCGAAGCTCTGCGATGGCTGCGGCGCTTGCGTCGAGGTCTGCCCAGCGAGCGTCTTGGCCCTTAAGGGCGGGAAGGCGGCCGTCGTAAACGCCGATGCGTGTATAGAGTGCAGGGCATGCGAGGTCGCATGTCCTAGGGGCGCCATAACCTTCGAATAGAGTGCGGGACATCTACAACCCGTAAGATAAGGCGCGTGCTTTGAGCCATTGCAGGCAGACTTAAAAGGGTTGTTAAGATTATCCCAGTAAATTTCGACGCTTCAGCAACTTGCCGTGGACATCCATTTCCCCGTAGCGGATCCTTATCGATGATATCGGCGTTCCGTCTTCTGCTAAGACAAATGGGATTTCGACTATGTGGAGCGGCGCCAACCCTTTAGAAATCCTGAGCTTGTTGAGCTCCTCGGCCCTCGGTCTCGTTTCCGGGCTAACGACAATTGCATCGAGTTCAACATCGCTAATCGCTGGCCCAAATGGGTCTGAGATGACGCAAACTTCGGCACGTTCGAGCCAACCGGTGGAGCGCAATAGTCCCATGAGCGCATGTTCGCGGGTCTCTAAGGGCTGAACCCCCGCGGAATCCTTGATGAGCTCCATTTCGTCTGATGCTATGCCGACGATCACGCGCTCACCCAGCTCGAATGCTTTTGATAGGATCGCCACATGGCCATCGTGCAGGTAGTCAAACGTCCCACCAACCGCGACTTTCTTGAATTTCACTTTCACGCCCCTCCGCTAAGCTCCCGCTAAAATCAGGAGATCTTTTTCAATTGCACCAGAACGTGTCTTCGAATTTGGTCAACCGAGGGAAGTTTTTCAAGTTTTCCGTTTTTGACGAGTAGCTTCAAAGAGGCCTCCGTCTTGCCCCCGCAGCTCGGACATTTTGACGGCGGCTCGGTTGCCAGCCGAACTACATCCGTCAAACATCGAGGACATCGCCACACCTGTTTTCGCCCTCCGAGTTTGCCCCTTTTCGCGGCGGGCCTGCCCTCGACCTCCACGATGTCCATGGCGAAATCTATCGTAGGGGCATTGCTGATAGAAGTCCCGACGCCGAAGCCATCGGCTCCGGCTCTAGCTAACTCCCCAATATTTTCATCATTCAAGCCGCCCGAGACCATAATTTTAACATGGTTGTATCCTCGGGCATCCAGCTCCCAGCGAACCTCGCGGATCAACTCGGCAAAGTTTCCCTTCCTCGAGCCGGGCGTATCTAGCCTCACACCCTGCAACCTGCTCTTTAACGCCTCGGCGGCCATGATCGACTCCGCCTTTTCATCAAAATATGTGTCGACGAGTGCTATCCGCGGCACACCCTTTGCCATGACCTCGTCGAAGGCCTTCCATGCCTTAACTTGGTCGCCGAACAAGATGATGAGCGAGTGGGGCATCGTACCCATCGGTTCCTTACCTATTGCCTCGGCGCCGCTCAGGCTTGAGACGCCGTCGAAGCCGCCGATGTAAGCTGCGCGGTCGAGCATCGGGGACAGCGCCGGGTGCATCCTCCGTATGCCGAATGCCATCAGGAGTTTATCGCCGGCCGCCCTTCGGATCCTTGCAGCCATCGTCGCGGCCCCAGAGGCTTGGCAGATGAGCCCCAGCAACGGCGTTTCCAACGTGCAGAAGTCCGCGTAAGCGCCTTCTATGTTTATCAGCGGGACCCTGGCGCCATGATAGTCGAAGGGGCGAAACACGCTGCCCTCAGGCATCGCGTGGATGTCGACGGGACACCCCTCGAATAGCCTAGCGACCTCTTCGACCCCGCACAGTACTCCCCACTCCCAGTTCTCCGGTAGTTTGCCCGAGGTAACCTCCGCGACGACCTTAACCTTATCGAGCCCCTTAGCTTCTAGGACCTGTTTAGTCCTTACAAAGTAGACATCGGTCGTCTCGCCCTTTTTTATTTCATCTTCAGAAGCTACATGGAATAACCGCATGCTCACGCCTCAAGTTTTTTATAAGTTCATCGCTGGTTGTCACCTTCGCCCCATAAACTTTTCCCATATACTCGAGCGCTCTCCTGTGTCCCTCTTCGGTGAACGCGTCGACGCAATCTCGGGGTACGACGATTTCATACCCCCTATAAAAAGCGTCCGCAGCGGTATTTTGGACGCACACATCCGTGGATACGCCGACCAGCACCAACCTTGTAACATCCAGATCTCGCAGGAGCTGGTCTAGGTCGGTGCCGAAAAAGGCGCTGTATTTGCCCTTTTTGACGATGTGGTCGCCTTTCTTGGGCTTGAGTTCCGATACCACCTCCGCTCCCCTGCTCCCAGCAATTGCGTGAGGGCCCCAGAGTTCAAACTCCGCATCGGTACTTTGGTGAGAATCGCAGGTATAAACTACAGGAATTTTTCTCGATCTCGCGAATTCGAGCAACTTCTGAATGTTTGGGACTACTCCCTTTGCTCGACTGCTTTTCAACATCCCGCTCACGAAATCGTTGATCATATCTATGACGAGAACAGCAACCCCCAAGATATCACCCCTCCCGCCTCGCGATGCAAATAACATCCTCCCCATTTTGCATTTCCCAAGCTTTTAATGGTTTTAAATTTGCAGCAGTTGTCCAAGCCATTAATTGTTGGGGTGAGTGTTTATGTTTAAGGCTTGTCATCATCGCGATCCCCGCGGGGCGGAGCACGCGAGCGAACTCGCGCACGGTGAAAGCGGGGTCTGGCATATTTTGAAGCAAGGTTACCGAGACAATTACATCAAAGCTCCCATCAGCAAATGGCAGGTTATCGGCATCCGCTTGTACGAGGGCCGCCCCGGCCGCCCGCTTTCTTGCTATTTGTAGCATCTCGGCGGACATATCGATACCCACGATGAATTTGGCCTTTTGCGAGAGCAAGCTCAAAAACATGCCCGTGCCGCAGCCGACATCCAGCGCGCGGTTCGCGCGCGGGAGGTTTTTCGCTAGAACTTGGTATTTTTTCCGTTGAATTTCCCCGTAGCGTTGGTCGTACATGTATGCGGTCAGGTCGTAGCGACGCTTGAGTTCGGGTTTGTGGAGGGGCATCGCTACATCCTCCGCGACAAATGCTTTTAACCTCGTGCCCCAAGCTCGAGTGGGAGTGCGTTGCGAGCGCGCATTCGCAAGTTAAGGGCGGAACTGGCGGCCAGAGAGCTTGAAGCTTACGTGGCGATTCAAAATGCACGCTATCTATCGGGCACCTCGGCAGTCACTGCCACAATAATTTCAGAGCAGGAGCCAATTTTGATATGCAAGCGGCTTGAGTTCGACAGGGCGAGACGTGAAAGCGCATTTCGCGACATCCGAGCTTATTTCCCATACGAGGTACCCCTACGCCGCGGCGAGCGGGTAAAATTTTGTGAGCTTTGGCAAGTTTTGGCAGATTGTCTGCGGGAGCTGGGCGCGCGGCGGATTGGATTCGATGGCATGAGCTCTGAATTTCTGCGAAAATTGCGCGGCGCGTACGAGGCAGATTACCAGGAATTGCCCGAGCTGGTTGTGAACATGCGCAAAATCAAGTCCAAGCAGGAGATCGCGTGGTTGCGCAGATCGGCCGCGCTTGCGATGGAGGGCATGCAGCGGGCGGCGGAACTCATTGAGGAGGGACGAAGCGAGCTTGAGGTGGCAGCGGAGGTTGAGTATATCATGCGTAAACAGGGCTCGGGCGGCACGCCGTTTAGTACCATCGTGGCATCTGGCAGAAATTCTTGGTTGCCCCACGCCACCGCCACGCGCAAGCGCTTTAGGCGAGGGGAACTAATAATCGTCGACCTCGGGGCGACCTATGAAGGCTATGCCTCCGACATGACCAAGACATTCTCCATCGGGCCAACCCGAAGACAGCTCAAGTTGATGAACGCGGCTAAACGGGCGCAGTCGGCCGCAATCGATCGCATCCGCGACGGAGTTTCGGCCGCTGATGTCGACCGAGCGGCCCGGAAGGTTGTCTGCCGCGCGGGCCTTGAAAAATTCTTTTCGCACGGCACCGGGCACGGCTTGGGCTTGGCCATTCACGAACCCCCAAACTTGGTGCCCGGATCTAGTGACTTGCTGCAGAGGGGGATGGTCGTAACTGTCGAGCCAGGGGTTTATGCGCCAGGTGTGGGCGGGGCTCGTTGGGAGGATATCGTGCTCGTAACTAAAGATGGACATGAACTACTTACTCAATAGCTTATGTCGGAACTCGACGATCAGGGGTCGGATCTTCTCGTAAAATAAGCCAGCTATAAATACCCATAAAAATACCGTGAACGGCACCGCTAGCACAAATTTTAGGGCTGAGGACCAAAATCCGCTCAGATAACAATTTGCCAAGTCGATGGGGAAGATAAATACCCTGAGCGGATTCGATGTCAGCAGGGCCAAATAATTCTGTCTCGGAGGCTCACGGGGAGAAGGCGGTTTCAGACCCCGTGGGGGTTCAAAGTTCTCGGGAAGAGCATAGATCTTCATGAATGGTCTGCTGAAGATCGATTTGAAAAATGGGCTCTCAAATTTTTGCGGGTCGATGCGGCGGTCGAAGGGATTTACATGCACGTACAAATTTTCTCCGACCTCCTCTTGTAGCCAATAGAGGCTGGTGGCAGCTCGAATGTCATCTGGGGCCCGTAAAACGCGTAGCGCTCGCTCATCTCTCAAGTTTCTCATGCCCACCGCATCGATCCAGTAGTGCCCGAATTCGCTGATCAGACAGGCATCATCGCCAAGTTGACCATGAAGCTCCACAAAGGCATCGTACTCCTGATCGCTAATAGTTGGGTGGAACCTCATCGCATATACGTAGGTGCTATGTGCCTGGTAGACGACGATCGCCGAAATTAGGCCTAGGAATGCGAGATGTCGTTTTTCAAAACGCTTCAAAAAGGCGCCGATCCCATCGACCGTACCGATCGAGGCCAACACCGCCAACGGGTCCCCTGTAGCAAGGCAAACCGCCAAAGATATGTGGTCGACACCCAAGGTTGGGCGAGAATCAGGGCACTGAGTCCCCATGCGAGCAGGAATATGTCGGCGGCCTTTTTGCGTTGGAGGGCTACCACGGCCCCCACCGCCGCAAGGATCGAAATCAATGGTCCAATGAGTTCACCATAAATCACGATTTGATGCGGGAGTGCCTCCCCAAAAAATGGCGAAACGTGACCAACGTCCACGAGCGCTCCCACGTTTATCAAGAAAGTAAATGCCGCCGGTGCACATTGCCACAAGAAATGTGATCGCAACCGCTTGAATTTCCAACCACGGCAGTTGCTGCCGACGCCCGATCAAAAACCCGATATAGGATAGATAGGCGATGCCGAGCGCCCCTGCCGTTAGCTCGTGAGTCAACGCCACGGCACCGAATGAAACCCCCGCCATTAAAAGGTTGATTTTCTTGCCGGTTTCCATTCCCCGCCAAAAGAAAAACACGGACAGCGGCGTTAGGGACACGGCCAAGGCATTCTTCCAAAGGTCTTGGGATATCCTCACATTTGCATGCGTGAACGCCACGAGGAATGCCGCAACTACTGCTGTGACCCTATTTTTCGTCAATTGTATAACCATGAAGTAAACGGCAAACACAACTATGGCCGAGACCAGCGCCGATCCTATCTTAAGCGAGGTCATCAGCGAAAGGTCGAATGGCGATGAGAGCACATGGAGTCCTGCCAGAACGTTGAACACCAAAGGTGGGGCCTTGTCAGGCAGACTTGGCCAATTGTTTAACAGATATTCGGTGCTTTGCAAGTAGTAGGGTGAGTCTATGCCAAGCAAAAGTTTCTGCTTAAAGTTCGTTTGCAGCCTTATGAAAAGTGCAACCAAGAATATCGCCACTATAGCAGATACCATTAGGGCTCTCCTTTTATCCATTCGACCACAATCGAGTAATACTGGGTAAAATTAATCAGGCTTTATGCAGAGGACAAACGTTTAAGTTAATACTAAGTTGACTATTTGCGGGTGGTCTGGTGAAGCGCGAGCGGTGGCGAAAGAGCTTCAGCGAGTGGTTCAACGGCATTCTCCGTAGTGCCGACATCATGGACACGCGCTACCCCGTGAAGGGCCTTTATGTTTGGCTCCCCTACGGCTTGAAGTTGCGCAACCAGGTGTTTGGGGTCATACGTCAGCTACTCGAGCAGACCG
The DNA here is from genome assembly GCA_030018135.1 of Candidatus Hodarchaeaceae archaeon. Lineage (GTDB taxonomy): Archaea > Hadarchaeota > Hadarchaeia > Hadarchaeales > Hadarchaeaceae > JASEGJ01. Next base: position 18,092 of record JASEGJ010000013.1, on the reverse strand, counting down.
GTCACCAAGAAGTGTTATTTCCGTTGCTGATCCCCGAGGATATTTTCAAAAAGGAGGCCGAGCACATCCGTGGTTTTGAGGGCGAAGTCTATTGGGTAACGCATGGCGGATTGGACAAGCTGGACGTAAAACTTGCGTTGCGCCCAACCAGTGAGACCTCGATTTATCCGATGTTTGCACTTTGGGTCCGTTCGCACGCCGACCTGCCAATTCGAGTTTATCAGATAGTCAACATCTTCCGCTATGAAACCAAGATGACGAAGCCGATGATCCGCCTGCGGGAGGTGACGACTTTTAAAGAGGCTCATACCGCGCATGCCACATGGGACGAGGCCGAGGCCCAAGTGCGCGAGGCCGTTAAGATCTATAAGCGCTTCTTCGATGAACTCGGCGTGCCGTACATTGTCACGAGGCGACCGCCGTGGGACACCTTCGCCGGCGCGAAGTACTCGCTTGCGTTCGACACTCTCGCACCTGACGGCAGGACGCTTCAGATCGGCACCGCGCACAATCTCGGTCAGAATTTCGCAAAGGTTTACGAGCTTAAGTTCGAAACCCCCGATGGCAAACACGAGTACGTTTATCAGACGTGCTACGGTATATCCGAGAGAGTAATCGCCGCGGTTATGATGGTACATGGCGATGACGCTGGTTTGTGCATGCCGCCCACGGTGGCGCCTATCCAGGTTGTGGTCGTACCGATACCATTTAAGAGCAAGGAGGCACCCGTTCAGCAGATCGCCGCCGCAGCGACAAATGAATTGGTGACGGCGGGCATTAAAGCGCACCTTGACGACCGCGACCTGCGCCCCGGCCGAAAATTCTACCATTGGGAGCGCCGCGGTGTGCCGCTCAGGTTGGAGATCGGGCCGGAAGACATCGAAAAGGACCAGGTGACCGCCGTTAGGCGCGACACCGGCGAGAGGCAAGCTATTCCAAGGCGGGCACTCAGAAATAAAGTTAGGGAGTTACTCGAGGCGATAGACGGCGACCTGCGCGAGCGAGCTTGGAAGTTCTTTAAGGAGATGACGCACGAGGCTTCCGACGTTGGGACCATAAAGCAGTTGATGGACAGGCGGGGCGGCATCGTCCGCGTGCCGTGGTGCGGGGAGGAGAAATGCGGCTTGGAGCTGGAGGAGAAGACCGGCGGAGATATCTTAGGTCAGGAGCTGGACGGCAAGCCAGCGACGGGCGTTTGCCCGATTTGTTCGAAGAGGGCCAAGCTTAACATACTTGTCACCCGAACCTATTAGCGGCGATTAGGCGGGATGAGATGCCCAAGGTTAGAGCCCACGTTTACGTGAGTGGGAGGGTTCAGGGCGTTTTCTTCAGATACGAAACAAGGGACAGGGCGGATGGGCTAGGGGTCAAGGGGTGGGTTAGGAACTTGCCCGACGGTAGGGTGGAGGCCGTTTTCGAGGGCGAGAGGGAAATGGTCGAAAGGATGATAGACTTCTGCAGAAGGGGGCCAGTGGGGGCCAAAGTGGCAGGCGTCGAGGTGTCGTGGGAAAGCTATAGGGGAGAGTTTCAAAGCTTCGACATCCGTTATTAGCCAATAGCGCTCAGGATCTCCTTTTCGGATGGGAACCCTGTCGGCCCCCTGTACCTTATCTTCAGGCCAGCAGCAACGGCCGCAAATTTCGCCGATTTAACCGCATCTCGCGTGTCTATGTACCTTGCCAAGAAAGCGGCGCCGAAGACATCGCCAGCGCCGGTCAGGTCTCTCGCCTCCACCCTTAGGCTTTTGATCTTGTTGAATCCTTCCTCCGAGAGCATTGCACATCCCTTTTCCCCTTGGGTCAGAATTGCGATTTTCGGCCCCATCCTCCGCAGGTCCTCTAAAATGCCCCCCACATCGCCTTCAAGCGCCTTGGCCTCGTCCCTGCCAATTTTCACGATGTCGACGTGTCTTAGGAAGTCGTCCAAATCCTCACGTGGTCCTATCTCAACTTTCCCCTCCCTATCGATCCTTCGAAGGAGCCCCTGCGGATCGAGCATCACCGTGTTTGTTTTTCTTTTGATCGACTTCAACACGTCTGCAGTTATCTCGCCCGCGATCGGTGAAACGTAGAAACTTTGGGCATCATGGTACGCTCGCGGGATGTCATCGGGGGATATTTTTTTCGCAACATACTTACACACTTGTTTGCGGTAACCGGCCTCATCGTAGATGTTTTCAAATGTTGTTGTATGCTCGCCGGTCACCAAAATTCCTTCAGTGTCTAAATCGAGCTTGCGGTACAGCGGTGGAAATTTGTCGGGGAAATCGGCGCCGACCTTTGATACAATCCCCACATTTTTCCTCAAGGCTGCCAGCATGAGGCCCGCGTACGTGGGCGCCCCGCCGAGGACGTTTTCGATCACACCCCAAGGCAAAACGTTGACATCTATCGCGACATGCCCGATGACGACGGCGTCAAATTCCACGTTATCGCTCCCCTCTGCCGGATATGAAATCCTCAACCGCCTGCTTGGCCTCGACATCGGACATCTGTATCGGTGGATGCTTAAAGAAGTATGCGGAGACGCCGATGAGCGGCCCGCCGATGCCGCGGTCGAGCGCGAGCTTCACCGCGCGTATTGCATCGATCACAACGCCGGCGCTGTTTGGCGAGTCCTCAACCGAGAGCTTGACATCGATGGTCAGCGGAACGTCACCAAACTTTCTGCCGCGCATGTGGATGTAGCATATCTTGTTGTCCTTCAGGAATGACACGTAGTCGCTGGGGCCGATCCGGAGCGGCACCTCGTAGGGCACCTGACTTGCCACCGCTTCCGTCTTGCTTATGCGCTTCGAGCTCAGCCGCTCCTCCTCGAGCATATTTAGGAAGTCGGTGTTGTGTACTAAGATGTTGGAGCAGATGAACCTTTCATAATGTTCGACGCTCAAATCGTAGACATATTGTGGTTCGAGCTCGAGCTTCTTAATGTTCTTGACTTTTACAAATTCTATTTCTCCGGTGCAGAGTTTTTTGAGTTTTTCACTGATCGATTTATCCTTCACACAGTCGAGCTGGGACAGGATTGTTCTCTTTTCAATCGCTGGCAAATCTCGTGTAGTAGTTGGCTCGATCCCCGACTCTTCTATTAGACGAATCTTTGGGATGAAGGACTTCTCAAATTTTCTCCTCTGAACTACTTTTTTGACCATCTCATTCTTGCGTGACTGGAGGAATCCAACTTTTTCCAGAAATGCCCCAAGTGCCTCCTTTGATGAGATGATACCATGCCAGAACGGTGCTGTTGAACGGTATGATGTTTTCGATCCACGTTTGTTTTCTTTAAAAACCGTTGAATGGATCCCAACCTGTAAAAGTAAAGTCTGGATGTCTCTTACCAATCCAGAGGACGTAGATGTCCACCTGATTTGGTTTCCTATAACACAGCCGTCACCACTAAAGTAACCCTTCAAAACCTCACAAATTTGCTTTTCGGATAGGTTAAACACCCACCCTGGGACCCGCTTGGTATAACAATTCCCAGATAACCTAAAAATTTTCTTAGCTATAGATGCCAATGTCTTTGAATGTATTCGTACCGCGACCCCACCTTTCCCTCTGCGTTCACATCGGATGTTAAATTCCCCTGTCCATCGGGTTATAACGTCTAAACATTCCGGTTCATCCCCAACGGCTATTTCCAAGTTAGAGCTGCCACTTCTATCAAAGGAACCATCTGCTAGCCAGAGGCCAATTACATCGAGGAATTCCTTCGAAACGGGGAACTTAACCGGTATCCTGATCTCGGGATGATTGTGGGTTTTTAGAAATTCTCCATCGCCAACCTTTGCCGCCCACGTGTCGCTAAAGCGTGAAGTTAAATCTATGTGCGAAAGCTCCTCGCCTGGCGAGAGGGTGGTTGGTATGGCGATAAAAGTCTGCCCTTGTTTGAGCTCTTTCACGGGTATTGATTTGAGATTCCCATCTTCATCCAAGGTGAATAAATTATGATCGCCTGTGATTTTGATTCGATTGCCTTTTGCAAGTGTTACCTCAAAAAGTGATTCATCAATTTTGTGACGGATAAGCTTGGTCACCGGAGCTAACATCAGCTTGTAGTCATCGTTGATCGTGAAGCATCTTATTTTTTCTTTCATCTTGTTTGTTTCTAAAACCTCTTTCCCTCCCTCCTGCACAAAACCGTACTTTTCCATCATTTTGTCGATAAAATCCCCGATCCTAGTTCTATTCAGGGCGCCGTCTACTTCAAGCAAAATTTCCTCATCGCCCGTGACGCTGTTTCCCCCGATGTTGAGCTGATAGCTCTCCTCAAGCTTGACGCCCCGGTCGATCAGCAACCTCGCGAGGGTTCGGTGAAGAATCGTCGCCCCAACCTGCGATTTTATGTCGTCGCCAGCGCAGGGCAGCCCTGCGTCGGTGAAGCGCTTCCCCCATTCTTTGCTAGAAACTATGAACTCAGGGATGCAATTGATGAAGCCGCACCCCGCCTTGATGGCCTGCTGCGCGTAGTGGCGCGAGGCCTCATAACTACCAACGGGCAGGTAACTCACCAGCACGTCCGCGCGCGCATCTTTGAGGACTTGAGCCACATCTACCGCCTCCTGCGTTCTGTCGAGGGGTATCACGCTTTTGAGGTACTTGCCGAGGCCGTCTAGGACCGGCCCTTTTACAACCTCCACCCCAAGCTTTGGAACATCGCTGAATTTGACCGTGCAATTTGGCGGGGTAAATATTGCCTCAGCTAGATCCCTGCCGACCTTGTTCGCGTCCACATCGAACGCCGCAACGAATTTGACATCGCGGATGTGGTAGCCGCCTAAGTTGACGTGCATCAAGCCCGGGATGAATTGGTCCTCCCTTGCCTCCCTGTAGCACTCGATACCTTGGACCAGCGAGGACGCACAATTGCCGACTCCTGCGATTGCTACGTTAATTTCCCCCATTTTATCTCCAATTTTGTATTATCTCAAATTTTGAGATTCTGAGAAGAAAACTTATAAAGTTTGCGGTTGGATTTTAAAAAGTGGTGCTATTTTGGCCATACGGCGACTTAAGCGCAAGACCACCGCAGAGCTGTTGTGGCCGTATATCTTGAGACTGCTGCAGGAGCGCCCGATGTACGCGTACGAGCTGCGCAAGGAGATCAACAGGAGGTTCGGATGGAAACCCCCGATGGTTACCTCCTACACGGTGCTCTACAGGCTTCAACGGAGCGGCTACGTTACCACGGAGTGGCAGGAGCAACACGGCAAGCCAGCGCGCAGGTACTACAAGATCACGGAAAAGGGACAAGAGCTACTACAGGAAGCAGAGGAATATGTCAAGGATCTGTACGCAAAGCTATTCAAGAGGAAATCATCGAGCTAGTCGTCGCCTTGCGATAATCAACCTGTGAACCGCCGTGACGTGCGCCAGAGTCGCCACCAGCGCCACGGCGTAATCCGTTAGTTTGAATAACCCGCCCAAAGCTAGGATCAGGAGGCGCTCCCCTCGCTCGGCAATGCCGACATCGAGTTTGCCCGAGCCAGCAGCTTCGGCTCGGGCGCGGGTGTAACTGACTATGAAGCCCCCCGTTAAGGCTGCGATGCTCCAAGTCCAGCTCGCCAAACCGCCGTAGATGACGCCGGCGAAGATGGCAAAATCGACGTAGCGGTCGACGACTGAATCGAGCAAGCCTCCAAACGCCGTTTCCCCGCCGGTTAAGCGGGCGACTGCACCGTCGACCACATCGAAGAGCCCGCACACGAGTAGGGTTAGGCCAGCTAGGCGCGGCTCGCCCTCAGCAAAAAGCAGTGCGGCGGCGGAGCCCGCTGTAAGCCCTAAAAGGGTCAGGCTATTCGGCGTGAAACCGGCTCGAGCAAAAGCTCTTGCGAGCGGTTCCAACAGCGGGGTTATCTTCCCGCGGATTTCGCTCAGCATGCTTTCCTCGCTAAAGCCATAAATATCCGCGCATAAGTGCATTGTGGTGGCCGAGTGATATTTCTTGGGCCGGCCGGCGTCCCGCTGGCGAGTGAGGAAAGGAGCACGGCGGCGGGCATCATGTGCGTGGCCGACCTCGGGTTAAACGCGTTCGAGTGCGAGTTCGTTAGGAGGGTGGGGATGAACAACGACACCGCAAGGGAGGTCGGCGAGCTGGCGGAGAAGCTCAACGTGCGACTGTCGGTTCACTGTCCCTATTTCGTCAACCTTTGCTCGCCGGACGAGGAGAAGCTGGAGGCATCAAAGAAGAGGATCCTCGATTCCGTGGAAAGGGCGCACTTCATGCGCGCCGATGTGGCGGTCTTCCACCCGGGCTTTTACGGCAAGCTATCCCAAGAGCAAGCTCATGGGGCTGTAAAGCGATCATGCGAAGACATCGTGGATCAAATGAAGTCTAGGGGGATGAAGGGCGTGAGGCTTGGCTTGGAGACGACGGGAAAACAGACGACGTTTGGTACCTTGGGGGAAATAATCAAAATCTGTAAAGAGGTGGACGGCTGCGCGCCCGTTGTGGACTGGGCGCACATGTTCGCCCGTGGTGGCGGCAAAATTGACTACGCGAAAATCTTCGACGAGCTAGGGCCGCTGAAGTTGAAGCATTTGCACACGCATTTCACGGGGGTTGAATTTTCAACCGTCGGCCCCGGCAGAGGTAATGAAAAACATCACCTCGAGATCAAATCCAATAAGCCCCCATTTGAGCCTCTCGCAAGGGAGATTTTGAGGAGAAAAATTGACATCACCATAATCTCTGAATCGCCGATATTGGAAAAGGATGCATTGGAAATGAAACGCGTCTTGCAAGGCTTGGGCTATCGGTTTCGGTAAAAGCTCAAGCTGACTTCAATCTCCCGGCCAATTCATTACGCGCGATCAGCTCTTGTTTGCCAGTTTGCATGTCCCTGAGCGTGACCTTTCCAGCCGAAAGGTCCTTTGCCCCCACTATGACTACATATCTGGCCTCCTTGGCGTCGGCGTACGCTATGGCCTTGGATAAACTGCGCCCCATCAGATCGACGTCGACGAGCAGGCCGACTTTGCGCAACTCATCCCCTATTTTTAAGCAATCACTCAACATCTCCTCGCTCGCGGGCAAAACCATACAGTCCAAGCGCTCCCGCGGGACCTTGGCCTTTTGTTTTAGGAGCACTTGGGCGATCCTATCGACGCCCAAGCCAACGCCGACCGCAGGACATGGTTCACCGCCGAGTATCTCGATCAGTTGGTCGTAGCGTCCTCCGCCGGCTATTTGAACATCACCCACGTACAATTCGAATACCATGTCCGTATAATACTCGAGGCCCCTCGCAATGCTGAGGTCGATGCAAGATTCCTCGACGCCGAGCGAATGAACGTGGCTCAAGATATCGCGCAAATTTTGCACCGCCGCTGCCGCCCTCGGCAAGCCGCTCAGGAGCTTTTCAGCCCGATTTAAAACTTCGATTTCGCCCCGTAGCGCGATCACAGCTTTTAGTAGCTCCCTGTCATCCCCCTTAATCCCCGAGCGGTCGAGCTCCTCCTTTAACCTCGCATCGTCGCGTCCGTCGATGGCACGCATTATCGGATCTTGGGCATCGCCTTTGACCCCGGCCCGGGCTAAGATTTCCCTCAGCAGTCGAACGTGGCCGATGCGCAACTCATAGCTGCTTAGGCCGAGTTCCTTCGCGATATCGTCGGTGAGCGCTATTATCTCGGCATCCGCCTCGGGCCTGGAGCTGCCGATTATCTCGGCACCGGACTGCAGAAATTGCCTCCAACGCCTGGCCTGTGGCTCCTCGTAGCGAAAGCAGCTACCGAAGTAAAATAGCTTCACGGGCTTGGGCGCGGACCTAAGCTGATTGATGTAAAACCTGACGACTGGGGCGGTCAATTCTGGCCTGAGGGCAAGCCAACGCCCGGATTTGTCCTGAAACGCATAAATCTGCTTTATCACGCCAGCGCCCGTTTTCTTCGTGAATAGCTCGAGGTTCTCGAACATCGGCGTCTCGACCTCGACGTAGCCGTAGCGCTTGAATACATCGTCCATTACGCGCGTGACGTAACGCACGCTCGCGAGCTCTTCGCCGAAAAGATCGCGCGTTCCGCGGGGTCTCTGCATCGGGTCGCCTCGGATGCGGTTATCTGTCGAAACCTCTTAAACTTTCCCAGAATTTGCACGACAAGTGCGCTTCGTCGACAGAACTTTAGCGGGATTATCCAGGCAGGTTCTCGTGCACGATCTCGTAGACCCCAACCCACCCGTTTGAGCTGGTGTAGCGCAGTTGCAGATAACTGATGTTTTCCTCGAAATAGAATATCCTCGCACCCATGGGAACGGAAAGTTCAACCAAGCCGGCGTCAGCTATGTTGTTTTGTTCATCGATGTAGAGGACCAGCGTTTCTGGAATTTCAGGACTGAGTTGCAGAAATTTGAAGCCGCGCAGGGCCGCGGTGCCATCGGGATAGACGGTAAAGATGGCATATCCCGTAAGGTAGGATTTTTCATTGTCGACCCTAAGGTAGACTCCCTCGACCCACCGGTCAAACACGACATTTTCCCGGTTCTCCCCGAATCCAAATACTATCGTTCCCGCCTCTTCTTCCTGCGCCCACGACCGGGCCTGTGCCTTGAGCCTTGCCCCGGAGATGGCATTCCCTATCGCATAGTACGAGGTCGAAAGGTCAAACACGATGTAATCCATCTTCAAGCCGTAGTTTTCTCGATAGGTGCGGACGATACCCGCGAACTTTTCGTCGTTGTCAACGGAGAAGAGGCGGTCCACGTCGACCCGCCTGCCCCCGACGAGCAGGGCGTCCCTACCCTCCCTAGGGCGCCATATGTAGTCGGGGGGGCGAATAATTACATCGGGGTCATTTTCCCACTTCCCCTCGAGAGCCCAAGTCTCGCTGCCGTCCACCACCGATGGTCGTTTGGCAACAGCGGTTAGGAGGTGGCCGTAGGACCACTGGATGGCGACAACCGAGTTTTCCGGCGTGTTCTCCCTGAGCCATCCGGACGCCTCAACTAGGGCGTTGTGCAGCTCCGCAGCCATGGGCGGCCCGGTTCGTTCGGCTTGAGCGTACGCGTTGTGGATGAATGGAGTTGCAAGCAGGGTCAAACAAATCGCTACGACTATCGGCTTTCGGAGCAGGCTCAGCCATTCAGATGTGGACGCCATTTGTGAAACCGATAGCCGCCTTATCCCTAGCGCGAGCGCGACTAAACCTACGCCCGCTAGGCAGGCCAAAAGCGGCCACCAAAGCCGCAGAAATCGAGTCTGGGTGACCGCGAGGAGGGCCACAACGGCGAGCCAAGGCAACAAAATCCACTCCTCCCGCCTCCTCGACCAAAAAATCTTCATCAGCGCTAAAGCCGCCAGCCCGAAAACTATCGCCGTGAGTATGCCATCCCCGTAAAAACCGTAAAGACTTCCCCAGGTGGATGGCTGCATTTCTGACGCGTACTGCGGTATCCTGACGGCTGGCGCCTTCAGCCCCACGTATTCCAGCCCCCATGTGACCAGGCCGGGCCCAAATACGTGACCGCCTAGTACCCCTGCTACGAAAATTGTGACGCCCAACATCGCCGCCGCGCCGTAGATCAGAACCGTATTCGCGCGGATGCTCGCCCAAATAGCGCCCAAGCCCCAACCCGGGCTGCCTTTGGCGAAACTTTCGTTGAGCAGGACGAGCAAGAGTGCAGCGACGATTATCGGCATCAGGTAAGGGTAGCCACCCCAAGCGATCGGGAAGAGACCGTAGGTCAGGCAAGCCAGTACGGCAAATTTCATCGTCGAATCGCGCGGCACCTTGAAGACACGTATCGTAGCGTAGATAACCCATGCTGCCAAGAGCGCCGTAAACACATCTCGGTCAAAAGCCCCGACCTTCGACCAGTAGACGGGCGAGGTCGTCCCCGGGCAGCTCGCCATGGTGGCCAAGAAGAAGACCGCCGCGCAGCCCCCAAGGTCGCCAGCAAGCTCCTTGCCGATCAGGAAAACGGGGATGAACATCAACACGAAAAAGAAGGCTGATATATGCCGAGTGATGTCTTCTACCGCGAGCTCGGGAAAAATTGGATGGAGCCCCTTATAGATCATCGCCGCGACGAGTGGCTGGAGCTGGTCGGATATGCCGACCGGAAGCCCTTGGGGCGGATGCGAGAGGTCATGGCGGGTAACCATACCGTCGGCGTCGACGATCTCCTCGGTGAGGTGGTGGAAGTAGCCGCTGTCGGAGGTGGTGTACCCCCCGAATTTAGGTGCGGCGACCAACAGCACGGAGAGCGAGAATGCCATCATCACGAGCAAGTAGCAGAGGAGCAGCCACCGCTTATATCTCAAGTCAACACCCGCTAAGCTTTAGGCGGTGGCAAACTTTAAAAACATATCAGCTGGCCAAAACCCGAGAAAGTTGCTTTGCGTTTTTAGTTCACTTCTCGGCCTTTTTGGATTTCGCTGGAGTCTCCGGCGCCGGCGGAGGGGATGGTGCCACCTCCCTCGTGGTCGCCATTATCCACCCTAGCCAAAAGCCCAAGCCGACGACAACCAGCAGGCCAACGGTGATGGGCAATGCAAATGCTAGAGATATTTGACGAGTGCCGCTTACGTATCCGAAGTAGACATGAGCTACGGCTACGGCGACGCACGCGATGCAAAGGATTGCGCCCAAAGCTCTCGAAGCACCCACTTGATCACCTACCTGAACTGCTCAATCATCGCTACGGCAATTTAAATAACTTTCGCAGTCAGCCCGCAAACAACCTTATTACCCCGGCACGAAAGTAGTTTTGATAAATATGACGAAAGTTTACGTGCCGGATACCAGCGTCGTCGTCGACGGACGCGTCACGCGCTTGGTCGATGGCGGCGAGCTGAGGGATTGCGAGATCATCGTGCCCAATCTCGTCGTGGCCGAACTCGAGCATCAGGCCAACTCCGGCAAGGACTCGGGCTACAGCGGGCTTGCGGAGCTCAGGCGCCTCCGCAACTTGGCCGACGAAGGGCGGGTGAAGCTGAGCTTCGTGGGCGAGAGGCCGACAGCCGACCAACTCGCCGGGGCCGAGTTCGGCGCGATCGATGCGGCGATTCGGGACCTCGCGCGCGAACACGGCGCGGCGTTGATTACCAGCGATATGGTGATGGCCGAAACTGGCCGGGTCGAGGGGCTGGAGGTCATGTATCTAAAGCCCCTGCCCGTCGAGCGCAAGCCCAAGTTGCTCGAGTACTTCGACCCGAACACCATGTCCGTGCACCTAAAAGATTGTGTGCGGCCCATGGCGAAGGTCGGGCGCCCGGGCAAGTTCGAACTCAAGGTGCTGGACGAGAGGCCGCTGACCGAGGGGCAGTTGCGAGAGATGGCGCGGGAGATCGTCGAGATCGCGAGGCAGGACCCGGATGGCTTCATCGAGCTCGAGCGCGAGGGTATCACGATAGTGCAGTTCCGTGAGTACCGCATAGCCATAGCCCGCCCGCCGTTCAGCGACGGGTTTGAGATCACCGCGGTGAGGCCGATCGCCGAGGTCAAGCTCGAGGACTATCGCCTGTCGGACAAGCTGAAGGAGCGCTTGAGCAAGAGGGCTGAGGGGGTGCTGATCGCCGGCCCGCCGGGCGCAGGCAAATCCACGTTCGCGCAGGCGCTAGCGGAACTTTACCGCTCCCAGGACAAGATAGTCAAGACCATGGAGTCGCCCCGCGACCTGCAGGTGAGCGACGAGATAACGCAGTACAGCCCGCTCGAGGGCGATATGGAGAAGACCGCCGATGTGCTGCTGCTCGTGCGCCCGGATTACACCATCTACGACGAGATGCGCAAGACGAGGGACTTTCAGATCTTCGCGGACATGCGCCTCGCTGGTATAGGGATGGTGGGCGTCGTCCACGCCACGCGCGCGATCGACGCGATCCAGCGCCTCATAGGCAGGGTGGAGCTCGGCATGATACCCATGATCGCCGACACGGTGATCTTCATCAAGGATGGCGAGATCAGGGAGGTCTACGCGCTCAAGTCAGTGGTCAAGGTCCCGCACGGCATGATGGAAGCCGACCTAGCGAGGCCGATAATTCAGGTGTGCGACTTCGAGACCGACGAACCGGTCTACGAAATTTACTCGTTCGGCGAGGAAATAGTGGTCATGCCAGTTCGAAGGAGGGCGCCGACGAGGGCCGAGCGCAAGATGGCGGAGGACATCAGGCGCGAGATAAAACGGCGGGCGAGGGCGGACGTGGAGGTGGAGATGCTATCCGAGAGCGAGGCGATCGTCAGGGCGGACCAAGAGTTCATACCCAGGATAATAGGGCGCGGCGGCTCGACCGTCGACGCGATCCAGCGGAGGCTGGGCGTCAGGATAGATGTGCGGGAGCGCGAGCGCGGGGGCGCTGAGGCTCAGGAGGCGCTGGAGGTCGGGCTGCAGGAAACGAAGGACCACCTCGTACTAACGCTCGGGGCGGAGCATCGCGGCAGAAACGTCGAGATCCATGCCGGCGACGCCTTCCTCTTCAGGGCTACCGTCGGCGTCAGGGGCGACATCCGCATCGAGAAGGGAAGCGAGCTCGGGAAACAGCTGAGGAACCTGACGAAGCAGAGCGTGCCCATTCATGCCGTTTTCGCGTAGCAACCGTCATAAACCTCCGCGACCAAATTTTACACGGGCCCGTGGCCAAGTTGGATAAGGCAGCAGCCTCCTATCCTTGGGGAAAGCTGCAAATCCGGGGTTCGAATCCCCGCGGGCCCGCCACTCAGGAACCCATCGCGCGCCTTGGTGGCCAAAAACTGGAGGGGGTCCGAAAATGGGGGTTAAGAAGGTAGGTGAAGGCTACAGGTGCAACGTGTGCGGCAACGAAGTCGTTGTGACGAAGGTCGGCGGCGGCGAGCTGGTCTGCTGCGGGCAACCGATGGAATTGATCGCCGAGAAGAAAAGATAGGAGGTGACAAAATGGGGGAGCATGAAAACTGGGCGATGGCGAGGCAGTCGTTGATCGAGGAGTTGGACGCCATAAATAAGTACCAGGCGAGGATAGACGCCACGGGGGACGAATCCCTGAGGAAGGTCTTGCAGCACAATATGGACGAGGAGAAGGAGCACGTCGCGATGCTCGTCGAGTGGCTGAGGAAGAAGGATCCGACGCAGGACAAGGTGTTCGAGGAGCACGATTGAGGGACTTCGCTACTAGCGCTTGGGCAGCAGATTTTTAATTTTCGCAGCACAGAGTGACTTGCGCCCCGGTGGTGTAGGCCGGCCAATCATGCAGGCCTCTCGAGCCTGCGACGCGGGTTCAAATCCCGCCCGGGGCACCATTAAAAATCCCAGATCGGGGCAAATATCATACTCCTTTTCGCCAAATTCCTTGCCTAAATCCTGCTTGATACCCCGCGCGAAAAGTGGCCATTACTTAATGGGCTGAACCTCGGTATCCTCTCGGAGAGCTTGAACCCCCCAACCCAGAGGTAGTTCCCGTCGAAAGATAGAGCGGCTGGCCAGAATAGCCTATCTTTACCGATCTCGGCCAACGCATCGTTAAAATCCCCCGCTCCGAGAACGACCTCATGGGGCTGACCATTAACTCCGCCACGATCGGCGAGGGTTGCCCTTATCATGTCCGTGACTTCCTCCAAAAATATTGTCCAAATCTTTAATTATTGCCAAGAACCAGCACAAAAGGACGAGGTGGATATAAACGCGAGTGATAACATGGTCCGGGGCTCCACGTGATGTCCATGCCGCTAGAGCTTGAGGGGGAGCTGGAGCGCAAGCTGCGGAAGAAGCGCAGGAAGTTCCGCGCGGTCTACCGCAGGGCGCACAGGAAGCGCCGGGGTTAGCTTTATTCCCCCGCCCGAGAAATTTTTTCTCGCGGGGGTGCCTGAGCTCGGCCTAAAGGGCAGGGGCGGAGGCACCGCTGCTAAACTTAAGAGCTGAGCTGGGAGATCCTGTAGCCGCAGGGCTTTCAGGGGTTCAAATCCCCTCCCCCGCACCATAGGCTTTCCCGGCAAAACAGACATTTTACTGGAGATTTTACGGAAAAACCCGGAATTTTCCCGTATTTTCTCCGGGATTTAAAAGTGACTTGAGCTCCGGATTTGTACCTCCTTACGAGCGTTTTAAAATCCTCATTATCAAAGTAGGGGTTTGCGGTAAAGTTTTTCCGTACACTCAATCGATTTTCCACAAATTTAGAAGTTATGAGGGCTCTAGTTTCGAGTTTATTCGAGGCGGGTCCACAAAGCTGATTTTCATGAAATTCTGTTAAAAGTAGCTTTAAATTTTTATCGCCTGAGCAAAAGCCAAAAAATCTCCGGGATATACCTAGAACTGTATGTCTACTAACGATTTCCTCCTCGCGGTCGGGATTATCCTAGTCATTCTCATATTCGGGCAGTTGGCCGCAGCTTGGATTTTGGTCGGTCTGGTAATCACGGTAGTCTTTACGCTTTTGAGAGCAAGAGAAGTCTGGATACCTTCTGAGGCCGAACAACGAGCAGACGTGGAGTGGCGGATGAGGGAATATTTGGGGTCTTAGCTCATAGCAACAAAAAATTCTAAGGTCATAGCAAAAGCAGAATCTCGAAAAAAGCTGTATGATAAGGTAATAGTATGATAAGGTAATAGGGATAGGTGCTTTGGTCCTGGTTTTAGGAATTTTCGTTAATTTCTTTGGAGCCGGGACTATCGCTTTAGCCTTAGGAACGATAGCACTACTTGCAATTTTGGTCTTTGCTTTGATAGCCGCATCTGGTTAGTCACATAAGCTAACAGCTAAGAATGGCAAAGTCACTATCTGATTGTCTGTCTGTCCCGCGATTTTATTTTTATTAAAAAATCTCTCTACTTAAAAAATCTCTCTACAGGCCCACCTAGAAGGTATAGTTTCAAAGCAACTAGCAGAATTCTTCCTGACAGCCAGACAGAAGCTCAACGACTTTTGGATGTTCCTTTTCCTTAAGCTCAACAACCTTTACAATGCCCTTTTTCTTCAAGCTATCGATTAAATCGACTATTTTCTCCCTTCCGACCTTTATCTGTCTCTGAAGCTGGGATTTGTTCGGTTTTATGCCCTTTTTGTGGAATTCCTTCAGAGCTTTAACAACCGCTTTCTCCTCCTCGCTGAGCTCTGGGGCTTTTTCTTCCTTTTCTCTGACTGTCTGAGCTATCTGCTGGATCTGTCTGTTGAAAAGCTCTACCGCTTTTTCAGGAGCCATAGCTTGCTTAATCTCCTCATGGCTTTCAAGTCCCTTGGGCAGACTTAGGGTTGGCCTGAACTTGCACCAGTACTCCTCACCTGAATAGAAGACATAACCGATTCTGTCTGTTGGGTTCAAGTTGTACAGAGATCTTGCAAGCTCAAGGCCAAACTTCACACCATAGGGACTTTGAACCTCAGCCTCAAGTATCTTCAGAAGGATTCTAAGGTTGGCCTGCGTTAGTGCTTCACCCAAATCTTTTATCTCTGGGAAATCATTACAGCACCAAGGCCTTTTGCCCTCCCCTGTTTTACAATGTTTTCAAGCACAACTGCGGCATTTCTCGGAACATCGGGCCCGTAGAACCTGTGAACCTCATCGCATACTAGCAAAGCCTTCAGTTCATCAGAATGGGGTTGGGCCAAAAAATGGTTTAGAAGTTCCTTAAGAATAAACCACATTATCATAAGCTTTTGAGAATCTGTAAAGCTCACTGAGCTTAGATCGAAGATTACAAGCCTTTCTTCAAGAAGATCCTTGATTGAAAATATTCCTCTGCTCATCAAAGGCCTATATTGGACCAGCCTGTCAAGCTTTATTGCTGTTCTCCTTTTCTCTGCCTTTGCCCTCACGGTTTCGATGAACTCCTCGAATCCCTCTTTCCCTTCCTGCCAGATCTCAATCAAGGATTCCCTGATAATGTCCCTGAGCCTTTCATCTCCAACTAGCTGGCTTATGATGAGAGCTGTAATATCCGCATCGCTTATCAGCAAATCCCTCTGCAGATCAGGCTTCTTTAGAAGGTTTGCTTTGAACTGAATTCCTACGTCATCAAGAGTAAAAACTTTTGCAAAACTGTAAGCTACTGGCCTGTCGATTTTAAATTTTGTAAGCTCCTTTTCCATACCCTTGTTTTCCTTGAGCATGCCAGTGAACTCTCCGATAGGGTCGATTATTATCGTGGGGACATGCACACAGGAAGATTCAGCTATCCAGCTGGGCAACCCTTGTTTTTCCTGAACCTGTTGTTCCTGTTATCAGGCAGTGCTTCCTCAGCTCATCCAGATCCACCATGAAAGGAATGTTAGAGCTCTCAAATCCTTCCGGAGTTTTGGTCTGGAGATATCCAAAGTAAACTGGCTTTTTTATCTTCTCAAGGGATAGCTTGGCCTCGGCTTTCTTTGGTACTGCTTCCACGACCTTAACCTGCCTCAAAAAGGCAGCCAGAGCTTCCGCAACTGCTGTGGAGCTCTCCTCCGTGAACCCGGCTCTCTGAATGGGTAGAGCTAGTCTAGCGTTAAACCACTGCTCAATCTCCTCGGCAAATTTCTTCATTACCAGGCTATCATAAGTCTGCAGGATTTTTGGGTGGGTGAATCCTACTGCCTCGGCGAAGTAAACGTGGAACGGATCCTTCACCTCTTCTATCCAGAGCTCCTGCTGATATGCTCTAGCCCGCACGCTTTGTTTTTCTATCATTTCGATTTCATCAAGAACTTTTTCAATCTCGGCTGAAATGGCATACTTAGAGCAGACATGAATGGTTGTTGAGAAATTCCAGAGCAGGCAAAGAGCGTAGCCCTTCTCAATCCATTCGTTGAGCACACTGTTCGCGGTTTCGAGTTTAGAATCTAACTTCTTGATCTGTTGAATGGTTTCAAGTTTCCTTTTTAAAGAATCCTCAAGGAGCTTCAAAGATTCATCAGAAGTTCTAACCCCTTTGATAAGTTCAAGTCCCCTTTTGATCTTTTCCTCATCTCCTCCTAGGGCTTCCTCTAACCTCTTTCGCTCCTCTAAAAGTTCCTTTATCTTTGGCATGGGCTTAAAACTCTCTTCGGCGATCTTGGGTGTTATTTCGCTGATAAAATATGCAACGCACTGAAATTCTGGCAAACTGCTTTTCAGGTATCCATGAATTTTGTGATGTTCTGGAGCTTGCTGTAAAATCCCTCGCCATTCCTCTTTAGAGCTTTGATGAACATTTGCTTAGATGCTTTAAGCCAGACACTGTCATTTAAAAAACCCACGCTCAGCGTGACAGCCCTTTTAGGATGGAAGTAAACATCACATGGGACCTGCTTGAACTCAAGGATCTTTACGAATCCCAGTTCCTCAAGGCCCATTTTATCCCTTTCTGAATTCGATGGCCCTATTAATAAGCGGTGCAGATATTTTTCCGATGAAGGTCGATCAGCAAGCTTTCAGGGAATTCGTGCAGGGCAGGCTGAAAGAAAGGGTCATTGAAGAAAGGGTAGTTGAGGATCTGCCTGATGGTAAGCTGATACTCAAAACCTCGCAGGGTGAATTGCTCTTCTATGAGGAAGAAAAATCCTTGGTGGAGGCTTCTGGCATAAGGACGATAAAAACAAGCAGCCATCAGTGCACATGCGGTAATCTCATTTTGATGGAGGATATCAAGTCAGGTAATGTCAGGGCATGCTGGAATTGTGCTGGGCTAATCTGCTCGAAGTGCTGGAGGGAATGGAAAGGTTTCAGGGTTTGTGAAAAATGCATTGTAGATCTTTTCGATTTTGAATCCCCTCAGAAGGTGATTGCACGCAAAAAAGCCGAGGAAGAGAAAAGGAGGATAGTAAGGGATGTGAGAATGCTCGAAGATCTGATGAAAAAGAGATCAACTTGCTTAAAAGAAGGGCTTGTCCTGAAATATGAGATTTGGGACGATGAGCCCTGGCACAAAGTTCCTCATTGGAAGGAAACTTGGAGGATAAAAAAGATCGTTGGGGATAAGTTATTTGTGGAATTGGATGAGAATGGAAAAATTGAAGACGTTCAGAAGAGAGTAAGTGATTTCCATCCTTGGCTTTCGCCCAGGTCGCTGGCTGAGCCAATACCGGTAAGAAAAATGCTCTCACCCGCGTTTATCTAGGGAGTTAATCAGATAATGGAAGAGGGACAATACAGACCACAATATGCAACTAAATTTTTATCTTGTTCACTCATTTTGCTGCACTTCCCGGACAAATAAATCTCATTTTA
>JASEGJ010000012.1 GCA_030018135.1 Candidatus Hodarchaeaceae archaeon | reverse complement strand
TCTCCATTGACGATGGATTATGGTTCAAAAATTAAAGCCTTATTTGAACGGCACCGTTATGGGGCTAAGCCTACCCGAAGAGCCCTACACAAGCTCTACAAGCCCTATAATCAACTAAGCTTGTGCTTGAGGACGACCCTCAATCCACGAGACGATCATGACGTTACTTGCAACATGGAAACCGCGTGGGCTCAATTCATCAAAAATGTTAGCGAGAGATTAACCAAAGCGTGGCGATTACGAGGAAAAATTTTTAAGACTTCGCAATGGAGGTGGACAGGAGGACGAGTGATGAAAAAATATTCGTACATCGGTGAGCGTGTTCCCCGCATCGACGCGATTGAAAAAGTAACTGGAGCGGCCCAGTACGCCGCCGACCTGAGGCTCCCCGGAATGCTCCACGTTAAGCTGCTGAAGAGCCCCCATGCCCACGCTCGAATCGTCCGCATAGACACGAGCGAGGCCGAGAAGCTTCCGGGCGTTCGCGCGATCCTCACCGGGAAGGAGGTGCCCTACAAGTTTGGGATCTACATGCAGGATAAGGAGGTGCTCGCTCAGGAAAAGGTTCATCACGTCGGCGAGCCAGTGGTCGCGGTCGCGGCTGACACCGAGGAGATCGCGGAGCGGGCGGTCGAACTCATAAAGGTAGAGTACGGGGAGTTGCCCCCCATCTTCGATGTCCGCGAGGCTTGGAAGGAGGGTGCTCCTCTGGTTCACGAACGCCTTCACGAGTACAAGCACGCTCCCTTCATCTTCCCGAAACCCCACACGAATATCGCCAACCACTTCAAGCTCCGCAAAGGCGATGTGGAGCGCGGCTTCAAGGAGGCGGATGTGATCTTGGAGAACGAGTTCTACCAGCCGCAAGTCCAAAACGTGCAGATGGAGACCCACACCTCTATAGGACAGTGGCTTCCCAATGGACAGATAAACATCTGGACGAGCGCCCAATCTCCCTTCGCCGTCAGACACCTCCTGAGCGCGGGGCTGGGCGTCCCCATCCACAAGATCAACGTTGTAGTTCCGTACGTCGGCGGGGGCTTCGGCGGAAAGGCTGGGCTGCACTGGGAACCTTTGGTGGTCCTCCTGTCTAAAAAGGTCGGCGGAAGGCCTGTGAAGCTTGTGATGACCCGCGAGGAGCAGTTCAACACGACCGCCGTCCGCCAGGGCTTCTACGCGCGCATCAAGACCGGGGTCAAGCGAGACGGAAAAATCGTCGCTGGGGAATTCCTCTACGTTTGGGACGCTGGAGCTTACGCAGATTACGGGGTGAATATAGGGCGAGCCGCAGGCTACTCGTGCACCGGGCCGTACGAGATCCCGAACGTGAAGTGCGATAGCCTGACCATCTACACCAATCATCCATACGGCACCGCTTATAGGGGGTTCGGCCACGCGGAGTTCCACTTCGCGGTGGAGCGGCAGATGGACTTGGTTGCCAGGGCGATCGGCATGGATCCCGTGGAGTTCCGTCTTAAAAACGCCGCGCTGCCGGGGCGCATCACCGCCACGGGCGAGAAGCTCCGCGAGGATGCCGGGCGGGTGGACGAGTGCATCAATGCCGTCGCCGAGGCGATAGGCTGGGGAAAGAAGGGACCAAAGCAGGTCGGTGGGAAACTCCGCGGCATAGGGATAGCCGCGCTTTGGAAGGCTCCGGCGATGCCGTCCTTTACCTCCTCCTCCGCGATACTGAAGCTCAACGAGGATGGTAGCGTCACCCTATCCATCAGCTCGACGGAAATTGGTCAAGGAACCCCGACCGCCTTAGCTCAGATGGTGGCGGAGGAACTGCAGATGCCGATCGAGAAGGTCAAGGTCGTCACAAAACAGGAAACGGATTTCGGCCCTTACTCCTGGCAGACCGTCGCGAGCCGCGGCCTCTTCATGGAGGGCAATGCCACGCTCAACGCCGCCAGAAAGCTCAAGGAGCAGGTGAAAGGCATGGCCGCGCAGTTGCTCGGAGTTCCAGAGGAGGAGCTCGTGGTGGCCGACGAGAAGGTATTCGTGCCCGGGAGGCCAGACAAGGGCTTGCCCTTAGCGAAGCTTGCGACCGCGGGTATTTTCCCCGACGGCAGGGGCATCGGCGGCCCCGTGCTCGGCTACGGTTATTACACCGCCGAGGGGCTGACCAACCTCGACCCGGAAACGGGGCAGGGGCTGCCGGCGCTCATGTGGACCTTCGGAGCGCAGGGGGCGGAGGTGGAGGTGGACCCGGAAACCGGCGATGTTAAGGTGATCAAGGTGGTCTCAGCGTTTGACATCGGAAAGGCCATCAACCCGTCGCTGTTGGAGGGTCAGATATACGGGGGCATCGTGCAGGGCATCGGGAGCGCGCTCATGGAGGAGTTCATATTCAACGGGAGGGGCGTGCTGTTGAATAACAACCTAACCGATTACAAGATCTGCAGGGCGCAGGACATCCCGGATGAGTTGGTGTTTATCCCCATAGAGAACCCCCAGCGCAACGCTCCCCACGGCGTGAGGGGCATCGGCGAGCACCCGAGGATATCCATCGAGCCTGCGATAGCGAACGCCATTTACGATGCCATTGGGGTCGACCTCTTCGAGATCCCGATGACCCGAGAAAAAGTTTGGAGGGCGCTTCAGAAGGGGAGGAAAAATGCCGCTACCTGAATTTAGCTACTTCAGGCCGAAAACGATCGAGGGGCTCGTCTCCTTGCTCGCTGGGCACGGAGCGGATGCAAAAATACTTGCGGGAGGTACCGATCTTTTTGTATTGATGAGAGACAGGCTTGTCAGGCCGAAGTGCGTGATAGATATCAAGGGCATCGAGGAGTTGCGCGAGCTCTCGTGGGACAAAGGGCGAGGGCTGATGATCGGCGCTGCGGTCACGCTGAATGAGTTGATCGGCTCGGAAATCGTCGAGCAGCGCTTCGGCGCGCTCTGGAAGGCGGCGAGCGTGCTGGCAGACCCGACGATAAGGAACCGTGCGACGCTGGTGGGCAACATATGCAACGCCTCCCCCGCAGCCGACACCGCTCCGGCGCTTCTGGTTCTCGATGGAGGGGTGGAGGTCGTGGGTGCGAGGGGCGAGAGGACAATCCCGATCCGGGACTTCTTCGTGGGCGTCAAGCGGACGACCCTTGAGCGAGGCGAATTCGTCAGGGGTGTGCGGATACCGAATCCGCCGGAAGGGGCCAAGAGCGACTATCTAAAGTGGGGGCGCACGCGAGGCGAGGACCTGGCAGTAGTGGGGGTCGCGGCCCTCGCGGCAGACTCCGGCAAGAAGTTCGTGCGCGTCGCGCTATCATCCGTCGCCCCAACGCCGCTCCTCATCTCCGAGGTCGAGGATATATTTCGGGGGGAGGGTTCGATAGAGGAGCGAATAGAGAAAGCTGCTTCAGTCGTTGTGCAGAGAATTTCCCCGATCTCCGATGTTCGGGCCAGCAGGGAGTATCGCCTGCACATGGCCGGCGTACTCACGAGACGGGTTCTCAGGCAGCTGCTTGGGGTGAGCTGATGTCGAGGCACAAAATTTCATTCTCGGTCAACGGCGAGCGCCACGAGCTGGAGGTCGAGGCGAACAGGACCCTGCTTCAGCTCCTTCGGGAGGACCTCGAGATGACCGGCACCAAGCGCGCGTGCGAGCGCGGGGACTGCGGGTTATGCACGGTCCTCATGGATGGGGAGCCAGTTAAATCTTGCCTAGTGTTGGCGGTCGAGGTCGATGGGCGAGAGGTGACGACCATCGAAGGGCTGGCGAAGGGGGAGAAACTCACGCGCCTCCAGCGTGCGTTCATCGAGCACGGCGCGGTGCAGTGCGGCTTTTGCACCCCCGCGTTCATCGTCGCCGGGGAGGCGCTGCTGAAGAGGAACCCCCACCCCAGCGAGGACGAGGTGAAGGAGGCAGTGGGCGGCATCCTCTGCAGGTGCACGGGCTACAGACAGATCATCGACGCAATTTTAGATGCGGCCAAGGGAAGGGAGTGAGCTATCTGAACGGGCCCCCGTACTCCTCGAAGCCCACCATCTCCCCTAACTTTTTCCTTCTATGGATGAGGTGCACCATTTTTCCCAGCAGGTCGAGTTTCCCGCGCGGATGACCCACCGCTAGGAGGGCGATTACCCTGAAGCGCTCCGGAATTTTTAAAAGCCTCCTGACCACCCCCTCGTCGAAGCTCCCAACCCAGCAGGTCCCGAGGCCCTCGCCGGTCGCGGCCAAGACCATGTTTTGCATAGCTATGGCGACATCGACCAAGTGCCATCTCGGCGAGGCCCTTTGGTCGCCGCAGCCGACGATCACGACCGGAGATTCGACCAGAAACTTGGCAAACCTCCCGCTTTTCGCGATCCGCCTCCTTCGCTCTGGATCCGTCACGACCACGAAGTACCAAGGTTGGATGTTTTCGGCCGAGGGTGCCAAGCGAGCTGCCTCCAAGATCTTTTCCAGCTTCTCCCTCGGCACGGGAGTTGGCAAGTATGCCCGGACCGACTTCCTCCTCCGAATGGCCTCGAACACTTCCATTTTCTCATCACACTGAGGTTTTTCATCGTATTAGCCATTTGGGTTGCGCGGAGTCGGATGATAAGCGATTGGCTGCCGGGATATCCGAGACCGTTTGACAAATTCGAAGGACCCATCTTTGAATTTCGAGCTTTGTCTAGGGCCTCAGTCCGCCCATCATCTAATCATAGCCGAAGCTCAGACGATGTCAGTGACATCATCGGCATTTTAAGTTTGGACCACCGACGATAAAAATCTATCCCAATGAATGTGCAGTTGGTCAGATGTCTTAAAGGATCGCCGCGGCGAGGCCCCGGGGCATTTTTAGGGCAGAAGTTAAAATGGTTGCGGATCGAATCAAGCGGGGTGGTAATCGCATGGGTAGGAAGGCCATCCTCATCGGGGCGGTCGTAGTCGTGGCGGGTCTGGTCTTTGCCATGGCGATCACCCGCGGACCAGTTCCGGCAATAGAAATCCCGCCCCCGCATTTCGAGGCAATTGGGACGGTGAGTTATGTTGTCGACGGCGACACCATCTGGGTCAGCCTGACCTGGGTTCAGGAGAACGTAAAGGGCATCACGGCCAGGACGAGCGAGAGCGTGAGGTTCTCGGGCGGAATAGACGCCCCGGAGATGGGGAGCGAGGGCGGAAGGGAGGCGAGCGGCTTCATCTCCGGCCTCTGCCCAACCGGGGCCGAGGTTTACCTCGACTTGGAGGACAAGGCCATCGGTTATCGTGACGCCTATAGCAGGTTGCTCGCTGTGATCTACGTCAGGATCGACAACTCCTGGGTGAACGTGAACGCGGAGTTGCTCAGGTGGGGGATGGAGGCTTACCCACGACACAACTGGTTGAGGTACACCTTTTACTCCTCGGAGTCTGACCCCTATGAGTGGCTGGAGAACGATTACCCATACGTGCGCGGCTAGTATTCGAACCAACGGCAAAAAATGACTTGTGGCGCGAGTTAAAGACCCCAACATTTCTCACAGGGGATTTTCGGACAGTTGGTTGTGGAAAATTCATTTCTTATCCGAACATCACTTCTGGCTTGGCGGGCGCTTGAGGGGCAGCCAAAACTTTGGCGATCGCCATTTTGAAATCAGCCTGCGTAACCTGCTCGGCACTCCTGCGTATCGCGAACATGCCGGCCTCGGTGCAAATTGCCTTGATATCCGCACCCGTCGCCCTATCGGTCTCCTTTGCGAGTGCCTCCCAGTTGACATCCTCGGCCAAGTTCATTCCGCGCACATGGATTTTGAAGATGGCGGCTCGCGCGGCCTCGTTTGGCATCGGGAACTGAATTAGCCTATCGAAGCGCCCGGGTCGCAGCAGGGCCGGGTCAAGGATATCCGGCCTGTTGGTCGCGGCCAAAATTTTGACATCGCCGCGCGGATCGAATCCATCGATTTCAGCGAGCAGTTGCATCATCGTGCGGTGGACCTCGCGGTCGCCGCTCGTGGAGGTGTCCATCCTTCGCGCGCCTATCGCATCGATCTCATCTATGAAGACGATGCTCGGCGCCCTCTCCTGTGCCAGCTCGAACATCTCGCGCACCATTCTCGCTCCCTCGCCAATGTACTTCTGCACGAGTTCCGAGCCTATGACGCGGATGAACGTCGCACGGGTCTCATGGGCGACCGCTCGCGCAAGCAGGGTTTTGCCCGTACCCGGGGCGCCATATAGGAGCACGCCGCGCGGCGGTTCGATGCCCACCTTCTTGAACAGCTCCGGCTTCAGCAGCGGTAGCTCGACGGTCTCTCGTATCTCCCGAATTTGCTCCTCAAGCCCGCCAACGTCGTCGTAGGTGACATCTGGAGCCTCTTCGATTTCCATGCCCAGAACTAGCGGGTCCTTCTTTGAGGGCAGCACCTCCATGATGCTGAAGGTGCGCTGATTGAGTGCGACCCTAGCACCGGGTCTGAGGTCCTCTGGGTTGATAAATTGCGATATGCTGACTATAAAGTGCGGTCCTGTGCTGCTCCGCACTATTGCCCTACCGTCCGGCAGGATATCCAGCAAGGTGGCGGCTATGAGGGGCGGCATCCGTATGCGCTCGAATTCGGTACGAAGGCCGTGTAGCTCCCGCTGGATGCGCGCGTGTTCGCCCTCCAGCGAGCGCTTCTCGTGCTCCAGGCTGCGGACGCGTTGCTCTAAATTCTTGATGTAATCTATGATGTACTCGTCTTCATGTGCCGGTTCCTTAGCTTTTGAGGCATTCGCCAATTAAACTCTCCCAAAACATAATGAGAAAGGCTTCGATATAAACTTTCAGTAGAAATCAAGCTTTATTTGCAGAAATGAGGGCGGTGATGCCGTGGACTGCGAGGTTTGCGGCCGAAGGATCATCGGCAAGCCGTACAGGGTTTCGATTGAGGACGTCGTGGTATCTGTATGCGAGCGATGTTCCAGCCTCGGCTATAGGTTGAAGGAAGTTTACCGAGCCGCCCCTGCGGAGGAGCTGTTCGACATGCCGGAACTCGTCGAGGAATATCCGAAGCTCATTCGGCAGGCGAGGGAGCGACTTGGCCTCAAGCAGGAGGAGCTGGCGAAGCGGCTCTTGGAGCGCGTCTCCGTCGTGAAGAAGCTCGAGGCGGGCGACCTGAGGCCGGACGAGCGGCTCACAAGAAAGCTTCAGCGCGTGTTGAACGTTCGGCTGACCGAGTAGCATCAAAATTTTCGGCAGACCAGAAAATACATATTTGTTGAAGAAAAGTATGACAGGGAAACGATGATCCGCTGCGGAAAATGCGGCGCCGAGAACGCGGACGGAGCCACGATATGTAAGGGCTGTGGGCAAGTCATCCGTCGGCCAAGGCGTTGGGATAAACTTGGGATCTCCCGCGAAAGACCTCGCCGGCACCCCGTCGGCGTTGGCATCCTCACAATCGTGACCGGCGGATTATTGGTGCTCATCACCCTCCTAACGGGGATGTCTTACATCTGGACATTAGTCATCGGGACCTTGCTGATGTGTCATGGTATAATCCTCATCGTCGGCTGGCTCATCTACGGGCACCTTGGCTCTTGGTACTTGCACAGGCGCGGTCAAGATGAGGAAGAGGAGAGTGGCGCGAACAAATAGCCAACCCATCATCTTTTGAGTTTGGACGCATATTTTAAAATGGTACTATGCGCGTCGTGCTGGTGGAGCGCCGCCTGCCCGGAGAGCTCTCGCGTCTGGATGAGCTAGCCGCATTGGCGAAGACGCTCGACCACGAGGTGGCCGCCGTCGTGGAGCAAATCCGCGAGCCAGACCCGGCGTACCAAATTGGCAGGGGCAAGGCAAGGGAGTTGGCCGACTTGGTCAAGGTCGCAAAAGCGGAGCGCGTGATCTTCAGCAACCAGCTGACGCCGTCCCAGGCATTTAAGCTTTCCCAACTGGCAGGCGTGGATGTCATCGATAGATTTCAGTTAATCTTGGAGATATTTGCGATGCGCGCGGGCTCTCCCGAGGCAAAGCTTCAAGTCGAATACGCTAGGCTGAGCTACGAGCTGCCCAGGGTCAGGGAAAGGGTGAGGACGCTAATGTCTGTCGAGCAGCCTGGCTTGCGGGGCAGGGGTGAATACGAGGTTGATGTTTACTACGACATGATCAAGAGGCGCATGATTGGCCTGAGGCGAAAGCTCGCATCGATTGCCAAATCGAGGGAACAAAGGCGGAAACTCAGGCGCAGGCGCGGCTTCAACTTGGTCGCGCTCGCTGGCTACACTAACGCGGGCAAGAGCACCCTGCTGAACGCGCTCACCGCCGCCAAGGTCGAGGTGGACGACATGTTGTTTACCACTCTCACGCCCCGAACTCGCGCCGCGAAGGCGAGCCGAGCGATTTTGCTTACTGATACCGTCGGCTTCATCGACGGGTTGCCCCCTTGGATGGTCGAGGCGTTCAAGGCAACGCTGGAGGAGATATACCTAGCGGACCTCGTCGTGCTCGTCGTCGATGTCTCGGAGCCGATGCACGAGGTCCTGCGGAAGCTTCAGGCATCCCGAGAGATCTTGGCGGAGTACCCGGTGAACGTCGTGACCGCATTGAACAAGATAGACCTGCTTTCCCGCGCGGAACTCGAGCACAGGCTTGAGCTGCTTCGCGATATTTCGTCAATGATTGTGCCGATCTCAGCCGCGCACGGCACGAACCTCGATTTACTGCTCGATGTTTTGCGGACTAAGGTGATTGAGAGGGGCATCGGAGCTTAAGTGGTGAAATTTTGCCGAAAGTTGTGGTCCTCCGCATGGGCCATAGGTCGCAGAGGGATAAGCGCGTCACGACGCACGTCGCGTTGACGGCTAGGGCCCTCGGAGCCGATGGCATCGTCCTCGCCGATGTTAGGGACAAGCAGGTTGAGCAAAGCGTACAAAGGGTGGTCGAACTTTGGGGGGGCCCATTTTTCGTCCGCGCTGGCGAGCCGTGGCGAAGGGTGATCGAGGAATGGCGCTCTGCCGGTGGCTTGGTGGTCCACCTCACCATGTATGGCCTGCCGCCCGAGGAAGTTTTGCCCAACCTTCAGGGAAAGGATGTTTTAATAGTGGTCGGAGCGGAGAAAATGCCAAGCGGACTTTTCGATTTGGCGGATTTCAATGTCGCAATTGGACATCAGCCCCACTCAGAGGTCGCTGCTTTAGCTATTTTGTTGGATAGGCTCTTTAAGGGTAGCGAACTGAAAAAGGAGTTCAAAAACAGCAAATTGAAGGTAATACCAAGCAAAAAGGGCAAAAAGGTCGAAAAAAGGTTTAAAAAGTTTAGTTAACTTAAGATTTCCGCGTTAACTTTATTTATAAGTTCAACAAAAATACATACAAGCCCATGGAGGGTAGTGAAGTGGGCCGGGGAAAAATGGCAGAAGACCCAGTTTTTAGGGAGATCCTAGTCAGAATCGCCGGCGAAAATGGGTATGAGGTGGCGTCCGCGTTAGCCGGCAGGGAGGCTACCGATGAAGAGCTGGCGAAGCGGACGGGCATCCGACTAAACCTAGTTAGGAAAATCTTGTACGACCTTTACGAAAATCGCATGGTTGGCTACCGCAGGGTGCGCGACGAGAACAGCGGATGGTACATTTACTATTGGCGCATAGAGCCCGAGCGAGCGATGGAGTTCTTCAACAACAACAAGAGGCTTCTGCTTCAAAAGCTTCAGGCCAGGCTGGAGCAGGAGCGCAATACGATGTTCTTCGGCTGCGGCAATAGCTGCGCAAAGCTGTCGTTCGACGCCGCTGCCGAGAACGACTTCAAGTGCCCGCAGTGCGGGCAGCAGCTGGAGCACTTCGACAACAGCAACATCATCACCGCATTGGAGCGTCAGATCGAGTCCCTCAAACAAAGCCTTATGGGGAGCTAGTTGCTCACTCGCGAGGAAGCTTTGAACCTCCTGCGAGAGGCCGGTTGCTCTAGGCGGGTTGTGGAGCACTGCTCGGCGGTTGCCAAAAAGGCGATCGAGATCGCCAGGCAGATCCGCGCAAATGGTTACGAGGTGGACCTAAGCTAGTTGAGCTCGGGGCGCTCTTGCACGATGTCGGCAGGGCTAGGACGCACGACATCGAACACGGCGTGGAGGGGGCCCAACTCCTGCGCAGTCGGGGCTTGGGCGAGTTCGCCGGATTTGCGGAATCTCACATAGGGGCGGGCATCCCAGCTAAGGAGGCGGGGGAGCTTGGGTTGCCACCTAGGGATTTCATGCCGCAGACCCTCGAGGAGAAGATCGTCGCGTACGCGGACAAACTCATGGTTGGAACGGGCGATGTTTCGTACGAGGAAGCTAAGGAGATACTTAAGGCACAACTCGGCGCCGACCATCCCGCCTTGGGACGCCTCGATGCCCTACATGAGGAGATCATCAGATTGCACAAATCCAGCGGTTAAGGTGACCGTTCGCGCGCAAAGTTCAGCGGTCCTCAAATGGTCAAAGATAACTCAGCCCCCTGCCCTCAGATCTATCGGGATGTACCCGAGTTTTTCATCCAGATATTTCTTGATTTCGGAGAGATCTTGCACCAGCCGCCCGTCGTTCATTATCGCGACCCTATTCCTCGAGTTCAAGGACCCCTCGAAATCGTGCGTGACGTGAATTATCGTTACCCCTGTCTGCTCGTGAATCCTCCTCAGCTCCCTCCGAAGCCTTACCTTCGCCGTCGAGTCCAGCCTAGTGAAGGGCTCATCCAACAGCAGTACCTTGGGTTGAATTGCCAGTGCCCTAGCCAGCGCCACAAGCTGTTTTTGTCCCTCGCTCAGGCATTTTATGCATTGCCTCGAGAGGTCGGACAGGCCTACCAGATCGAGCATCGCCCTCGTCCTATCCTCCAAGTTGCCCGACCTTCTGACCCTCAACCCAAACGAGATGTTCTCGCTGACCGTCAGGTGAGGGAACAACCTGTAGTCCTGCGGGACATAGCCGATGTTTCTCCTCTCGGGGGGCAGCTCCGTCACGTCCTCGCCGTCCATCTCTATCCTCCCGCTGTCCGGGCGGTAAATGCCGGCGATGCATTTCAAGAGCGTGGTTTTGCCGCTGCCTATCGGCCCAAGGATAATCGAGTGTTCCCCCCTCTGAACTCGTAGATTCACATCAGTCAGAGCGAAATTGCCCAACCGCATGGAGAGATTTTCTACCCTTATCAAACCGCCGGCCACCTTTTTCCAAGTTTATGGATCAAGATCAACGCCGTCAAACCGACCCCCGCAAGTATCAGGACTGCCGCCGACATCTTCACCACATCCGCCGTTTCAAGGTTGAGGAATATCGCCACTGGCAGGGTCTCCGTCTTCATCCTCGTCGCCCCCGCAAGCATGACCGTTGCCCCGAACTCGCCCAGGGCCCTGATCCATGAGATGGCGACCGCGGTTATGAGCCCGCCTTTCGCTAGGGGCAGGGCCACCTTGTAAAATGCCTGAAACCTGCTGCACCCGAGGGTTCTCGCCACGGACTCGTACTCCGGGTCTATGCCGTCGAAGGTCGATTTCATTATCTTCGTCGCCAAGGCGCTGATGACCGCAAACTGGGCCAAGATTATCCCTGGGACCTCGAATACGAACCTCGCAGAGAAGATCCCCCCCATAGGTGTACCGAAGAATATCAGCAGCGCTGCACCTAGGGCCACGGGGGGCATACCTATGGGTAGGTAGAGTAGGACATCGACCAATCCCTTGCCACGAAAATTGAATCTAGAGAGGGCATAGGCGGCAGGGACGGCCACGAGTAGACAAGCTGCCGTCGCCATCGTCGCTGTGATCAAACTCAATCGAATGGAGAAGAGGATCTCCTCCGATAGCAGCGAGGATGCAAGCTCGCGCGGGCCGACGTAGAGAAACACCGAGAGCAGCAAGGTTACGAAGAACAGGAAGAGGGCGAGGAGCGACGCCAACGCCAGAAAGCTGAAGGAGCTGAAGGACCTATTCCCGTTTAGCCTCATCTTCTCCCCGCAACTTTAGTTATGCTATGATTAAATTTTTTCCAGGAGCTGCCGAATGCTCGGGACCTCTGCATCCGGCGCATATTTTCTGGCCTCCCCCTCTGTGGTTAAGTAGCCCGCGTTCTCGAAATATTCGCGGCCCTCTTGTGAGGAAAGGAAGTCTAGAAATTGCCTCGCACCCCCTACATTTTTGCTGTAGCTGGAGATCGCCGCGGGTATGTAGGCGAGCCTCGGTATCTTTGCGTGGGGTTCGATATGGACGATGTCGGCCTTATCTGGGTTCCACCTGTGAAAGACATCCCAGCCTATGACGGCATCGACCGCGCCAATCGGGACCAGTGCGCCGGCCTTGGAGCAGCTTTCGGCATACACGACTATGTTTTTGCTCACCTCATCGTAGAGGAGATTGTGCTTCAGGAGCTCGACCGCGTACTCGCCGATACAAACCGATTCCGGGTCAGCGATCCCAACCCTTACGCCAGCCTTAGCTAAATCCCGCAGCTCGGTGATGCCCTTAGGGTTGCCTTTGGGCACTATGATCGCCGGAACTAAGTAAGCTAGGGTTCGAATGCTGTCCTCGTCTACGATGCCCTCCTCAACCGCTTTCGCCATGTAGTCGGGCGAGCCGGGAATGTAAAGGTCACCGCTCCCGGAGATCTCCATCCTTGAGAGCATCGCACCCGAGCCTCCAAACTGCAGCTCCACCCTTATCCCTGTCTTCCTCTCGAATGCCGAGGCAGCGGCTTCCAGCGCTGGTTTGGAGGCCGAGCCGCAAAATGCGATGATCTTTTCCTCGCCGCGCGGGCCAAGTGAGAGGTACCCTAAAATCATCAAGGCGGCGATGACGAGCGATGGAATAATCCTCTGGCCCTTCAATAACTCAGACCTCCGAGTTTTGGACATCGGCAACGGAATTCTAGGCGACCAGCGGTTAAAAGCTTTTTGGATCGGTTCAAATCTGAAACCTTTTAAAAATGGTCGATTTTTGCATAAAAAATCTCGAGCGCAGAAAATGTGGCGCGAAAGGCGCAAATGGGAGATCATTCGCCATAATCGCGGCGCGTGAGGTCGACTTCCTGATATTCGAGGAGTTGCTCGTGCTGCGCGGGAAGGGCAACATCGGCGTGAGTAATGTGAGTAACATAACCCTGGACGGGCTCTTCTTAGGCTACCGGTTGGACGCCAGCGTGGAGGAATTCGAGGGGGTCTAGGGAAAAGCTCGAGGGCGGGGCTAGTCCTCCCTCTTCACCTCGACCTTTATCTCCCTCGCCATCTTTACCCCGAGGCCCCCGATCTTTGCCCCCGCGGAGGCGACGAAGAGCATCAGGACCGACCACAGCCCCATGTTTATCACCTTGCTCGCTTGGTCGCCCGATATCAGCAGGACCTCCTCGCGGGGCTGTCCCTCCTCGCTTGGTACGGGGAACTTGACATCGCTGACCCTGATGACCGAGGGCGGCGGATCCGCGCCAGTGTAGACGCCGTACATCGAGCGAACCGCGAACAGTATCATGACCAGCCCCACGGCGAGCAAGACGTAGCCGACGATCTTGTCATCTCTTAGTTTCTTCAATTTCGTGTTTTCACCCCGATGGCTAGTTATTTTCAAACGGCTTAAGTAACTATCCCCCTATCCTATCCCCCGTAGCCCCCGGCCCAAAGCCCCAAAATCTCGGCTTCTTCGGAGGACCTCGAGCCCCTTGATGCAAGACGAGGGATCACTTTCGGTGACCCCCTCCCCATAAAGCATATAGGCGATTCGGATGGTAGGTTCATCGACGGCGGGAACTTCCCCTTGCGTAAGCTCGGGCGCGGCTCCCGTGGAGAGAGCGCGGTGGGCCGATCACCCATCGGAAGTTCCTGCTCCAACTGGCTCCGGTATTTCGGCAGGGCCTCGGAGTCGGGGGTGCAGATGAACCACCCTAAGCTACGGATGAACTGGCCCAAAGAGGTCAGGGAGCGTAGAAGTCAACTGGTCTTCGACCGGTGGTAGTTTACATGTCGTCCACACAAAGTTAACCCGCGGGAGACCCGGGGGTTGCCAAATGGAGTTGAGGGTGGCTCGGGAGCTGAGGGCCAGATTTCCCGGCCTCTGCACGTTGGTCGCTCACGTCGAGGGCGTGAAGGTCGGGCGGAGCGACGAGCGCCTGAAAGAGTTTTCTAAGCAGCTGTTAGAGGAAACGAGGCGGCGGTACACGCTGGAGTCGTTGAAGGACATGCCCACATTTAGGGCCTATCGGGACTTCTTCTGGAGGGTGGGCATAGACCCCACGAAGGTCCGCCCAGCCGCGGAGGCGCTGATCAGGCGAATTTTGGCAGGGAAGCCCATCCCGAGCGTAAACAATGCCGTCGACGCCTACAACTTGGCCTCCATAAAGACATGCATCGCTTTGGCCGCTTTCGATCGAGACCTGCTCGTCGGCGAGCCGATGATGAGGTTCGCGCGCCCCGGTGAGGGCTTCCTCGGCATAGGGATGCAGGCGCCCAAAAAGCTGGCTGGCGAGGAAGTAATCGTCACTGACGCGGAGAAGTTAATCGCGATTTACCCCTACCGCGATGCCGAGCAAACGAAGGTCTCGAGCGCCACGAAAAATGTCATGCTCCTGATCTGCGGCGTGCCTGGCATAGGGTGGGACGTCTTGGCAAACGCTGGCGAGGTCGCGGTGGATTATGTGACCAGGTTCTGCGGCGGGGAGGCGATACGCGGGTGGTGACTAAAATTTCAAGTTTTTAGCTACCGCTATTTGGGGGAGAATTGCCAGAGCCTCGGATAAAAAAGGAACTTACCCCCTAACAACTTCAGCTGTGGCAAATCTTCGCTGTACGGCGGTTATCCGGACCCTTACCTCATCCCCGACGTTTGTGCCGGGCACGAAGACCACGAACCCCTCCACGCGGGCGATCCCGTCGCCACCCTTTCCTCGTCCCTCTATCTTCACGGTGGGTGTGTCGCCCACTTTAACCGGAGCAGGCGGCCCTCGTTCACCTCTCGGTCTGAATCCTCTTGGCCTATACACTCCTTCAACTCCCTCTTTTGGTGAAGTGACATCTCCTTCTGCATTATTAAAGCTTACTTAACGCGGGCATCTTGGTGCACGATGTCTCTTCTCGGGCGGAGGATCGACGACTACCGAAATAAATGATGGGCCCGCGGGGATTCGAACCCCGGATCTGCAGTGTGTGAGACTGCCGTCATAACCGCTAGACCACGGGCCCGAGTAAAAATTCTGTTGCACGATATTAAACCTTCTCGTGAAAGTGGCAGCTGGATATTCCATGTGCTGACAGAAGGTTTCCATTCCAGAGGACTACTTTTCCAATTTTTCCAACACATGCTCGAGCCGCGCCAGCATCTCCCGCCTGAGCCCTATGAAAACTCCGCCTTCCTTTCCGCTCACGAAGGTCGTCTCGTCGGGCTTGATGATCTCATTCAAGATCGGTGCCTCAATGTCGATGTGCGGGATCTTTGAGCGCGTCAGTGGATCGCGCTTGTGTATGTACACCTTGGCCTCTATCTCTACCTTGCTCTCAGCCGGACCGGTCATGCAACCCAACCCCCAACGTTTTAAAATCCTTCGTATCCCTCAGGCCACCCCTCTTCAATTACCCAAGCTCGACAACTGCGTTGTCGCCATCCACCGTCAGCCTGTCCCCTGTTTTGATCTTGTCTATATCAATTCCATCGACGCAGGGGATTCCAGCTAAGATGACTCCAGTCGCCACGATGGTCTCCGTCTCCTTGTTGACGATCGCGGCGGGGGCGACGCCGTTTTTCTTCAGCCCGTAGATCACGTAGGAGCCGACGGTCGAGCCCTTTCCGCGGGGGAAGACCAGGATTTTATCCTTCACGCATTTGCCCTCGAGCTCGTGCCCCCTTTCCGTGACCATGCCTGTCTTGGGGTCTACCCCGCCGTAGAAGCTCAGGGGTTCCCTCGAGACCAGCGCCTCGCCGCTCGCCCTGCCCGGGCTGATCGCCCTGCCCTTCATGTCACCATCTCCAATATCTCGTCGACGCTTTTGAAGACGACGGCCTGCTTACAAAAGCCCGGCAGGTAGTTCGCCGCTTTGCCGGAGTTCACGGCCGTGCACTTAAAGCCCATGCGCTCGATGGGCGCGACCACCGCGCAGGTGTCGGCGACCACCTTGCCTCCAGCTCTTTCTATCTTATCGACGAGTCCCATCTCAGCCGCCGCCCGCTTGGTCGCGCGCGCGGTGCAGATCCAGAGGGGCTTGCGGAGGCGCCTCCCCTCGAGCTTGCCCGCCAGCTCCGCGATCTCCGCCAGCGAGGCGTGGGGGCAGCCGAGGATGGCTATGTCCGGCTCCCGCCCGGTGTTGAGCCCCTCGTGGGCCTCCCTCAGCTCCCGCTCGCCGACCTCGATCGTCCCGAGCCCTCCGGTTGTCACGAGAGTAGCTTCCGGCGTCAGGCCCTCGACGTGGTACAAGGCAATAGCCCCCGACGCAGCCATCGCGGCGCCGAGGGCCTTCAGCTGGTCGACATCGGCGTCCTTGATTCCATAAAAGTAGGGCACCCCCTTCTCGATGGTCTTTCCGACGTGGTAGCCCAGGGCGCCGAAATCTGACTCGCGCCTCAGCTCGGCATCGACCTTTATCACGACGCTCGGCCTTCGGTTCTCGTCAAGGTGCAGTCCATAGTTGGGAGTCACCCCGCAGAGCGCCGCCGCGAGCGCCGAGGGCCCGCCCTCGCGGTTCGTCCGCGCCCCGATCACCGAGTTCGCGAAGGAGACCGCCGACGACTCGGACCAAGCGAGGTGCTCGCCGAAGCGCGGAAGGTTGCCGACGAGGTAGGGGGTGCAAGTCGCAGTCATCGCCACACCCATCCTGCGGAAGGCGTCGATTATCCTCAGCTGTTTCTCGGCAAAGTCCCTAGGAAAGCCGAGCTCCCTCCAGTCCTCGAGGTCCATGCCGGGCGGGTTCAGGGTGGTCGGCACCCTAACTCTAGCCCCCTTGTCCGCCAGGTCCTCAAGGAACTCAAGTCCCGGGTCGCCGATGGACTTGTAGGAGACGCCAGCGACCTGAACCGAGCCCACGGGGATCATCCTATCGGCGCCGTAGATTTCGCCCAACCTGACGAGCAACCTGAAGTTCCGCTCCAGGACCTCGCCGTACTCCCCGCTCAACATCCGCTCCTGCTCTTTCGTCAGGTACAAGCCATCACTCCAGGTAATCCTTGAGGTCGAGCTTCATCGGCAGGTCGGGCTTCCTGAACTCTCTTTTGTCCCTCCCCCAAGGTATCGTCAGGTCGAAGCCCACCTTTGCGGTGTCCCTCGTTTCAAGGTCTGAGGACGGGTCCAGCGAGGAGCCGGGCTCCCTTCTGATGATCATGTCTCGGTCGCCTTGAAATCTCGTCGCCATCGCCCACTCCACCTCGCCGGGGTTGTGGATGTCTATGTCATCGTCGACCACGAAAATGTGTTTTAGCGACTTGTGTCCCCTGAGGGCGGCCTCTATCGCCTTCCTGCCGTCGTCCGGTCCCTTTTTCCTTATGCTGACGACAGCGTGCAACCAAGAACATCCCCCGGGGGTTATCAGGACATCCTTGCACTCGCAAACCTTGCTGACTTCCCTGAAGATAGTGGGTTCGCGGGGCATCCCCATCAATAACTTGTGGTCCAAGCCGCCCGGAAGCAGCGCCTGGAAGATCGGGTCCTTTTTTACGAATATTTTCTTTATCCTCGCCACCCGCTGCTTTCGGACGATGTCGGGCGTCTCGGTCAGGTCTATGAAGGGTCCCTCGTCGTGCAGCTCGTCGGTCATCTCCGCGATCATGACTATCTCAGCCTCCGGAACCTTGTGCCCGTCGAACTCCATCAGATTCGTCTCAGCCAAGGCGTTTGCGATACTCAACTCGCTCTTCCCGAGCTCCGCCGAGACAGCGGAGGCCACGAGCACCGGCACTGAATTTCCGATGCATATCGCGAACTCCTTGTTTCCCCGCTTCAGGAACTCGTCAAAGTGTCTCGGAAGTATCCTCATCGCCACCTCGTCTTTTCCTATGACCATCATCCTGTGGAACGAAGCGTTGAGACCGAGGTCCCTGTCGCTCGCCACGACGACGCCGGAGGAGATGTATGGTCCCCCGTCGATGGGGTAGTACGTCAGGATCGGGAGCTTCGTGAGGTCGGCGTCGATTTCCTCGTAACCTTCTGCCTCCACCACTTTGGGCTCCTTCGGGTGATCGATGGCCTTCGTCAGCCTGCTTATGATCTCATTTTTCTTTATCCCCAGCCCCATCGCTATTAGCTCCCTCGAGGAGCAGACGTTCGCCGCCACCGACATCTCGAATCCCTTGACATTTTTGAAGAGGATCGGCTTCCCGTCCAGCATTTTCATCAGGGCCGCCGCCTCGTACCTGACGCTTACTTGCCTCCCTATTTTTATTAGAAGCCCCTTCTCGTCGAGGAACTCGACGAACTCGCGCATGTTCATGTTTTCACCCCGATTCTCGTCCTGAGGACCTCGAAGCCCTCCTTCTCTATAGCCTTTGCCACTCGCTCCTGCAGCTCCTTGCCCGGCGTGAGCGCGACC
This sequence comes from Candidatus Hodarchaeaceae archaeon, assembly GCA_030018135.1. Lineage (GTDB taxonomy): Archaea > Hadarchaeota > Hadarchaeia > Hadarchaeales > Hadarchaeaceae > JASEGJ01. The sequence continues at coordinate 12,770 of JASEGJ010000012.1, read as the reverse complement.
ATGTTGCCCCCGAGGCCTCCCCCGGTCAGCTTTGCACCGAGTGCGCCATGCTTCCGCGCCAGCTCGACCAAAAAATCAAGTTCCTTGCAGGAGACCTCTATCCCCTGCAGTAGCTTGTGGTTCTCGTCCATCAGCCTTCCCAACTCCCTCAGGTCAAAATCCTCAACGGCCCTCCTAGCGTCACGCGCCAGCCCCTCCGCGGCCTTAAACAGCTTGTCGTATTTCTCCGGATATCTTTCCCTGCGCTCGCGAACCCCCGCTACCGCCGCCGCGGTGTCCGCGACCATGCCGGTGTTCCCCATCACGATTTCGACTGGCTTCCTTATTCTGATCCTCTCTATCACGTTTAGGGTACCCCGCACGAACCAGATGAGGCCTCCGTAAGTTGCCGCCGTGTTGTCGATCCCGGAGGGAGTTCCGTGGTATGCCCTTTCGCCCTCGTAGGCTATCTCGTTTACCCTTTCATCCGAGAGGTCCAAGCCGAACTCGTCCGACAGCGCCCTAGCGATGGCAACGCAGGACGCGGCGCTGGCTCCAATTCCGCTCGACGCGACCAAGTCCCCTTCGAGCACGATTTTAATCGGATTTCGAGAGGGGTCAATTTTAGCAGCTTTTAAAACTCTTTCGATGGACCCCCTCTGCTGATCCAGCTTCTCCTCCTTGTAGCCCGGCGTAGCTGGCCTTCGATCCTCTATGATCCAGCCTCGACCATCGAACGGCTCCACCAGCGCGACCGTCGCTTGCTCGATCGCGGAAACGATCGACGGCACGCCGTAGACGACGAAGTGCTCGTTTAACAAGATCACCTTTCCAAAACCGCTGCCCTTCCCCATCGATGACCCAAAATTTGTGTTAAGCACGAACTTTAAATAAGTGTCTTCCCTTCTGTGCGCTCTAAAAGACTTATCGCCCAATTGCAACTTAGGTATTCACGTGGATAGGATGAAATTTCGAGAAGTTGGCTGAGCTCTGCGAAAAACTCGGGGCGATGCGCGGGAGGGGGGAGATGGTCGAGCTTGTCGCAGGGTTCCTGCGCGGGCTTCAACCGGCGGAACTCGAGCCAGCAGTATCGATGATTTTGGGCCGCGCGTTTCCAAGGTGGAGTCAAAAGACACTTGATATCAGCTGGGCTGCACTCTACGATGTAATCCGGCGGCTGACGCAGGTTGAACACGAGCGATTTGCAAAGGCCTTCGATAAAACTGGCGACTTGGGCGCAGCGGCAGCGATGGTGTTCGAGTCCAGCAAGGTCAGGCGACAGGCCGCACTGATCGAAAGGCCGCTCGGCATACTCGACGTCAGTTGGACTTTCGATGGCATCGCTGAGGCTCGCGGTCCGGGCGCCCGCGAACGAAAGAAGAGGTTGCTCGAGGCACTGCTGGGCAACGCGGTGCCGCTCGAGGTGAAGTACTTGGTCAAGATAATCGTGGGTGAGATGAGGACGGGCTTTCAGGAGGGTCTGATGGAACTCGCCGTTGCAAGGGCATTCGATTTGCCCCAAAAGCTGGTTCAGCGGGCGGCGATGTTTGTCGGCGATGTTGCCGATGTCGCAAGGGTTGCGAGGAAACGTGGCGAGGAGGGCGTGGCCGCGCTACGACCTCAAGTCCTCAGGCCAATTCAGCCCATGCTGGCCCAAAGCGTTGACAGCATCAGGGAGGCGCTAAAAATACACGGCGGCGAGGCGGCGTTCGAGCACAAGCTAGATGGCGCCCGCGTCCAAATTCATAAGTCCGACGATGTTGTCAGGATCTTCAGCCGCAGGCTGACGGACGTGACGGAAAGTCTGCCGGAGGTGGTCAGGCGGGCGCACGGGCTCCAAGTCCGCGAGGCAATCCTCGAGGGGGAGATCATCGCGCTGGACAAGCAGGGAAAGCCGCTACCGTTTCAATACCTGATGCAGCGCTTCCGGAGGGAGCGGGAAATCAAGCAAATGATGCAGGAGCTGCCGGTCGGACTTTACCTTTTCGACATCATCTTTCTCGACGGCGTGAGCTTGGTCGACCTTCCATATCATGAGCGTCGTGCCAAGCTTGCCGAGGTCGCAGATGGCATACCGCTGATCGAGCAGCTCACCACCAGCAACGTTGGGGATGCGGAGCGATTCCTAGATGACGCATTGCGCGCCGGACACGAGGGGCTTATGGCGAAGCGGCTCGACGGCCACTACACGCCCGGCTTGCGGGGCAAGCTTTGGTTGAAGGTCAAACCGGTGCTGGAGCCGCTCGACTTGGTCATCGTCGCTGCCGAGTACGGCTATGGGAGGCGCCACGAGTGGCTATCGGACTACTACCTCGCGGCCCGCGACGCCGAGACGGGAGAGTTCTTAATCGTCGGCAAGACCTTCAAGGGGCTCACCGATAGAGAGATCGTCGAGATGACCGAGCGGCTGAAGGAGCTGACCGTCAAGCGGGAGGGGCGGCGCGTCATCGTGACTCCCAAAATAGTGGTGGAGGTGGCTTACAACGAGGTCCAGCGGAGCCCAAAGTACAAGTGCGGCATGGCCCTGCGTTTCGCCAGGGTAACCAGAGTTCGTGAGGATAAGGGACCGGAGGAAGCCGACACCATCCAAAGGGTAAGGGAAATTTACCAGGGGCAGGTCAAAAAGCACTGAAGTCCTTGCCCCGCGCACCGCACAGGGGCGGGCAGGCTGGGCAAAGGGCACATAAACAACGCGCCCTGACCGCGCCGCCGAGGGCCAAGCCATCCCCGACGAAGACCACGCGGTTGGCGATGTCGTCAAACCCCATGTCGCCCAGCAGCTCAAGCACGAGCCTCGGCTTATCGCCCGTTATGCCCGCTCGCCCGGCTATGCCGAACGCCGTTCGCTCTGTTAGCAGCCCCTCGTCGTCAGCCGTTTTTATGAGTCGCGCCACCACCTGTGCGCAGGTGCGATCGATCGTCGCATGCAAGGTGGGCAGTCCATAGCTGGCCGCATCGCATCCGAGCTCGATGAGCTTCGGCAGGTCTTTACCATCCCGCCCAACATCGCAGCCGATCGGCACCGCGCCAGCTTCGTACGCAGCCCTAGTGTCGATGGGTATCATTCCGACGCTTGGTCTGCCAACTGAGACCCTTCCTATCCCGACCGTTTTCATCGCCCTAGCCGCGAGTTCCCCCGCCATTTCAGCGTACGCATCGCCCCTCGCGGGAGGGAGATCGAGCGCCGCTCCAAGCTTCCGGTCAACACCGCCGGAGCCCCTCGCCATGGCGTCAGGTATGGCGCCGCCCAAACCGCAGATTATCCCGACCGGGCTCGCGAGCTCTTCATCGCCGGTCACCAACCCGGCGAGCAACGTTCCGAAATGTATTGCCATGACAGGATTGCGAAGGTCGACGACGACCGATCGCGCGCCCTCCTTCACCCCCGCCAGGGCCAGCTCGCCCTTCATCTGATTCGCGCTCAAACGAGTTCGACCAAATGTGCGCATGCCCGCGACGATGCCATCAAATCGCCTCCGGCCGAGCGCGGAGAACGATCTCAACTCGGTCGGCATGTCAGTGGGCTCAAGCGGCGGCACCATTTGCTCGGGTCGCACGCCAGCTGCCGAGCAACCGTTCGCAATAGTTTTGACGATCGCATCGACCTCGGATGGGCTGGCGAGCCCAGCGACCGCATCTGTGGAGCAGACGACGAAGTGCAGGTCGTCGAGGTTTAGCCTCGCCGACTCAAGCGAGAGTCGCACGACATCTGCCACAAATTCCTCCACCGAGGTCTCGGCGAGCTCGACTCCGGCGACGGTCCTCCCGATTATCCCCTCGTCCGGTCCCGGTGGCCTGATCTCCCGCGTGGGTCGCGCACCCCCGCCCAGAACATAAGTCCGGCGGGTTTCTAGGTCGGTCGCGACGAACGTGCATTTCGTGACAACGTTGCCGAGCTCGACTGACGCCACGATGAAATACGGCCTTCCACTGAGATCCACCGCGCCCATCTCCGGGATCCGTACCATCCTAGGTTGCATCCTCTCGACCCAACCTGATAGCAACTATTTTATGCGCCCCCCCATATCCTCTTTTCGGGATGGCATGGAGCTTTTGACGACGAACGCCGGAAGTTACCCCCGCATCGGCGACCTGCCCGAGCAGCAGAGGCTGCGGCGGGCCTACGCGCAGTGGGAGAAGGGCGAGATCTCGGACGAAAAATTTGGAGAGGTACAAAACGAGGTCACGGGGGAGGTGATTCAAGAGCAGGCGAGGGCTGGGCTGGACATCGTGACCGACGGGCAGGTGCGGTGGTACGACCAGGTCTCCCACTTCGCCAAGGGGCTTGAGGGTTGCGAGATAAACGGCCTCCTCAGGTTCTTCGACACCAACACCTACTTCCGCCAGCCGGTGATCGTGAGGCGTTTGCGTTGGGCGGCGCCCATCGTCAGGGATGAGTTCGTCTTCGCGAAGGGCGTTTCCCCCGTCCCCGTCAAGCCGGTGCTCACCGGGCCCTATACCCTCGCCAAGCTTTCCATCAATAGGTACTACGAGGATTTTCCCTCGGTAGTTGCCGACCTCGCGCAGGTCATCGCAAATGAGGTCGAGGAGCTGGTGAAGGTCGGTGCTGAGATAATTCAAATCGACGAGCCAGCGATATTAAAAAATCCTAGAGATTTCGAGCTTCTGCGCACAGCGGTTGAAAGACTGGCGGGGCGAAAGCACGGAGCCCGGCTTGCCCTTTACTTATACTTCGGCGATGCCGCCCCCCTCTACGACGAGCTTCAGGAGCTGCAGGTGGACGCGCTGGGGCTCGACTTCACCTACGGCAAAAGGCTGGTGGGCGCCATAGAGGCATCGGGCTCTGAGAAGGAGCTCGGGCTAGGGTTGATCGACGCGCGCAACACGAGGATCGAGGGCGAGGGAGAAACGATCTCGTTGCTGAGGCGCATACTCGCGCACGTCGAAGCCGACCGCGCTTATTTGAACCCGTCCTGCGGGCTGGAATACCTGCCGCGCGACGTCGCGTTCGCGAAGCTCAAAAACATGGTATCGATCGCGCAAAGGGCGAGGGAGGTCATCTAGATGCGGGAAAAGCTTCGAAGGCTCGGACTGGAGTTGCCGCTGCTCCCGACGACTGCGGTGGGCAGCTATCCGAAGCCCCCAGAGCTGCTCGAGGCGAGGCAGAAGCTGCTGGCGGGAAAGCTCACCCTAGGAGAACTGCGTCCGCTCGAGCAGCGGGCCACGCGCGACTGGATCGCGCTGCAGGAGGAGGTCGGGCTGGACGTGCTTGTGGACGGGGAGATGTACCGCGGCGATATGGCGACGCACTTCGCGGAGAACCTCGACGGCTTCGCGATAAGCGGGCTCGTCCGCTCGTACGGCAACCGCTACTACAGGAAGCCCATCATCGTGGGCAAGGTGCGCTGGCGCGGCCCGATCACGGTGGAGTGGTGGAAGTTCGCCCAGGGGCTGACGAAGAAGCCGGTCAAGGGGATGATCACGGGGCCGTACACCATGATGGACTGGTCCTTCAACGAGTACTACCCGAGCCGAAGGGAGGCCTGCTTGGACCTCGCGCGCGCGCTGCACGAGGAGGTCGAGGCGCTCGCGCTGGCCGGGGCCAAGATAATCCAGATCGACGAGCCGGCACTTTCCACCAGGCCGGAGGAGCTTCCGGAGTTTGCGGTCGAGGCACTGGACATCGTCACCAAGGGCATCGACGCGTACTTCATCACCCACGTGTGCTACGGCGCGTTTGAGTTCATCTATCCCCAGATGCTGGAGCTGCCCGTGGACAACTTCGATCTGGAGATGTCGAACAGCGAGCTCGATCTGGTGGAGCTCTTCCGGAGGCACCCGTTCACCAAGGACATCTCGTTCGGGGTGGTCGACGTCCACTCGCACGTCATCGAGGGCATCGGCCTGGTGAAGAGGCGGATCGGCCGCGCCTTGGAGGTCCTCAGCCCGGAGCAGCTTTGGATCGACCCGGACTGCGGGCTCAAAACTAGGACGCGAGAGGAAGCCATCGGAAAGCTTCGGGCGATGGTGGAGGCGGTCAAAGAGGTGAGGGCTAGATGGCGCTGACCATGCGCTCCTCGGAGGGTTACAACTTGACCCAGATGGAAAGAAGCAAAAGATGAAAGTTGTGCTGTCCAAGCCCGCTGGCACAGGCCCGAGGGCGATGTAAATAGGGGGGTTTGAGCCAAACCTAAATCGGGCGACTTAATTGTCGAGGATTTTCGGCGTCGAGCGGGAGGCCCTCGAGTTCATGTTGGGGGTCTCGCGCTCAAGCCACCCCAACGAGTTTGCGGGCGTGCTCCGCGCCGAGCGAGGCCTGATCCGAGAGGTCCTAGTGCTGCCCGGGACCTTCTCCTCCGACCGCTCGGCTGTGCTGCGGCTGCACATGCTGCCGATCGACCGAAGCGCATGCGGCACGGTGCACAGCCACCCATCGCCAAACCCCTCGCCGTCGCCGGAGGACTTGTCGCTGTTCGCCAAGTTCGGCCGCGTGCACCTGATAATCGCCTTTCCGTACGACGGGCGCTCCTGGCGGGCCTACGACCACCGCGGGGCGGAGATGGCACTGAGAGTCGTGGGATGACCGCGGTCGGCTCGCTCGTCAAGGTATTTATCAAAAAAAGGTCGAGGGGTCCTCAGAGGTGAATGCGTGAGATATCTCGCGACTGCAGCTCTGACCGCGCTTTTGCTTTTGACCTTGGTGCAACCGCTTGCGGCCCAACAGCCCTTCGAGATAACATCTGACGTCGACATCCGCGTCGATGAAAAGGGAAATGCCACCCTCCGGTTCGTCCAGAAGTACCACCCATCCCCTCTCGCGGACGCCCTGAAGCCGATGTACAAGATCATGGAGGACTTCGTGAAAGCTCAGGCGATAGAGCAGGCGAGGAGCTCATTTGCCGTATACGGCTGGGAGGTGAAAAATCTCAAATGCGAAATCGCCGGCCTCGACGAGGGGGAAACGCTACAGATGACCATAACCGGCGAGATAACGGCCCTGGCGAGGAGCGACAACATATGGACGATATCCTTCGAACCCATCGACCCAGAGGGGGATGCGCGGAGGCTGATCGACACGATGAACAACCTCCGGGCGATGTTGCTTACGTTCGGCTCCGGGGCCCAGCTCAAAATTTCGCAGGATCTCGCGACCATCCTGCCGAGGGGCGCCGAGATCACCAACGCGGCCGAGCTGGCGGGCGTCGGCACTTGGAGGATAGAGTACGGCGGGGGGAGCAGCGAGGAGAGCACCCTCAGCATCGAAAGAATAGATGGGAGGTCGGCGGTCGTGGTGAGGACCGAGATTTTCGTCACGACGGATAACCTCACGATAACCCCGCAGGAACTGCTTCACACGCTCCCGACGCACGCGATAGAATACACCGGAGCACTCGCGGAGGAGGGCCCAAGCCATGTCGTGTACGGCGCAATTGCGGCGGCGCTGGTCGTGCTGGCCGCGATCGTGATCTTGCTCCGGAGAAGGTAGGCGAAACATGCGCAAGGTTGCCCTGCTCGCCGCCGTTGCGATAGTAGCTGCGGCAATGTTGTCCATCGCCGTGCTCCAGAGGCGCCCGAGCGATGAGGCCCTGCGGGAGTTTGCGGGTTCGATGGGCGAGGTTCGCGGGGACCTGAAATATGGACGGGAGCTCGGCAAGCGATATTCGATCGCCGTCGGAGGTCTGGAGTATTCCCTGACCCCGCCCCAACTGCTGTACTGCTCGGCGGACGCGATCGTCGCCGCAGCTCGAGGCGAGCGGTTCTCGATCGAGCGACCGATTTCCGTGGCCGGGGCGGGCGAAGAAAGCGGCGATTTCACGGCCTCTTGGAGGAGTCTTTCAAAGGACGATTACCTCGGCCTGGCGCTAGGGATTCGCGACGAGGTGGAAGCGACCGGGAGGGCGCCCGGCAGCGTTGAAGCCTCGATCGGCAGGATCAGATTCAGGGACATCCTGTTTACGTTCAGCAGGATCCTCCTCTCCTACCGCGAGGGCGGGAGGTTGCCCGATGAGATCAAGTTCGCGCCCGCGCCGAGCGGCAATTTAGCTCTGGATAACTTCGAGATCCCGGCCAGCTACGCGTATTTTCTGCTCCCCTCGACGCAGGTGATCACCGGCAGCGAGAGGGTGAACGAGGTCCTGTCGCAGGTCCGCGGGCTCGCGAAGGACGACAGGGAGCTGGCGCGGAAGCTCTGCGAGTGGACGAGCACCCACATCACCTACGTCTTTCTGGTCGGGCTCACGTCCGAGCAGGTTCTGGAGTTGGGGAAGGGGCAGTGCGGGGACTTCACCAACGTCTACCTCGCCCTCGCCAGGACCGCGGGAATACCCGCTAGGAGGGTCGCCGGGAGGATAGTCTTCACCGGGGAATTTCGCCCCCCGCCGGGCTTCGAGATGGTCGTCGGCACTACGCCCGAGGGGGAGAACATCGTCTCCCACGCATGGGTCGAGGTGTACCTGCCGGGTGAGGGGTGGGCGCCGGTGGAGTCCCAGGGGAGATTCGGGCAGCTCCCCTACAGGGTGTACACCGAGATGGAGGAGGAGTGGAGGGACGCCTTGGCGGCCTACGAGACGAAGTACGGAAATCTGTGAGGCGATGGCATGCGCTGGGAAGTTTGGCGCCCTAAGTACGAGGAGATCGTCGGGCGGCTGGGGCTGGATGCCGCCGCAGATCTGGAGGCCGCGAGGGCGCTGAACGATCTCCTCCCAGAGCCGGACCTCGAGGGAATGGCGGGCACCCTGCGCGGGAGGGAGTGCGTGGTGTTCGGCGCCGGCCCCTCGCTGGACGAGGATTTGACTAGGCTAAGGCGGGCCGGATACCTGGAGAAGGTGCTCATAGCTGCGGACGGCGCCACCTCAGCGGTGATCGAGCATCGCAGGCCCGAGATCATCGTCACGGACCTGGACGGCAAAATCGAGGACCAGCTCCGCGCCTGGCGGCTGGGTTCCTGGCTCGTCGTCCATGCCCACGGCGATAACCTCGATCAGCTCCTGAGCATCGCCCCAAGGTTGAAGGAGCGCGTCGTTGGCACGACGCAGGTCGAGCCATTCGGCGGGCTCCTCAACTTCGGCGGCTTCACGGACGGCGACCGCGCGGCGTTCATGGCGCACGAGCTGGGCGCGTCCGAGATCTACCTCGCCGGGATGGACCTTGGCGGGCAGGTGGGGAGGCATTCGGGCGACAAGGACATCGCGAGGAAGCTCGTCAAGCTGGCCATATGCAAGGAGCTCCTGGCGTGGCTCGCCGGCGAGCTTAAGGCGAGGCTCGTCAACCTCACCAGCCGAGGGGAGGACATCCCCAACGTGCCGCGGGAGGTCGCTGGGTGAAGGTTGGCCCGCGAGTTCCAATATCCGCTGGACATCGTCGGTTATTTAGCCCTGAAGGCGAGAAGGCGTGGGAGGGGATGAGGTGAAGGACCCCGCGCGCAAGTACTTCGATAAGAGAGTGACGGACCGCGAGCGGGCGATATTCGAGGGGGCGATAACGCTCGGCGCCCTCTACCACCAGTTCGTGGGCGCGGCGATACACGACGCCAAGGCGCTCGAGCGGGCGATGGAGCAGGCGGCGCTCGCGCAGCCGTTCATCGAGGAGGCGAGGGTGAAGATCAAGTGCCCAAAGGGTAGACGCAGGCACCCCTACATCTACCCGGAACTGTCTGGCGAGATGCTCACGATTGACCTCCTCGCAAAATACGGCAAGGCTCGAGCGCGCGTGGGCATGCGATATGTGCGGGAGCTGGACTACCCGCTGATGTTCATCTCACGCGCGGTTTAACGGGTTCGGCCCGAATCCTGCATTTGCTTAAGGTTTCAACCCGTCCTTCTCGATTTGCTTGATCAGTTTTCCGCTTGTTCCCTATTACAAAAGTATACCTTTCCAATAGCGTGGTAGGTACGGTTATCCAAGTTTGATTTTCCACCTTTTCCTCTCAGCACGGTTTTAGTCACCCGCGAGCTACTCCAGCCATGCCATCTACGAGCCGCTTAATCCCGTATACGATGCCACCTATTCCGAATACCGTGACGGACCAAGCGAAGTTCCCCGACAAATCGACTACAACCCTCTCCATCTGGCCTGCATCATACATCTCCATCGCTCTTTCCGCTTCTCCTGCGAGAGTTCTGAGGTTATTACCTGCCATCAGCACAAAAATGCTCCCCACTAGGACCGATAAGTATTACGCAGAGGTCGGCGCGGGGAGGAAAATCCTGCGCGTGGTTTACGTGGAGAACCCGGCCGCGATCGTTGTGATGAGCGTCAATGTGAGGGGGCGAAAGGGTGGAGTGTCCTAAATGCAAGAAGGGAACCCTCGTCAAGGCGAGGGATGACATCGTGGTCGAAGGCGTGAAGCTAGTTGCGGGGCTCGAGGTCGAGAAGTGTGACCGGTGCGGGGAGGTGGTGCTCACCGTGGAGCAGGCGTCCAAGCTGAGGGCGGCCGCCGAGGAGGCCGGGATCTGGGGCCATGGGATCAGACTTAAGCGCAAGGTCTCTAGGATAGGGAAGAAATGGGCGCTTTACATCCCCGTGGACGTGGAGCGGATGCTCGGCCTGAGGCACGGGCGCAGGGTTGAGATAAGGGTCGTCGGAAAGCGTATGGTCGTAGAGACGGAGGAATGAGGTCACAACCCGTTCACCAGCTTAAGTACCATTTCCCGCCGTGTCCCTCCAGCAGGCGGTGATGTTGCACTGCTCTAATCGTGCCCGTTTCCGGAGGAGCCAGTTTGTCCTTGGGGCCTTCAGGGCAGGTGGGCGATGACGCCCCACGACGGGGAAACATCTGTAGAGGCGGGGATGAGGACGTTGAGGATGCAGATGTCCTCCAGAGGGGTCGGGACCTGCCCCACACAGGCTTCGGAGGTTCAGGGGGCGAGATCGGAGCTGGTGGGCGGCGATGCGGTGATCGGGTACTGGAAGGGTGGGGCGGTCGGTGGACTGGGGAAGCGCGCCTTAAAGCTATCAGCCCTTGAAGCGAGTTTTGTCTTTATAAACCGCTCTCATCCAAAACCTAGGCGGGAAAATGGGATTAGAGAACAGGAGAATTTTTATCACGAGTCCAAAAGATGTTTTCGAGTTGGTCGGGCGGGAAGTTCAGGCCCTTACGCACGAGGTGGTCAAGCTCATCTCCCTCGATTCCCAAAACGTGCTGATCAACTGCGAGACGATATCCGACGGGGCGTCGACATAACTTTGCTTCGCCCTCGAGAGGTGTTCGCGAGCGCATTCAAAAACTCCGCCACCTTCATCATCCTCGTCCACAACCATCCAAGCGGGAGCCCGGAACCCAGCGAGACGGATATCGAGGTCACTAAAAAATTAGTTAAAATTGGCAAGATGCTAGGGGTGTGGATTCAGGACCACGTGATAATCGGGAGTGACGGCTACACGAGCATGAAAGCCCATGGGATTATCTCTAACAAGCTTATTCAGTAATCAGCAAGTTAAAAACCACAAGCAATCGGGTGAGAAAGATCGTGAGCGCGCTGACAAATGCAGAAGTAAAGGAGAACATAAGGTCATTTTTCAAAGATCCTCGCCACTGGACTTATCAATACGGAACTCCTACCCCGAGCTGCAACCCGAATTCCCCCCACCACAGGAAGCAAATTGAGGTGATTTTTGAAGACAAATACTTTCATTGGGTCACCAATCGGGCCGTTGATAGTTTGGTAGATGAGGGATTCCCGGGGTTGGAAAAGAGAGATATCGCTCATTTTGTGTACAGATCCGATATTAGATACATTCGTAGGGAGATCAATAGGAGAGCCAAGATAATTAGTAGGTACACCGATCCCACAATAACTAAGGCTATCGGAGATTTGCACAAATGCTGTTTTTTCATGTTTCGGCTGAATGGGTTCAGGATAGTAGGTGAGGATACAAATGAATACCGCGGGCTCAGGTGGGAGGAAACCGGGCACGATTTGGATTTCATCATCGAAAAAGATTCAATCGCATATGGTGTGGAGGTAAAAAACACACTGCCCTACATGGAAGAGGATGAACTCAAGATCAAGTTGAAGATGTGTGAATTTCTCGGTTTGATTCCCCTGTGGATTTTAAGAAACGCACCAGCAGTTCAATTTGAGCAAATGAAGCCCTGTAACGGCTTTATTTTGAAGTTTAAAACGCAGATATATCCACCTGGACAAGAGCCATTAATCCGAGATATGTGGGAAATAATGCGTCTTCCGGTCTCTATTTGGAAAAAAAATACCTGAAAAACTAGAAAACATATTTTTAAGGCAACATACAGAAAGAATCGCCAAATAACGCACAATTTCTTTCTATCCCCCTATTTAACACATACTGTCTGGTCATCGCCCTTGCTCAAGTTTATTGAGCAGTTCCTCCGGGTGAACGGCTCGGAAATGCCATATGTGGTCGAAAGGAGGCCTGTAAGATACCCGCGCTTAGAGTTCAAAACTGGAAAACTGTTGGTAGTCCTCCCGAAGAGCTGGGGCGACGAATCTTCCCTCCTCGAAAGGAAGACGGGATGGGTTTCTAGGAAGCACGAAGAGATTCAGAAGGCGATCGAGAAAGTCAGAAATATGGTGGGGCACGATCGCGGCCTGCTCATCTTCGGCGACTGTTTTAACATCCTTGATGCAAAATCATTGAAGGTGGGATTTTTGATAAAAAGCGAGTCGAGCTGAATGTGAGGGATAAAAACCAGCTCAAGCAGCTCGTTTCGATCCTGAGGAAGATGCTCCTCAATGAGGTCAGCCGAGCTGCCAATGATTACAGCAAAAAAATTCGGCGCAAAGTTCAATAAAATATTTAGGGGTGTGCAAAATTCCTTTGTTTTTGCCGTTGATGACTATTCATGCAAGCGG
>JASEGJ010000011.1 GCA_030018135.1 Candidatus Hodarchaeaceae archaeon | reverse complement strand
GCTATCCCTGATTGCGATCATAGCTGTTGCTACGGTGGTCATTTTGAAGAGGCGATAACTGTGCGGGGGCGATCGTACGGCCAACTCGGGCGGCATACAAAGGCTGTTTTCCGCTCGTCAATTTACGGGCTGCCTCTTGCCTAGAAATAGCTCTAAAACTGCTCGATTCTTGCCCAATTTTTGTCTATCAAGCCTGCAATATTTTTGCCCCAAAATGGCGTATAATCTGCTCAACTTATGCCCAAATCAAGCACATAGTGCGAACGGGAATTTGAAGCTAGGCGGGCCCACCTCAGCGCCTTTTAAAAAGCTTTAGGAGCTTCAACGAGCCGATGTACACGCAGCGCTTCGGCGCAATTTTAGGCGAGACTTTTGGCGCGTCCACGAGGGCCACGCCTACATCGCGTATGACTACGACCGGCACCCGCTCAGCGCCCTCTCCCATCAAGACCTGCGCCGCCGAAGCGAGCTGATCCGCTACAGCTCTGAAGGTTATCCGCAGGGGCTTGCCGAAGAGGTCGAGTTGGTCGCGACAGTCGATCACCGGCTCCATGCCAGCGACGCCGACCGCCATGCCGATCGTGCCGAGTCGAAGCGGCTGAATGTGGCTGTCCGCGACTATTACGGCGACGAGGGCATTTGACTGCTGTCTAAGCGCCCGCATGATCTCGTTTGCGGCCCGATTTGGCTTGGCTGGCATTAACACGACGTACCCTGGGGGAGCATTGGAGTGATCTATGCCGGCATTCACACGGAACGTGCCACCCTTAAGGGTCATCAAGGCCCGCTTGGTCGCACCCAAAATCTCTTTTGCCTCCCTGAGCACAAGCTCCACAAATTCTGGCTCGAGGCCGCTTTCCTTCGCCAGCTGCTTCGCGCGAGGGGACGCGCGGACACTCGCGAGCCTCCTAAGGCGCCCCTGCGCGGTTGCGAGGGCGCTCGATGCTATGACTACGATATCGCCGTCCCTGAGGCCGCCGACCTGCTCAGCGGCTTTCAAAATCATCTGTGGCAGCTCATCGCCCGGCTTGATTAGCGGCATGTTTAAACCCAACACCCGCACTCAGCCACCCTCCTAGCCTTTGCTCACCCGCCTAACGTTTTAATCTTTGGTTTTTGCCACTTCGAACTGCCTCAGCAACGCGGATGGCGTGAGATGTCTCCTTTGGATCATGAGTCCTAACGACATCAGCGCCATTGAGCACGGCAATCGCCGTGGCGGCCAGCGAGCCCCACAGCCGGTCTGCGGGGTCGGGTAAGTTTAACACATGTCCGATGAAAAACTTGCGCGAAACTGCAACACATATCGGCCGCCCCAGCGCCTTCAACCGATTGAGATTCGCAAGGATGTAGAGGTCCCACTCGGCACCCTTGCCAAATCCTATGCCTGGGTCGACGGCAATTTTTTGCGCTTCGATGCCGTGGCGCTCGCATATGCGAAGGCTATCTTCCAGCGCGCGCCGGATCTCGTCTACGGTTCGGGCATCGCCCGGCCTCTGCCGCGCTGCCATGAGCACAGCCGAACATTTGAAGTCGGCGATGACGCGTGCCATCCTCGGGTCGGCCTTGAGCCCGCTGACATCGTTTACCATGCCCGCGCCGGCTTCGAGTGCGGCCTCGGCCACTATGGCACGCTGGGTGTCGACGGAGATAGGTGCATCGAGCTCCTTCGCCAAAGCCTTAATGACGGGGATCAACCTTCGCCTTTCTAAAGAAGCAGAGATGGGCTTGATCCCGGGTGCAGTAGACATCGCCCCGATGTCTATGATGCTGGCTCCCTCCTCGAGCATGCGCCCTGCGCGCTCGATGACTTCGCCCTCGCCTCGCACGACGGAGCCCCGGTAAAATGATTCTGGCCCGATATTCAGCGCCCCAATTATGACGACGGGGCCATCATCGCCAACTCTCACGCCAGCGAGATCGGCGCGCCTCATGATGTGTCCCGCTCGGTTAACCCCCTTCCTCAATCCAACAGCTCGGGTCTTCAGCGAAATGATCGCCAAGCCGCGCGAGGGCCATAGCCCTGCATCCGCCGCACCAGTTCTTATAGCGGCACGCGCCACATTTTCCCCTTAAGTTATCCCTGTCCCGGAGCATGGCCAAATATTCGGACGAATACCAGATGTCAGGGAGCGAAACCTCGCGCACATTGCCGAGTGCAATCTGCAGCCTAGAGCATGGCAGGATGTTTCCGTCTGCCGAGATGCAAAGGATGGAGACGCCAGCGGTGCATCCGCCGCGGATTCTATCGCTGGCTAGTTTGCGCTTTCCGCTGAAGAGTACTGAATATGGGTTGCAAGTGGTGACGATGTCGATCTTCCCATCGAACTCGGCCTTCTTGGCACGGAGGTACTCGTAGAGCCCTTTTTGCTCATCTGGGCTGAGGCAATATTCGCTTAAGGCCCTCGCCTGACCCATGGGAATCATCACCTTGGTCGAAAAGTTCACCCCAAGGTCAAGCGCGAGCGAAAATAGGGCTGGGAGTTCATCTATGTTGTGCTTGGAAAAGGTCGGCGAGAGGTAGGTTTTTACGCCCGCCTCCTTCAACAGCCTTATCGCCCTTACGCACCTCTCGAAGGACCTAGTCTTGTTTCTGAATTCATCGTGAGTCCGCCCAATCCCGTCGACGCTGACCGAAACATGGTCGACGCCACCGTTCTTGAAGAGGAGGGCTTTCTCCCTCGTCAGATGCCACCCATTGGTAATCGCTGCAACTCGCAATCCGAGGTCTGCGGCGTGTCCTATCAAATCGAAAAGATCCCCCCTCATGAGGGGCTCACCTCCGCTGATGTAAAGCTCCTCCGCGCCGAGGTCAGCCAGTTGGCCCAACAACCTTTTTGCTTCTCGATGGCTCAAATCTCTTTGCTCCGACGATGGCACGTAGCAGTGCTCGCAGGAAAAGTTGCACTTGCTCGTCACATTCCAAGTTACGGAATAAAGACCGTGCCAAACCATCGGAATACCCTAAAAAGAGGTGCCTCGGTGCTCCAGCCTTCACGATGCACACACGCAGCTATTTTTCTTGCATTCCGCCTTGCTCAGCTTCCACCTTTTTCTCCGCAAAAAACCCACCTAGGTAAATGTGCATGCCGATTGTTTTAAACCTATCGAATGATTTTCAAAAAGTTTTAAGGTGGCTCGGCCACTATCGTCGACTTGGTCGGCACATGAAACAGCTTCAGCTCGCGCGCGTTCACCGCTCGCTCGGCGCCGAGATGGTGCCATTCGCGGGCTGGGAGATGCCTCTCAGGTACTCCGGCATCGTCGAGGAGCATCTGGCGGTCCGCGAGGCAGTCGGGCTCTTCGACGTCAGCCACATGGGCGAGATTTTGGTCAGGAAAAAAGACGCTGGCAGCTTCCTGCAACGTACGACGACCAACGACATTTCAAGGCTCAATGTGTTCGATGCGCACTACTCAACCGTCCTGAACGAGCGCGGCGGGATTATGGATGATGTCTTCATCTACCGCGTCGAAGAACATGCATACATGGTGGTGACGAATGCGATAAACATCGAGAAGATTTACGGTTGGTTCAAACAACAAGAGAGCGGGGACGTTGAGATTCAAAACATCACCGACACGACGCTGATGCTTGCGCTCCAAGGCCCGAGGGCGGAGCAGGTGTTGCAACAGCTTACAGAATTCGAGCTGGACCAACTCGGACGCTTTAGGGCAACTTCGATTGAAGTCGCTGGCTTACCGACGCTGGTCAGCCGCACCGGCTATACCGGCGAGGACGGGTTCGAATTGTACCTAACCGGTGAGCCCGCTTCAAACCCAGCGAGGGCTGAAGGGCTTTGGAATGCATTATTGAGCGCTGGCAGGGGGGTGGGCATCAAGCCTTGCGGTCTTGGGGCTAGGGACACCACCCGCTTGGAAGCTGGCTTCGTGCTGTACGATCACGAGTTAAACGAGGAAACGACACCATTTGAGGCAAAGATATCATACGCGGTTAAGCTTGAGAAAGGCGAGTTCATCGGCCGTGAAGCTCTGATGAGGCAAAGGGCAACTGGCTTAAGGCGAGTTCGTATAGGTATGAGAATGCTCGATCGTGGAGTGCCGCGCCAGGGCTATAGAGTGCTGGAGGACGGCGAGGAGGTTGGCTACGTGACGTCCGGCACAATTTCCCCGCTTCTGAACGTAGGCATCGCAATGGGTTATGCTAGCCCCGACATTGCCCCCGGCGCGAGGGTGGCAATCGAAATCCACGGCAAGCCCCGCGCCGCAGAGGTCGTGAACTGGCCGTTTTATGACACGGAGAAATATGGTTTCACGAGGAGGATGACTTGACCAAGATATTTGCACACCTCATGAAGGAGGTCATCAACCCTGGGCTCTGCTTGGGCTGCGGGGCGTGCGTGGCTTCATGTCCGCATAGCGTGCTGCATATGGAGGATGAAAAGCCAGTCCTCAAGGCGCGATGCGAGCTGTGCAACGTCTGCTACTACCATTGCCCGCAGGTCAACGACCAAGCCGCGCTGGAAGCTCGAATCTTCGGGCGTGGCGCTGCCGCGAGCGAGGTTTTAGGTATTTATGAACGGGCCTTTTCAGCTCGAGCGTCAGATCCGGAGATAACCGCACATGGTCAGGATGGCGGCGTGGTCACAGCATTGCTCGCCGCATTGCTTAAGACGGGCTTCATCGATGGTGCGGTGGTGATGGGGAGAGATGACGAGTGGCGCCCCGTGCCCAAGGTCGCGGTGACTCGAGAGGAGCTGGTGGAGTGTAGCGGCACAAAGTACTCCCGAGGCGCAATCCTGCTGGGGCTGCGCGACGCCGTGGACCTCTACTCCGGCGAGCGATTGGCGCTGGTAGGCACGCCCTGTCAAATGAAGGCCCTTCGAGCTATGAGGTCGAGCGAGCGGGCCGTCCATCGCCTCACGGATAGAATCAAGCTCTGCATCGGGCTCTTCTGCATGGAGGCCTTCCCGTACGAGGGGTTCTTCAAGCGCGTCATCGAGGGGCAACTGGAGACCAAGTTGAGGGAGGTGGCGAAGTTCGACATCAAGCGGGGGAGGTTCATTATCTATCGCAGGGGCAGGCCCAAGCGCGAGTTGGCTGTCGATGCTTTGGAGCAATTTGTGGACGTTCCCTGCAAGCTCTGCCTCGATTTCGCCGCGGAGCTAGCGGACATCTCCGTCGGAGCCGTTGGATCGCCGCTCAACTACTCCACGATTCTCCTGCGCACCTCCCCCGGATTTGAAGCGCTCGATTTAGCCAAGAGGGCGAGGGCCATCGAGCTTCGGCCGCTCGATGATGTCGGGCCCGGGGTCGAGGCCGTCAGGCGGATCGCGACGAAGAAGAAGCGGGAGGCGAACAACGAGATCGAGCGACGAAGGAGGATCGGCAAGCCCCTGCCGCCCTGGCTCCTGCCACCAGCTCCGGAGGAAAGCCCCAAGTAAGCTTATCGCAGGAGCTTTTTTATCGAGTCTATCACCTTGGTCGGTTCAGGCCCTATGGGGGAGCCGACGACCACCTGTGTTATGCCGAGCTTGCTGAGGTCGTTGATGTGCCGCTCGAACTCGACCAGCGTCCCGCATACCGCGAACGCGTCTACCATCCTATCACTCACCGCCTCTGCCGCCTTTTGGATCTCCCCGACGCGAAGGTGCTTGCGGATTTCATCGACGTCGTCCGCGGGTATGTCGTGCCTCTCCAACGCCCAAGGTGGCGCGGAGGATGCTATGAACGCTACGACCGTCCTAGCCGTCCTTCGAGCTTTGGCGGCATCTCCGCCGATGGAGGTCGCCATGTATGCGACGACATCCAGCCCCTCCAGTTTTCGATTCGATGATTCTGCCCCCCTCCTGACGTAATCGACGCATTCCCTCAGGTCATCGCGGTGCGACGCGTTGATTAACGCGCCATCCGCGATCGAGCCCGCGAGCTCAAGCATCTTGGGTCCGCGACCCCCGATGTATATCGGCACGTTTACCTCTGGCTTGAATCGAAGCTTCGCGCCGCGGCAAGTGAAGACCTCACCCGAGAAATCCACCCGCTCACCAGCCAGCAACCTTCGCGCGATGTAGACCGCCTCGCGCACGGCGACGATCGGCCTGCGATGTTTTACTCCAACCGTGGCGAGGAAGGTCGGGTCGCCCGCGGAGATGCCGAACACGGCACGACCCCGAGAGAGCTCATCGAGCGTGGCGATCGCCGCGGCAGTTACGGCTGGGTGGACAAGATACGGGTTCGTGACTCCCGGACCAAGCCTCACGCGCTTGGTTGCGAGGGCAAGCGTGGCCAGCACGGAGTGCACATAGCGGTTGTGATAGTGGTCGCACACCCAAATGTAATTAAAACCAGCGTCCTCAACCTGCTTGGCGAGCCCGACCAAAACATCCGATGATTTATAGGGCACAAACTCGACGCCGAACTTCAAATTAACCCCGCACGATTTAAGGTAGGCATGCTAAAATACCCGACGGTGTTGGGGTGGAGGTAATCGCGCTCAAGGGCCTGCCGTTGGTGAAGAGGGGTGATCGCATCGATGAACTCATCGTGCACGCTTTAGAGGAACAAAACTTGCGCTTGGAGGACGGGGATGTCGTGGTCGTGGCGCAGAGTATCGTTTCGAAGGCTGAGGGTAGGGTAGTTGACCTCAGAACCATAGAGCCCAGTCGGCGCGCGAGGAAACTTGTCGGACAATTGGACAAGGACCCGCGCGAGGTTGAAGTCATCCTACAGCAATCCAAGGAAATAGTCAGACTGAAACACGTTTTGATCGCGCGCACCGAGCACGGCTTCGTCTGCGCAAATGCTGGCGTCGACCACTCGAACGTTTGGGATGAGCACGTGACGCTCCTGCCAAAGGACCCTGACGCAAGCGCTAGGCAAATACGAGATGGTATAAAGCGGGCGGTTGGTGTTGATGTCGCGGTTATCGTGTCGGACACGCAAGGCAGGCCATTCAGGTGCGGTGCGGTCGGAGTCGCGGTCGGAGTCGCCGGCATTAAACCACTGCTTGACATGCGCGGCAGGCGTGACCTTTACGGCAAGGAACTGAAGACCACCATCACCTCGCCGGCCGATGCGTTGGCTGCGACCGCGGTCGCGGTAATGGGCGAGGCAAACGAGGGAACGCCCGTCATTATTATAAAGGGTGCAGTCTACGAGCGAGGTTTTGGAAGCGCGCGCGATCTGGTGATGCCTTTGGAGCGAGATTTGTTCAGGTGATAAAATGCTCGCGGTGCTTTCCGGCGGTACCGGCACGCCCAAACTGCTACAGGGCCTTTCGCGCCTGCTCGAGCCCAAGGAACTCTCGATCGTCGTCAACACTGGCGAGGACTTTGGGATGTCGGGCATTTACATCTCGCCGGATATCGATACCGTCGTCTACACTCTCGCCGGTATAGTCAATGAGGAGACTTGGTACGGCATAAGAGGCGATACTTTCTTCTGCCACGAGATGCTCAAGCGCCTTGGCGAGGAGGAGCTCCTAATGATAGGCGATAGGGACCGAGCAATCAAGATTCATCGCGCGCTTCTCTTTAATCAGGGAAAGACGCTTTCCGAGGCAACAAAGTTGCTTTGCCGCAAGCTTGGCATCGAAGCGAACGTCATGCCGATGTCCGACGACCGTGTGACCACATACATAAACACCGAGGCAGGCGTGATGACGTTTCATGAATTTTGGGTCGTCCGAGGGGCCGCTGATAAAGTTCTCGACGTCGCGTTTAAGGGCGCGGAGGGCGCTGAACCCGCTCCCGGCGTGATCGAGGCCCTCGAGGCCGCCGATGCAATTTTGATCGGGCCCAGCAATCCGGTAACGAGCATAGGACCCATCCTCTCCATCAAGGAGATCCGGGCCACGTTGTCGCGACATCGCGGGAAGGTGCTCGCCGTCAGCCCAATCATCGGCGATCGTGCGGTTAGCGGCCCAGCTGGCGCGCTCATGCAAGGCCTCGGCTACGAGGTGAGTTCGGTCGGCGTGGCGCAGCTCTATCGTGATTTCGTCGGCACGCTTGTTCTGGACAACACGGATAACCATTTCGCGCCGGCGGTCGAGGAACTCAACATAAAGGCGGTATTTGCCAACATACTTATGCCAGACCACATCAATAGGGTGGCGCTGGCGCGGACGATATTGGAACTCGCAAAATTCAAATGATCGCGGTCAGGCGATCGATGCGTATGCACTCCGGCGTGGCGGCGTCCCGTACGTGGTGGTTCTCTGCCTAGGCACTCGTCCCATGTCAAGGATGAGCCGCTCGAGTTGGCGCGGCAGCATCGATTGCTGTTGAGCACCAGCCGCGCGGGAGATGTTCTCCTCCATGAGCGTGCCCGACAGATCGTTCGCTCCGGCGCCCAGCATCACCTGCGCCAGCTTCGGCCCGAGTTTCACCCAGGATGCTTGGACGTTGTCGATGTAGCCCGTCAGCATCAGGCGTGCGACGGCGTGCACACGAATGTCATCTGCGCCAGTTGAGACATCGGTTACGACTCCCCCACGTTGCAGCGGTGTGTTGTGTGGCATGAAGGAAAGCGGCACAAATTCTGTAAAGCCATGTGTCTCTCGCTGGATCTCCCTCAGGATTTCCATGTGTTTGGCCCGCTCCCGCGGTGTTTCAACATGGCCGTATAGCATCGTCGCAGTGGTCGGCAAGCCCAAGCGGTGGCAGGCTTTGATTATCCCGATCCATCGCTCCGAGCTCAGCTTCTTCGGGCAGATGATGCCACGCACGCGATCGACGAGGATTTCGGCCGCCGTGCCGGGAACCGAATTCAATCCAGCTTCGCGAAGCGTTTTTATCACCTCCTCGATCGACAGCCCCTCCTGCCTCGAGATGTGGTCGAGCTCGGCTGGGGAAAAGGCGTGGATGTGAATACTCCGGCTCACACCCCTGATCGCGCGGAGTATCACCAAATAATCCTCGAGTCCAAAGTCGGGATGCAGCCCGCCTTGCACGCAAACCTCAGTCGCTCCAAACCGAACAGCCTCACGGACCTTTGCCGCGATCTGCTCGCGCGTGAGCACGTACGCATCCGGGTCCCCTAGCGAGCGTCGGAAAGCGCAGAACTTGCAGGATCCCACGCAGATGTTCGAGTGATTAATGTTTCTGTTTATCACATAGGTTACGATACCCCCCACAGCCCTGTGCCGCAATTCATCCGCTGTCACTGCGAGAAGCCAAAGCTCTTGTCCTTCAACCCCAAACAGTTCCGTTGCCTCTTTTACGTCGATATCTTTGTTACAGAGCGCCTTGTCAAGTATTGAGCCCACGATGGGATCAATCTCCTTAAAACATTCATCAATAGACGGCGAAGTTCGCTTCATCCGTATGGAGTAGTCTAACTTCGAGTTAGAGCTAACCATCTTAGAACACCTTACGCTCTTTGATTAACTCAGCCAAGACTCTTTGCTTTCTGCGAATAGCGAAACCTATCTCCTCATAGAAATCCAACCAGTATCTACGGGGGATGTGGAGCCTGTAGACGGGCTTTGACAAAACGTACGCATTTATCATGAAATGTTTGCGCAAGAGGCCGACGATGAATTCGAGCGTTTCTCTATCTCCGTAAGCAGAGATATTTCTTCCACCCACACTTCCGTCGCCATCAAAGAACGAGCGTGTAACTCCTTTTGCAATTTTTGCGTCACCTTCTATGAATGGTTTTAGTTTCATCAGATCCATGGAAAGTAACTCAGCGAGTTCTCCGCCGGATACGTAAACACGCCAATGGCCGCCGGCATACCGACGCACTACATACGGCTTATCCTTTTGGTGAGCTTTTGTGCCTACCCGCGCGAGTTCTAAAGCGTAATCTTTGTCTTTTGACGCCGTTTCGAGTCCATAATTATTGCACCTCTTCCCAATGACTGGGGACGCATCGCTGAGTCTAGCGCCGATTAGATATCCGAGCTCGTATCGCTTGCTCCAGTCCAACGTGTTAACAACGTTAAGTGGGTTATGACCTTTGTATAGCCAACCGCCAACAGTAATCCACGAAAACTCGCGTCCATAGTTCTGCACGGTTTGATAACGTTGCGTCAACAATTTTGCGATTCTTCTGGCTCCCCATCCGCGTTTTTGGTGGAACTGAAGGGCATCCCCATACATTTGTTTTAAAACACGAAAAGAGATTTTCTTGCGCAGATAATTTCCTCGTCGTTTCAGGTGGCGCTCGATCGTTATCACCCTCCACGTTTCGTTTTCCGCTCGTGATTTAGGGGACGCTTTTAAACGGTTTTGGGGGGGAGAGGGGACCGAAAGTAACCTATAAGCGCTCCGATCCGTAACGCGGATTGCTGATATATCCTCCGAATCACGCAGATTCAGCGATTTAGCCCCTGCGGTAACCGTTCTCGTCTGCAAGATCTTGCACAACTTTTCTCACCTCCCTCGACATGAACTTCGGGTTTCTCGCGTAGCGTGGGTAAATTGGCAACCGCTCGCATGGGACGAACCCAGCCCGCTCGATCGAAGCTCGGAGTTCGACGACGCTAGGCCAAGGGTGATCGGGATTGATGAAATCTGGCGTCACGGACGAGATCCCACCCAGATCGTTTGCGCCCGCCAAAAGGAAAGTTTCAAGTCCACACTTGAAATCCAGCAAGTTCGGCGGCACCTGGATGTTCATCTCGGGCATCAACAATCGCGCCGTCGCAACTATCGCTAACAACTCCTCGATGCTCGGGCCGGGGCAGTTTGCCATCGGGGTGTTCGGCTTGGGCACGAAATTTTGAATGATGATCTCTTGGATATGACCGTACTCATCATGAATTTTTTTAATCGAGAGCAAAGAGAGCGCCCGATCCTCGAAGCTCTCACCTATGCCTATGAGCAGGCCGGTGGTGAAGGGCACTCGTAGCTTGCCGGCCGTTTCTATCACCTCCAGACGTAAAAGTGGATCCTTGCCCGGGCTATCCCTGTGCGCGGGTAGATCCGCGGCGCACTCCAACATCAGCCCCATGCTTGCATTCAACCTTCGCAGGCGTCGCATCTCGCGTTCACTTATGACGCCCACATTCGTGTGAGGCAGCAATCCCAAACTCAGCGTAAATTGGCAAAGGTCCTCCAGGTAATCGATCATCATTTCATACCCTAGCTCGCGGAGTGCTCGTCCGACCTCCGCATGGACCTCGGGTCTCTCGCCGAGCGTGAAAAGCGCCTCCGAACAAGCGGCATCCCTCGCGCGCTCGAGGAGTTCGGCAACCCGCCCAAGCGACATGAACCAAGCCTCGGAGTCGCCCGGGTCGCGCCTAAAGCCACAGTACCAGCAGCGATTGCGGCACAGGTTTGTGATTGGCAAAAAAACATTGCGCGAATAGCTGACCTCGCGCCCCCCCAGCTCACGAACATCCGATGCTTGGTTGATCAATTCGGTCAGCTGATTGTCTGTCGATCGAAGCAAGAGTGTTAGATCCTCGAGCGTTGGTTCATGGTTGCAAATTCTGACGAGTGCTTCATCGAAACCCAAATGGACACCAACATAAAGATGCACGATGCCATAAAAGTGCTTGATGGACATGTCGATGTGGGCGATCGTGCCCGCCAAGCGCTTGAGCGAGGCGAAGTCGAGCTTAAGTGGCGTACTGACCGACGACCAGCGCCGCGAAATAGCGCTCCGCATGCTTGCAGACGTGCTAGAGGCCGTCCGCTGTGCGCCCTCGGCAGCTGGCATAATCGTCGTGTCCCCAGATGAGGAGGTTTTGAGCTTCGCAAAGGAAAATGGCGCCCTCGGTTTTCTCGAGCCGGGCGTTGGGCTCAATGAAGCGATAAAGCTGGCCATTCTGCATGCCTTGTCAAAGGGCGCGACTTCTGTGCTGATAATCCCCTCCGACCTCCCGCTTTTAAGCCACTCGGATGTGGAAAACATCGTCGCGATGGCATCTTCACCCCAAGATATCGTGCTGGCACCGTCGAAGGACAACGGCACGAATGCCATGTTTCTAAGGCCGCCTAATGTGATGGAGCCACGATTTGGGGGGGAAAGCTTTCCAGTTCATCTGATGGAGGCCCGCAAGGCTGGCATAAGGCCGCGCATTTATCGCTCGCGCGCCGTCGCCTTTGATGTCGATGATGTGGCGGATTTGCTGGGCGTTAAAGTCCATGAGCTGGGCGCGCGGACGCACGATTTTTTAATACGCCGCCAACTCAATCAATCAAAATCGACCAAAATTTGATGATGAAGTAGATCCCAAAGAGGAGCAAAACGCATCCACAAGCGATTAAAAGTCCCTTGTAGCCCCTGCTTCCCATCAACCACTTTCCCTTGGTTATCGAGTACGAGACGAATGAATACCAACCTAGGTCCGCGAGGAAATGCCCAGTCAACCAAAGCGCGGCGCCGATCGCCGCCGCCGTCAGAAATGCCTCGGTGAGCATAGCTAAGCCGATCGTTGCCCACCACAGGATCACGCTTGGGTTCAAGACGGTACTGAAGAGCACGCCTCCAATGATCGCATGATGTCTCACCCCCGCGATCTCCGGTTTAAATTCACGAATTCTCCAAACCTGCACGAGGTTGAGAACCCCAAGAATTAAAAGTAGGCCCCCCCCAAGTGCACCTACCCCAACTTGGAAGGCTTGGCTCCGGAGCACGAAGCCCAAGCCGAGACAAACTAGCGAAACTATCCCGAGCTCGACCAGGATGTGACCCACCGCGGCGGAGGTGCCAATCCTTGCGCCGCCTGAAATTGTCTTGACCACGACGAACGCTAGCAATGGGCCGGGCAGCAGGACGCCGGACAGCGCCACGATAAAACCAATGGGAAACTGAGCTATAGTTTCTATCAATTAAATCCCATCATCGTTGATTAGGTAGTTTTGCCCTCCCCATATAATTTATTAAGGTACAAAATTGTGCCAAAAAGCTTTAAATAATACAACAAAGGAAGTGAGGCGAGGGTCGAGGATGGAAAACACGAAGTTCCTGCTCGACGAGGACGAGATACCGAGGAAATGGTATAACATCCAAGCGGATCTTCCAACGCCACTGGATCCGCCGATAAATCCCGCCACGAAGGAGCCGGTGAAGGCATCGGACTTGGAGCCGATTTTTCCGGTGGAGTTGATAAAACAAGAGGTCAGTACAGAGAGATGGATCCCAATACCAGAAGAGGTCCTAGATGTCTACCGATTGTGGAGGCCCACTCCACTGTATCGGGCGGTGAAGCTAGAGAAAGCCCTGAAGACCCCCGCGAGGATCTATTTCAAGTGGGAAGGGGTGAGCCCGCCGGGGAGTCACAAGCCGAACACCGCCGTGGCGCAAGCCTACTACAACATGAAACAGGGCGTCGCGAGGCTTGCCACGGAAACTGGTGCTGGGCAATGGGGGAGTTCGCTGGCCTTCGCCACCTGTCTATTCGATTTGGATTGCACGATCTACATGGTCAGGGTGAGCTACGAGCAAAAGCCATACCGCAGGATATTGATGGAAACATGGGGCGCGGAGTGCATACCCAGTCCCAGCAATAGAACACAATTCGGAAAGAAAATGCTGGAGGCAGATCCCGAGTGCCCGGGGAGCTTGGGGATCGCGATTTCGGAGGCGATCGAGGATGCCGCGACGCACGAGGACGCGAAATATTCGCTGGGAAGTGTGCTAAACCATGTCTTGTTGCACCAAACCATCGTTGGGCTCGAGTGCAAGAAGCAATTTGAGATGGCCGACGACTACCCCGATGTCATCTTCGGCTGCGTCGGCGGGGGGAGCAATTTTTCAGGTGCCTGTTTCCCATTCGTCGCAGACAAGCTAAGTGGTGAGAAGCCGGAGCTGAGAGCTGTGGCCTGCGAGCCCAAGGCTTGCCCAACCCTGACGAAGGGCCCTTACACGTACGATCACGGCGACACCGCTAAGCTCACGCCGCTTCTGAAGATGTATACGTTGGGGCACGAGTTCGTCCCGCCGCCAATCCATGCGGGTGGGCTCAGATATCACGGCGATGCCCCACTGCTCTGCAAGCTGGTGAAAGATGGGTTCGTGGAGGCGGCCGCGTATCACCAAAACGAAGTTTTCGAGGCAGCGGTCCTATTTGCGCGAACCGAGGGCTTCGTCGTGGCGCCTGAGACCGCGCACTGCGTGAAGGCCGCCATAGATGAGGCCTTGAGGTGCAAAAAAACTGGCGAGGAGAAGGTGATACTATTTGCCAACAGCGGGCATGGGCACTTCGACCTAGCGGCCTACGACGCATATCTCACGGGCAAGTTGATCGACTATGAGTATCCGGCCGAGCTGGTCAAACAGGCGCTTGCCAAATTACCGAAATGAGGAGGTGAATGCATGCCCGTCGCATTTGTTTTGATAAATGCCGAGGTCGGAAAAATTCGCGGAATATTGAGCGAGTTGCGGAAAATCGACGGGGTCGTTGAAGCTTACTCCGTCGCCGGGCCACACGATATCGTGGTGAAGCTTCAGGCGGAGAAGTTTGAAAGGGTCGCGGAAAGTGTCACTCAAAAGTTGCACAAGATCGGCGGGATAAAGAATACCGTGACGTTGTTCGCGTTCGAGTGAATGGAGGCCGAAAATGCCCATAGCTTTTGTCCTGATAAATGCTGAGATCGGCAGGATAGACGACGTCCTGAGCGAGCTGTTGAAAATAGACGAGGTCGTTGAAGCTTACTCCGTCGCCGGGCCGTATGCCATCCTGGCAAAAATCGAGGCTGAAAAGTTCGAGAAGCTGACCGAGATAATCCCCGCGAAGGTCCACAGCATAGATGGGATAAAGGGCACCCTAACGCTGCTCGCGTTTGGTGTCGGCCGGGAGCTTAGGCTCGAGGCGTGCGAAAAGGCGAGGGAGCTGGCGAGAAGCGGTGCCATAAAGGAGCTCTATGGCCTCTGCAGGAGCTGCAAGCAACTGAAGCTCTGCAGCTACGGCGCGCGAGTGATAACATACGGTTTTTAAATTCCTCGGCTCCCGTGAATGGCAGTCTTCGAGGGATGATACAGCCTGCCTCGCCATCGTGCGCGTTACTCAGGGGGTTCACGAGCTGATCGATTTCCCCCGAAACCCTCAGAATCAGAAGTAGAAGGGCTCGTGAAGAAAGAAAAATCTTGGGGGCGAATGGAGGACGCCCGTCTTGACGCTGATGAATCACGGCGAGGTTTTGTTGTTTTAACCGTGAACGCTATTCTTCCTAAGAGTTTGCGTACTGCTTGGATTTTCTGGCAATTCCAAATATGACTACTCTCGCCAAGCCGATGCGCCAATCGCCCCAGTCATGTTCACTCGCTGAGAAATGCTACGACCCGGCACCAGGCGGACTCACCGCCCTCGAACAGCCACGGGAAGCAGCTTATGACGAGACGCTTGTTTTGGATCTCCGGAGCTGCGATCTGACCTCCGAGGTTCTCAAGGTGGATACAATCGTAGGGAAACAGCTTGTTGTGCGTCAGCTGGTAGTCCTCGGGTGGGAAGAGTTTGTCCACCGCTTCCTTGCCACCGAACTTCTTCTCGCACAGAGCCCGGACCCTCTCACACTGGCCGAAGGTCCCCTTCCCCAGAAATCTGCCTATGGGTAAGTTCATCGGGTGGTCCGTGGAAACGCAGTCCATCCCCCAGATGTGTATTTTCTTCTTTATCAGCCAATCCACCATTCGTCGGTCGGCCCCTGGATGTCGGTGAATATAGCGTTCCTCATCCGGTTCCGATCCGCACCATGCGTATTTCTCGAAACCTGTGTGGAGGATGAGGATGTCTCCCTCGTGGACATCCACTCGCTTCTCGATCATCTCCGGGGTGTAGATGGCTAGGTCGTCCATTTCATCCCTAAGGTCCACAACGACCCCCGGACCGCACATCCACTCCAGAGGCAATTGATCGATGGTCTTGCCCCCGGTAAGGAAGTGCCTCGGAGCGTCCAGGTGGGTCCCGATGTGGAGCGAGCTCTGGATGTACTGTGCGTTCACCCCGTGCTCGGGCTTTCGCTTGAAGTACTTCACCTCGAATGGCGGGTAGTAGGGCCAGAAGGGCGTGTGGATTCCGAGCGGCTGCGAGAGGTCGTACATCTCCACCTTCTTTCCTTCGAACAACTCGAGCAATTTGTCCATTTTCTAGCCTCCTAAAGGGAATGACTTAGTGGGAACTTATAAAGATTAGGGAGTGGGGAGCGATTTTTTTGCGCACGCCGCGCGAGCTTTCCCAGTGGGATATTCAAGTGGAACGGCCACAGGTCTCGCGGCAATTCTCCGCGTCAAGGCCAAAAACAGCGAATGATTTATATGAGATTTTTGGCATTGGTCTAATGAATGTTGGAGGATTGGAATGGTTATCAGGAGCCGCGTGTACAAGGGCGAGTACCGGGATTCCATCTTCCTGATGCGCATATCCCAGCAGCTCGGAAGTTTGGATGGCGTTCGACAGGCATCGGCGTTGATGGCGACGGATGCCAACAAATGTTTGCTCAGGGAGGCTGGCACGCTCACCGATGAGGTCGAGCGCGCTGGTCCAAACGACCTCGCCATCGTGGTCGATACAGTGAGCCCCGAGCGCGCTGAGGAGGTGATCTCGAAGGCTAGGGAGATGATGGTTGAGGCAGCGAAGGAGTTAGCGGAAAAGGTCGAAGTTATTTACAGGACGTTGGACGCCGCAGCCGAGGCAAGGCCGGACTCCAACCTCGTCCTTGTTTCGGTGCCCGGCGCGTTCGCCGCCAGGGAGGCCGAACGGGCGCTGGAGCTGGGCAAGCACGTGATGATATTTAGCGATGGCGTCCCCCTTGAGAACGAGGTAAGGCTGAAGCGCATAGGGAGGGAGAGGGGCCTGTTGGTGATGGGGCCCGACTGCGGTACCTCGATCATAAATGGGATCGGTCTCGGGTTCGCGGACGTGGTCAATCGGGGCCCCATCGGCATCGTCGCGGCCGCGGGAACCGGAGCCCAGGCGGTTTCATCGCTGATAAGTGCAGGTCCCGGGGTTTCTCATGTCATCGGCACCGGGAGTCGCGATCTGCACGACGAGGTGGGCGGAATTACCATGCTCATGGGGATTCAATATCTTGCTGATGACCCAGGAACACAAACAATCGTCTTGATCTCAAAGCCGCCAGCCCCAACCGTGTCAAAGAAGGTCTTGGACGCCGCGAAGCAGGTTGGGAAGCCAATTGTGGTTTGTTTTCTCGGAGGAGATCCAAAAATCATAGAGGAAGCCGGCTTGATCCCCGCCACCACGCTCGAGGATGCGGCGGTCAAGGCGATGGCGGTCCAGCGGGGAGAAAAGCCGAAAAGCATGATATTCTCCGCAAGCTTCGACGAGGTCAGGAAAACAGCGGAGGAGGAATACAGTAGACTCGAGCCCGGACAGCGGTACATCCGAGGCATTTACTCGGGCGGGACATTTTGCAACGAGGCGATGTTGATCGTGAGAGATTTGATCGGGGATGCGTACTCCAACATACCCCTGAAGCCTGAGCTGAAATTGGAGGATTCGAACAGGAGCAGAGAGCACACCTTCGTCGACTATGGAGAGGATGAGTTCACGGCGAAGATTGGCAAACCTCATCCGATGATCTATCACGAGCTAAGACAGAAGCGAATGTTGGCCGAGGCCTCTGATCCTGAAACAGCAGTGATCCTTTTGGACATCGTGCTCGGCCACGGTGCGGATATGGACCCCGCAGGCGCCTTAGCGAAGACCATAATACGGGCGAAGAAAATTGCGGAGGAGGGCGGGAGGTACCTGTCGGTGGTCGCCTCGGTTTGCGGCACGCCTCAGGATCCCCAGGATCTAACCTCCCAAGAGGAAAAGCTTAGGGGCGCTGGCGCGGTTGTAATGCCGAGTAATGCTCAGGCGGCGCGGATGACAGCGCTGATCGCGACGAGGGGCAAGGTTTGGGAAAGGATGGTGGAGGAAAAATTATGAGGGAACCAGCGAGATTCCTGCGGGAGCCAAAGATCATCAACGTTGGTGCAAAACATTTTTATGATGATCTTAAATCTCAGGGGGCCGATACGGTTCACGTCGATTGGAGGCCGCCTGCCGGAGGGGACCGGGAGATGGCAGACCTGCTCGATAAGTTGAAGAAACTTTGAACAAGGGTGAAGGGGTGAGGGAATTGGGAAAAATAGAGGAGGCGAATGAAAAAGCTGTTAAGAAAATCATGGAGGCCAAGCCGACGGTAATCGGGATCAAGAAAGCGAGGGACGTGATACCAGGGACGAAAGAACACATGCTCCTTCACGCGGGCCCCCCCATCACGTGGGAGAGGATGTGTGACCCGCAGCGCGGAGCCGTGATGGGCGCCGCCGTCTTCGAGGGCTGGGTCGATACCCCTGAGGAAGCGGCGAAAATGGCCGAGCGCGGGGAGATAGAGTTTGCCGCTTGCCACGACCACGACTCGGTCGGTCCGATGGCAGGGATAACCTCGCCCTCGATGTCCGTGTACGTGGTCAAGAACGAGGTGCACGGAAACATGGCCTATTGCAACCTCAACGAGGGGTTGGGCAAGGTCTTGAGGTACGGGGCCTACTCGGAGGAAGTGTTGGATAGGCTGAGGTGGATGGAGAGCGAGATGGCCCCGCTGCTGGCGGAGGCATTCAAGAGATCAGGTCCGATTGACCTCGTGGGGATAATGGCGAAGGCCCTCCATATGGGAGACGAGCTCCATTGCAGGAACACCGCGGCCAGCCTCATCTTCTTGAAGACCATGAGCCCCCATATGGTTGAGACGGGTTTCGACGGGAAAATTGTGAGCAGGGTAATGGAGTTCATGGGCAGGAACGAGCTGACCTTCCTCCAGCTCTCGATGGCTGCGTCCAAGGCGATGCTTGATGCTGGACATGGGATCGATTACAGCACCGTGGTCACGACGATGACGAGGAACGGAACCGACTTCGGGATTAGGGTCAGCGGTCTCCCCGGGCAGTGGTTCACCGCGCCAGCCCCCAAGCCGAAAACGCTGTTCTTCCCGGGCTTCAAGGAGGGAGATGAGGGCGGGGATATCGGAGATAGCGCGATCATGGAAACAATGGGCTTGGGTAACTTCGCTTGCATCTGCGCACCGGCGGTCGTCCAAGTAGTCGGAGGGACGGTGAAAGACGCCGAGAACTTCACGCGGGAGATGAGGGAGGTAACCATCGCCAGACACAAGGCATTCACAATCCCCTACATGAACTTCGAGGGGACATCACTGGGGATAGACATACGAAAGGTGGTCGAGACCGGGATAGAGCCATCCATAAACACCGGCGTGACCCACAAGAAAGCCGGGGTCGGGGGGGTTGGGTTCGGGCTCGTGCGGGCGCCGATGGACTGCTTTAAGAAAGCACTCAGGGCATTCGTCGAGAAATACGGGTAATCGGGGGGCGGCGTCAAGGGGGTGCCACCACAGCGTGGATTAAGGGTTGTCACCTAGCTCGAACGGTGTTGCCGTTGATTCCTCGGGATTTTCCTCGCAAATTGCCCCCAGTTCGCGCCACCCCTCCATCACATCCTTTTATGTAAAAGAGGACCACAACAACCTTTTGGGCGATAGTTTGGGAGAGGAAAAATCGAGGAAGATGCAATTTCCACCGCAGCTCAAGCAAATGCTGGATAGGGCGGCAAATGACATGGAGGGCTTCTGGGGAGAAATCGCTAAGGAGCTCCACTGGTTTGAGCCCTGGGAAAAGGTCTACAAGGAGGAAGGGTATCCATTCTTCAAGTGGTTTGTGGGTGGGAAGACTAACATATCCTACAATTGCCTCGATTATCAAGTTTTTAAGAAAAATAGGGGTGATAAAGCAGCCATCATCTGGGAGTCGGCCGAAACTGGAGAAACTAGGGTTTTGACCTATAGAGAACTGCTTCGTGAAGTGGAGAGGTTCGCGGCGGCGCTGAAGGCACTCGGGGTGGGGAGGGGGGATAGGGTAACCATATGTATGCCGATGATCCCCGAGGCAGCGATAGCGATGTTGGCAACCACCAGAATAGGTGCCATTCACTCGGTCGTGTTCGCCGGATTCGGGTACAAGGCTGTCGCCGATAGGGTGGCGGACGCGGGCTCAAAGGTGCTGATCACCGCGGATGTGGGGTACAGGAGGGGGAAAGCAATCGACCTAAAGGGAATAGTCGATAAGGCCTTGGAGATGCCCAACGAGGTTCAGAAAGTCATAGTGCTGAGGAGGGGCGAGGTGGAGCTCCCAATGAGGGATGGAAGGGACATCTGCTGGGAGAAAGCACTGGACGAGGGCAAGGGAATAACCGCAGATGTCGTCCCGATGGGGTCCAACGAGCTATCATTCATCCTTCACACCTCGGGAACCACCGCAAAACCGAAGGGGACGGTCCAGACCCACGGCGGTTACCAGGTTCACATATATGCCATGGCGAAGTGGGTCTACGGTTTGAAGGACGGTGATATTTGGTGGTGTCTGTCCGACATTGGTTGGATAGTCGGCCACAGTTACGTCGTTTATGCGCCCTTCCTCATCGGTTGCACCACCCTTATGTACGAGGGGACCCCCGACTACCCTGAGCCCGATATCCTGTGGAGGTTGGTGGAGAAAAACAAGGTAACGCGATTGTGGATGTCCCCAACCTTGATCAGGGGGCTGATGAGATATGGTGACGAATGGCCCAATAAACACGACCTAAGTACAATTGAATTGGTGGTTTGTGCCGGGGAGGTCCTTAATCCTCCTGCGTGGAGTTGGTTGCAGAAGGTCGTCCTGAAGGATAGGGCCCCCGTGATAGATCACATGTGGCAGACGGAGAGTTCGGGCCCCATGACCGGATACCCTTACGGCATCGCGACGATTCCCATAAAACCGGGCTCGGCGGGCATACCCCTCCCGGGTATCGATGGGGACGTGGTAGATGAAAGGGGCAGGTCACTTCCACCCGGGAGGGAGGGCATATTCGTATGCAGGAGACCATTTCCGGGGCTAACCCAGACCTTATGGAGGGCCGACGAAAGGTACGTCGAAGAGTACTGGAACCAAATCCCGAACTGCTATTACACGGGGGATGCGGCCAAAAAAGACGAGGACGGATACATATGGTTCGTCGCGAGGGCCGATGAGGTGATAAAGATTGCGGGACACAGGGTTGGAACCGTGGAGGTAGAGAGCGCCTTCCTCTCCCACCCGGCCGTCGCTGAGGCGGCCGTAACTGGGGAGCCGGACCCTCTGAGGGGGGAAGTCGCGACCGCATTCGTGGTCCTTAAAAAGGACCACGTCCCCAGCGACGAGCTACAGGACGAACTCAGAAAAACCGTCAGGGATACCATGGGCCCGGTCGTGGTACTCGGGGACATTAGCTTCGTCGATAAGATCCCAAAGACTAGAAGCGGTAAAATAATGAGGAGACTCATAAAAGCCATAATTACCGGTCAACCGCTCGGGGATTACTCCACGATAGAGGACAGGACAGCCATAGATGAGATCAAGAGGGCCGTAGAGGGACGTAAAAAGAAGTCTTAAAGTCGATTCGCCTAAATCTAGGTTGCTTATGATGAATACATCCTGCTAATGGCAACAAAAGGGGGGCTGGTTTGGTTAGATTATGCTCGATTCCGGCCCGTAGATCGAACCGCGCGATTTTTCCTCAACTCGGCGGATAGCTTCCTTTTCACGGTCCTGCCCTTTCTTAGATTAGGCGAGGCGTACTTCGGCCCATCCAGCGTCCGGGGCGGTATCGGAAAGCTGCGCCCCCGCCCCACTACGTAGACCTCGGCCCTGAAGTTGAACGACTCCGGGCTTCCCATTTCAGCCAACGGTATCTTTATCTTTAGCGCCCGGCCTAAGTGCTCGTATGTCAACTCCATTAGATCCATTTCCTGACGATCGAGGAGGGAGATATGCAATGGCCCACGATAAAGACCAAAAACCTCGAAGTCCGCGGAATGATCATTGTCCACGTCGAAGAAGAAACAATAAACCCCGGAATCGAGTCCCCCCAATGTTGGGATGTCGCGCGATGCCTCCATTATCAGGATCAGGCCATCCTCCTCCCTCACAAGCGTGATCCCGGTTATATCAAAGAAATATTCGACGTCCCCAACTGCGTCCGCAAGCTCGAAGTAAACTTTTAGGTCTCCGCCCAGCCCATCCACTTCCACCCCACACGTCCCGACGACATCCCTCGTTATCGTGAACGATACCGTCTGCGTTGCTCCTCCCGCGAGCGCTATGTCCTTCGTAGCCTCCACCCTGCCATCCACCCTCAAAACTGCGGTATATGTACCGGCGGCTTCACCGACATTTTTCACCTTGACCGAGATCTCAGCTGGCTTACCCGCCTCGACCTCGCTTGGATCTATCACCAGATCCGAGACCTCAAACCTTGCTGGTGCCGGTCTGGTTAGGGCGATTGCAGCTGCCGCTATGCAGGCCAAGGTGACTCCCGCGATCAGCCCCATTTTCGCGGAGACCCTCGGTTTTCGCCTCGCCGTTTTCAGTCCCATGAATGGTTTTGGCATTTGTTTAAAAGGCTCTCGTAACCATAGCCGCACCACAACCACAGCACAATATTTTTTATTGGCCAAGGCGAAGCGACGGACGTGAGAACTGGTCTCCAGTTTACGTGGGCGGGAGGATTTTGCCCTAGTTGGGCAAAAAAATCGACAAATAGGATTGGGCGAGACCATGAGGAAAGGTCGATTTTTGAATTATTTGAGCATCTTGGCCTCATACTCCTGAAGATATGCGACCGATCGCTTGATATCCGCGAAAAGCTGCTTGACCCGTTCGATGTGCTCCTTCTTTACCCTCTTCGATCCCTCGGCCTCCGCAATGTTCGAAGCTGGGGCGAGGAGCTGAACCGCATACCTCAGCGATGTCGCCTCGCCTATATCGGCGAGATATTCAAGTGCCTCCTTGGGCAGCTCGACCTTCTCCGCCTTGGCCCTTATCTTCAGGATCTCGAGAATCTCCTCCCGCGAGTACGACTTCGTGCTTATGATGAGCATCCGGTCGAGCAGGTCTAGCGGCATGCCGTGCGGCGATTTTAGATCCGTACCCCTGACGATGGTTATGCCCCGATTGGTGGCGAAGATGATTATGGGCGCCAATTCCTGTTCCATCGCCCTCCCCAAGAATGAGAACGTCTCCACATCGAGCATCGAGCACTCGTCGATGAACACCACGCCCGGAAGGATCTCCGCTCGCCCCTCTTCAACCCACGATCTAACGGCTTCGTCGACGCCCCTCCTCGTTTCGTTGGAGATCTCCTTCCTATCCTCCCCACCGAAGAAGAGGCTGAACATACTTATACCGGCGCGGGATTGGGCAACGTCGAGGTTGTGCAGCGTCAGGGTGTAGACGAACTCCTTGTGCTTCAACACTGGTCCGCTGGGGACTTCAACTGCTTGGACTGTGCTGAGGTCGAGCTTCTCCTTCTCAGCCGCCTCCTTCGACTTGCCCACCTTGGCTATCCTGCCGCTATCGGCGTCTATTTGAACGATGTCGCCAGTTTCAACTCCTTGCCTAATGAGCGAAATGGCGAAGGATTGATCCATCGTGAGCTTCTGAGATGCGTCGGCGGTAGCGAGCTTTATCGTCGCACCCGTCGGCACTTTCGAGTAAGGATTGTAGGGATGCGGTTCCTCCTTGACCGAGAGTTCCTTTACCTCGCCCTCGTAGATCCTGCGCATCTCGTGTATCCGCACGCCTATCGCCTTTCTGAGCGCCTGCGTCAAGAACTCGGTCTTTTTGATCTCAGCCGAATAGATCTCGCTCGCGGCTACTGGCACGAAGGGCACATCCCGCCCCAGCTCCTTCGCTATAGCTGTAGCGAGCGCGGTCTTACCCGTCCCCGGGGGGCCGGCCAAAAGTATCGCCCTGCCCGCGAACTTCCCCTTTCTCACCATGTCGACAATTATGCCTGCGGCTTCTCTCGCTTCAATTTGGCCGACCATGCCGCCTGCCACCGGCCTCGCCTTTAGGCCATCCAAGCCCAACCCGACGACATGGGAGTGGGCCGAGATTCGCTCCCACTCACGAACCGCCTCGGGTGCTTCTCTGATATCCTCCAAAGCGATCCTCAATTTTTAGAAAATTTTTTGAAGGTCACATAAATTTTTCGGGTGGTGGGCCCGCGGGGATTCGAACCCCGGACCTCCCGGTTATCAGCCGAGCGCTCCGAGCCAAGCTGAGCTACGGGCCCACGCCAAAACTTCTTATTATGTTCTTGAGTTTAAAAGCCCGATTTCTTCCGTGGATTGCTTCCCTTCAACCGTTGTTTATTAAAAACTTAAAAAAAATCAAGAAAGCTACCACTGACCCGCGCGGACGGCCCAGAATTCCAAATTATTGGACTGCTCTACCGGCCCCTCGATGCTCGGCGCTTCTGGAAGCATTCCCTGCAGTACACAGGTCTGCCCTCGACCGGTTTAAAGGGGACTTCCGTCTCTGCTCCACAATCGGAGCACGTTGCCTTATGCATCTCGCGCTGGAAGCCCTCTCTGCGGCCACCAAAACGTCTGTATGCCATTTTTCTACACTCCTATTTTTTGGATACAAGCTCCAAGACAACAGCTTAGCTGTTTCTTTGAGGGGCCCTTTTATGAAGACCCGACGTATCCTCTTTTACCTGAATCGTGGTGCTTATAAAATATGCGGTTGTGGGTTGTGGGTTAGCGATAAACGTAAACATAAAAGCATTGAAAAAAGAAACAAGCCTCAGAATGTTTTTATGTGGTGGTAGAGTTAAAAAAAGCGATAAACCCTGCGGTGCGTAATCATGGCCATTGTGGAAACCCGCGATCTCACGAAGGTCTTTAACGGCCGGAAAGCGGTGGATCATTTAAACCTAGAGATTGAGGGGGGCGAGCTCTTCGGCTTGCTCGGCCCCAACGGCGCAGGAAAGAGCACCACCGTGGCGATGCTTTCGACAATTCTACGGCCGACGGAAGGTACTGCGATTGTTGGCGCTTATGATATTCGAAAGCAACCAAAGGAGGTTCGGGATATAATTGGAGTCGTAACCCAAGATGTGGGGCTATACGACGATTTAACCGCAGTTGAGAATTTAGCCTACTTCGGCAGGCTTCACGGCATCGAGGGTAGCAAGCTCCGCAAACGAATTGACGAGCTACTAGATCTGGTACAGCTTAGGGATCACGCGAAGAGCCGCGTTAAGACCTTTTCGGGCGGCATGAAACACCGCCTCAACCTCGCGGTCGGGCTGATCCACAAACCAAAGATACTATTCCTCGACGAACCGACCACAGGCTTAGATCCCGCGGCCAGATTAACGGTTTGGGAACTTATCAAGAGGTTTCAAGCCGAAGGCATCACGATCCTGCTGACTACGCACTACATGGAGGAAGCGGATTACCTCTGCGATCGTGTTGCGATCATTGACCAAGGTAAAATCGTTGCCCTCGACGCACCAGCCGCGCTCAAGCGCTCGATAGGAAAACTTGAAGTAATTGAGGTGAAGGCGAGGGTGCCGAAGGAGCTTGTCGTCGGATTACGCAGATTACCTAAAATCGAAAAAGTGGATGCCACGTCGGACGGGTTAAGGTTGCTCACCCCGATAGCAGATGTTGTGCTCAGTCGAGTGGTGAAATCGTTGGCGGACGGCGGTGTGCATGTGGACTCATTACACATAGTTCAACCAACGCTTGAGGATGTATTCATCAAGCTGATTGGGCGGGCACTAAGGGATTAAGATGAAGCTGTTGACGATTGCTGGAAAAAACATACGCCTGTTCTCTAGGGATCGAACCGCCCTTTTCTGGGTAATTGTATTTCCGCTTCTTCTAATCACTTTCCTCAGCTTGATTTTTAGAGGAGGAGAAATCAGTGTATTGCTTTCGGTAGTCCAGCAGGATAACGGCCAATTAGCAGATGCTTACGTCTCAGCGCTAGATAACACAAAAATATTTGTCATCGAAAGGATTGATGATGTGGCCGAGGCTGAAGCTAGGGTACGTGATGGCAAAACCGTAGCCGCCGCTATCATCCCTCCTGGATTCACCGCGGGCTCGGGAAATGTACGTTTAATCTACGATGAGGCTCAGGGAGAGGTAGCGACCATCGCCGTGCGTACGATCGAGGGCGTCACCCGAGCTTTTTTCAGGATACAGGTACCCATCACAATCGAAGGCGTTTATGGTAAGGGCGAAAAGTGGGACCCCGTTTCACATTTTGTCTCTGGTATGAGCATAATGTTT
Organism: Candidatus Hodarchaeaceae archaeon; assembly: GCA_030018135.1. GTDB lineage: Archaea > Hadarchaeota > Hadarchaeia > Hadarchaeales > Hadarchaeaceae > JASEGJ01. The sequence continues at coordinate 9,982 of JASEGJ010000011.1, read as the reverse complement.
ATTTTATTCAGCGCGGGGATGGGCATTTCAGTTGACATACTTAACGAGCGGAAAGCCGGCACATTTAAGCAAAACTTGTTAGCGCCGATTGGGAGGTCGAGCTTTTTGGGAGGGTATTTCCTGTCGGCATTCCTTATAGGGTGCTTGCAGGTTTTGGTGTTTTTTGGCGCGGGGGTGGGAGTTTTAGGCTTGAAAATAGCAGGAAGCATCTGGCTTATAGCTCTGATAAGTGCTAAGTAATTTTGCTTGGTATTGGGCTTGGCTTAATGGTCCTGACCTTTGCGCGTTCCCCAAAGGCTGCCGAAAACTCGGTGTCAGCTATTGTCTGGCCTATCAGCATGCTTGGCGGACTTTTTGCACCAGTTGAAGTTATGCCAAAGGCAATGCAGACCATTGCACGAGCGTTGCCTACGACGCGTGCGGTAAACGCTTTTAAGGATGTAATAATTAGGGGAAAGGGCTTGCTCGATATCGCGCCAGCGCTTGCCTTCGTGGCCTGCTTTGCACTAGCTCTCTTGATAATGGGGTTGCTTCTGCTCAAATGGGAGGCGTAGCTTTAAGGCTTGATTCTGAAAAATAAGTTGGGGGCCGGTAGTTCAGCGGTATGAACGCCCGCTTCGCATGTTCAGCCGAAATAGCGGGAGGTCGCGGGTTCAAATCCCGCCCGGTCCACCATTTCTACAGGGACAGCAACGGGAAGACCTCGCTCTTCACGTAGCTCGTAAACTCATCTCTCGATACGTTGTTGAAGATGGTGACTATAGCATTTCGCGTTACCCCGACTATGTACCCATACTTCTTGGACTTGAACACCATGTACCAAATTTTCCCGCGACTGCAGTACTCATTGTACAGCGAGGTGTCGATCAAACCAGAGCCGTAGAGCGAGAGCTTGTTTATGTTCGGCATGTCTACCTCGTCGAAAAATATCACCTTCGTGTCCTCCGGGTTGCCTTCGTGGAATGCTTTAAGGGTTTCCGGCGAGATCTTGGCTTCCGCTATTTGACCAGAGGTGATGAACAGTGCCTTGCTGAGCTGGTTGGCTATATTGTTGGCCTGAAATTTTCGCTCCAAAATGGTCAACAGCACGTGACCGCGGTAGGATGAGAATAAAAATGGCGTTTCCCTCGTTTTCACCTGCTGGACGAACTTGCCCCTCTGGTAGATTTCGATGACCTTATCCTGGGAGAAGATGCCTTTTAGGTCCTCCGCAGAAAGGCTCAGATCGGACACCTCCGTCAAGAGCCCTACCTCGCCGCCTTCCACGGGGTGGGCTTCTTCCTCTCTAAGGTCCTTTAATCTGGCGGCTATCGCCTTCAGGCCCATCTCCTCCCTCAGCCGAAAGATCTTCCCAGCCGTGACCATCCTTCCACCCATCGCCCCAATTATCGACGTTAAGTACGGGTACTCACACCTTTCTTAAGGCTTGGAGACCTAAAATAAGTTGGAGAAGAATTTGGTCGATACTCATGCCGACTGTTAAAGGAACTCAGATTTCGAGGACGCACGTTCAGGAGGTAATCCTGGAGAACTTCATGTCATATGAATACGCTAGGATCCCCTTCAAGCCTGGCTTGAATCTAATCTGCGGACCGAACGGGGCTGGAAAATCCGCGATCCTCGTTGGGATCTCGGTCGCGATAGGTCAGAGCTACACTGAGCGCGCCAGAAAGCTGCGTGATTTAATAAGACATGGTAAAAAGGCCGGGAGAATAACGCTTTTGTTCGACAACAAGCCCATAAACGGCGTTAGGCCCTTCCCCTTCAGTCGCTCCGACTCAGTCGCAGTTTCAAGATACTTGAAGGAAGACGGCACCTATTGGTATGAGATGGACTATAGGCAGGTCCCGAAAGGTAGGGTTGAGCGCATCTTCAGGGAGATCGGCTTAAATCCGGACAACCTGCTTGTCATAATGCATCAGAACATGATCGAGCAATTTGGCGTTATCTCGCCCGAGGAAAGGCTACAGCTCGTCGAGGAGGCCGTTGGATTTCAGGATTACAGGCGCAAGGTGCTGGAGGCTCAGGAAAAGTTGAACAGGCTCCTCAGCGAGGAAGAGGCGGTCACGAACCTGTTAAGGTCAGCGGAACAAACCTTGGGCTACTGGAAGGAGCAGTACGAGAGGCTCAAGCTCAAGCGCGAGCTGAGGTCTAAAAAGGCAATTCTCGAGAGGGAGGAGATCTGGGCAAGGATAACAAAACATGAGAGGGACATCGAGGAACTTAAGAAGAAGATCAAACAAAAGGAAGCGACGCTCGAGGAGCTGACGCGCAGGATCGCCGAGAGGCAGTCCAGCTACGACTCCCTTTCCCAGCAGCTCGAGCAGGAGAGATTTAAGTACCGGAGGCTCTTCTACGACCTCATCGCGCTTGAAAAACAGAGAGCACAGCTGGAGGCCCTCAAGACGGTCGGCGGCTCCGGCGTAGCTGGTAAGCGGCCCAAATCCCTTGGCGGGAAGAAGGGGCTTGAGCAGAGCGTAGCTAAAATCGAGGGCGACATAGCGAAGTCCGAAAAGGAGATCTCAGGGCTCTTCGATAAAATAGTTGAAGTCAGGGTGGACGAGGCAATTTCTATGTATAGGAGGGAGATCGTCGAGAGGGAGATTCGCCATTTGAACAGAAAGATCTCGGAGGAAGAGGAAGGCCTCAAACAACTTGAGCCGCTCCACGCAAAGGCCGGAGAGAGAATTCCCACCGAGAGGACGCCTGCCGAGGTGCTCGAGGAGCTCAAGTACGTCAACGCTCAGCTTCTATCCCTGGCGGAGGTATCCGAGGAGGCGGAGGAGGTCTACAACCACCATCTCGAGATCTATAGCCAGCTAAGCGACAGGATAAGGGAAGTGACGGAGAACAGGCAGAAGGCGCTTGAAGATGTGGAGCTGAGGAAGTCAATCTGGAGGAGGACGCTCGAGAAGCTCATCGAGGAGGTCAATCCGCTTTATCAATCCAACTTAGCTAGGGCCGGGGCGTCCGGCTCGGTAAGGCTTGTGAATATTGAGAACGTCGAGGAGGCAGGGCTCGAGGTCCTCGTCGGCCACAGGGGTGGCGAGTCATTGGTGCTCGACGCTTACACCCAAAGCGGTGGCGAGCGGACAGTAGCGATAATGGCGTTTTTGCTCTCGCTCCAGCAACATCTGAAATCGCCCCTGCGCGCGGTGGACGAGTTCGATATACACATGGACCCGCTCAATCGCGAGCTGATGGCGAGGCTCATCTTCGATTCGGCTGGAGATGCCGACGCGCAGTACATCTTCATCACCCCCAGCCAGGTCGTGTTCAGCAGCGAGGCCGCGAACATGATCGTTGTGCAAAAGGTTCAAGGCAAATCAGAGGTTTCGGTCGTGAGCTGATGATGAACAGGAAGGTCGCACTCGGGGAACTTCTAAGGGTGATAAGTCTCTGCCAAAGCGTCAGGCTCAAGGGATTGGATCCTTTCGACGTGGACGTGAGGAGAAAGCTAGAGGTGCTGAGGAAGTATTTGCCGCGATGGAAGACGGTGGACGAGTTACTTACGGATGCGGAGGCGTTTAACGAGCTCTCGACCGTGATTAAGCTTCAGGGTGATTGGATCAAGCGGCAGGCGTCGATGCTTTACGTCGACCCAACTCTCGTGGAGATGAAGCTCAAGCTCCTCGAGCCGGAGGAGCTCTCACGTTGCCTACTCGCGGCGTGGAGGCCCCTCATGGTGCTCGAGCAGATCACGCCGAAGAGGCTTGAGGAGGCGGCAGACTATTGGAACACCCTCCCACCGCTCCGCGAGCGAATGAGGATGGAGGAGGTCGCCGAGACCTCGCCGAGTTCTATGTCCTTACTCGAGCTGCTTAAGTTCAGGTTCGTCTCCCAGGCGGAGCTGAAGGAGAGGGTTGAGGCACTTTACAGCCAGCTGAGGAAAGAGGCAAAGTCTGGAAGGGTCGACTATTGGCAGTTCGTCCTTGAGGACACCTACGAGAAGTCCGTCGAGAGGGCATACTATGTTGCTTTCATGATCTCCCAAGCGCTCGCGACATTGGAGCAAGACCCTCTCAAGGGAGAGATTTACATCAGGCCCCTGGACGGGCAGGGGAAAGCAGCCCCCATGAGTTCAATGCCGGTTCCCCTTACCCACGAGCAGTGGGAGAAGGCGAGGAGGTCCGGTAAGCATGGCTGAGGAAGAGGCAGAATTCATTCAAAAGGTGAGGCGGGCGGTTCGTCTGCTACTCTTCCAGAGGCATCGCTCCCCAGGCATCCGTGGATGGGAGCTGAGGAAGAGCTTGGGGAAGGACTACGTAAAAATCCTCGAACTCGCGCGAAGACAACTAGACGAACTCGGGTTAGAAATAAGAGTGGTCTACGAGCAGGCGGAAGAACCAGCGAAGCCAACAGAGGAGCAGCTCGAGAGGGCCAGGTTTTATGTCGTGGCGAAGGGACCGATATCGCCCACCGAAGCTCACCTCTCGGGGTGGCGGGTTGATGAACTCGCCATGCTTTCCGTTGCCTTGGCCTATCTTTACTCCAAACATGGCAAGGCGTCGAGAGGCGAGGTGGAGCAGCTCCTCAAGGAAAAGTTCCCCGAGTGGGTGGTGGGGATGACGCTCGACCGCTTCATCAAGCGGGGTTATCTGTCGCAGGATGAACAGGACATGCTCTACGCTGGTTGGAAGGCTAGGGCGGAGATAGATAGCAGGACCTTGCTTCAGCAGGTAATGGGGAAGGAAGTGGGGTTAAAGTAATTTAGTCCTTCATTTCATCGCCCGGGTCCGACGGCCGAGTCGATATCTGGGCCTGAACAAGAACCTCTTTCTCAATGCTTGCCTCTCAGCTTCGAGGAGCAGCTCGAAGAAGCGTGAGTTCAACTCGCTTTCCCGCTCCAGAACGGATTCGACCTCACTTAAGGTCAAACCGCGCGCCGAAAGTGCTGCGACCGCCGATGCGCCATATTTACCGACCAGCTTGGAAGTTTTCGAGATCTCGCCCTTTATCCTAGCCTCCTGTGGCGTGGGCTTTTCGCCGTGGGCGAACTTCTCCAACGCCTCTCGCACCCGCTCGTATTCCTCGTCCACCGCGCCCATGGAGCGCGAGCCACATGCGGGGCAGCGGGGCTCCGGCGGGATGTCCTTTACAGCCTTGAGCTCACAATATTTCCAGCAGTCGGCGCAGGCGAGCACCTTGCCCTCGCCCATTACCCTAGCCCGCGTGGACTCGATGAGCACCTTCCGCATCCGCTCGGGCGGCACGATGTCGCTCTTCCAGGTGAGCTCTGTTATCCCGACCCTAGAAATCGGCGTGAGCTCGCCCTTGTTCTCGATGTGTACCACATCTATGTCGCCGCGATTTATCATGTCCATCACCTTCATGGTACCCTCGACGTCGAAATCGTTGGCCAGCGTTTCGGTGATCGCTTCTTCATGAACCACCGTCCCCTCAAATGCCTTTAAAAGCCGTGACATCTTCATGGAGCTCAGCTCGGCTCCCTTCTCCATCGCCCCAAAGCGCCTAGCGACATGGATGAATCTGCGCTTGAACAACCCGGTCTTTGCCACAGCCTGGCGGAGGAGCGGTCTTATCGGCGAAGATGCAAGCTGCTTTATGGTTGAGATTACATCCCGCGCGGTTAGGTCGGGGCTTTTGAGCACGATTCGATATGGGTCCTGATGCACCCCAACGGAGGCGCCGATCTTCTCGCTGAGCACATGTCCCAAAAGTCGGGCGAGCGTGCGATTGACGAGCAAGCCGAAGGTGCAGTTCACAATGATCATCTCTCCCCACTCTTCGACGGTCGCCCTTTGATCCGTGGGCAGCGGTAGGCCTCGCTTCAATTGCTCGAGCATCTCCAACAGGCCGCGCTCGGCCACCTCTCCGTCGATCGGGTATCTCGTGCTTAATCCCTCGACGATGTTCGATACGGACTTGCCGTCCGCGATCTCCTGCTCAACAAGCCTTCTGATTTCCCCGACCTCCATCGCGACCTCCAGCGGTACAGGTATCTCCTCGCCCACCCAGCTCGGTATCGCACCGGTCGGGTCGTGCTCGGGCTTCAGGTAGACGGTGTTCTCATAGATGTGGAGTACCTCCCAAGCCGAGCCCCTGAGGATCAACCTCGTCCCCGGCTCCCCATGCTCAGCGAGGAAAGCCTCGTCGAGCAAGCCCACGGGCGAATTTGTCACGTCATCAACCGCGAGGTATTGTACCTCCTCCGGAATCGTGGAAAGTTTGGAGAAGTAATAGTCATAAAGAGGCTTTCGATTGAACGGCTTTGAAACCAGTTTTCCGTCCGCGGAAAGATTCGCCAGTCGGGGGCTTCTAGTATACATATAGTTTAACACTTCCTGCAGCTCGCGCCTGTCAAGGTCACGGTAGGGGTAAGCTTTGGTGAACAGCTTTAAGATCTCGGAGAGCGACCAAGTTTCCCGCTGCATGAGCAGGCCAGCAATTTGATGCGCCAGCACATCGAGGGGCTTTCTCGGGATGTTGACCGATTCTAGGTCTTCTTGGAGCCCCCGTCTGGCTATGACCGCCGATTCAAAGAGGTCGTCCGAGTCCATGCACACTATCGCGCCCTCTGCGACCCACTCAAGCCAATGGCCGCTTCGCCCGACCCTTTGCACAAGCCTCGTAACTTGGCGCGGCGAGTTGTACTGAATGACGAGTTCTATTGAGCCGATGTCTATCCCGAGTTCGAGCGACGATGTGCAGACGACGCCCTTTAGGGAACCCTGCTTTAACCCGCCCTCAGTTTGAAGCCTCGAGGGCTTCGACAGGCTGCCGTGATGAATGCTTATGGGTGCGTTTATGTCCCAAGTCTTGAAGCGGCTTGCCAGGATTTCGGCTATCGAGCGGGTATTTGTGAAGAGCAAGGTCGAGCGGTACTTCTCCATCAGCTCGCGCATGGCTCGGAGACGCGCCGCGACCTCGGGATATGTATAAAGCCTCGCCGCCAGCGCCGAGTCCTCCTTCGTCGGTTTCGGGTATAAAATCTTGAGGAGCATCATCCTCGCAACCGGAACCTTTAGAATGATGCATTCGCGCCCCTCGCCGACTAGCGACCTAGCCACCTCATCCGGCGAGCCGACCGTCGCCGACAGGCCGATCGTCTGAAAGTCGTGGCCCACCACCAGCCTGAGCCTCTCGAGCGCTAGGGCGAGCTGGCTTCCCCGTTTGTTGTTCACGAGTTCGTGCACCTCATCTACGACCACCCATCGCAGGGCTTGCAGGTGGCGCTGGAGCACCCTGCCGACCAAGATCGCCTGGAGCGTCTCGGGCGTGGTTATCAGGATATCCGGCGGCGCGAGCGCCTGTTTTGCCCTCTCCCTAACATCTGTATCGCCGTGCCTCGTGGCTATGCGGAGGTCGAGGGCCTTGCACCACCACTCGAGCCTTTCCAGCATGTCCCTGTTGAGCGCCCTCAGCGGCGTCACGTAGAGAAGCTTGATGCCCGGCGACTTTTGCGAGGCGATTAGCATGTCGAAGACAGGCAACATTGCGGCCTCCGTCTTGCCGGTACCCGAGGGCGCGATGAGGAGGACGTTATCGCCCCTGAATATATGGGGTATCGCCTTCTCCTGCGGTTCAGTTAATGCCATGAAGCCCCTTCGCTCGATCGCTTCCTTTATTGGTCTTGAGAAGAGTTCGAGGATGTCCCCGGCCTTTTTCAATTCTACCACAATCAAAAATTGGCTTCATCCTAATTAAATGAAAGCCAATCCTATGGTGATCGTCCTGCCAAATTGCTGAGTTTTCGGCATCATCCAATACAAACTAACGCTCGCCAAAGGTGTCGCCGAAAGGGTAATCTTTATTTCGGCTGAAAACGAAAACAACGGGGGGATCTTTTGGAAGCGCTCGTGTTCGTCCGTGCCGACGCCGGTAAATCGCTTGACATCCTAGCAGCCATCAAGAAGGTGAAGGGTGTAAAGGAAGCATACGCGACTACCGGAAGGTTCGATGTCGTCACAAAGGTGGAAGCAGCTGACCTAAAGGCCCTTGGCGAAACCGTCGTGAGGAGGATCCAAGCGATCGAGGGAGTCAAAAGCACCGAGACGTCGATGATAGTCGCGTGAGGAAGGCGTCAGCTTTACGGACATTGTGTCATTGGCAAGTATGGCCGCGCCTAAGGAAACGGAACTAAAGGCTAAAGGAAACACGAAATTTATAAATCGCGGAAATCAAGGCTCAACGGTGCTAGCTTGGGGGGTCTCAAAGGGATCGACGTGCCGATAGACGCGAACGTTTACAGGGTTGATCACCCAGAGCTCCCGAAGAATACCCATATAATCTGCATGCCCCAAGCAGGAAAAATCCTCTATAACCCGGTCGTCTGCGGCGATGAGCTCCAAGGGCTTTCGCTCGAGTGTAGCAAGGTCTTCCTGAATGCGGCTTGGAGCATGCTCCCTGGGCTAGGGAGGTTGAGCACGCGCGATATCTGCGAGATCGTCGTGTTGCGCGGTAGCCTTGGCTACCGTTTTGATGCGGCATTTGGACAACTTTTCAAAAGCTACTTGCCTCGATGCTTTGTCGGCGCAAAGCGGTTTAGGATATCGGGCGGCGAGTTCGGTGCGGAGGTAACCTACCGCAACTTTGACCCGCTTCCGAACAACGGCGTGTTGCTGACCGGCGACACCATCGCCACCGGCGCATCGCTCAGTAGAACGCTCGCGGAGGTACGGGATGAGCTGCGCAGGAGAGATTATGAGGTGCGGAAGTTGCTCGTCCTCAGCATCGCCGCATCATTTAAAGGTTGCTCCCGCCTGCTTTGGTGGGAGGAGCGCTTCAGGGAGTGGTGGCCCGACTTCCGCATACACCTGTTCGTCGCCGAGGCGCTGTTTGGACTGGCCGAGAACGGCACGGACTTGCTCTTTCGAAAGGAGGGCGAGGCGATCTTGCCTGATGAAACAAAGGAGCGCGTCAGCAGACTTTACGGCGATTATGAAACTGGCTTTCTGCCGAGTAACATATGTGCGATTTTCGACTGGGGCGATCGGAACTTCAAGCCCGAGCGCCACCTTGAGGACGTGCTCAAGTTCGTTCGGAGTTCGCTGAAGGCGGCGAAGGATAAGAAGAGTAAGGAAGTTCTGAGGAGGGTGGAGAGGGAGGCGAGGCTCGAGCTTAAGAGGCTGAATCGGCAGCTCGTCAAGGCCTCCAGACCTTAGGGGTTCTAATGCTGAAGTTTGTGGCGAGGGACGGAAGTACGTTCATCTTTAGGGAGCCAAAGATGAAGGATGCCAAAGCTTGCTTGGAATACATCAACGAGCTGGTTAAGGAGGGTGCCCCTATAAACATCGACAAAGAGGTAGCGTTGAGAACGGAGCGGGCACGGCTCCGGAGGCAAATCGACGGGATCAAAAGGGGACAAATCATCATGCTCGTAGCCGAGAAAAATGGAGAAATTGTATCGGTCTGTGAACTCAGGAGGAGGACACACAGAATGTCGCATGTGGCGAACTTTGGGATCGGGGTTAAGAGGAGGTATCGTCGGTTGGGGATTGCCGAGGCCATCTCCCGCGAGGCCCTGAGGATGGCTGAGAGGGCGGAAATTGAAATCGTCAGGTCGTGCGTGTTCGAGGACAATGAGCCATCCAAGGCCCTTCATGGAAAACTTGGGTTCGTGCGGGAAGCGGTCCTGAGGGACGAGATCAAAGACGATGGAGTATGTATTAAGCTGACTACGCCCTCGTAATGCGTCTATTCGGCGAAATTCTTGGTTTTACGAGGACTTTTCTGAGAAATTGAAGATCGTTGGGTCTTTGGTGGGTTTGCGTTTCTCTAACCCTTAAAATTCTCGTTCAAATCTGCGTTTAGACGGCAAAACCACACTTTAAATAGCTCGGAGGCGTCGGCGAAATGCTATACTAGCAAAAAATGGGATAAAAGTTATTTTGAGAAAATGAAAGAGTGGAACATAAAAATTGTAAGGTTTCCAGTTCATTACGCCCCATATAAATGGTATGAAGAGTACGTATTAAGCTGTTTTTAAAACGGAGCTTTTTTTGACCTTCTTTTCATCAGT
>JASEGJ010000010.1 GCA_030018135.1 Candidatus Hodarchaeaceae archaeon | reverse complement strand
GCCAACTGGTTTTACGGTGACCTTCAGGGATTGGAAAAAGCTGTGAGGAAGTATCTCAAGAACTATTTTACGGCGAAAATTAGGTGATATGACTTAAATAAATATAACACTGTTATATAAATAAGGCGATGCGGGAGCGAGGAGATCTTTGAAAAACAAAAACTTAATACCCAAGAGGGCGAGGATTTGGCTGATTTGAAAATAGCAGCGGTGGACGGTGGTGGAAATGGTAGCCTTTGAACCGGCGGGGGAAAAGGAAATAACGAGGGCGATCGTCGGCGAGTTCATGAAGGATTTTCAAAAATACGCCGAGAGCGATGTGATAGTGGTCGGAGGCGGCCCGAGCGGTCTGATGGCCGCAAAGGGGCTGGCGGAGCGAGGCGTGAACACCCTCGTCGTCGAGCGGAACAACTACCTAGGCGGGGGTTTCTGGATCGGCGGGTTTTTGCTCAACAAGGTTACTATTCGAGCACCAGCGCAAAAAATCCTCGATGAGTTGAGGGTCCCCTACATAGAGTCGTCGAAGGGCCTTTACGTGGCCGATGGTCCCCACGCCTGCTCAAGGCTGATCGCCGCCGCCTGCGACGCTGGCGCGAAGATACTCAACATGGCGCTGATCGACGACATCGTGCTTCGGGAGAAGAACCGCGTGGGAGGCGTTGTTATCAACTGGACCCCCGTGTCGACGCTGCCCCGCGAGCTGACATGCGTTGACCCGGTCGGGCTGGAGAGCAAGCTCGTGATCGATGCGACGGGGCACGACGCGGCCGTGGTGCGCCTGCTCGAGCGGCGAGGCCTGATCAGGGTGCCGGGCTACGGGGCCATGTGGGTCGAGCGCTCCGAGGATCTCGTTGTCGAGCATACGGGGGAGGTCTACCCAGGCCTCATCGTTGCGGGGATGGCGGTGACGACGGCCTACGGCCTGCCGAGGATGGGTCCAACTTTCGGCTCGATGCTGATCAGCGGCCGGCGAGCAGCGGAAGTCGCGTATCAGAAGTTACAGGAGTTATAGAAGATCAAGTTACCATTTGCACATCGCTTTTCATCCTTTCCTTCGGAGCGTATGGTGGAGCGCTTAAAGTAGTACAACTGCTTGAAAATAGACGTGGTGCTCTACATGAGCAACTCAACGGTGATAAGCGAACGTTTGCCTAGCATCCACTTGTACCAAGACCTCTCAGCTAAGACCCTCGACCTGTTTGAGATTGCCCGCTGTCTGGAGGATAAATTTGGCAAGGTCCCGGTCGAGGTGCGAGGACCTTTCATTAAGCAACTTCGCCGGATAAAATCGAAGCCCTAGCTCTGAAGCTGGCCAAGACGAAGATCCGCGACCCGTCGAACCCAGACACGCACTTTGAGCCACTCCCCGGTGAAATCGAGTTCGAGCGTAAGCTCCTTCGCGACCCCAGCCTCAGGCTCACTGGGGTGCTCTACGATGGATTCAAGCTCCAAGCGCTGCTCCGGGAAATTCTGCCAACTGACGAGTTCAGCATCGAGCATGCTCACATTATCTTCACGAACCGCTTCTTCGCCACTTTCGACGAGGGAGACCGGAGATACCACGCGCGCGTGAGCGTCTACGGCCTCCCTTCCATCATCTCCACCACTGGTATCGTCGAGGCGCCCGCCAAGCCCAAGGAGTTCTACCTACTCAAGCAGCGATACGCGGCGCTGGGGATGAGCGGTGTGCCCATAGAGGCGTTGAAGGAGAGGTTCAAGGGCAGGTTCATCGATTACGACGACGATAGGCTCACGGAGGTGATGAAGGGGTATGTGATGCAGGCTATCTTCCATCACCTCATGCTCGAGCCGTTTTGCCCCGACAGGAAGTGTCGGCTCTTTAATGGCCATTGGCAGGAGGAGGTCATCCTAGCCCAACTCGGCCCGAAGGAACACGAATTCTGCGAGAGGCATCACGCGATCTTGGAAAAGCTCAGGTGAACGCCAAGGTTTGTCAACACCCTGTCGACGACCAAAAGTGTCATCGCAGGGCCCAGAACTATGCGAGTGCCTCGAGGTAGCCCTTGAAGTCCTCCTCGAAGGTGCGGACCTCCAAAATCCCCTCAAAACCCCGCTGAATCGCCTCTCGAATCCTTAGGTCCTCGAGGAACTTGTCGAGCACCTCGAGCTCAGCCCTCGTCCGCGGGTACCTCGGGGTGGCGAAGCAACAGCCGGCGTGTACCTCGTGCCAGATGCCCATCCGCTTGGAGATCCCCTCTATCTCCTCCTTGTCCAAGCCGAGCAAGGGCCTGAAGATCGGAAATTTGATCCCCCGGGAGGTCACACCAAGGTTCGTCAACGTCTGAGTCGCCTTCTGCCCGAGCGACTCCCCCGTTACTATTCCCGCCGCCCCCTCCCGCTCGCAGATGGATTCGGCGACCTCAAACATGCTCTTCCTGCACGCGAGGCAAGCGTAGCTCCTCTTTTCCCGATACTTCAGGATGGCGTCCAAAATCCTCGCCCAGGGGTAGACGATGACCTTCTTGAACTTGGCCTTTTTCCTGAGATCCTTCAGCACCTCCATCGCCACGAGGAATGTCTCCTCGCACGTGTAGGGGTAAAGGCAGAAGTGAAGCGGCAAAACCTCGAACCTACTAGCGGCCAAGGCGCAGGCGACCGGGGAATCTATGCCCCCTGAGACCAAGCACACGACCTTTTCCCTCATGGCGAACCCTAAGAATTTTTAGCATAACGACGTTATTAAAAGCGAGCGTGATTTTAGCGACATATTTGTTTTTGTTTGTCAAGAACCGCCGGTCAAAGACCGGCGGCATGAAATGCTCGACTTCAGGATGCTGTCACTCAGCTACGGGTTACCACCAGTCAAAGACTGGTGGAATTCTTTCTTTAAATTTGGAAGGGGGGGTTTAGTCAAGTGGTGGACGGATGAGGCTCAAGATCCAAAAAGAGGACCTGCGCGCGATCGATGAGCATTCGCTGAAGTGCTTCCCCGTGGAATGTTGTGGTCTATTGGTGGGGGAGCGGGCGAACGCGGACCTAAATGTCGAGGATGTAATTTCGGCCGAAAATATCGAGGAATCGGCGACAATCTTCGAAATAGACGCGGAATTCGTCTACAATGCCATCGTGGAAGCCGAGTCAAGGGGGCTGGCGCTCATCGGCATCTATCACTCCCACCCAAATGCCAGCGCCCACGTGAGCGGCAGGGACGCGGAGTTCTTGGCTCTATGGCCCGACGTGGCGTGGCTAATCGTAGGCGCGACGAAGGAAAAAAATCAGAGAAAGAAGGGCCTACATTTGCAAGGGTGGTAGAATTGAGGAACTTGAAATAAAGGTTCGCTAAGCCTTCCTCACGACGATCTTCCACTCGCTTTCCCCAACCTGTCTAACCTCGAGCACCTTATGCCCTTCGTTGGTCAAGCTCCTCGGGACGTTTTCGACGGCAGGCGCGTGGTCGACGATGATCTCGAGCACCTAGCCGCCCTCCATGTCCTCCAGCGCGAGCTTCGACTTCACGAATGTGTAAGGGCAAACATCGCCCCGGATATCGATTTTTCGAGCCGACCCTTGCTTTCGATAAAGGATATTTAACATAACACAGTTATTAAGTTCGTGGGACAGTTTCTTGGGGACGATAGGGTGAGAGAAATAAATCTCGACATATACAAAAACCTCCGCCGAGAGGTCGACGAGAGTTGGATCAATTTACACCCGATTCAAAGGGGAGGAATACTGCCCCCGGAAACCCGCGAGACCCTGCTCTCATTCGCCGACGGCTACAGCGTCTGCGATTATTGTTTAGAGGGTCGCGTTGACCTGGTGAAAAAACCGCCCATATTCGACTTCGCCGACGATGTGGCCAAGTTTTTGAACATGGACGAGGTCAACTTCACACCAGGCGCAAGGGGCGCAAAAAATGCGATTTTCAAGGCAATAACTGAGCCTGGTGACATGGTAGTGATCGACTCGCTTGCTCATTACACCACTTACATCGCAGCTGAGCTCAACGGCCTCAAGATAGTCGAGGTGCCGCACAGCGGTTATCCCGAGTTCAAGATAAAGGCAGACGACTATGCGGTAAAAATCGATGAGGTCAAGCGAGAAACGGGTGAGCTCCCGGCGTCGGTACTTCTAACGCATGCCGACTACCGCTACGGGAACCTCGCTGAAGCAGCTGCGGTTGGAAAAATAGCTAAGAGTTACGGTGTACCTTTCATCTTGAATGCCGCGTACACGGCGGGCGTTATGCCTGTAGACGGCAAAAAGTTGCAGGCAGATTTTCTGGTGGGTAGCGGGCATAAATCTTGGGCTGCATCTGGGCCAATAGGAATTTTAGCAACAACCTATGAGTTCGCAGATAAGGTTTTCAGAACTTCGACGATCAAAGGTCCTTGGAGCGGCCGTGCCTTCGCTAAAAAAGAGGTCTTCCTCTTCGGATGTCCGCCAGTGTTCGGGGCGCCAATCGCGACGCTAATGGCGAGCTTCCCGCACGTCGTCGGGCGAGTGAAGCGCTGGGAGGAGGAGGTGGAGAAAATCAGGTGGTTGGTAAAAGAATTAGAACGCATCAAGGACTTCCACCAACTTGGCGAACGGCCGAGGCGGCACACCCTCGTCAGCTTCGAAACCCCATCCTTCCACAGGGTCGCCAAAAAACATGAACGGCGCGGGTTCTTCCTCCACGAGGAACTTAAAAAGAGGAAGATATCCGGCATACATCCAGGGATGACCAAGCTGATAAAATTAAACACTTACGGCCTGAACCGAGATCAACTTCAAAAGGTCGCGGATGCATTTCACGAAATAGCTAGGTCATACGACATCGGGGTTGAATGAAATGAGGTATGAGGGGACATCAAAGAAATTTCGAAAATTCTTTCAGCTCTCGGCGAGCCCTGTGGCGATAAAGATATCGAAGGAAGTGATTGCCGGGCAGAGGCCGAAATTGCCGGCGCGCTTCTGCGAATTTGTGAGGAGTGCAGCCTATGGGGGCAAATCGAATGTGTCGCGGAAGGGGACCTCAGCAACTTCACCGCAGCCTGACATCGCGTTCATGTGGTGTTGATGTTCTGCTGCGTGCACTGCGCCAACTCCTACAAGAGGCATCTCGCCCGCGCATCGCGTTAAATTTTTCAAGGAGGGGTGCTCGGTGAACTCGAGGGAACTCGTCCACGCGGTCTTTGAGGGCAAGGAGCCGCCTCGAATCCCACTCCTGTTCGAGAGCGAGCAAAAGACCTTGGAGCACGAGCTGGGCGATGCGGTCGTGATTCATGCATGGGTGCCTAGGTGGGGATCCTTTCTCTCGAAGGGAGGTCCGTTCAGGCGCCGCGAGGGGGGGGACCTGTGGGAGTGGTCGGAGGGGCTCGACATGGACGAGTACGACTGGCCCGACGTCGACGAGGTCGTCGAGGAGACGATGAACAAAGTCGAAGAGATGGAGCGGTTCACGAATGATAGATTCGTCGTATTCGAGGTCCTGGGGCCAACCGAGCAGAGCGAATTCTTCTGCATGCCCCCCTCGCCCATCGCCTACCCTGAACGCGCGACTTACCCGGCGCTCTCCAGGCATCACTTCGACTTTTCGATCCTGACGGAGTTGGGGCCACGCAGGGGCCGCGAGCTGTACGACCGGTGCGGCGCATACATCCTCGAGCTGGTGAAGGTGGGAGCTGAACTCAATTACGTCGACGCGGTGCGCATAGCCGACGACGCATGCGGCCACGCGGGGCCAAACTACTCAGCCCGGTTCATGCGACGCGACTACCTTCGCTGGCACAGGAAGCTGGCCGGCGAGGTGAGGAAGCGGGGGAAATTCACGAAGTTGCACGCGGATGGTAACCTTCTCGTTCGAAACCTTTTAGTCGAGCTCGCGAGGTGTTACGACTCGCTCCACCCGCTCGATTTCGCGCCCAAGGCTACGGTCGGCGATTCGCTCAAGTGGGTGGATTTAATCGTGAAAGCCCGAAAGGCGGTCAGCGAGATGGTCTTCTTTACGGGAATTCCGATAGAGCTCATGTTCATGGATGATGTCGGACCACAGGAGGTCGCCAGGGTAGCGGAAAAACTCCTGCGCCGCCACGGCAGCAGGCGGCTGGTTTTAACAGACACGCATAGGCCATTCCCGGGCAGGAGCTTCGGCGAGGCCGGCGCCATGGCGAAGGTTAAAGCCGTGTTGGAGGTGGCGAAGGCCCATGCCCATGGCTAAAATTTTGAGGGAAATTGAGCGAGATGTAAGTAGGCTCGACTATAGGGGACTCCTCGAGGACATCGATAGGGCTACACTTCAGAAAATCCCAGCTCAAGCCATTTTGAGGGGCCTATCGCGGGGGATGATGGCCGTCGGGGGAGCATATGAAAAACAAGAAATTTTCCTGCCGGAGGTCTTGATCGCCGCCGAGATGTTTGAGAGGGCCCGGGAAAGGCTTGCACCGAAGTTACCTGAAGGAGGAAAGTTAGGTAAGGTTGTGATCGGGACGGTCGGACCCGACGTACACGACATCGGGAAAAATTTGGTGGCTACGTGGCTGAGGGCCGCGGGATTCGAGGTGGTGGATGTGGGCGTCTTCGTTTCGCCGGAGACCTTCGTCAAAGCAGTCGAGAGGCATAAAGCTGACATCGCTGCAATGTCGCTGCGGCTTTCGACGGCGATTTATGCGGCGTGGCGGGCCGTCGGGATGTTGGAGGCGAGGGGGCTCAGAAAAAATGTAAAGGTTATCATCGGCGGATCGGCCGCTTCGGAGAGCTTGGCGCACGAGATGGGCGCTGACGCTCATGCCGCCCATATTATGCAAGCCGTTCGGTTGTGCAAAAAATATTAGCTCTTATAGACAAGTAAAATTTTCACCGGATTATTGGGAAGGCCTCGGCGCTAGATCCCATGCACCCAATTCAGATACTGAAGGAGGAACACGAGGTAATACTGCAGAAGTTGGGGCGAACTGGACCAAGTAGTCGAAAAAGCCAATGCAGCTGAAAATTTCAGTCAGGTCAAAGGGGAGCTAGAAAGCTTGGGGACATCGCACGCCGCATGTCCCCCGCATGTCCATATAACGCGCTGCGTTTGGAGTTCAGGGAGGCAGAGGAGTTCAACTGGAGCTTGGTAGACAGGATGACGTATGAGGACCTAATGAACAAGCTCAGGATGACCTCTTCCTCAGCAAGCTCAAATGACAAATTTGAAAATTTATGAAGCACGAGTTCGACAGGCAGAGCATCTAGATGGCTGCGGGCTCTTGAAACGAAGCTGGACCAAAGGGTTAAGGAGATATTCGAGAACAGCGTGCCTAGGTACTACGAGCATACAGCGAAGGTAGTCGCGAACGTGAAAAGGCTCCTTAAAACATCGACGCTCAACAAGCAGTTGCTCATCGCAGCCGCTTACCTCCATGATATTGGTTACTCCCTTCCATACCGAGGGGGATTTGTGGGCAACATTCAAGACCAGAATTCAAAGATGGAAATCCACTGCCGAAAAGGCTCAAAGCTTGCACGAAAAATCTTGGGTGAACTAGGCGTTGAGTCATCGGTTGCGGATCGGGTAGCTTACTTGGTCAGAGTATATCATAGGGCAGACCTAAAGGATGAGGATCTCCGACTATTGCTCGAAGCGGATAAGGTTTGAATAACAGCATTGGCACCGCATTGCGGAAAACTGAATTTTTTTCCGTTGCCTAAATAGTTAAAGACATGATTTGATAGCGGGATGGTGCGGTACTTGAAAAGTCAGCTCGATGACCGGGAACTCATAAGACAAGTGTTCAGGCAGAACCTACCGCTAGCGTCGAAGCTTAGGGACACCATATGGAAGTACGCTAGCGCGATCAGGGAGAGGGAGAAATGCGACGCGATCAAGATAATGAACTTCTGCGGCACCCACGAATGGACCACAACCTACTACGGCCTGAGGGACCTCCTTCCTCCTTTCTTGGACATGGTGGCTGGACCAGGTTGCCCCGTGTGCGTTGTCCCCTCGTACTATGTCGATGTCGCAGTAAAACTCGCGCGGGAAGGCATCAGGATTTACACCTATGGCGACTCGCTGAGACTTCGCAGCGCAAAGGCCGGATGCCCTGCCAGCCTCCAAGAAGTTAAGGTGGATGGCGGCGATGTCAAAGTCGTTTATAGCTTCCTCGATGCGGCAAGGGACTCGCGTGAGCAAGGAAAAGAGAGCGTGTTTTTCGGCATAGGGTTCGAGACGACGGCCCCCAGTTACGCGTTGACGCTGACGAGGGGAATGGTTTCGGAGGACCTAAAATTCCTTAACGTAATGAGGTTGACCCCGCCATCGATGAAGTACACTGTCAAGATCCACCAAGAGCGCGGGTTGTTGCCGATAAGGGGGGTTATAGCGCCAGGCCACGTCTCAACCATAATCGGCGCGGCGGAGTGGGAGTTCCTTCCGCGGGTGCACGGTTTGCCCACCGTGGTCGCAGGGTTTGAGCCGATCGACGTCCTGATGGCGGTGGCCCAGATACTCCTGATGATAAAGGAGAACAGACCCGCGGTAAAGATAGAGTACAAGCGGCTCGTGAAATGGGGAGGGAACGAATACGCGAAGAAATTGATTGACG
The DNA here is from genome assembly GCA_030018135.1 of Candidatus Hodarchaeaceae archaeon. Taxonomy (GTDB): domain Archaea; phylum Hadarchaeota; class Hadarchaeia; order Hadarchaeales; family Hadarchaeaceae; genus JASEGJ01. Next base: position 28,754 of record JASEGJ010000010.1, on the reverse strand, counting down.
AGGTCTTTGAAAGGGCATATGCGGCTTGGAGGGGTCTCGGATTCATCCCCCGAAGCGGGCTCAAGCTCAAAGGGGAATTTTTCGAAAAGCATGATGCATTGAAACACTTCGACGTGCCGGATTTGACCCCGAAGGAATTTATTTACACCCATGCGCACCACGGCGTCCCATGGGAGCACGACCTCCCTCCAAGGTGTAGGTGCGGCGAGGTCATCGTCGGCATAGCTAAGCCCGCGGACTGCCCCCTCTTCATGAAGGGCTGCTCCCCGCTGAACCCGTGGGGGCCATGTATGGTATCCTCGGAGGGGGCATGCGCTATCTGGGCCAGGTACAGCGAGATGAGTTCGGTTAAATCCGAGGCACGATCGGGAGATGGCTAACATGTGTTGGGGCGTTCCAGCAAAAATCCTTAGCCTCGATGGTCCCACAGCCCTCGTGGATTTCGGCGGAGTTAAGAAAGAGGTCGTCGTGGCGGCGAGCGGGATCTCGTCCGGTGACTTGGTCATGATCCACGCCGGCATGATAATAGGTAAGCTCAGCCCAGAAGATTTCATGGAAAATGTGGCATTGTACCGGGACATCCGCACACAGGAACTGCTGGATGCTGGGCTCGACGAAAAAGCGGCGAAAGAAAAGGCCACGGATGAAACGGATAAATTGCTGAATTCTTTAGGGGTCCGTGGGTCGATAGCAAGTATCGAGCCGGAGGTAGCGGAACCCATGGCAGTCGCTGAGAAGGAAATTTTCATACCCAGCAACGCTTTCAAGAGATCTTATAAGGTCTCCCTCTCGGACACGGACTACCTACAAGTCATGCACTACACGAACTACTTTAGGTTCTGCGAGCGGGCGCAGCAGGAGCTTCTCGAGGGCCTCGGTTTCAGCTATGCCGCGTTAATCCACAAGTTTGGCCTGTTTGTCCCAACCGTGGAGACCTCGGGCAGGATACTTGGGCCAGTCAGATTGGACAACATGATCGAGGTCGCGGTCTGGGTGGAAGAGGTTGGACGGAAGCACATAAAGTTCAGAAATGTCATCAAAAATCTCACGTCGGGTAAAGTGGTGGCCGAGTGCTCGACCGTTTCCGTTTGTACGGATACGACGCTCATGGAATCTATGCCACTTCCCGCCGAACTCGCTGAGAAACTGAAGAGATATATGGTAGAAACAGATTAGGAACACAATTCGTTTTCGGTTGATGGTAATTGGGAGGAAAAAGGCCTATCTCCCGACGCATCAGCAGCAGGCGCAAAGGCTATTCCTCATTGGATTACCTCCTCTATCACACCGTTATACTTCGATAAACCCCCCCCTTATAAATATAACGTTGTTATAAAATTCTGTGGGAGCTGCGGGGCAAACTGGGCCACTATGCTCGGCGGGAAAGTAATTTAGTTATCTTTTGTGCCGCCTTTTTTACGTCCCTCATGCTCTTAGCGCCAGCGCAGACGCCCTTCCCCGACACGAATAGCAGCACTACGACAGGAGGATCGTCGAGCCTGAAGACGAGCCCCGGAAAGACCTCGGGCTCGTACTCGGTGTTCTCAAAACTTCGTGCGATTCGCTCGAGGTCGAACTCCCTTCCGAAGTCAAAGGAAGCGACCATATTTTGAACCTCGACCTTCGGCTCGGATTTTACCTTGACGCTGGCCTTTCTGAGCTTCTTCGTCAGCTTCTTTATCGCCTGCCTGGCGTCGTTCATGCTTCTTGCGCCGACGCAGTTCATCTTGCCCGATGAGAAGATGAGAAATGACGCCGAAGGATCCTCCGACTTATACGCTATGCCCGGAAAGACCTCCGGGTCGTACCTCGCCCCGTCCAGGGACTTCGCCAGCTTCTCGAGGTTGAACTCTATGCCCTCGTAGGTGACGGACAGCACTATGTTTTGAATTTGTGTTTTTACCCCTGCCATTTTCCACCCCTCCTATGCCCCGCGGGGGATCTCTTGGCCATAGCCTCTTCGTCTTAAGCGCGATGCTACTCGATCCCGCTTGAACCTTCCACACGAAGCTGAAATTTTTATGCCCGAGAAGCCTCGCGCCGACATCTATGCTCCCCCTCGGACAACCCTTTACCGATAGGTAAATATAGGCATTCCCCAGCCCCCGCCGACCACTGTTTCATTAACATGACTGCCGAAAACCCTACCCTCTAAACTTATAATTGATCGAACCCAACCGTGGGCTGGTGGCACATTGGCTATCAAGGTGAAGTTCTTCGCGAACTTCCGCGAGGCCGTTGGGAAGGAACAAGAGGACATCGATGGCGTAGAGGATGTAGCTTCCCTGCTCGAGGAGCTCGTCCGTAAGTTTGGGGAAAGGCTAGCTGAACAACTCTATGAGCCAAGGACTGGAAAGCTGCGCGATACCGTCCACATTCTGGTGAACGGCCGCGGCATAAACCTGCTCAGCGGGTTGAAGACGGGGCTAAAAGATGGCGACATCGTGGCGATCTTTCCGCCGGTATCGGGCGGAGCATCGTTCACGCCGGAGGAACTCGAGCGCTACAATCGGCAGATGATGATTCGCGGATTTGGCAAGGAGGGACAGCGAAAGCTGAAGGCCGCGCACGTGCTCGTGGCTGGCTTGGGGGGCCTCGGCAGTCCCGCCTCGGTATACTTGGTCGCTGCCGGCGTTGGGCACCTGACAATCCTCGACGCTGAACGAGTCGAACTCAGCAATCTCAACCGCCAGATACTGCATTGGCATCTCGACGTGGGTCGGTCAAAAGCTGGGTCTGCGATCGAAAAGTTGTTTGCCATGAACCCGAGCGTGGAAATAGACAGCAAGCTCGACGTCATAACGAACAAAAATGTGGGTGCCCTCATCAAGGACGCCGATGTCGTCATCGATGGCATGGACAACTATCCAACGCGCTACCTGTTGAACGAAGCCTGCGTGCGCAACCGCGTGCCATTCGTGCACGGCGCCGTCGAGGGGCTCATCGGCCAGCTCGCGACCGTCCTGCCGGGCAAGGGGCCGTGTTTGAGATGCATCATTCCGAGGGAACCGCCCATGAAACCCGCCTTCCCAGTACTGGGTCCGACGCCGGGCGCGATCGGCTGCCTTCAGGCGATGGAGGCTATCAAGCTCATCGTGGGCATAGGCAAACCGCTCGTCGGACAAATGCTGTTCTTTAACGGGGAGGACATGACGTTCGACGTAATCGAAGTTCGCCGGGATCCAAACTGCCCCGTTTGCAAAGGCATTTAGCGATATACTTCTAAAACTTGGTCGGAGGCTAATTTTAACTGGACGAACTAGTTCCATTGGGGCTAACAATGGCCGACGTTGGGATCCACCGGAAAGGCGAACTTGACCTGCCCAAGCTGTTGGAAGAGTTCAGGCAAGATCTCAGGGGGAACGTTGGCGCGATAGGTTGTTTCATCGGCGTGGTCAGGCATGTGTCGAAGGATGGCGAGGAGGTGAAGCGACTCCACTACGAGTGCTCTGAGGATGCCGTGAAAAAGCTCGAACAAATAGCCAGGGATGTGGAAAAGGACCCGAAAATTTCGAGGGTGATGATCCACCACATCATCGATGACCTGACGCCCGGGGATGACGCCATTTATGTCATCGTGGGTGGCAGGCACCGATCCGACGTATTCTCCGCGCTCCAAAAGATCATGAACCGCATAAAAACGGAGGTGCCGATATGGAAGAAGGAAGTCACGGAAAGCGGGGAGTACTGGGTTCATGAGGGCGAGTGACCAGCGCCGCCGAGTCGTCCGCACCCCCGCGAACTCGATCCTGCTTGGAAGAATGCCAAAGGGCTGCCGACTTTGCATACGCGGCGCTAAGCTGGTGCTGTTTGTCACCGGGCTCTGCACCCGTGGCTGCTTTTATTGCCCGCTATCGGATAGGCGCCGCGGCAAGGATGTCATCTACGCCAACGAGCGCCCGGTCAGGTCTCAGCGAGATATCGTCGAGGAAGCCGAACTCATCGATGCGCTTGGCACCGGCCTAACTGGGGGCGACCCATCCCTGCGGCTAGGACGAGCCCTTCGCTACCTTCGGCTCCTCAAGCGGAGGTTCGGCAAACGTCATCACGTCCACATGTACGTGGGGGGCGAGCTGTCCTCGAAGCAATTGCACAGGTTGCGTCTGGCGGGGCTCGACGAGCTCAGATTCCACACTTGGTCGCACGAGCCCGTTCAAAGGGCGTTGGAGGCCGGGCTCCGCGCCGGCGTCGAAATTCCCGCGGTACCGGGCAAATTTAGGCATACCATCGCGTTGCTTCGCGAACTGGATCGCATCGGTTGCCCCTTCGTCAATTTGAACGAGCTGGAGTTCTCCGACACGAACCTCGCGGCGCTAAAGGCTAGAGGTTTCAAGATCAAGTCAGATGAATCGATGGCGGTAAAGGGCAGCGAGGAGATCGCGCGAAGGGTGCTTGAATGGGCGGCCCGTAACACCCGCTTAAACATCCACTACTGCCCAAGCGCGCTCAAGGACGGCGTGCAGTTGCGCAACAGGCTCAAGCGGAGGGCGAAAAATGTCGCGATGCCCTACGATGTCATCAACGAGGATGGGTTGCTGATAAAGGGCATCATCTACGACCTGCCGGCAGCAGAGCTGAGGGCCACGAGAAGGCGATTGATCAGGCGCTATGACATCCCCGCCGAGCTAATGGCAGTCGATAGAAAAAAATGCAGGCTCGAGACGGCCTGGTACATCGCGGAAGAGCTGGCCAAGCTCGAGCCAAATCTAAAGTTTGCCATAGTCGAGGAATATCCAACCCATGATCGACTGGAGACCACGTTTGTGCCGCTCTGAAGGGCTTAAAACGCGATCGATGGGTTCAATGGGCTACCGACGGGCGTAGTCGCTAAAAGGAGATGACAGTAAAAACTGAAGCATTGTAACCTAACCTTCTACGCCGGACGATTTGTACAGCCTCGCCAGCTTGGCGTAGTTTTTTGCCTGTGCGCGGATCCTGCCGAACTCCTCATCGGTCAACCTCCGAAGGGGTCTTGCCGGTATGCCGATGACGATGGTGCGCGGGGGCACCTCAACATCCGCCAGCACAACCGCCCCCATGCCTACGAGCGCCCCCTCGCGGACCCTGGCGCCGTTGAACACAATCGAGCCAGCGCCAACTATGCAGTCATTCGCTATCGCACAGCCGTGCAGTAGCGCGTTATGACCGACGATGACGTAGTCGCCGATCTTGACCGGCAAGTACTTCTCCGTTTTACCCTCATAGATGTCGGCTGCGTGGACGACGGTATTGTCCTGCACGCAGGTGTAGCGGCCCACCTTAACGCTTGCAAAATCCCCCCGGACGACCGCACCAGGCCAGACGCTGGAGTATTCCCCTATGGTGACATCACCGATGACGACTGCGGCGGGGTGGACAAATGCTGTGGGGTGGATGCGCGGTCGCTTGCCGTCAAACTCCTGCAGCAACACCGGCCCCTCCTGGTTCAGTCGGCTTTTTGGTTCGAACGAGAACGATGTCGCCAATCGCCATAATGCTGCTGTAGGGCACAGAGGCCACTTTGCCCTCCCTCCGGCCAAAAGCCAGCCCCACCACCGCACCCTCCTTATCGTCGATCACTACATCCTCGACCGCGCCGATGTAACGCGCTCGATCGCTGTAAATGCGCATGCCGTAGTATTCGGACGCCTTTTTCATCCAGCCACCTCCTATCTGAGCTTATGAGAGATCATCACCCATTTTTCGGCAAATCACCGCCTAACCGTGCGATGGCTACTTGTGAGGGGTGCTTATTATTTTTTCGGATGCGAATGGTCCGGGAAGCCCATAACGGCTAAACAGCCTTAAGAGCCCCGGGCGAGTTATTGAACCCTGGGGTTCGCGAATGGCCCGCCCTTACGTCGTCCTCAACGCGGCGATGACGCTCGACGGCAAGATCGCCACCGTCGCCGGCGATAGCAGGATCTCCTGCGAGGAGGACCTCGACCGCGTCCATAGACTCCGCGCGAGCGTCGATGCGGTCATGGTGGGCGTGGGCACGGTGCTCGCCGACGATCCCTCGCTCACCGTGAGGCGCACGCGGGGCAAGAACCCGATGCGAGTTGTGGTGGACAGCTTGGCGAAGACCCCTCGAGGCGCTAAGGTCCTGGATGGCTCGGCGCAGACCATCGTCGCGGTGAGCAGGAGGGCGCCGAGGAGGAATGTGGAGAAGCTTCGAGCGATGGGCGCGCGGGTGATAGTTGGCGGCGACAAGGAGGTCGACCTGCCGATGCTTCTCGAGAGGCTGTACGCGCTGGGCGTGCGCAAGCTCTTGCTCGAGGGGGGCTCGACCCTGAACTGGGGGATGCTCAGGCAGGGGCTGGTGGACGAGGTGCGGGTCGCGGTCGCCCCTCGAATCGTCGGGGGCGAGGCGGCCAGAACCCTCGTCGGCGGCGAGGGGTTCGCCAAGGTCTCCGATGGCGTTGAAATCGAGCTAAAAAACGTCGGGCGCGTCGGGGCCGATCTCCTCCTGACCTATCGCGTCAAGGGGTGGCGAGGTGCTTAGAAGGCTGAACGACCGCCTCATCCTGGTAGGCGTGGCCCACATCCTGCCAGAGAGCAGGGTCGAGGCCGAAAGGGCGATCGAGCGCGAGCGACCGGAGGTCGTGGCCGTCGAACTCTGCCGTGGGCGGTATGAAGCGCTCGCGCATGATCTCCCGCGGCCAAGCGTGCTCGAGGTGCTGCGCGCCCGGAGGTTTGGGCTATTCATGCTAAACAACTTGCTCTACCTCCTCCAAAACAGGTTTGCCCGCCAGACGGGCACACCGGCCGGCGAGGAAATGCTTGCTGCGATCGAGTGCGCGAAAAGGGTCGGCGCTAGGGTCGAACTCATAGATCGCGACATCGGGATAACGTTGGAGAGGCTCATGGGGCGAACGGGGATGATGGAAAAGATGAAGTTTTTGGCCGAAATCTTGCTGGGGTTCCTACCCTTTGGCCCGCGTGTGAAATTGGACAAGCTTACCGAGGATGAGGTCCTCTCCCACCTTCTGTCCTCGCTGAAACGCGCGTCGCCAGCCGCCTACGAGGTACTCATCGAGGAGCGCAATGAATATATGGCGGCGAGGATCGCCGAGCTCCTCGCCCTGAGCAGTGGGAGGATCGTATGCGTCGTCGGCGCTGGACATGTTCCGGGGCTCTGCCAGAGATTGACGAGAGAACGCAGAGGATGGCATGCGGTTTCATGGGGGTATACGGTGGCGGCTTAGAAAGCTAACAAACGACTTTTGACGTCCACCCGACGGCATAAGCTTTTTTAAATCCGAATTAGAACATCGCAAGGGAGTTGCGTCACTTGGAAGAGAAAACTATCGAACTGATAAAGCGAATGTTGAACGTCAAGATCGATAAGATTGAGGAGCAGGGTGAACAGCTCGTCGTCTACGTTCCAAAGGAGCAGGTTGCGAAGGCGATAGGCGCGGGCGGCTGCGTTGTTCGCTCGGTGGAGCTCGTCCTTAAGCGAAAGCTCGACATCAAGGAATCGACGTGACGCGGTCGTCGAAAGTAATCCATCGATTCATCCTCCGTTTGAAAACGGTGGTCTTCTCGAGGCGGTTCTTATAAATAGCATTATGCCAAAGAATTGGCGGGGTGAGCAAGTGATACAGGCTTATATCTTGGTGACCGCGGCAATCGGCAGGGTCAGGCAAGTCGCGAAGGAACTCGAGCGCCTGGCCGGAGTTAAGTCCGTGCACGTCGTGACGGGGCCGTACGATATCGTCGTCTTCGTCGAGGCGAAGGATCTGGCGAAGCTGACGAACACGGTTGTCGAGGGCATCCACAAGATCAAGGGCGTCGTCGATACGAACACGGCGATCGTGGTCGAGGTCTAGGGATCAAATGGTAGCCCCGCCCGGAACTTCGTCGCGGGGCGATTTCGAACCGGGGTCGACGGATCCAGATTGCGGCCTTGTGAAGCGTCCGCCAGGATTGACCATTGGGCCCAGCTTTACTGGTCTACCCCACGGGGCTACCGATTAGGAGTATCCTCCATTTTTAATAAGCTTGCTTCTCAATGTGGCGATCCGCGCGCACCTATTCGATGGGCCGATAATATGGTACCGGCACCAGCTTCTGCTCGTGCAGGTAAAGGACGAGCTGGCCAATAAAATATCCAAAAAGTACTATCAGGTAAGCCAGCATGTTCGCCGAGAACATCCCCGGATCGGAGCCGTAAGGCGGCACACCCCCGACCTTCCTGATCGCGTCCGGCATCCACTTCAGAAAGAGGTAGAAGGCACCCAGCATGGGGAAGAGGGCGACGTGAATCAAAAGCGAAAGCTTTGGGTTCATCCCGAAAATTAGAAAGAGGACTAGGATGCTCAACGCAAGTATTACGTAGCTGGCGCTGAAGAGCACTTTAATCTCATGTTGTAACAGGGGCAAGTTTGAACGTAAGATGAAGTACAGTGGCGCCAGAATGAACACGAACGCCACATCCACCGCCACTTGGAATTTTAGTCCCGTGTATCTTATCATGGAATCCAAATTTAAGATTGGACAACTATTAAATTAGGTTGGCGGTTATGTGACCCGCATGAGCCTCATGGACCAGCTTGAGCTGCACCGGGCAAAAGGGTCGAGTTTGAAGGGCCTTTTAGTCGCCGCCTTCTTGATAGGCCTTTGCCTCGGCGGCACGCTCGCCTCCAGCTGGTACGCCACGAGACCTCCCTTGGAGCTTGCGGAGGGCGGGGTCAGCGCGCGCTCCACGGCGATCGTGGGCGTCGTCAAGCAGGGGCGGGGGGAGGGGAGGCTGGCAACGCTTACCGTCGAGCTTGGCTTGGGCAAGGGACGGGTGCTCATCAGCGTGCCGCCCTACGAGAACGAGGACACCCAGAAGTCCGCTAGGAACGCCAAACTGGCCGCCGAGCGGGAGACGGGTTTTGACCTCTCCTCAGCGGATGTCGTCTTCTCCATCGAGGCGGATGTCGAGGTCATCGCCGGCCCATCAGCTGGCGGCGCGATGGGGGTCGTGTTGGTCGCCGCGATCGAAAATAGGGAAGTGCGCCGAGATGCGATCGTCAGCGCGACCTTGGACGGGTACGGCAGGCTCGGACCTGTCGGGGAGATCGACGTGAAACTGCGCGTCGCCGAGGAGGCCGGCTTTAAAGTTTTCATCGTGGCCTCCAATCAAACCGGCGTGCCAAGGGCGCCCGGCATTGAGGTAAGGCGGGCTAAAAACCTCCACGAATTGGTCGAATTGATGTTGGTATAGCGAAATTCTGGCAGCTGGGGCGTGGCGCTTCATAACGCCCCACAATCATGTCGCCTACCCGTTTCGAGTTCAGCCTGTTAGGCGTGCTTGGTGCCTCTTGAGTTTCATGTAGTCGGCCAATATGAGCATTCCCTGGGTTATCAGGAACAATCCGACTATCCACTGGAGGAGTTCTGAAAAAATTATGACCAGCAGCCCGAAGATGATGCACGTCGTGGCCAAGACCGGCTTGGAAACCGTTATCCCTACCTTCCTTAACCCCCTTTCAACCACGGCCATGAGCCCTCGCCTCATTTTACTTGCGCATCGCCGATATTAAGCTTACGTGCGGCGAAAAAAATGCGACTTTTCCTAAAATTTAGTAGCCCCGGCCGGATTCGAACCGGCGTCGCGGGCTCCAAAGGCATAACGTTCGATCCTGATGTTTTGGAGAAGTTCAAGAAATTTTGCACGATCGACCTATCGCTGTCCGAGGCCACCGCCCAAGATCATTGTCGTGAAATTAAACGATTCTTGAGATGGTTAAACGGCGCTGAAGTTTCGACCGATGTTATTAGAGATTATCTCGCGGGCTTTAAGGATTCAAGCGCCTCGACTCGCGCCAACATTCTTAAAGCATTTAGAAGATTTTTCCGCGACTTCTTGGGCAGAGGCGAAATAGTGGCGACGTTCAAATTACCGCGCCAAGAGTTCAAGCCGAAAAGGGTGCCGACCAAGGAAGAGTTGAAGCGATTTTACGAAGCGCTCAAAAGGCCATTTGAACGTGCGGTGTTCCTGATGCTCGCCACATCGGGGCTTAGGCGAGATGAGGTCGCATCGCTCAAGATAGGCGACATCGACCTTGACAAGAGAATGGTGCTGCCAAACGTAACAAGCACAATAACAAAGAAAAGATGGGCGTCATTTTTCAACCGAGAAGCGGAGCAAGCGCTGAGAGAATACCTCAACGGGCGGGACGTGAGCGCCGACCAAAGGCTCTTTCCGTGGCGGAGTAGTCGAATTGATAGGTGGTTCAAGCGGGCGAGCGAGGCATCGGGCGTTAAGATCACGCCCCAGATTTTGCGCGACTGGTTCTGCTCCGAGATGGGCGAGTTGGGCGTTGCAGACAGATACGTCGATGCCTTCTGTGGGCGGGTTCCGAGGAGCGTGCTGGCGAGGCATTACACGGACTTCTCTCCCGAACGGTTAAAGAGGATATACGATGGCGCGGGGTTAAAAGTTCTCTCGTAAATTTAACGGTGCTGATAGGATGATGAATCGCTCGGCTTTAAGGGATCCGCCTCTCAAACTATTCGATGAGAGGCGGGTGAATATCATGCTCCCACAACCATCAAAGGGAGAAACAAAAGGGGCAGGGGCACCTCGGGAATTCAATTGCGGCTTTGACCGCGTGGGTTTGATTGAGGGCCCCGAGCGAAAAACTATATTGCGGCGAAAGACCGCGGATAGGTGTATGCAATCATGCCCAAAACCGATGAGGTGATAGTGAGAAAACCGAAATGAATAAAAAACCTCGCGATTCACATAGGTGTTAACTTAATACCTCCATCAACCTTTTAAGGAAGCAATATCACACCGATGGATGTGAAAAAATGAGTGTGAAGGATTACAGAGAAGCGAGAAGAGTTGTGGAAAAGAGAGAAGCAAAAAAAGGTTTCCTTTGCCATCTCGTGATATACTTGGTTTTCAACGCAGTTATTTTTCCAGTTTACAACCTCGTAGTTGTGCCGGAAAAGATATGGTTTCACTGGCCCCTAATTTTCTGAGGACTCGGAATCTTTGGCATTCATTTACCCTTTGGGTATCTGCTCTTTGATAAATGGTACAATAGACAGGAAGAGCAAATAAGAAGATTGTTGAGGAAAAAGAAAAGTTAACAGCGCCAATTTAACAGTCCAAATAAGGAAGTAATAATTCAAGCAGTTGTTGTGACAAACATATTTTTTCCTCAGCCATTTCCTTTGATATTCGATCGGTAGAAGACATTCCTGCCTTCGGATATTCAACCTCGGCTGTGTATGTAATGGAGTCGACATGCGTAGGGGCTGGTCGCGGGCCGCCCACATTTATAATCTCGAGTTCTGGCACAATTTCTCGTGCTTTAGTAATCGCTCCGGGTGGAAGGCATTTTTCGCGATCTATCTTATCCAGAAGCGGTGGTAATTGGTGGATTCGATTTTTTCTACCGAATTTGCCCGCACGGACCAAAACGGCTTTTAATAAAAATTCGGCAGATTCATGGGCCCGTTGAAAGGCACTAAAAGGAAAGTCATCTAGATCCTTCTTCGCTTCCTCCAATTTATCTCGAGCGTCTTCGACCCACGCTTTATACTCATGTACAGGAAGAAATTCTCTCCAGTCCATCCTAGGGCCCCAAACTCTCTTTTTTTATTTCCTTAAAAATCTAAAAAAAGATCGCGCCGAGTTTTTATGTCGCGTGGTTTAATATGGGCGATGCACTGTCTCGGTTGGCAAAGTGGTTTTTAATAGTGTGCAGCATCGAGCAGGCGAGGGCGGGGCCGCAAGTTGTCTCCTGAGCGAATAGAACAACTTTGCCGCCTCGCGGAGGAGCAGAGTATGGAAAACATCAAGGGGATTATATCTAGGAGATTGAAAGAAGTGCTTGAAGAGGCTGAGAGTGCATAGGAGTGTATATACATGAAGGGACCAAACCGAAAGCGCCAGATAACCGCAATCACCCTTGATCCTGCTATCTTGAAGGAAGCGAAGGATGCGGGCCTGAACATTTCACGGGTCGCGGAAAACGCCCTTAAGGAGGCAATAAAGCGGCTAAAAAGCGATAATTGCCCCACGTCCTTCGGCGATCCGACTTCTCAAGACTACTTAACAAAAATGGTAGCCCCGCCCGGAACTTCGTCGGCTGGCCGATTTCGAACCGGGGTCACGGGCTCCAAAGGCCCGAAGGCTTTTATGGGGGCTTTGAACCCTGACCATTAGGCCCAGCTTTACTGGTCTACCCCACGGGGCTACCCTTTAAGTTTTGATTCCCCACGATTAAATAGCTCGCTAGTGCTAAGGTCATCCGAACTTTACTCTACATTTCCAAATGATTTTGGTTGCTGAATTGTTTATAACTGACTGCCCTAACTTCAAAACTTACTTAAACCAGTAAGCGTTATTGAACCGTTGGAGGACTGGAGATGAAATTGAAATTGCTCCGAGTCGACCTTTCGTCGGGCTCCATGAGGGACGAAATGGTCGATGACGAGGATGTCGAGAAATTCATGGGTGGGCGCGGCTTGGGCGTGAAGTTACTCATGGACGAGTTCAAACCGGGCGTAGACCCCCTGGGGCCAGAAAACAAGCTGCTTTTCATGGTCGGTCCGGCCACGGGAACGGCATTTCCCGCGAGCGGCAGGTTTCACGTGATCACCAAGTCGCCCCTGACCGGCGGTATAGGCGACACCAACTGCGGCGGGGATTTCGGCCCCGAGCTGAGATTCGCGGGCTACGAGGGCATAATACTGGAGGGCAGGGCAAGCGAGCCAGTTTACCTGTGGCTCCATAATGGCGAGGCGGAACTCAAGCCTGCGAAGCGCTATTGGGGCAAGGGCACCTGGGACACCGAGGACGACATCAGGAGGGAACTCGGCGACTCTCAAATCAAGGTCGCATCGATTGGACCCGCCGGCGAGAACCTCGCGATGTGCGCCGCGATCATCAACGACAAGCACCGCGCGGCCGGCAGAACCGCAGCTGGCGCGGTGATGGGCTCCAAGCGCCTGAAGGCGGTCGCGGTGCGGGGGACCAAAAAGCCTCCTATCGCTGATGAGGGAAAGCTCAGGGAAGCCGTGGCGAAGGTGCTGAAGATGATCAAGGATAGCGGCGTAACCGGTCAAGCGTTGCCCACCTACGGCACCGCCGTGCTTGTGAACATCATCAACGAGCACGGCATCTACCCGACGCGCAACTTCCAGACGGGCACTTTTCCGACCGCGGACAAGACGAGCGGCGAGACCATCGCCAAGACGATCCTCGTCAAAAACAAGGCTTGTTGGGGCTGTCCGATAGCCTGTGGTAGGGTTACTCGGGTGACCCAACCGCCGTACCAAGTCGAGGGCGAGGGGCCGGAGTACGAGACGGATTGGTCGTTGGGCGCAAACTGCGGCATCGACGACCTCAATGCCATAACCAAAGCGCATAACCTGTGCGATGAGCTGGGCATCGACCCGATCTCCTACGGCAATACCGTGGGCTGCGCGATGGAGCTGTACGAGAGGGGCAAGATCTCAAAGGAGAGGCTTGGAGGGCTTGAACTCAGGTTCGGCAACCCCCAGGTGATTGTCGAACTCGCCTGGAGAACCGCCTATCGCGTCGGCTTCGGAGACGATATCGCGCTGGGCGCTAAGAGGCTGGCGGAGAAATATGGCGTGCCCGAGCTCGCGATGCATGTCAAGGGACTGGAGTTGCCTGCTTACGACCCCCGCGGGGTACAAGGCCATGGGCTTGGCTATGCGACCAGCAACCGGGGCGGCTGTCACTTGCGGGCCTACATGATCGCGCCGGAAATCTTGGGCATCCCCGAGCGCCTCGATGGGTTCGCGACCGATGGCAAGGCGCGGTGGGTGAAGACCTTCCAAGATCTCTTCGCGGTTTGCGACTCGGCAGTCGTTTGCAAGTTCCTGACCTTCGCGTTCGGTGCACCGGAGATCGCCGAACTCCTCAACGCCATCGCTGGCTGGAATTGGTCGGCCGACGACCTGCTGAAGGCGGGCGAGCGGATCTACAACCTCGAGCGGCTCTTCATAAACCGCGAGGGCTTCGGGCGCGAACACGACACGCTACCCTCAAGGCTCCTGAAGGAGCCAATGCCCGAAGGTCCGGCAAAGGGACATGTGGTAAAGCTCGACGCGATGCTCGACGAGTACTACAAATTGCGAGGATGGAAGGACGGGAGGCCGACGCCGGAGAAGCTTAAGGAACTCGGGTTGAGCAAGTACGCGTGAGCGTGACGCGAATCGGCTCCAGCGGCGGGCCGGCTAAATAGCACTTGGGCCGATCCAATGTTACTTGTACCAGTCCAGACTTCGGGCGATGTAATCGGTGAAAGCGCTGAAGAACTCCTTGCTTCCCCCGTCCATTCGCGTCCTTCCGATCAGCTCCTTCGCTTCCTCAGCGTGTTCCACCGATTTGGCCTTCGCGGCCCTTAGGGCGCCCGTCCTCCTCAGGATCTCGCGCACCGTTTCGAGGTCTTCCGAGGTGAGCCTGCCCTTGCCTATGATGCCCTTAAACACCTCCAGCTCGTCCGGCCCGGCCAACTTAAGCGCGTACACTACGTGGAGGGGCTTTTTACCCCGGGCTACGTCCCCGCCAGGCGGCCTGCCGTACTGCTGCTCGGTGGCGAAGGTATCTATGATGTCGTCCTGGATGTCGAACGCGTAGCCTATGTTCACCGCCGCTTCCCCCAGGGTCCGCAGGTCCTCCTCCGGCGCGCCGCCGAGGATGGCGCCGGTTAATATCGTGGCTTTGAAGAGGGACGCCGCCCTTTTGGATGCCATTGCGTACCACTCCTCGACATCCGGCTCCTTGTGCTCGAAAAGCAAATCGAGGACCTGGCTCTCGTTCACCTCACGGTAACCCCCAGCCAACAGCCGGACCACTCGAAGCAGCGCTTCCCCGCTGAAGCCAGAGTTCAATATCGCCTCCAGCGAGAGGGCATATGCCGCATCGCCCAAGAAAATGGCAACTCCCCCTCCAAACTTTGGGCCGCGAACTCCGGAGGAGAGCTCGTGAAACGATTTTCCGCCCCTTCTGGCTTCATCCTCGTCGACCAAGTCGTCGTGGACTAGGATAGAATGCCTATAGAGTTCTATGCCGACGCCAACATTGAGGATTTTTTCGTCCACATCGCCGGCATAACCCTTGTAAGCGAGGAGGGTGCTACACGAAGCCAACCTTTTCCCCCTTCTGAGCACATATTCCTCGAGGTTTTCATAGGTCTCGAGCATGAAATGGTGGTATTTACTCGCCACCTCTTTCAACGACCTGAAGTGCCCCTCCAGCTTGCGGTCGATGAGGGCCGTATACCGATCCAACAAGGCTTCCCAAGTCATTTTACTCGATGTAACATCGCCCTTCGATATCTTAAGGCGTGAGGTTCATCCCGAGGTCCGCAAGCGAGCTATCGGCTTGTAAATCCTCCTCAGCCGGATCAAAAGGCTCAACGCTCGGTGCGATGAAGCGCGGATGGATTCCCGTGTCCATCAAAACGACCTTTCTTCGGTCTATGACGGGGCGGCCGCAAAAATCCCACCTTGCTCCGATGATTTGGAGCTCAGTAGAGGCTGTGGGAGGACCTACCTACATGCGACCGCCCTATCGCCGCTGTCCCTAGATATTTTCCTCCCTATTTACTTTACCACCAGCCCAGTCTCCAGTAGATTATCCTGAAGGCGATCAGCGCGATCAAGCCGGCCGCCATGGGCACGGTGCCGAGCCAAGCCCTCTCCACCAGCCTGAACGCGACCATCGGCTCCATTACGCCGTAGACGACCTGCATCGAGGTGAAGAAGGAGAGGATGAGCTTGGCGATGATATCATCGATCGCGTACCAAAGGATGTAAAAAACCGCACCCGCCCCAAGCCCGCCGATCGAGAATATGAGAAGCGTGTCGATCAAGCCCCTCGAGGGAGGGTCGATGCTGACGACACCGTAGATGTAGGGGAGCTGGATCCCGTAGTGGACGTCGGCCTCGTAGCCCAGCGCCCTGGCGACGACCAAGTGGGAGGTCTCGTGGACTACTATGGATAGCCCCAGAAATACCACGAAGAGCGCCAGGCCCCTCATCACATCGCCGGCGACTCGCCTCCTCCTTCTCCTCCTTGGGAGGATGGTCAGATAATCGACCCCCCTCAATTTAGGCGAGGATGGGATTTAAGCGCGGTGCAATTCCGGCTCCGCTTCAGCTCGTGCTTTTTTCGCCTCGGTCTCTATCGCGGGAGTCGTCTACGATACGAGTGCTGCAGTTACATGGGTGGCACGAGCGGGGTAAATAGAAAAAACTTCAGCTGGAGTCGATCCTGCAGGGCGGAGAGCGGTGTGTGGATAACCGCGCTTTTCTTACCTTTTCTCTCTCTTGAGAAAGTATATGGCGCCAGCAGCCACGACTGCGATGATGACCGTAAATATCGCGATCATCGGTGATCCGGCTGGGCTCTCGGCTGGCAGATCCTTATGCAGTGTGAACTCGTCCAATGCATTGCCCTCGCTATCGATCGCGCGAAGGCGCAGCGTGCCGTTCTCAAAAACATCGATGACTAGGTGATGGAACCTGGCCTCTGGCCCGGCGGCGGTGCTCCACGCGGGTGGGCGCCCGGTCATTGGGCCTCCCCACCCGCCAGCAATTATGTAGATAACCCCATCACCGGGCTGCATGACCTCGCCGGGCGCCCTAGTCCAGTCGAGCGGGTGCGAGCGCTCGTAGCTGTGGGTGTGCCCTGAGAGCACCAAGTCGACGCGGTGCCTGTCGAAGAGGAACGCCCATTCCTCCTGCCTCGGTTCGAGGGTACCACCTATCACCATGCGCCTGTGGAAGATCACCACCCTCCAGAGGTAGTCCTTGGACGCCTCCAGCTCCGCATCGAGCCACTCGAGCTGCTCCTGCCAAGTCTCGGATCTGATGTTTAGCACCTCGCTGTCGAGCACGACTACCCGCAGGTCGGGCCCCCAGCTCAGCGCGTACCAACGCTCGTTGCCCGGGAGGTTGAACTGCGCGTAGTAGTTCGTGGCCTCGGTCTCGGGGTCGTAATCGAGTGGCTGCGGGTAGACGACCTCGTGATTCCCTACAGTCGGGACGATGGGCACCATCAGCCCCTCGGGCGTGACTAGGTAATTATCTAGAGCCCTGAACCAGTTGTCCCACTCCCACTGGTCGTTGTAGTAGAAGGCGTAGTCGCCCAAGCCCAAGAGGAACGACGGGCTTTGCTGCGCCATGAGCTTCGTGTTGTTATCCCGCGACTCCGGCCACTCCGGGTAGGGCCGGACATCGGCGCCGGAGTGAGAGTCCCCCGCCGCGACGAACCTGAAGCTCGTCCTGCTCGCCGGGGCGGTGCGGAAGGCCCGCTCCTCGCTCCATCCGTAGCTGGAATGCCCGGCGATGAAGTAGTAGACGGTACCAGGCTCCAAGCCGGTGAGCTCGACATGGTGCACGTAGCCCTCCAATCCCTCATATGTCACAGGTGTGACATCGGGGTCGCCGACCGCGCGAAAGCGGTAAAGTTCTGGGTCGCCACCGCGAGGCTCGGTGTCGTAAAGCACCTCGCCCAGATATCCTTCCTTCATCGTCCGCCAGCTGATGTTGATGCTGCGGGCGGTGTCGTCGCGCGCCCAAGTTAAATAAACATATGCCGGAGGATCGGGGGCTTCGGCTTCCGCTGAGGGGATAGCACAAGCGTGGGTGAAAACCAACAAACCCATGAGAACCATTGAAAGCCGGCGGTCCCCCATGTTCTTACCTCCTCACTTTCGCGCGTCCCTTAAAGCGTTTATGCCGGAGCGCCGCGATGGCGATGACCACGACGACGATCAGCGCTGCGATCGGGCCCCAAGATACTCCACCGGGGATTTCAGCGGACTCCGCGAGGATCTGCCAGATTACCTCCCCGTTCCAGCGCTCGGGGGGCGATAGCCCGGCCAGCGTAACTATCGTGGGCGCGATGTCGATGATGCGGTGCGCCACATGGGTCTCGCCGTGGGTGACGCTGGCGGCTATGTACAAGTTGTCGACCATCTCGTACCCCCGCTTGACGCCCGGGCCATGCCAGATGGAGAAGGTTCGCATGTCGGTCTCGTGACCATAGCTGTGGGAGGTGCCGGTCATGCCGTGGTCGGTGGTGATCACTATCAGCGTGCGGTCGTACACCCCCTGATCCTTGAGCGCTTGGATCAGCCTGCCTACGTGGTAGTCGGCGTTCTCTATTGCCCCTCGATACTCCGCGCTGTCGTGGCCGCGCGCGTGGCCCATTCGGTCCGGCACGGGGTTGTAAACGTAGATGAAGAACGGTTTATGTTCGACGAGCCATTCTATAGCCAAGTCCGCCGAGTGCGCGTCCTGATCACCGCGGTAGTAGTACCCCGTCGAGTAGGTCGGCTCGACCCCGCTGTAGGTCATCGTGCTGCCCCCTATCACGGCCGTCGGCAGGCCGGACCTCTCGAACACCTCGAATATGGATTCTACATCGCTCCAATATCGGAAGCCGGCCGCGTTGTGAACGTCTGGGGTCGACCCGGCCAATAAGGAGGGTATGGCATACCCCGTTTCGGACGGGAAGACCGTCCATGCGTTCCAGGTGTAGGAGCCCTCGCCCGCGAGCATGTCGAACGTCGGCGTGTTTGCCTCGAGGAGGATATCCGAGCGCACACCGTCGATCACGATGAGGATGACGTGCTCGACCTGCCTCGGGCCTTCCGCCTGAACTACGATGATGCTCCCCAAAGCTCCAAGGACGATGCAAAGTGTGAGGGCGAATGCAAAAATTCCAGTTCTCCCGCTCACGCCATACCCAAGTTGACTACCCATCTGCATATTAAAACTTCTTGTTCAGGGGATTCTCCTCCCTCATCTTGCCTTTCCAATTAAAAAGAAAGCGGGCGGCGCTAGCCGCCCTGAACTCTAGCCCGATGGGAAGTATTCTACTTTCAGATACGACCTTTGGTCTAGGTTGTCCGCGTATTCCTCCGAGTAGAATCGTATCCTCCGCAGTGTCGAATCGTAGCTCTCCACGCTGAACTTGATGGCAAAGCTCGCTAGCTTGTCGTTCTGGGACTGTTGTGCGACGAAGTCGCCCACGCTCCACACCTTCCACCCGTAGGAACCGATTTCCACGGCATTGAGCAGATCACCCAGAGCTGGGGCGTTGTTCCACATCACCGTAGATTCACTCCAGCTATCGTCGAGGATCGCGCGAGCCTCGATGAGCACGCCCGCATCCCGCAGCGTCGTAAATCCGGAACCCCAGTAGAAGTATAGGTTGAGGTCGGCATCCAGCGGCAACGCGTTCTCTGAAAGCTGCGATAGGTCGAACTTCAGATAGGACCTCCTGTTGCTATCGATCTTGCTCGCCACCTCCAGCCAATTCTCGCCGCCGTAGTTCGAGTTCGGCAGATCCTGAAACACCGCAGCGTCATTGTTCGGAGAGAGCTGCGTGACATAGGCGACCAACGCGGGGACCTTTTGCCGGCATTTACCGTGTTATCACCCTGTGAGGTGGCGGTCACCGTAACTACGTCGCTCTGTCCGGCCGACGCCTCAGCCGGGATGTTCACCGTGAGCGTGGCGGTAGCGTTCTCGTTCGGGGGCAGTTTCTCGATCAGCGCGGGCGAGATGCTCACGCTCCAACCCTTGTCGTCGGAAACGGCTAAGCTAAAGCTGTCATTTGCGTTGCCGAGGTTCTTCACTACGACACCGTACTGCAGCGCGGATCCCGTATGTCGCCTTGTCTGAGGGGCGAAACCTCGATCGAAACGCCGGTCTGAGCTATGTAGCCGTACCCGGTCACCTTCCTGCCTATCGCGGTTTCCCCTCGCGCGACGCCATATTGCGGATCTCCAGAATCGTACCAATAGATGTGGCGGGCCCGGAGGGGTGCGCTCAGCGTACCGGGCGGAAACCATGAAATTTTCATGCTTCAATTTTGAAAAATTTTTAAAATTTTTGATCTTCATCTTTTCCCAATATTAACAAGCGCTCATCACTTAAAATTTTTTCCGACTTCGATGTGATAATACTTATTTAATCCCTCGGGGGTATCGCGGATTCGAAAGCTGAGGGGAAAAGAGCTTGGCCACACACCTTCTGGCTAACCCCATCAAGGTGAAGATGAGGGCTAGGATGCCAAAACCGATAAGATCGAGAGCGAGCTGCTAGCCCATTTGACGCGAATGGATTGGCTCCCCACCTGCTACGTCCCCGACAAGGAAATGCGTTGGCTAAGGGACCTGCTTAGACATAGGGCTCTCAGACGAAAGATCTCCACGGCACCGAGGAACCGAACTTGGTCGGAGCTAAGGAAGAGGAGCATCGAGCATCGAGCTCGAGGCACCCGGGAACTATCAAAGGAAGAAAAGAGGCTTTGGACTTGGGGATCTGCGATATCTCACAGAACGTAAAAATCCTAGCTCTCGTAGAAGGGCAGATGAAGCAAATAGAGCACGAACTCCAGAAGAGATAGGGGGTGAAAGCAGTCAGGGTCGTGCAGAGCATACCGGGAAAGGTTTCCTGACGGCTTTGACCCTTTACGCCGAGATATGCGATGTGAAGAGGTTCCCGAGCCCTGACAAGCTCGCCCACTACGCGGGCTCGTCCCAAGGGTGAAGCAAACGGCTGAGCACACGAGGAAGGGAAGAGGCAGTGGATCAAGTGGGCTCTGATCGAGGCTACTTGTCCCACATCAACTGGTGTCCCGGTGGAAGGCTCGCGAGAGTGTTCTCTCAAATGAATCGTCGTCAAGAACTGGGCTCAACTTTCGCCATTCGTTGTGTATCTTCTCGACCCCAGTTACGAGATACAACAGCGGATCCCCTATTCTTCCGTTACACTCGAGGTGAAATGTGAGTATCGGAAGCGGTTCGGTAGGATTTAGCGGATCCGGAAAATCGCCCACCTTCCAAACGGAGGAGGGAGTTTGCTAAACATTTTTAGCGGCACCCCTAAGGGTCTCGTGTCTCACAGTCACCCTCCTGCCACACTTTGGACATTGAACCTTCCTCTTCCCGGCTCCTTGTACGGTCTTATCTCATTGAGGCAGTTCATACAGAGGTAGATCATCATATGTTGACTAAGAATAACGGATAGAGTGAGTTAAGGAACGGGATGAGCTTTGGAAATAGAAGTTCATTGAAATTCTGCGCACGTTATCTACGTTTTCGCTCTTAACGGTCATTATCAACGTTATCATGACCTACAGGAGGCATGTTTGGTCAGAGCAGCGGAATAAAATAATCCATAAAATCCGAGATTTTTACGAGAAAAATGGTAGGCCCCCTCCATACGGGAGCGGGAGGGGGAGGGGTTCCCCCGGAGGCAACTCTATGGCCAATTCCTAGGTCTCTCCGAGGCGTGCGAGGCGGCTGGTGTTCCGATAACAGAAGAAACGCGCCAACGTTTTCAGCAGGTAGGGTCGCACTGGGGACAAGGGAGGCACCGCTAGGGGAGGAGAAGCCGAGCATCCGAGAAGAATTCGAGCAATTTAAGTTGAGACAGGAAATCCACGAGGGTGCTGAAGAGCTGAAGGCGGCCCTGGAGCAGGCTTTAGATGAAGTGTCTGGGGCGGGGGCAGATAGCAAATGGAGCGAGTTAAGAGGCTGACCGAGGGGCTGGATTTCATTTCCTCGAAGTGCGATTCGCTCTCAAGCCAGAAGGATCTCGAAGAACTCAGAGGAATTCTTAAAGAATTATCGGGGAGGGGAATGGGATCCTAGGAGGATATAGGAGTTGGCGCTTGAAAAGGCAAGAGGAGGCTGAGGAGCGAGCCAGACGAGAAGGGATGCAG
The DNA here is from genome assembly GCA_030018135.1 of Candidatus Hodarchaeaceae archaeon. Lineage (GTDB taxonomy): Archaea > Hadarchaeota > Hadarchaeia > Hadarchaeales > Hadarchaeaceae > JASEGJ01. The sequence continues at coordinate 7,051 of JASEGJ010000010.1, read as the reverse complement.
CGCATCCGAGAGAACCAAGCCCTCATAAATGAAATCGCAGGAAAATACGCGCCGAGGCGGGTGCTGGAGGCATTCGCTTTCGAAAATAAGGAGTATGCGAAGCTCCATGCAGAGGCAGTTGTCCGATGGTCAAATCAGATTTTCAAAGGAGCAAAGGGAAAGAGCGATAGAAGAGAATTGTGGGACATATTTTTGAGAAATTTCCGCGAGCGCGGAAAGGAGTTCCTTCGCTTAATTATCTACGGGCCCAAGCGGCCAACAAACTATCCTATTTACCCCCATTATCTGATTTACCCAACCTATTCTTATTACCGATAGATGATTACTGCCCTAGTAAAACTTCATGAAACCGTTGACGTCATCGCCGCCAAAGTGTCTAGTATTGAGAAAGTTATAGAGTTCGTCCAAAATGTTTTTAAGCTACTGTGCCATTGCAGTAGTTCCGCAAGTAGATGAAAATTGGATGGTTTTCGTTTTCCGTTCAGGCGCAACTGAGCAAGTTGGGCGTGATTACCTGGGAAAACCTGATGATTTGGGCCAAGGTTTCACGACGACTTGCTCGCCGCTTTCACTATCAGAACGGCTTTCTCTAGCATCTTCAGCACCATGGAGAATTAGAACCTCTAGCTGAACTCGTCGAAGATCACGCGGAGTATGAGGATCTCGCTCTGAAAAGAAAGATGTGATTGACACCCTTCTCTCACCTCCGAGCGCTCGCGATGCTCTCTTTCCGCCTAATGTGGCCACGAACTGGGTAATAACATCGGCCATCGCCACTGTTTCTTCATATTCCTACATTGCAATCGAGACGCTGTCGCTGCGACGGTGCTCAGGATGGTGGACAACAAAAACGCCGATATAAGCGTGATTACGCTTCGAACAGGTCAACCTGCTGATCGGGGATGTGCGCATCGACGGGAACAAGGCATAAACCATACCGGTAGCGTGCACGGGATTCACTTCACGGCGTGGAGAACTCGAAAATCGTCGGTTGCTGGATGAAGAATCTGAGTCATGACGGCATTTGCTTGTTCCGCACAAGCAACAACACAATCTCGGCCTGCACCTACCAAGGAAACGTCTTGGACGGTGCGCCATACTGATAACAACCTCATAGCGACAAACAGTAGCTTCAACAATGACAATGGTATTGTGAATAAGATCAATCTGGCTATGAATTTCACGAACCGGCTCTGCTACGGGAATAAAGGCGACCAAATGGTTCTTGGCACAAACCGAAGAGAGGAACTATCTAGCATGCAAGTTCGCCACTATTAAACGTGGTGGAAAGAGGTGTTCAAAAGGTATGGCTTGAACGGGCACCGCGAGGAGTGCCTAGGTGAAGGGGTTTCATAGAGAAAAAGCAGTTTTGGTGTGCCGGCCCTTCGATTAGGGTATGACCATGAAAAATTCAACAAGTATTTTGAATTCCTTTTCTGGAACCTCTGGGGCATGGGTCTAGCCTTCGAGTAAATGTACGTTAGCAACGAGTATGAGAGCCTAGCGAGCTAGCCGTCGATGAATGTTTCACATCGACTGGGCACTCTTTCTTTAGAACGGTTTCCTGCTAATCAACCTAGAAAAATTTAATAGGTGCTGAGTTTTACGACATCACGGAGCCGGAAAAATGGGTGAAAAACTCGCGGAATCCCTGAAGCTGTTTTTGGAAAAGGGAAAGGAATGGGAGAGGAGACCGACGAGCGTCCCCGGTATGTTTATTCTCAAGCTTCCCACTTACAAAAGATACCCACAAAGGCTCTGTGTTGAGATAAACCCAGTAGACGCGTCCGGCAACCCGACAAAAAAGAGAGGTTTGGTTGTCAGAAACCTCTTGGAACTCAAGGAGTTCAAGAATTTGTTGGCTGAGGAAAGGCTCGAAAAACTCATGAGTAGTATAGATGAGATCAATCCGCCAACTGCAGAAAAACCGAAGCTAAAAAAGAAAGCAGAAGTCATAGAGATCTAAGCTACCTGAAGGGCATTACTTTCGGTCACCTCTGTGGGATAGTAGTTTAAGGCGATCGATCGGAAGCGAGATTGGAACGTCTCTATGCTACCGATAAATCCGCTGGTGAGGGAAAGAGCCTTTGAGCAAAGGGTCTATCAGCTTGCGGTTGCTGGGGAGGCTATAAAGAGGAATACGCTGGTCGTACTACCTACCGCGCTCGGAAAGACTGTCATAGCGTCCTTAGTCGCATCTCACTTTCTCTACAATTACAGCAACATGAAAGTCTTGGTCATGGCTCCAACTAGGCCTCTCGTCCTGCAGCACAGGGATACTTTCATGAGGTTCCTCAAGCTCCGCCCCCAAGATGTGCAAGTTTTAACTGGGAAATACGCACCTAGCTATAGGCTTCACGCTTGGAAAGGCTCGGCCCGTATTTACTTCGCGACTCCCCAGGTCGTCCAGAACGATTGCAGGCTCGGGCTTAAATTGAGAAACTTTAGCCTGCTCGTTTTCGACGAGTGCCATAGGGCAAGGAAGAATTATGCTTACACCCGAGTGGCGGAGGCCTACTTGAACGAGGCGCCTTACCCGATAATCTTGGGTCTGACTGCTAGCCCAAGGGCAGATCGGAAGAAGATCGTGGAGTTATGCAAGGCTCTTCACATCGAACACGTGGAGACTAGGACCGAAGAGGATCCAGATGTCAGGCCCTATATAAGTCCAATTGCGATGGATTGGAAGCTCGTGCGGTTGCCGGAATCCTACCGGAAACCGAGGGAAATCTTGAGGGGAATGCTGGAAGAAAGACTTCAGAAATTGTCTTCGATTGGCGTCATCAAAAAGGATCCGAAGTACGTATTCAGAACCGATCTGCTCAAACTCGGAGACGAGCTGAGATATAGAATAGAAGAAACACCACTGGAAGAAGAGCGAAGGCGGCTCTATAGCATCGTCGCCCTGCAATCCACTGCGCTTACGCTCTTTCATGCACTAGAGCTATTGGAAAGCCAGGGCGCATACGCGCTCAAATGTTTCCTGGAGCGTGTTAAGCAAAGCGAAAAGCTTAGCCACAGAGCAATTGCCTCCGGTCTGACTTTTAGAAGGGTTTACGAAATCCTAGATTCTTTGGAAGAGCATCCGAAGGTAAATGCCCTAGAGCGCATCTTGCTGGGGCAACTTTCGGGAAAGCCGTCCTCGAATATAATCGTCTTCACCCAATATAGGGATACATCCTCTCACTTGGTTTCGAGGCTTTCCGAGGTCGGGATAAGTTCCGCCAGATTCATCGGGCAGGCTGATAGGGCTGGGGACACCGGGATGAGCCAAGAGCGGCAAGCTTTCCTGCTCGAAAAATTCAGGAAAGGAGAGTTAAAGGTGCTTGTGGCGACGAGCATAGGCGAGGAAGGGCTCGATGTCCCGAGCGTAGACTTGGTCGTCTTTTACGAGCCAGTCCCGAGTGAGATCAGATACATCCAGAGGAAGGGAAGGACCGGAAGGAGGAGGTTCGGTAGGGTTGTGATCCTAGCTACCGAGGGGACGCTTGACGTGAGCTACCTCAGGGCGAGCACGAAAATGGCGGAGCGGATGAAGTCCTTAGTGAAGAGCTTGAATTTTGAGCTCGAGCCTATCGCACGATTTGGCCCTGCCCCGAAGGAAAGCCCCATGTCGATGGAGGTGATTTCTGAAGCCGAGGAGTACGCGCCAATTGAAGGTCGAGCACCCGAGGTTTCAATCGAACTGGAACTGGAATCCTTGGAGAAGGAGCGGTTGAAGTGGTTCAATAGGGAGGTGAAAGAGGTGGCCAAGCTCATCCTGATGCGGACACTCAGAGCTGGACGTGAAGGTGTTCCCGTCGCGGAGCTGAGCGCAGAGCTAGAGGCCGAGGGCATCAGCCCGGGTGCGGTAGGGGCAGCGTTGGATAGGCTCCACGACGAGGATCAAGTCAGGAGGGTGGGCGAGAGGATTTATCCGGCGGAAGTAGAAGTTGCCAGGCATAGACCCCGAGAGATCCACACTTTTGAAGTCGAAAGGATCCTGCCTGGGAAGGCTATTTTATCTGTTGACGACAAATGGCACTTAGTGTTGATGCCGAACGAGTACGATGGACCTAGGCAACTGATCAAGAAGGGAAGCAGGTTCAAGGCCGCCGCCAAACTGTACAAACTTGAAGGCAAATTGCACGCGAGAATTTACGCCGTTAAGGAGGCCATTGAGTAAAAATGCAGTAAGGTAATTTCGGATCCTATTGGATTCAAAAAAATTCTGCTTCGATCGTGGTATCCCCGAGCTTTAGGGTGGTTGGAGACCTGGATTTGATTGCCCCGAGCCCGATGAGGTTGAGAAGCTGAAGCAAGCGATGATCGATGCCGCGATTCAGTCAAGAGCACGGGAGTTGCGGTCGAGATGTACTACGTTGGGTCGCCCGGATATAGGATCAAGATGGCTCGTTCCTATAAGCAGGCTGAGGCCGCGGCGCAGCGGGTGGCGGAGCGGGCGATGGATGCGGTGAAGGGATCCGGGAGTTCGGGGAATTTCACTTATTCAAAGGGCGGGCAGATGAGGTTGAAGCGATGTGCGGATTGCGGGGTATTTACCTCAAAGAGTGATGTCCTAGCTGTGGGGAAAACGGTTTCCCACATCCGCCGAAGTTTTCCCCGGCCGATTCGTATGGACGCTACAGGAGATTATTAAAGAAGCAAACCAAAAGCGAATAGAGCGAATGCGATCTGAGGTAAAGTTTTTGTCTACACCAAAGCTGAAGCATCCCACGTTTATCGAAAGGATGCATAGGTATCGGCTATATCGGCAAGCTGGCGGCCAACATCTGATCGCCGAGCTTTCGGCCGAACGATTCTCGAGCTTCACTCGCCTCACTTCCCCCACCAGTGGTTGTGGAGCGCGACTGTTCTGCGCGTTTACTCTGTGATGGATTTTATTCGGCACGTTCGGGTGAAAAGGAATTCGTTATCGTGACCGGCGATGTCTAAGTCACCACGCCTCAAGGGCACTACGAGGTGATTAACCAAACCCTCGACGTGGCTGAACGGTTCGGGGTGAAGCGGCTTTTCACTGTTTTGCCGCGGGCGAATACCCATCAGCGAAACCCCGGGTGGTCGTTTCGGCCAGCGATCCGGAGTTCTGCGCGAGTGCGGGGTTTCGGGGATGTTCAGGGAACTGAGGTTGGACCCATCGTGGGCGCTTCGGGTTTGATGCTCGCGCTCGGACGATTGTGGGCATGCGGGGCGTATGCTTGCTAGGCCGGATCCACGGGACGCTCATCGATCCGCGCTCGACTCAGACGTGCTCGAGGTGCTCGCCGAATCTTAGGGATCAGGTTCGATATGACGCCCTCGAACGGCGCGCGCGAAGTCGAGGAAATGTTCAGACGGCTCCGGCGGGAGTTCGAGCGCAGACGGCGGACCGAGCAACGCAAAGAAGAAGAGACTTGGATATTGGGTGAGTTCGGGTTCAGGTCGATTTGAGTCTCACTCGTTAACGCGAGATTGGAGTTCGCCGGATGTTCGGAGGAATTAGCTCAGGTTTTCCCCCTTTGCACCGTTTTTGCGGGCAGACGAAGAGAATCGATTAAACGAATTGGCCACGTTTTTTCGGATCGATCTGGGGTCCGTTCTCATGGCCGGCCGATGGATATGCTGGCCCAATCGCAAAAAAGTTTCTCGGGGGTTCGGTAGGAGCGAGTTTGACCAATGCTGGGATTTGCACGAACCCAATCCAAGTCCTATGAATTCGGGGATAACTCGGGCGATGAAGGTACCGAACGGATTGCCCGGCACCAAGCCTTTGCACGTATCCGAATTGTAGGGTGCACATTTTTCCGGCTAAAGTAGGACATCCCTGCTCCCCAAACCTGAATGTCGGGGCTATCTCGTTCTTGATGATTCCCGCCCGAACCGGGCCGTGAGCCGGAAAGCCTCGATCCATGTTAGGCTGGGGGGGGTTGTATCTCCGACAACATTCACCGCATTTGATGCAGAACCAATAAGCGATCCTGCTCCAAGGGACCAGACGCATTTCGGATCCTCCTCAGGACTCCGTTTCATGTGCCAAAAATTTCCTCGATCGTCGGCTTGGCGAACCGCTATGGCTCACACACAAAGTGTAAAAAGGATCCGAACGAAAACCGTAGCATCCTGGTCATGGCATTTAGCTCACAACCTGCGGACCTTAGCGCGCACTGCGCGACGGAGGAAATGAAATGAGAATTTTATCCATTCTATGGATTTATTCGACATCTATGTTAAGTTCCTCGCTTTCGTTCCGCGCTTCACTTTTTTATTTCGCATCACCCTTTAAATTTGGGGCATAACTGCAGACATCTATTCGCGGTCTCGGCCGCAGTATGGTGTTTCGCTTGGGGCCCTCAATCAAACCCACGCGGTCAAAGCCGCAGTCGAATAACCGAGGTGCCCCTGCCCCACTTAATGAGCGCGAAACTCTTCTCGGTTCCTCAACATCCAGTAGATGGCCACGAGCAATTTCCTCGCCGCCGCGACGGCGGCTACTTTCTTCCCTTTTCTCCGCGCTAGTCTGAAGAAGAATCTCGAGACGTGTGTGTCGTATCGCAGATGGGTCCAAAGACATTCTTGGACGATCCATCGAAGCATCTTGCTCCCTTGTTTCGTTAATGCTCCGTATCTTCGGATGGATCCCTGATTAGTACACGGATGGAACCAATCCGGCGTAGCTACAGAGCTTTTCCTCGTCTGAGAATCTCGAGATATCGCCGATCTCCGATAGAATGGCAAGCGCCGAAAAGTAGCTCACCCCCTGGTATGCTCATGAGCAATTTGGCTTCTTCGCTCTCTTCCGATTTCTTTTCGATTTTCTTCGAGATCCGCTTGATTCGCTCGTCGAGCGTTTTCATGACTGCAAGGCATTCGCTTACCTGTCTGATCCCAAGCTTCCTCAGCAAAGACCTACGCTTCTTGGCGAACGGGTTGCTTAGGAACCGAATTTTCCTTTTCGTCAACTCAGCCCGTATCTTATTCTTGAACTTAGCCCGCTCTCGCACCAAATAGGTCCGAAGCCTCACGAGCTCCCTGAGTTCCCTCGTTTCCTTGGGAGGGACGTAGGAAATTGGGA